>DAOUJY010000027.1:0-38050 GCA_034421995.1 Dehalococcoidia bacterium | reverse complement strand
GTCGCTGAGGTCGCTGGGATAAGTAGGTCGTTCCATGCCCCCACGCTACGCCCAACACAGCAAACCTCGCTCGTATGCTCCTGCACCAATTGGATCCTTTTTAGACACCCTCTAAACTGTCTCATGCGGACCCACTTTGTCATTGCGAGCGCAGCGTGGCAATCTCGTCGGCGTAGCAAGGGTTTTCTGCTAGCAGCCGTAAATACCTCAACGAGATTGCCGCGAATGCCTGACGGCATTCTCGCAATGACAGACGGCGGAAAGTGGGTACGCGTGAGCTAAACTGTCGCTTGCCCATTCCACCGTCCCGGCGTAGAATGGCGGAACCGTATTCGCAGAACTTACGCAACGCGACGCAACCCATTGCATTGAGGAGAATCCGTCATGGCAGAAGCGAAAGGCCCCCTGGACGGGATACGCGTAATTGACCTGGGGCGGCACCAGGCCGGCCCCCGCTGCGCCCAAGTGCTGGCCCGTCTGGGCGCCGAGGTCATCAAGGTGGAGCGGCTGGGCGGCGAGGAAACCCGCTACCATGCTCCCTGGGTGCGCAAGCAGTCGGCCTACTGGGTGCAGTACAACAGCGGCAAGAAGAGCCTCAGCATCGACCTGCGCAAGGAGGAAGGCAAGGAAGTCCTGCGCCGGCTGGTCAAGGTCTCGGACGTGCTGTTGCAGAACTTCCGGCCCGGCACGATTGACGTCATGGGTTTCGGTTATGACGTGCTGTACGAGTTGAACCCGCGCATCATCATGGTCAACGTGTCGGCCTACGGCCAGTTCGGTCCCTACCGGGAGCAGATCGGCTATGACCCCATCGGGCAGACCATGTCGGGCATCGCCATGGTGACCGGCGAAGAGGGAATGCCGCCGATCCGCGCCGGCGTGCCTATCATCGACCGCACCACGGCGCTGCACGCGGCCATCGGCACCCTGGCCGCGCTGCACGAGCGGGAGACCTCCGGCGTGGGTCAGACCATCGACGCCTGCCTGGCGGACACCGGCTACAGCTACACCGAGATTCCCATCACCGCCTACCACGGCGCCGGCATCGAGCCACGTCGCGGTGAGTCAGCGGCGCCGCCGTCGGGCACCTATCCCTGCAAGGACGGCTGGGTGCTCATATCGGCCGGCGACCAGCACCACTGGCATCGGGTCTGCAACGCGCTGGGCAAGCCCGAGTGGCTGGAGGACCCCCGGTTCACCACCCGCCACGAGCGGGGCAACAACGGCGAGCTGGTCAACCAGGCCATGCGCGACCTCATGGCCGACATGACCATGCAGGAAGCTATCGCCCACTTCACCCGTCACGACGTGGTGGCCGCGCCGGTGAACACCATCGCCCAGGCCGCCGCCGACCCGCACCCGTGGGAGCGCCGGGCCATGGTGGAGGTCGACGACTTCCTGGCCGGCACCATCGCCGTGTCCGGCGACTTCTGGCACTTCAGCCGGACCCCCGCCGTGGTTGGCACCACGCCACAGGTGGGCGAGCACAACGAAGACGTGCTGACCGGAATGCTTGACTACACTGAGGAAGAAGTCCAGGCCATGTACGAAGCCAACGTCATCGGCACGTTCCACCACTATGACGAGGTGCCCGGCTAATCGCCAACGGCCATAGCCAACGATGTAGGGGCGGGTTTGAAACCCGCCCCTACGCGTTGGCGCTTTTCTAGGCGGCGTCGCCGCCGGCGTCTTGCAGCAGCATAAGCAACTGATCGACAAAATGATGGACGACAGGACGGTCTGCATCCATCTCGTAATCTTCCATGTGGTCGTGGAAGAAGTTCCGGTGGAAGTTTTCCGCCGCGATAAACCCGCCGGTGATGCCGGCGTCATCCTGCTCTCGCGCCAGGTTGGTTGCGGCGTTTTTCATATCGCGATGGCTGCGGTAGCGCCAGCCCCGTTGCTGGCAGGTGGCGATTACGGACTGGGTGGCCGCGCCGTAGAGATTTCCGGAGCCTTGCAGGTGGTCGCCGGCGGAGAATTCACGGTCTGAGGCGGCGAGGAAGTCGCGGGCGGTTTGGGCGTGTTCGGCGGCGGTCATTTCTCTGGTGGTCGTGTTGGAACTACGTCGGTTTCGGAGCCGAGCAGAGTCAGCATACGGTCAACGAACTGGTGAACGGCGGGACGCTCTGCATCAATGTCGTAATCTTCCATGTGGTCGTGGAAAAAATTGCGGTGGAAATTTTCCGCAGTGACGAAGCCCGTAATAATGAACTGGTCATCCTGCTCCCGCGCCAGGTTGGTTACAGCGTTTTTCATATCGCGATGGCTGTGGTAGCGCCAGCCGCGCTGCTGGCAGATGGCGATGACGGCCTGGGTGGCCGCGCCGTAGAGTTTTTCGGAACCCTGCAAGTGGTCGCCGGCGGCGAACTCGCGGTCTGAGGCGGCGAGGAAATCGCGGGCGGTCTGGGCGTGTTCGGCGGCGGTCATTTCTCTGGTGGTCATGGCGGTTCCTTGTTTAGTTGGCCTGGCAACACCATTATGCCAGACCCGTTGACCATGAGGCTGATTCAATTGGCAGAGGGGTTGTACGTACCCGGCGGCGCAACGCCATGGAAAATTGAGTATTGCGAGATGACCGCATCTGCGCCGCCGATTTTGCCCCACACCATCAGCGAATAAACCCCGGCGCCGTGGCGGTTCAGGATTTCGCTGATGTCGGCTTTCACGGCAAAGGCTGTGCCGCTGGCCGTCCATTCCGAGGCGGTAATCCACGGTACGGTGATGGATTGGGATGCACTGGACTGGCTGGCGTTGTACGCCTGCTGCCAGGCTTGATGAGCTTCGGCGGGCGAGCGCGGTGCCGGCGCATCCGCCGGAACGTCGTATGGGCTGGGGCAAGGAGCGTATGTTGTGGTGTACGTGTCGGTAGTCCAGCGATAGCCCACGGTCAGCGGCCATCTCAGGCCGGCTACCCGACGCCCGTTATCGTAACAGTAGGTGCGGGCAACTTGGCCTCTGGTCAGCTTATGCGGCGGCAGGTCATAGAAAATGTGTATCCCCAAGTCCCGGTTCTCCCGGAACGAAGCCCCGTTCCCGGTCTTGCCGGACAGCGACAAGATGCCGCTGGCGATGGATGGCAGCCGGTCATATTCAACATATTCCCCCTCAAAATGCTGATACATTGTCGTGTTGTAGCGGTCCCACGCTAACCCGACGCTGACCTTTTTGTGTGTGGGGTCAAGGATGTTGCGACGGTGGCCGTGGCTGTTCATCCAGTCGTCCATAGCCTCATGAATTCGTTGCTGGATGTTGCCCTTGGCGGCGTAGCCGTGGGCAGCCCGGATGCAATAGTCCAGTCCGCTGCCATTTTCGCCATTGGATTGATAACCGCCGGCCAGGCTGTACCGCATATAGGGCTTTAATCCGTCAATACCCCAATGGCTGGAAAAGCAGTTTTCCAGGGCGACTTCGGCGTGGAGTTGGGCGGCGATGTTGTTGCTGAGAGTCACTGCGCCGACGCCGGCCTTTTTGCGCTGGGCGTTGATAAGTTCCAGCATATAGCGCTTTTCGTCAATGTGCCGTAAGTCAGGCGATGTGGCGAGCACCGGCCGCGGGGTCATGGTTGGGACGGGAGTATCCGTCGGCTTGGGAGTAGCAACGGGCCAGGGTGTGTAAGTTGGCTTGAGCAGCACTGTTGCCGTGGGTTGTGGCGACGGCGTAGCGGTCGGCTGGTCCGTAATGACGGCCAGCTCAGGGAATACGCCGTCGCAGTAGCGTTCCACCAACGCCCGGATGTCGGCCACAGTCTGTCGGCCTTCCTCGATTGCCGAGTTGGCACTCCAAGCTCGGTGCCGCTTGTCCCATCCCGAATACTGGCCGTTGCATTCGGCGAAAGCGTTAACTGCGATTTCTCGCTCCGTGGGCGCAGCAGGCGTGGCGGTTGGTGTCTGGGCCGGGGTTGAGGTTAGCGTCGGCGCCGCCGTGACCGTGGCGGTTGGCATGGCCGTGGGTATTGGAGGTGACGTGGGCTGCGGCGTCGCCATCGCCGTCGGGGCCGGGGATGGCGCTGGCGTTTCCGATGCCAGAGCAGCGGTCGGCATGGTCTTGCGAACCGACACGTCCACCTGTACCGGATTCCGACCCAAGTACAGCATCGCACCGTACACGATGGCGCCGCCGATAACAGCGGCGACCAGCGCTATGACCACTATCCGCGCCATGTCCGACTGCGCAGCCCTACCACTTCTGGATGACGGGCAGGATCTCCTTGCCGAAGAGGCCGATATTCTTCATGGTGGCTTCGTGGTCCATGCGGGATTCCTGGCCGTAGAAGACCAGGTGCTCCATGCCCAGGCGCTGGTGCAGGTACTCCAGCTTTTCCAGCACGGTGTCGGGGGTGCCGCAGACGATGTGGTAGTTATCCTTGAGTTCCTCGAAGGTTTGCAGGTTGAGGGGCTTGAGGCCCGAGCGCCGGGCGGCGATGGCGGCGCCGGCCGCGGAACGATAGCCGACGGGGGCCATGTACTCGCGCGGCCCGCGGACGGTGGGACCCATGCGCCAGATGAAGTGCCGGGCCTGCTCGTCGGCTTCCTCCTGGGTGTCGCCGACGTAGCAGCAGAGAAGATAGCCAAAGTTGTCGGGCACGACCTCGCGGCCGGCGTCTTCGGCAGCCACCCGGTACATGCCAAACAGTTCCTCGGTGACGTCCAGGTCGGTGAGGAACGCTACGTAGGTGTAGCCGTGGCGTCCGGACCATTCGGCGGTTTCGGGCGACGACGTGCCGGGCACCCAGATGGGGGGATGGGGCTGCTGGATGGGCACCATCCAGGGGTTCACCACGCGGAAGTTGTAGTGCTTGCCCTCCCAGCGGAAGGGGCCGGGAGTGGTCCAGGTCTTGATGATCAGGTCGTGGCATTCCTCAAAGCGTTCCCGGTTGGCCACCGGGTTGTTGTTGGTGGAGACGGTCTCAACGCCGGTGCCACGGACGAATCCCGAAATCATTCGCCCGCCGGAGATGACGTCGATCATCGCCAGCTCCTCGGCCAGGCGGACGGGGTTGTCGTGGATGGGCAGGATGTTGCCCAGGAGCAGGATCTTGGCCTGGTGGGTGATGCGGGCCAGCACCGCCGCGGAGAGGTTGGTGGCGGCGTTCATGCAGGACGGCGTGTTGTGATGCTCGTTGAGCATGATGCCGTCGAAACCCAGCTCGTCGGCATAGACGCACTCGTCGAAGTAGCGCTTGAAGAGGCCGTTGGCGGTGTTGGGGTTGAACCAGGTGTTGGGGAAGGTGAGGCGAAGGGACGGGTACTTGTCGCCCTCTTCGTCGGGATATTCGTGGTAGGGGAACTCGGAGAAGTAGTAGCTCTTCACGGGGTGACGGCCTCCGGGAGGGATTTGGGGAACTGGCGGTTATGATAGCATAGGGTTGTTGCACACTTGGGTTGCGATGATAAGGGAGATGGCTGCCGCTATATCGCTGTGGAAGCGTCATTCACGGTGAATGGCGTTGTTGTTACCAGGTAGCCGGCTTGCTAAATGTGCCGTTGGCGTCGGTTAGTTGTTGGGGGAATTGATTATTGGCAAAGTGAGACCGGTTAATTGTTCGGTATGACCAGGACGCTGCCTGGGCAAGCGCTCTGCTGCGTTGTTTGGGCGGCTGCGGGCTGACTATGCCCACTGGCTTACCAAATTCTTGGTGAACTGCCTGTACTGGAGCTATCAGATCAGAATCGTTGGAAATTACGACAACCTCGTCGCAATCATTATTGCAGCAGTCCAAAAGCAAAGCCGTGGCCAAATTGACATCGGTTCGCTTTTCCTCAATCCGTGTAACCTGAACGAGCGTTGCGGGGTTGTTAGTCAATGGCATATACACGTCTCGCATCGTGAACAACCCTTCATGGATGGTGACTTTGGGTAATGTTGCCAGCGCTCGCAGGTACACACGCTGTCGGTTGGCGGCGTCAGGGTCGCGCGACGTATTTCTGACTCTGGCGGTGAAGTAGCGTACACGTTTGACCTGCCGGCCAGGCAGCAGGCTCTCACAAAATGATTGTAAGTTCAGCCATTTGTACTGCGGCCAGCGATTCCTCAGTGAACCGTAGTAGAGGTTGAACCCGTCAACGTAGAAATTGGCGGTAGGCATAGCGAGCGGGCACCAATGCGAAAGCCGCCTTGCGGCGGCCTCGCGCCCTGCCGCCTAGGCAACAGGGGGGTTCGACTACACTCTATCCTGACCACTTGATGCTGTCAACACCGACGCATCTGCCGCCGGGTTCACCGGGCACCCGGCGCACATCGCCCCCCGGCTGCCGGGGATGCACTCGTGGCCCGTTGTGTAGGCCGCCGGGGTTTCCATCACGGCAGACAGGGCCGGGGATTTAGGGGGCGGCAGGCTGATCCCGGCGGCTTCGGCGGCGCGGCGGTCCTGGGCTTCGCCGAAGAGGTCGAGGCGGAGCTGCTTGCCGGACGGGGGGCGCTGGCCGGGGAAGATCACGTAGGGCCAGGCGCGCTTGCGGACTACGCCCATGGTTTGCAGGTCGCGCCAGTTGTCGATGGTGTGCTGGCGGCGGTTTTCCAGGATGCGGCTGGCCGATACCGGGCCGATGCCGGGGATGCGCAGCAATTGGTCTTTGGTGGCGGCGTTGAGGTCGATGGGGAAGGCGTCGAGGTTTTCCATGGCGATGACGGTTTTGGGGTCCTGTTCCAGGGAGAGAAAGCCGCCGTGGTCGAAGGCCAGGTCGATTTCGTCAGAGGCGAAGTTATAGACGCGGCGGAGCCAGTCCATCTGGTAGAGGCGGTGTTCGCGGCCGGCGTGCACCGGCGGCTTTTCCTCCATGGGAGTATGGCGGGCAGGACGGAAGGGCGGGTAATAGACGCGCTTGAGGTTCCAGTCGGTGTACATCTGGTCAACGCGACGGTAGATCTGGCGGTCGGACTCGTCGGCGGCGCCCACGACGAACTGGGTGGCCTGGCCGACCGCGCCGCCGCTGGTTTCGCGGGTCAGGTCGTTAATCCAGGCCATGGGGTCGAGGATGTCTTTCTGCAAGTCCTTGTGGGGGCTGATGCGGCGCATCATGTCCGGCTCGGGGGTTTCGATGTTGACGGACAGGCGGCTGCCCAGGCGGTGCGCGCGTTCCACCAGTTCGCGGGACGCGCCGGGCATGACCTTGAGGTGGACATAGCCCTGGAAGCCGTGTTTTTTGCGGATGATTTCGACGGTTTCCACCATGCGCTGGGTGGTCTTGGTGCCGTCGCCGGCGATGCCGGAGCTGAGGAACAGGCCGTCCACGGCGAGGCGGCGGTGCAGCTCGGCGAAGGTGTCGGCCAGTTCCTCGCGCTTGAAGGCGTAGCGTTTGCGGGGCACGTAGATGCTGTTGGGGCAGTAGGCGCAGTCCATCTTGCAGAAGTCGGTGAACATGACGCGCATGAGGCTGATTTTCTTGCCGTTGGGCAGGCTGGCCTTGTAGATGCCGGGGGCCGGGTTCTTGCCGGGATCGGAGTAGGCGACGCGGTTTCTGCCGCGCCCGATGGAGCCGGCGGCGAATTTGCCGCTGAGGGAGTGGCCGCCGCTGTCGGCCTTGCCGGCGGTGAGGATATCCTCGGCCGCGGCCATGCCGCCGAGGATTTGCAGCTTGTCGTAGCGGTCGGGGTCGCTTTTGATGAGCATAGGTAGGGCGCTCCTGGTCGGCGCAGGGTAAGGTTTGGCGCGCCGGTGTTGACGAACTTATGTTCTTACAGGTAAGGCGGTGACGTCAACGGGCTGGTGTCAGCAGATTGGGCGGGATTAACAGCCTCCGGCTAGCTTGCTGGCGGCTGGATTTCTGGATTCCGGCTTTCGCCGGAATGACGGTATGGGGCCGGAATGACGGTGTGGGGCCGGAATGACGGTGTGGGGCCGGCCGGCTAGGCCAGGGCGGTCAGACGGTGGCGGGCGTCGGGGGTCATCTCGTAGAGGCGAGGCTTTTCTTTGGCGATGGTGACGCCGTGCCGTTCCATCACCGGCCAGAGCTGCTTGGCGAACCAGACACCGAATTGGGCCGCCGTGTAGGACGCGGCCGGATGCTGAGGCCGATCCATTTTCAAGGCGGCCTGGGCCTCCGATGCCTTGAAAATATCTTCGGTGATGCCGGCGGCGATTGCGGCTGCCAACTCGGCCACGGTAGGCTCGGCTGCGGTTGGCTGGGGCGACGGTCGGCTGGCAACGGAGTCCTTGGCTGCCTGGCTTATTTCGTAAGTACGCGGCGAGCTTTTGCGGGGCATGGTCACGCCGCGTTTTTGCAGGATGGGCCAGATTTCCTTGCCGAGGAACTGGCCGAATTTGGCGGTGTCGCCGGCGGCCGGATGTTTGGGCCAACGTTTGCTGACGATTTCCTGGGCATCGGCGGCGCGGAATCGCCCCGGAGGCAATCGGCGTATCAACTCTTCCGCCATGGCTTCGTTGGTGACGTTGTCGTTTGCACTGCCGGCCGGCAATGCGCGCCGATTCGCTGGCGGCAACCGCTTGGGGGTGGGCGGGCCGACCACCGGGGCCGGAGCCGGCGCAGTGGGAGCCGCCAGAGTGGAGGTCAGGTCCCACCGGAACACTGCGGGGATGAACTCGTCGATTTCCGGCGACAGCGCGCCTCCGTCCGGCGGGTGGATCCACAGGAACGGCGCCGTCGCCGCGTTGGCCTCCTGGGCCAACTCACGGACTTTGACAAAGAGGGCGCCGAAATCGCTGTCGTTGCTGACCACGGCAACGTCGTTGGCCCGGCCGGTCACCAGGTCGGACACGGCATCGGCGGCGATGGCCAGATCCGCCGAGTTCTTGGAGTTATTGGCGCTGAAATGCTGGACGCCGCGGACGCGCAGGGTCAGCGCGGGGAACGCATCCTCCGCCCACAAACGCCACAACTCCGCCTTGTCGGCGCGGACGTATAGGGACAGGCTGCCCAGGGGCGGACGGTCGCCGGGCCAGTTGGCGGCGACGGCAGCTACCACCTGGCGGGCGTATTCCGGGTCGCGGAGGTTTTCCGTGTCCACGTAGAGGGCGGCGCCGGGGGGTGTAGGGGAAGGGTAAGCGCCAATAGCGTTTAGCGTCATCAGGATCTCGGATTACAGCCTCAGTAAACCCGGCACGAGCTGTTGCTGCGCCGGGTCGGCGGCAAGGGCGAAAGCGGCCAGAGTCATCGAGCCGATAACGGTTTCGTGCCGGTCGTCGCCAAAGACGATATGGGCGCGCGAAGTTTTGCCTTGCAACTCCATCCTCACCAGGCCGACGCCCAGTTGGCGGACGAAGCCGTCTTCCCGGCGGAACCGCCGGTAATGCTCCCGCTCCACTCCCAGCGATTCAAGAATTTCCCTAGGAACGATGGAGTACAGCCGCCGCGTATCCACGACGCCGTTCAAGCGACGCGACTGGATACCATCGGGCTCGTAGATGGTGAAATCTGCGCTGAACGTCCCGGCGGCAGCATCGCCGCCGATAGTGTGGCCGGCGAGGGGGCGTTTTCGCTCCGCATCCATCATACTGGCTCCTCAGCGCAGTAGGCATCCACCACGTCCAGCAGGTCGGGGGCGGCCTCAACCAGCAGTGAACCAGGGAGCGCAGTTCGTCGGCGTCCAGCCCGGCCAGCAGGTCAGCTACCGGAGGTTTGACGGCTATGGGGATGGAGCTGCTATCGTCGATGGCGGTGAGCAGGGTGGCTACGACGTGCTTGCAGTAGCCGCCCCAATCGTAGGGGCAGGTGCAGGATGCGGTGAAGTCGCCGCCGAGGAACGTTACGCCCACCTGGTAGGGGTCCCACTCGCTGCCCTGCACCGAGGCGAAGAGCTGGCTGCCGCGCAAAGTGGCGTTTTCGACGGTGCCCGAATGGTGGTAATCCACGCCCCGGTCGTAGGACTGCTCGGTTACTTTGGCGCGGATGGCGGCTTCGGTGATGCGGGGCAGGTTGGTCATGGCGCAGCCTCGTCGTCCAGCAGGACAATGCGGTCAACCGGGAGCAGTCGCCGATGCACCGGGTCAACGGCTAACCGGAGGTCCAGCAGGGTGGTAAATCCAATCAGGGTTTTGTGTGGGTCAGAACCGAAGACAACTCTCACCACTTCCGTATAGCCTTGCAGCTCAACTCGCGCATAGCCGATGTCCAGATTATGCAATGATCCGTCGGCAAGGGAGAACCTTTCCCGTTCAGCGCGTGTTATGCCCAGCTCGTCCAGTATGTGGGCGGGGATTACGGTGAAGCTGGCCCCGGTATCAACCACGCCGATGAGTGGGCGAGAGCGGGAGCGATCCGGGCAGTACAAAGTAAATCGGGCGGAGTAGGTGGTCGGCCTCATAGAGCGTTGGAGGTTAGAGGGTCAGTTCTCCCGGAACGAACCGTTTGTTCTTGGGGTCGGCGACCAGGGCCAGTTCCACCAGCGTCAGACCGCCGATGACGGTTTGCTGAGGATCGTTGCCAAAGGCCACGACGGAATGGCCGGCTTTGCCCGGCAGCGCCACGCGCGCCACTCCGACGGGGAGTTTCAGGATTGAGCCATCCCAGTAGTTGAAGCGGCTCTCGATCACCGGCTCAATCCCCAACTCGCGCAGGATTTCGGCGGGGATTATCGAACGATACGACCGGGTATCCACCGGAGCGACAATCTCCCGGCTGCGGGCGCCATCGGGGCTATACACGGTCAGAGTGGATTCGAAGACTGCCGATGGGTCGTCACCGATGACGGAACCGGCCGGGAGCATCGGAGCGGCTCGGTAGGTCTTTGGCGTCGTCATAATCGTTCTCCCTACACAAACGCCGGCTGCTCAAAGCTGCCGCCCACCACCGGCTTGGCGTCCAGACCGAGCCACTGTTCGACCAGGGTCCCGTACACGCCGCGGAAGTCGGTGTTGAAGGCCAGGTCGCCTTCTACGAGGTCGCCTTCGGCCAGGGAGGGGTAGGCGCCGTACATGCCGCCGGCCACCGGGTCGCCGATGGCGAAGGCCACGCCGCCGCTGCCGTGGTCGGTGCCGCTGCCGTTGTCCTTGACGCGGCGGCCGAACTCGGTGAAGGCGAACATTACCACGTTGTCGGCGGCGTCATGCTCGCGCAGGTCGGCGTAGAAGTCGCTGACGGCGCGGCTCAGGTCGCCCAGCAGCCTGGGATGGACGTCGGCCTCGCTGGCGTGGGTGTCGTAGCCGCCCTGCTGGGTGTAGAAGACGCGGGCGCCCAGGTTGGCGGTGAGCACCTTGGCGATGCCCTGGAGGTTCCGGGCGATGCCGGTGTCGGCGTATTCCACGGTGGAGGTGTACATATCGGGGGCGGCCTTGAGGATGTCCGCGCCCTTGAGGGCGTCCAGGCCGGTCTGGCCCAGGTAGTCCATGGTCGCGCCCAGGCCGACGGTGGGGGAGTACATACGGGCGAAGATGTCCAGGGCCTGCCCACGTTCCGGCTCGTTGACGATGCCGGTGAGCACGCCGTAGGTCTCCAGCACGGCCACGGAGGCGACGGGGACGCCGGTCAGGGCCATGGCCCGGGGGAGGCCGCGTCCGAAGTTGACGCCGGTGAGCACGTTCTCGGCGTTGGGGTCGATGTCGCGGATGACGCGGCCCAGCCAGCCCTCGGTGCCGACCTTTTCCGGCTCGCAGGTGTGCCAGATGTCCATGCTGCGGAAGTGGGAACGGTTGGGCGTGGGATAGCCAATGCCGTTGATGACGGCCACCTTGCCGGCGTCGTACAACTCCTTGATTTCGGGCAGGGCCGGGTTGAAGCCGAAGTGGTCATCAATGGGCAGAGCCCGCTCGGCGGGAATGCCCACGGTGGGCCGGTTGTCGTGGTAGCGCCCGTCGCCGTAGGGGATGACGGTGTTCAGGTAGTCGTTGCCGCCGGTGAGCTGGATGACGACGAGGATGGGGTCTTTGGAGGTGGTGGTCATGGCGATGCGGCTCCGTGGGGGAGGTTGGTAATGGGCGTAGTTTAGCACAGTGGCCGCGGCCAGTCGGGTGATACAATGGGCGAGGCCCGAAACTAGCTGAGCGTAGCGAGGACTGCGATGACAACTACGCGCACCGACGCCATTCGCCGTTTCACTGACGCCGAGACGGATGCCATGGTCGCCGCCGGCATCGTACCGGCCAGCGAGCGCGGGGCTGTGGGCGCCGGCCGTCGTTTCACCGTGGCCGAGTATCTGGCCCTGGGCGAAGCCGGCATACTGGCGAAAGAGGAACGAATTGAATTGCTGGACGGGGAGATAATCCAGATGGCGCCCGTTGGCAACCGGCACCAGCACAGCGTTGACTGGCTGGCTCATCTGATGCACGAGGCCATCGGACGCCGGGCAATGGTGCAGGTGCAGGGATCAATACAGCTGGACGACTTCACGATGCCGGAGCCGGACATTGCCGTCATCCGAAGGCGTTCCATCAACGACATTGGGCCAACACTGCCGTCTGACGTGTACTTCCTGGTCGAAGTTGCCGACAGTTCTCTGGAATTCGACCTGGGGGAAAAGCTGGCCCGGTACGCCGCCGCCGGGATACCGGAAGTTTGGGTCGCCAATTTGCGCGCCGGGGAATTGGTGGTCAACACGGAGCCGCAAGGGACGGCTTATGCCAACGTCCGCGTCATTCCGCTGGGCGGTCGGGGCAGCCCGCAGGCGTTCCCGGACGTGATACTGGAGCTGGCGGATTTCATCCCTGCTGTCGATTGATGGTGCGGTACAGTCGCCACGCCTGGCGGCTGGGGGCCAGTGATCACAGGCGGCAATGACAGTTTCGGGCTCGGCTGTGGTGACAGCGGGCCGTTGCCAGATTGGGCCGGAACCAAGTAACATCGCGGCAACCGGAAGCGGCCGTCTGTCGTTGCCAGGGGATAAATTCAACCATGACGCTTACTGATAAGCAGACGCCGACCGGCTCCGATGCCATTGCTGTTGAATACTTCGGAAAGATTCTTGACCGTCACAACCAGGGCGCGTCGGAAAACGACATTCGCAGCGCGTTCCGCGACTTTCTGGTTAGAACCGGCATCGCTAGCGACGAATCGGAAATAGTAACGGAAACGCGGCCGGCGCAGGACAGCCGGAGCAAAGTGGATCTGTATCTCCGCAACACCTACGTGGAGTTCAAACGGAGTATCATCAAGGGCGGTTCCATTGACCCGGATGCCATCGCACAACTGGATGGCTACATCCTGGAAAACGCCCGAGCCGGCAACGGCGTCCAGAATGGCATCCTGACCGACGGCCAAAATTTTGTGAAGCGGTCAGTGGGCGCTTCACAACCTACGGCGGACTTGAAAAGCGACCGACGGCTGTTTGACAAACCCGAACAGGGCAGCCGCTTGTACGAATACCTTTACGACATAATCGACACGCAGGCCGAGAATAATGAGCCCAGCGCCGATAACCTGCTGCGCTATTTCGGCCAGGAAAGCGACTTCTTCAAAACCGTCACCGCCCTGCTTCACGAAGCCCACCAGCGGAACCGCGACCTCCCCACGGTGGCGGTGAAACGCAAGCTGTGGCGGGAGTTGTTGCAGGTCGCCATCGGGCAGAACGCGGTGGATGATTCGCCGGAATACGACTGGCTCTACGTGCGCCATACCTACCTGACATCCCTCGTCAGCGTAATCGTGCAGGCCCACTTCGAAATCGACGTTGCTCGCCATGCGGAGTCTGATCCGGCCAACCTGCTCAACGGGGAAATCCTGCGGCAGCACACCGGGCTGAAGGGCATCATTGAATCTGACCTTTTCACTTGGCCGTTGGAAACCGGGCAGCATTCTTACTTGGTCAACGTTGCCCGGCAGGTTGGCAAGTTCAACTGGGCGAATGACTCGGACGACTTGGCGGCCACGCTTTACCAGAACGCCATCAGCGCCGATGAACGCAAGCGGATGGGCGAGTATTACACGCCGCCGTGGCTAGCTCAGGCTATTACCGAGGAACTGATAGACGATCCGGTGAACGCCCGGGTTCTCGACCCGGCCTGCGGCTCCGGCACTTTCCTGGCGGCCGCTATCCGCCACCTGATCGCCAATGCCCAAAGCCTGACGCCCGGCGAGCAACTGGCGAAGCTCCAGGCCAACGTCGCGGGCATCGACCTGCATCCGGTGGCGGTGCAACTGGCCAAGGCTACCTGGGTCATCGCCAGCCACGACGTTATCACCGCCGCCCGGGTGGCTGAAGAAGCCGGAGAAGCCATCACCGCCCCGGTGTACCTGGGCGACTCCATGCAGCTGCGCTACAACAACAGCGAACTGGATTCCCAGGGCTACATCACCCTGGACACCGGCGAGAGGCTGCCCGGCCAGAACGACAGCGTGCGCTTCCAGATACCCCTCTCGCTGGCCCGACGCACCGAGGATTTTGAGCGGCTGATGCTGGGAATTTCCGACGCCATCCAGCGGGGGGACGACGCCCGCCGGACTCTGGACAGTTTCGACATCATCGAAGGCGCCGAGCGGGAGACCATGGACTCCGTCATCGCCAATATGCAGGCCCTGCACGATGACAACCGCGACCACGTCTGGGCCTATTACCTGCGCAATATGACCCGCCCCCGGGTGATTGCCGAGGACAAGGTGGACGCCATCATCGGCAACCCACCCTGGCTGACCTATAACCAGAGCGCGGACATCATCCGCGAGGAGCTCCGGTCCATGAGCCAGGCTCGCTACCAGATCTGGCCCGGCGGCAACAATTCAGCGAATCAGGACGTGGCGACGCTGTTCTACTGCCGGGCGGCGGAGCTGTACCTGAAGCCGGAAGGCAAAATCGGGATGGTCCTGCCCCACAGCGTCCTTCGTTCAGGGCAACATCTGAAGTTCCGCAACGCCTGCTACGAAGCCAAGAGGCCGGCGCGTTCCCGGGCGGCCAGGCAGGCGATGAGCCTTGACTTCAGTTGCAAGCCGCCCTGGGATTTGTCGGAACTGGAACCCAATGGATTCTTTCCCATCACCAGTTGCGTGGTGTTCGCCCGAATGAACGGCGGCTGGGGCGACCTGAAAATGCACCAACAGGCGGCCAAGCCGCTGGCCCCGGGCACGGTGGAAATCTGGCTTGGCGCTACGGGCACCGAGCACGTTACCCGCTACCGCGCCGGGCTGATTCATGATGACGGCACGTTCCGCTCTCCCTACGAAGGTTTCGCCAGCCGTGGCGCTGACGTGTTCGACCGCCGTATCTATTTCGTCACAGCGCATCCCAACGAAAACCGCTTCGCGCCGCCCGACACTTACGTAACCTATCCACGGGAGGGGTCGCTGGACAAAAAGAAATACAGCGTGGAGTCGCTCAGCGGGCAGATTGTGAACGGCGACAACCTGTTTGACGTGTACCTGGGCGAGTCCCTGGCCCCCTACGTCACCTTGCCGCCGCTGACGGCCGCCCTGCCGGTGAGCAAGGACACCATGGTGATGCCCCTGGATCACTCCGACTGCGAGGAGTTGGACAACGGCTTTATCCGCCATAACGCCTGTGAGGTGGACAAGCCGGAACTGGACGCCAATATGCGGGCGCGCTGGGAGAAGATGGAACGTCTGTGGGACGCGAACAAGGGCAAGAGCGACACCAAGTCGCTGACGCAAAACCTGAACTGGCTCAACAAGTTGACCAGCCAACTGGACTACCTGCGCGACCCGGGCGACCGGCCGGTTCGCATCGCCTACACCACCAGCGGCCGGCCCACGGCTGCCTTGATTGCCAGCAGCGAGGCCATTGTTGATACGACTCTATATCAGGCGCCCTGCGGCAGCACGGATGAAGCCTACTATCTGCTGGCAATTATCAACAGTCTGACCCTGGAGGCCGCAGTGAGCGACTTTAGACCTACCGGGCTATATGGGGCGCGTCACCTGCACAAGCATTTGTGGAAGCTGCCCATCCCGGAGTACGACACCAGCAACGAAAAGCACGCCGCGCTGTCACAGCTGGGACGGACGGCGGCGCGGGAGTGCCAGGAACTAATATCCGAGCTGGTGGAGTTGAATGGCGAGGACTGGCTGACCGTGGAGCACGCGCGTTCCAGCCTTCGCCACGGCTGGCAGCCGGGCAGCGCTACGGCGCAAGCTATCGAGGCAGCAGTGCCAGGTCTGCTCGCGGGAACGCTTGACTGAACACAAACCTGCCCGGCCTAGCGGCGGCTGGGTACTATTTAGTTTATGCCAGAAGATCCAAAACACCCCTTTCTTATCGTGGGCCTGGGCAATCCCGGGTCGCGCTATCGGGATACTCGGCACAACGTGGGGTTTGGGTGCGTTGATTTGCTGGCGGAGCGGTGGGGGATTGCGGTGCGGGACCGGCGGCGGACCACCGTGCTGGGGCAGGGGTATCGGGAGGGGGCGCTGGTGGTTTTGGCGAAGCCGCGGACGTTTATGAACTTGTCCGGCGAGTCGGTGGGGTATCTGCTGGCGCGGTTCGGCGGGCGGGCGGCGGATTTGGTGATCGTGTACGATGAGATGGCGCTGCCTCTAGGCCGCATCCGGCTGCGGGCGCGGGGTTCCGACGCCGGGCACAATGGGATGAAGGACATCATCCGCACGGTGCGCACCATCGACTTTCCCCGGCTGCGTATCGGCATCGGCGGGCCGGGAATGTCGGGCAGCGTGGAGCACGTGCTGGGGCGGTTCTCGGATGAAGAGAAGCCGGCGGTGGACGCCGCCATCGCCCGGGCCGCCGACGCGGTGGAGTGCCTGATCGCCGAGGGTATCGACATCGCGATGAACCGGTACAACACGGATCCGCAGGGGGATGAGCCGGCGTAGAAGTAGTCAGAATCAGGATTTACCGGATTGCTGGATTTTCAGGATTGGATATTCGCTTCCACTGAGCGGTTCCAATCCTGATAATCCCTAAATCCTGATAATCCTGATTCTGACGATTTCCGAAAGCGGGTACTTCGATTGGCAGTGTGGCAAAAGTTCCTTGGGGTTGGCGCGGTACTCGCCGCGCTGTTGACGGCGGCTGTGGCCTGCGCCTCCGAGCCGACGGCTCCGACGGCGGAGCCATCACCATCACCGACGATTGCTGCAACAGTGGCCGTCACGCCGGCGCCGGCGGCCAGTCCCGCCGCAACTGGAGCGCCGGCGGCAGCAACCGGAAAGACCGCCGCTATCGTGCCGCCGGCGGCCACTGCGCAACCGGCCCGGGAGCCGAGCGTCCGAACTGCGCCGCCGGAGGCTCCCATGACCGCCGCCGACTTTCCGACACCGCCGGACCGAGACCTGCTGCTGTTGGCCCGACAACTGCGCTGGGACGGCGTGGAGCCGACGCCGGGACCGGAACGGTTTGCCGGTCAGACCCTGGCGGTGGGCGACGCGGCGGAGTTCTGGACGTTGGACTACCCCAGGCGGACGATGGTGCGCAAGGAGTTCCGGCTGGCGGCGGTGTCCGAACACGCCTACTGGTGGGTTGAACAAGGATTGAAGGTGGACGACGATGATCTGCGGCGCACGGTGGACGGCGCGGAGGCGCAGGTGTATCCACGGGTCACGGCGGTGTTTGGCGAGCCGCCGGTATTGGCCGGGAACCAAAGGCGCGGCCACGTCATCAACGGGCGGATACCGGGCGTTGGGGGTTATGTTTCGGGCGCGGACCCCTACCCGGACAGCGTGCAGCCCTACAGCAACGAGGTGCCGGCTATCTACATCAACGCCGACGCGGTGCCGCTGGGCAGCGACGAATATCTGGACGTGCTGGCCCACGAATTGCAGCACGCCATTCACTGGTACGCCGACCCGTCCGAGGCGACGTGGCTGAACGAAGGGTTGTCGGAACTGGCCGTCACGGAAGCGGGTTTCACGCCGGGCAGTATGTTCTACTACCTGCGCCGGCCGAATGCTTCGCTGGTCAACTGGCCTGCCGAGTTGGGCGGGGACGTTGGCCTGAACTACGGCGCGGCGGCGCTGTTCGCCCACTACCTGCGGGAGCGATACGCGCCGGAGGGCGACCTGAAGGACCTGCTGGCGGGACCGCGCAACGGCATCGCCGCCGTGGATGATTTTTTGAATAAGCGCGGAGCGGTTACCCACGACGGGGCGCCGGCCGACTTTCATACTCTCTTTGCGGACTGGATGGTGGCGAACCTGCTGGACCGGGAGGAGGTCGGCTATGGGTACGCCAACCTGAACCCGGAGGCTCGCATCACGCGGACGGCGCGGGTTGGCGATGACGGGACGATGGTGTCGCTGCCGCAGTACGGCATTGACTATGTTGAGTTGAGGGATGTGGAAGACAGCGTGTTGATTTTCTTTGAGGGAGAAGGCGTAACGCCGCTGCTGCCGGTGGAAGCGCCGGACGGCGGATGCTGGTGGAGCAACCGGGGCGACGACACATCTGCGACCCTAACCCGGAGCCTCACCGTCCCCGACGGCGGAGAAGCAACGCTGACCTTCCGCCATTGGTACGATATTGAAGAAGATTGGGACTACCTGTATTTGGAGGTATCCACGGACGGCGGCGCCACCTGGGAAGCGCTGCCGGCGGAGGGAACCACGGACGCCAACCCGTTGGGCAACAGTTACGGGCACGGCTACACCGGGTCGAGCGACTGGCAAGAGGTGGCGGTGTCGCTGGCGGAATACGCCGGGCAGGATGCGCTGGCGCGCTTCCACTACGTGACGGATGATGCCATCCACGCTACCGGGGCCTGCCTCCGTGATATGAGCGTTTCGTGGGATGCTGCGGGCGCGGATGCAGATGAGTGGCAACCCGATGGGTTCGTGCTGGTCAACAACCGGGTGCGGCAGGACTGGATCGCGTGGCTGATCATCGACGGGACACAGCCGGCTGCTTCGCGCTTGGACTTGCGCTGGGACGCTGAAAAGCAACGCTATACCGGAATCACCCCCTTGCCTGAAATCGGCGACGATAGCCGCGTAGTTGTAGCAGTGGCCCCGACCGCGCCGGCTACGATGCAGCCGGGCCGCTACCGGGTGTGGGCGACGGAAGCGCAATAAGTCACGCAGTATTCGACGCGATGGGTTCCAGCAGGCATTCGCCGAATTCCAGCAGCGCTCCGCTGCGGGCGCAGGAAAAACACTGCCAGGTCACCTGAGGCAGGAGCACCTGGAAGGAAGATGCCGCGGCGCAGAAGGGACAAGCGCCCGCCAACCTGGTCTGCTCCCGGGGCGATGTGCCGGGGGAGGTCAGCGTGGCGAACGCGCCGATGAGCTGGAGCAGGCGGCCCCGGCGCACCGGGCCGGCGGGGTCGGTTCCCATGCCGCGACAATTGCGCCGGCGCAGTTCGGCCAGCAGGGACGGGACCACGGCGCTGAATTGGTCGGCGATGGGTGGCTCCGGTTCCAGCGCGCCGGCGCGGGCTACGGCGGCGACCAGGGCGTAGAGGCCGGGTTCGCTGAGGCCGGACAGTCCGTTGGCCAGGTTGTCGCCGGCCTGTGCGGAAAAACGTTCCAGGAATTCCCGCAAACGTTGGTCAGTGAGCGGCGGGAAATTTGCCGTGGGCAAGTGGGGCGAGGGCGTTTCCGGTTCGGGGGATAGCAGGACGCTGTCGATGGGTGTTGCCGGGTCGATCAAGAGTTGGCGGGCCTCCTTGCGCTGGTTCTAGTTTCAGGATAGGCGGCCGGCAGCGATGTCGGCAAGGGGCGGGTGTCAGTACGTGCGCGCCCTTTCCCGCCACGAGATTGCCACGCTTCGCTCGCAATGACACAGGGCGCGGCCGGCACTTTCCGTAGCGGGGATTTGCCACCTGCGGCCGGCGAATTTACAATGCCCGCATTCGGATGGAGGTATCAAATTATGAAGCTGTTGGTACTGTCAGGCGGGCGGCACCCCTATGAGGAGTCGACGCCGATACTGGAATCCTTTCTCAAGGGAGCGGGCCACGAGGTTACGGTGACTGAGGACGCCGCGGTGCTGGCCGACGGTTCCGCCATGAGCGGGTACGACGTGCTGGTCTTCAACACGCGGCGGGAGAACGTGCCGAACTTCGGCGACTGGACCCTGTCCACGTCGGAAATGGACGGCCTGCGGGATTACATCAGTGGCGGCAAGGGGTTCGTGTGCATCCACATCGCCACCTGCGTGGCAGCGGCGTGGCCGGAGTATCACGAAATTACCGGCGGCGGCTGGATTTCCGGCACCAGCTATCACCCTCCCTACGGTCAGTTCACGGTCAACGTGAGCGACGGCGGCCACGTTGGAGTCCAGGGGGTGTCGGACTTCTCCACCAACGACGAACTTTACATGAACCTAGCGATCAAGGACGGCAACAACGTCTTCCTAACCGGCACCGCCGAGGATGGCACCTGGCCCTGGGGCCCGGACCGCAACCCCACGCATATGCCCGGCGGCACCTACCCCCTGGGCTGGACCCGCCAGTATGGGGACGGCAACGTGTTCGTCCTGCTGCTGGGTCACGACGGGCGGAGCTTTGAGACGCCGGAGTTCCAGCGAATAGTGCTGAACGGCGTTGAATGGTCGGCGTCGAAAGTGCCGGCCTGACCTTTGTCAGAAGCAGGATTTTCAGGATTATTGGTATGCCCAGGATTGGGAACATCCTGAAAATCCCTGAAATCCGGCAAATCCTGCTTCAGATTAAGGCGCCTCTCCGGTGGCCCACGCCTTGATGAGGTGGTGGGCGATGGCGATGGGGCCGGGAACGGTGAGTTCCTCGCTGCGGCCTTCCAGGGCCAGGAGGACCTCGGCCCGGTCGAACCAGCGCACGTCGGTCATCTCCTCGTCGTCCATGTTGATGTCGGTGGTGTCGGCCTCGGCGAGGCAGCCGATCATCAGGGACGATGGGAAGGGCCACGGCTGGGAGGAGTGGTAGCGGACGTTTTTGACCCGGATTCCGGCCTCTTCCATGACCTCGCGGGCCACGGCTTCCTCAATGGCCTCGCCCTGGTCCATGAAGCCGGCCAGGGCGGAGTAAGCGCGCATCCGTTGCAGGCGGCCCCGGGACTGGCCCAGCAGGCAGCGGTCGCGTTCGGTGTCGGCGACGACGGTGATGACCACCGGGTCAGTGCGGGGGAAGTGCTGGGCGTTGCAGGCGGGGCACTGCCGCACCTGGCCGCCGCGTTTCTTGTCGGTGGCATGTCCGCACACGGAACAGAAGCCGTGGCGCAGGTTCCAGTCCAGTTGCGCGCGGGCGTGAGACAGCAGCCCGGTGTTGGGACCGGACATGGTCTCGCCGGCGGTGCGGCAATCTTCGAAATGCCAGCCGGTGTCCTGCTGCACGCGCTCCGCGACGCGCTGGGCCCTGGAGAGGTCCACGGCGAAGTGGGCAACGTCGTCCAGCAGCCCGAGGAAAATCCATTCGGCATCGGGCGGTAGCGGCTGCACCAACGCCGGGTTGAGCCAGCCGGGTTCCGGCGGGTCCTGGTCGGTGAGGAGCACATTCAGGTTGTTGAACGGGAGGAACCGGCTGCTATCGTCGGCCGCCTGTTGGGCGATCCATTCCTCATCCCGGCGTTCCGTTTCCCCGCGATTGATGGGGTTGTTGGCGAAGATGTGGGGTGGGTAGGTCATGTGGTTGATGCACCTAGCTGGCGTTAGTCGGCGTCGGATTTGGATGCTGGCCGTTCTGGTGATTATCGGGCCACCCTCCAGGGGGAGGTTCGTTGAAAGGCTGCCCTTGCGCCTCGGCATCCATGCGGCGCCGATTCCATGCCTGCCACTCGGCGCGCTCTTCGGTGCGGCCTCGGGCTTCATGGGCCTCGATGACCGGAATGACGAAGCGGTTCACCATGGCCTGATACAGTGACATAAGGATTTCTCCGGTGAGGTTCAGCGGGCGGGTCAGCAGCATCGCCAGTATAACAATTCCGATACCGACGCCGCTGAAATCGTGCAGGACGGCGAGGGCGAAGTCGCCGGCGACTTGCCACCACGACATGGACGACGCGGCTTTCCATGGGGCCTCTGGTTCGTTGAAGGTTTTATAACCGATGTAGGCCAGGGCGACAAGCCACAGCAGGCTGACCTGGAGGAAGAAAGTGCGGGCATCCCGGCGGTAGATGCTCCAGATGGACTCGCGGTCCTCGGGCTGGGGCGTGGCCGGAGGTAACAGTTTGGCGAGAAGTTGGCGCAGCCAGGATAGCGGGCTGTTGGGTTGCTGCGGCATTAGTGTTAAAGAGGCTTGGCGTTTTCCGTCAGCCAGGAAGCCAACTCTGCGAACCGGAATGTGTTGGTATCAAACAGGCTCATGAAATAGTCATAGGCTTCCCGGTCGTCGCAGTCGATGTAGTGGCCGTTCATCCGCAGGAAGGTGTCGGTGACAAAGAAAGCGACGCGCTTGTTGCCATCCACAAATGGGTGGTTCATGGCCAGGCTTTCCATGAGCGCGGCTGCTTCCTCGATGATGCCAGTGTAGTACCCAATCTGAGGCCGCATCAGGGCCGACTCCAGCGCGCCCAAATCCCGCAGGCCCGGTTCGCCGCCGAACTGGCCCAGCAGGTCGGCGTGCATTTCCACAACCTCATCTAAATTTGGAAAGTTGCGGGTCATTGGGCCAGCAATTCGCCGAGCAGGCGGTTCTTCTCAACGCTGGCCCGGTAATGCGCCATCACTTCGGGGCGGACTTTCGCTGCCTCTCGGTTGGCGACGTACTCTCGCAGGGCGTCTTCCAGCGTCGCCTCAAAATCGCGGCCTTCCGCGCGGGCGATGCTCCGTAGCGCCGCCAGCAGTTCCGGCGCGGCCTGGCCGGAAAAGCGCTCTTTTGCCGTAGTCATCGCGATACTCTCCTGCATTATCCTGTTTCCATTCTGCGGCGATACGGCAAGGCCGTCAAGCAGCGCAGCCGGCGTCCCCGGTTGCGCCGCCGGCCTTGCGTGATAGAATGGCGCATCAAGCCCAACGACCTTATGAACCGATGAGGAGGCATTTGATGAGCGCCCCGGCACGTATGAAGTTTGGCGTGTTTATGGCTCCGTTCCACCGGGTCGGCGAGAACCCGACCCTGGCCCTGGAGCGGGACCTGGAACTGCTGCAATGGCTGGACCAACTGGGTTTCGACGAAGCCTGGGTCGGCGAGCACCACAGCGCCGGCTGGGAGACCATCGCCTCCCCCGAGGTTTTCATGGCCACCGCCGCCGAGCGCACCCGCAACCTGCGCCTGGGCACCGGTGTGGTCAGCCTGCCCTACCATCATCCCTACATGGTCGCCAACCGCATGGTGCTGCTGGACCACCTGACCCGGGGGCGCGTCATGCTGGGCGTTGGCCCCGGCGCGCTGGCCTCCGACGCCTATATGTTCGGCATTGACCCGTCCCGCCAGCGGGAGATGATGGACGAGTCCCTGGGCGCCATCAAGCGGCTCATGGACAGCCCGGAGCCGTACACCTACACCTCGGACTGGTTTGAACTCCACGACGCCCACCTGCAGCTGCGGCCCTACCAGCAGCCCTTCCCGCTGGTGGTGGCGTCGGTGCAGTCGCCGGCCGGCGTGACCACGGCGGGCAAGTACGGGGCCGGCGTTATCTCGCTCAGCGTGCCACGAGACATGGTGCGTTCCACCAGCCTCAAGGACCAGTGGGCTATTGCCGAAGAAACCGCCGCCGAGCATGGGCAGACGGTAAAGCGCGAGGAATGGCGCCTGTCCGTGGGCGTCCACCTGGCTGAGTCCAAGAAGCAGGCCCAGGAGGACATCCGCGAGGGTTCCGCCCGCGTGGTGACCGAGTACTTCGGCAACACGCTGGGCCACGAGGTTCCCGACGTGCCGCGGGACCAGATCGTTGACTTTATGACCGACAACAAGCAGTGGATCGTGGGCACTCCCGACGACTGCATCCAGCGGATCAACGAGTTACAGGAAATGTCCGGCGGGTTCGGCGGCCTGCTGGTGCGCGTGGAGGACTGGGCGCCGCGGGACAAGCTGCATCGCTCCTATGAGCTGATGGCCCGCTACGTCATGCCCCAGTTCCAGGGGACGCTCACCGGCATCCAGACCTCCCAGCAATGGGCGTCGGACCTGCGGGATACGTTGCAGGTGAACCGACGCGCCGGGCTGGAACGGGCCGAGCAAACCTACCAGGAAAGCCGCCAGAACCGCTGACGGCATAACCGGACGGTATTCCAATCGGGGGGCGACCGGATGGTTGCCCCCTTCGCAATTGTCAGAATCAGGATTTGCCGGATTAGTGGATTTTCAGGATGCGGTGGATATTGCGGAGGATGCAATCCTGTCAATCCCATAATCCTGGAATCCTGATTCAGACGATGCGGGTTATAATGGCCCAAAGAAAATGAACAAAGCAGCAGGGGTAAGAATTATGCGTAAGACCAAGATTATCGCCACTATCGGCCCCGCATCGCGCTCCCCCGAAACACTGGATCGGCTGGTGTCCGCCGGCATGGACGTGGCCCGGCTCAACTTTTCCCACGGGACGCTGGAGGAGCACGCCGAGGTGATCGCCAACGTGCGGGCGGCGTCGGAGCGGCACAACCGCCCGGTGGCCGTGTTGCAGGATCTGGGCGGCAACAAGTTCCGGCTGGGGCACATGGAAGAAGCGATTCAACTCAATTTCGGCGACCAGGTTTCCATTGTCAACGAGCCGCGCTCGGAGTCTCCCGCGCTGCTGCCGTTTCCCGAACCGGAGATACTGAGGAGTATGCGTCCGGGCAACCTGGTCTATATTTCCGACGGCACCGTGTGCCTGGAAGTGCTGGACGTGACTCCGGACCTGGAAGTCAAAACCCAAGTGCGCAACGGGGGCAACCTCTCATCCTTCAAAGGCGTCAACCTCCCCGACGTGCCCATTGATATGCCGGTGATCACCGAGAGCGACAAGGTCGCCCTCCAGTTCGGCGTGGAGCAGGAAGTGGACTGGGTAGCCCTCTCGTTTGTACGCACCGGCGAGGACGTGCGCTACGCCCGGGCCTACCTGAACCAGTTGGACAGCCGCGCCCCGGTGATGGCCAAGCTGGAGCGCCGGGAGTGCATCACCAACCTGGACGACATCCTGCAAGAAGTGGACGGGATCATGGTGGCCCGCGGCGACCTGGGCGTGGAGATGCCCATGGAAGAGGTGCCGGTGATTCAGAAGGACATGGTGACCCGGGCCAACCGGGCGGGCAAGATTTCATCGGTGGCGACGCAAATGCTCCGGTCCATGGTCAACTCGCCCACGCCGACGCGGGCTGAAGTGTCCGACATCGCCAACGCCGTGCTGGACGGCTGCGACTCCATCCTGCTGTCCGACGAGATCGCCGTGGGCGCCTATCCGGTGGACGCGGTGCGCATCGCGGACGCCGCTATCGTGCAGGCGGAAACGATGTACCACTACTACACCGAGTTCCCCCAGCGGGACCAGACCCAATCGGTCACCTGGGGCGCGACGCAGCTGACCAAATCGCTCAACGCCAAGCCCATCGTCATCACCAGCACAGGCCGGGCGGCCTTCGAGATGTCCCGTTTCCGTCCTGAAAACGACATCATCGTGTTTTCCCACGACGCGGCGGTGCAACGGCGGGTCTGCATGGCTTGGGGTCTGACGCCCAAGGGGGTGATTCCCGCCGAACCCGACGTCGCCAAACTGGTAACGCTGCTGGTGGACGCCGCCATGGCCACGGGCATGGTGTCGGAGCGGGACGTGGTGACGCTGGTGCACGGTTTCATGACCGGCGTAACGGGAACCACCAACACCATCCAGGTGCTGAACATCCAGGAGTACCTGAACCACATCGGGCGCAGCGCCGTATCCTCCGCCGCGCCGGTGCCGGCGTGATACGAGAGCAGGGGATTGCCGACTTCACACGATTGGCCACGGAGGAACGATATGTCAGTCAAGAAAAAAATATGTCGGCAGTATCGGACGCACAATGTACGAGAAAATGCGCGCCGAAATGGAGGCCAACCACTGGGGCAAGATGGTAGTCATCGACGTCAACACCGGCGACTATGAGATTGCCGACGACGACACGACTGCCACGCTGCGGCTGATTGCACGCAGGCCCAATGCTATAACGTGGGGCGAGCTAGTAGGCCACCCGGTGACGGCGTATATGGGAAACGTCGCGTACTTCGTGGGCAAGCAGGCCAAGCAGCGAAATGATTAGAGGCAGAGTGGAGTTGACCGGGATGATTAGTACTCATCCCGTCTTGGCGCCCCGCGTTTCCTTGGCTGTTGCCGCCGGCGCTGCCGGCGTTTTCCGTGCCGTGGAAGCAACTATTGATACCGGGTTCACCGCCTGGTTGACCCTGCCGCCAGATATCATCAGAGAGCTCAGTTTGCTTTATCAGGGCACGCGGCCTGTGGCTTTGGCCAGCGGCGGCACGCTAGAAACCGACCTCATGACCAGAAACGAAACGGAACAGGAATACGCCCAGAGCGACCGTAAGTTTCTCATTGGCTCGGACCGGGAGTTTGAGGCGGGCGAGCGTCAGCAGACGTCGGAAAAGTTATACGGCGCGGCCAATGAGGCCCTGACGCCATCTGGAGTAATAATGCGCGAGGGCGGGTTCGCGTCCCGCCCTCTGGTGATGCTGGATTCCGGCTTTCGCCGGAATGACGATGGGTTGGGGCCGGGATGACGGTGGTTGGGGTCGGAACGACGGTGGTTGGGACAGAATACGCTCGGTTACTCAACGGCGATGGAGCGGGGCAGGTGGCTCATCCCTGAGGCCAGGTACTGGTCCACCCCGCGGGCGACGTCGCGGCCTTCGGCGATGGCCCAGACCACCAGGGACTGGCCGCGCACCATGTCGCCGCCGGCGAAGACGCCCGGCACCGACGTCATCTTGTTCTCGTCAGTCTTGACGTTGCCGCGTCCGTCCAGTTCTAGGCCCAGTTGCTCCAGCATGCCGCCGTGCTCCGGATGCAGGAAGCCCATGGCCAGCAGCACCAGGTCGGCATCCACGCTGAATTCGCTGCCGGGGACTTCGGACATTTGGAAACGGCCGCCTTCGCCCCGGGTCCAATCGACGCGGACGGCGTGGAGCCGGTTGACCTGCCCGTTCTCGCCAGTCAGGGACTTGGTGAGGATGTTGTAATCGCGGACGCCGCCCTCTTCATGGGCTCCTGACGTGCGCAATATCATCGGCCAGCGGGGCCAGGGGTTGTCGTCAGGGCGCGCTTCCGGGGGTTCCGGGAGCAGCTCAAATTGGTGGACGATTTCGGCGCCTTGGCGGTGGGCGGTGCCCAGGCAGTCCGCTCCGGTGTCGCCGCCGCCCAGGATGATGACCCGCTTACCTTCGGCAGTGATTTGGTTAGAGACAGTCTCGCCGGCCAGCGTGCGATTCTGCTGGGGCAGGTATTCCATGGCGAAATGAACGCCGTCCAGCTCCCGACCGGGCACGTTCAGGTCCCGCGCATGGGTCGAGCCGCCGGTCAGGCACACCGCATCGTACTCCTGGAGCAGCCGCTCCGCCGGATAATTGACGCCCACGTTCACGCCGGTCCGGAACTCGATGCCTTCGGCTTCCATCAGGGCGACGCGACGCTGCACCACCGACTTCTCCAGCTTGAAATCGGGTATGCCCAGCATGAGCAGGCCGCCGATGTAATCGGCCCGTTCCAGCACGGTTACCGTGTGTCCGGCCCGGTTCAATTGCTGCGCGGCGGCCAGCCCGGCCGGGCCGCTGCCCACTACCGCGACGGCTTTGCCGCTGCGGGTCTCCGGAGGCATCGGTTTGATCCAGCCCTGCTCGAACCCACGGTCACTGATTTCCTTCTCAATGTACTCAATGGTGACCGGGTCGGCGTTGATGCTTAGCACGCAGGACGCTTCGCAGGGGGCGGGACAGATGCGGCCGGTGAACTCCGGGAAGTTGTTGGTGCTGAGCAGCACCCCCAGCGCCCGTTCCCAGTTGCCCAGATAGACCTGGTGGTTGAACTCCGGTATGACGTTGCCCAGAGGACATCCCATGTGGCAGAAGGGGACGGCGCAGTCCATGCACCGACCGCCCTGCTCCGTGGCCTGCTTATCGGACCAACGGTGGTAATACTCGGCCCAGTCGCCAACGCGTTCCGCCGGGGGCCGGCGTTCCGGCGGCGTGCGTCCGAATTCCATGAAACCGGTGACTTTACCCATTGGACACCGCCACCAATTCCTGCGCCGCCGCCCGCTCGGCCCGTTCTCGCAACACCCGTCGGTAGTCGCGGGGCATTACCTTGCGGAACTTGCCGATGCTGGCCGACCAGTCATCAAGGATGCGCTGGGCCGGGCCGCTGCCGGTGCGTTCCAGGTGCTCGGTCAATAGGCTGTGCAGAACGTCAATGTCCTCCGGCTCAACCAGGTCTTCCAGGTCGGCCATGCCGTCGTTGAAACGAATGTGGAAATCGCCGTCCGGGTCATACACGAAGGCGATGCCGCCGCTCATGCCGGCCGCGAAGTTGCGGCCCGTGCTGCCGATGACGGCGACGATACCCCCGGTCATGTACTCGCAGCCGTGGTCGCCGATTCCTTCCACCACGGCGCGGGCGCCGCTGTTGCGGACGGCGAACCGCTCGCCGGCCCGGCCGCGGATGAATACATCGCCGCCGGTGGCCCCATACAGCGCGACGTTGCCGATGATGATGTTGTCTTCGGGGACGAAGCCGGAGCCGTCGGGCGGTACGATAACGAGGCGTCCGCCGCCGATGCCCTTGCCCATGTAGTCGTTGGTGTCGCCGGCCAGCCGGATGGCGACGCCGGGCGCAAGGAACGCGCCGAAGCTCTGGCCACCGGAACCCGCCAGGTTGATGTTGATGGCGCCGTCAGGCAGGCCGTCCTCGCCGTACTTGGCGGCCACCTTCCCGCTGAGCATGGCGCCCACGGTGCGGTTGGAGTTGCGGACGGGCAGGCTGATGTTCACCGGAGCGCCGTGTTCGATGGCCGGCTGCGCCTGGGCGATGAGCTGGTGGTCCAAGGCGCGCTCCAAGCCGTGGTCCTGATCGATACAGCAGTAGGTCTGCACGCGCTGGGCCCGGGGCGGGATGGTAAGCAGGCGAGCGAGGTCGATGCCCGATGCCTTCCAGTGGTCCACGGCCTTCCGGGTTTCCAGTTTGTCCACGCGACCGACCATTTCGGCCACGGTGCGGAAGCCGAGGTCCGCCATAATTTCGCGCAATTCTTCGGCAACGAAGTAGAAGTAGTTGACCAGGTGGCCGGGCTGTCCGGCAAAGCGCTTGCGGAGTTCGGGATCCTGGGTGGCGATGCCTACGGAGCAGGTGTTCAGATGGCACTTGCGGAGCATGATGCAACCGTTGACGATCAACGCCGCCGTGGCCATGCCGAACTCTTCCGCGCCCAGCAGGGCGGCCACCGCTACGTCGCGGCCGGTTTTCAGCTGGCCGTCGGTCTGCACCACGATACGGCTGCGCAGGTCGTTGGCGACCAAAACCTGCTGGGTCTCGGCGACGCCAAGCTCCCAGGGCAGGCCGGCGTGTTTGATGGACGACTCCGGCGAGGCGCCGGTGCCCCCGTCGTGGCCGCTGATGAGCACCACGTCACCGTGGCCCTTGGAGACGCCGGCGGCGATGGTGCCGACGCCGACTTCGGACACCAGCTTGACGTGGATGCGGGCATCCGGGTTGATGTTCTTCAGGTCGTGGATGAGCTGGGCCAGGTCTTCAATGGAGTAGATGTCGTGGTGGGGCGGCGGCGAAATCAGCTCCACGCCGGGGGTGGTGTGCCGCACCCAGCCGATGTACTCGTCAACCTTGTGGCCGGGGAGTTGGCCGCCCTCGCCGGGCTTGGAACCCTGGGCCATCTTGATTTGCAGGTCGGTGGCGTTGACCAGGTAGTTGGGGGTTACGCCGAAGCGGCCCGAGGCCACCTGCTTGATGGCACTGTTGCGGTCGTCGCCGTTGTCGTCCCGGGTGTAGCGATGAAAGTCCTCGCCGCCCTCGCCGGTGTTGCTGCGCGCGCCGAGACGGTTCATGGCGATGGCCATGGTTTCGTGGGCCTCGCGGCTGATGGAACCCAGGGAGATGGCGCCGGTGGCGAAGCGCTTGACGATTTCCACCGCCGGCTCGACGTCGTCAACATGGATGGGCTGGCTGAGCTTGAACTCCAGCAGGCCGCGCAGGGTTGCCATCCGGCGGCTCTGGTCGTTCACCTGGTCGGCGAACTCCCGGTAGGCGCGGGGGTCGTTGGCGCGGGTGGCGTACTGCAGCTTGGCGATGGCCTCCGGGTTCCACTGGTGGAACTCGCCGTGGCGACGCCACTGGTACTGCCCGCCCATGTCCAGCTCCTGCATCCCCGGCACGAAGGGGTCGTCGAAGGCGGAGCGGTGGCGTTGCAGGGTTTCTTCTTCGATGATGTCCAGGCCGATGCCCTGGATGCGGGACGGAGTGCGGGTGAAATATCGCTCTACGACTTCGTCCGTCAGGCCGATGGCCTCGAAGATCTGGGCGCCCCGGTAGGACTGGACAGTGGAAATGCCCATCTTGGACATCACCTTGAGGATGCCCTTCTCGTTGGCCTTGATGAAGTTATAGACGGCGTAGTCGGGCTTCGTGCCGTTGAGTTCGCCGCGCTCGGCCAGGTCTCGCACCGACTCCAGGGCCAGATAGGGGTTGATACCGCCGGCGCCGTAGCCGATGAGGAGGCAGATGTGCTGCACCTCCCGGGGTTCGCCGGATTCCACCACCAAGCCGACCTGGGTGCGGTCGCCCGTGCGGGTCAGATGGTGATGGACCGCGCCGGTGGCCAGCAGGCTGGGGATGGGCGCGTGGTTGGCGTCCACGCCCCGGTCGGAGAGGATGATGATGTTATTGCCGTCGGCGACGGCCTGGGAGGCGGCCTCGCATAGGGCGTCCACGGCCTGTTGCAGCGAGCCAGTTTTGGCGTCGAACAGGGTGGACAGCGTGGTTGATGACAGGCCGGGATGGTCGAGGGAGCGGATTTTCGCCAACTGCTCGTCGGTGAGCATGGGGGACTTGAGCCGGAGTTGGCGGCAGTGCAGCGGGCTTTCGTCGAACAGGTTCTGCTCGCTGCCGATAAAGGCTTCCAGTGAGGTGACCAGTTCCTCACGGATGGCGTCCAGGGGCGGGTTGGAGACCTGGGCGAAAAGCTGCTTGAAGTAGTCGAACAGCGGCCGGTTCTGGTCCGACAGCACGGCCAGCGAGGCATCGTTGCCCATGGAACCGATGGCTTCGTAGCCGTCGGCGGCCATCGGCGTGGTCAGCATCCGCAGCTCTTCGATGGTGTAGCCGAAGGCGCGCTGCTGCTGACGCAAATTATTGCCGCCGGCCGGGGGAGAGGGATCGGTCGGCGGCAGATCGTCCAGGTTGATTTTGTTCTCTTGAAGCCACTGACCGTAGGGCTGACGGGTGGCAAGGGTGTGTTTCAACTCCTCGTCGCCGATGATGCGGCCTTCGTCGAAACTGACCAGGAACATCCGGCCTGGCTGGAGGCGGCCTTTCTCTCTGATCCGCTCGGGCGCCAGGTCCAGCACGCCGGTTTCCGATGCCATGACCAGCTTATCGTCGTGGGTTACGGTGTAGCGGAAGGGACGCAGGCCGTTGCGGTCCAGAACGGCGCACACGTCCTTGCCGTCGGTGGCCAGCATCATGGCGGGGCCGTCCCACGGCTCCATCATGCAGGAGTGGAACTCGTAGAAGTCCTTTTTCTCCTGGGGCATGGTCTCGTGCTGGTCCCAGGCTTCCGGGATCATCATGAGCATGGCGTGGGCCAATTCGCGGCCCGTCATCACCAGCAGTTCCAGGGCGTTGTCGAAGCTGGCGGTGTCGCTGGCCAAGGGATCGCAGATAGGCGCCAGCTTGTGGATGTCGTCGCCGTACAGGGGCGAACTGAACTGGTACTCGCGGGCGTGCATCCAGTTGATGTTGCCGCGCAGGGTGTTGATCTCGCCATTGTGGGCCAGGTAACGGTACGGGTGGGCCAACTTCCAGTGGCCCAGGGTGTTGGTGCTGAAGCGGGAGTGGACCAGGGCGAAGGCTGAAACCAGCGACTCGTCGTTGAGGTCCAGGTAGAAGCCCGAAATCTGGTAGGACACCAACAGGCCCTTGTACACGACCGTGTTGGCGCTGAGGCTGCAGATGTAGAAGAAGTCGGCGTCTTCGTCGCTGATCCCGGTTGACGGCAGGGTGTTGGTGATCACTTTGCGGGTTACGTACAGCTTGCGTTCCAGCGCCGCCCGGTCGGGAGTGTTGGCCGCGCCTTTACCCACGAAAAATTGACGGATGGTGGGCCGGACCTCACGAGCGTCCCGGCCAATCACCGCCGGGTTCAGTGGCACGTCCCGCCAGCCCAGCAGAGTGAGTCCCTCATTGGCAACGACGCTTTCGATATGCGCCACGCATCTTGCCAGCGCCGGCGCATCCTGCGGGAGGAACGCCATGCCGACGCCGTACTCGCCTTCGGGCGGCAGCGCGATGCCCAGAGCGGCGGTTTCCTTGCGGAAGAAGGCATCGGGCATCTGCACGAGAATGCCGGCGCCGTCGCCGGTGTCCGGGTCGGAACCGGAGGCGCCCCGGTGCCCGAGATTGTTAAGGACCTCCAGGGACTCCGTGATGATGGCGTGGGTTTTTTCGCCCTTGATATTGGCTACCATGCCGACGCCGCAGGCGTCATGCTCCTGTTCGGGAGCATATAAGCCGGATTGGGCCAATTCCTTGAGCGAGTTCATCATGGCACCCCACGCTCCAACAATGCAAAAGCCGCCAGTAACGCCGGCGCCACTCCCATAGCGTTTTCCGTTGGGAAACGTGGTTCGCCGCCGCTGGCAAAAATCATTTGTGTAATATATCACAAATGGCGGGGATTGCAAGGCAAACCGGGCCGGCCTATACTCAACGGCAACAGGGTTGGGAATGGGGCCATCGCCATTTTGAGCGGAGAGCATCCGTATGGAAATAACGCCGATAACCATTTTCTACGGCTCTTTGCTGGGGATAATGCTGACCGCACTTTTGGGCGTCCTGTATCGCCAGGGACGAAGCCCTACCCACAACGATGCGCGTGAAATGAACCGTCAGCTGGAAGAAGCGCTGCGGATGGAGATGCGCCAGATGCGGGAGGAATTCCGCGAGGATATGCGCCAGATGCGGGAAGAGTTCCGTGAGGATATGCGCCGGATGCGGGAGGAGTTGCGGGGAGAAATCAAAGAGACCGTCAGCGCGGCGGTTCGAGAGATTACCGCGGAATTCAATCGCCAGATTGATGGCGTGAACCATCGGATAGACAGCAGTATAGACGATGTGAACCATCGGATAGACAGCGTGAACCATCGGATAGACGACCTGAACCAGCAGATATCCGGCCTGCGACAGGAAATCAACCGGGTCCTCAACGCTCTCGCCAGCCACTCGCACGTTGACGGTCAGGTTGTGATAACCGTCCAGCCCGACACCGAACCGGCGCAAGTCGCCGATAACTAGGCACCGAGCTGTATGACAACTACCGAAACCCTCACCCCTGCCGACGTGGCCCGCCTGGCCGTGGACCTGGCCGCCGACAAGCTGGCCTCGGACATCGTGATGCTGGACCTGCGGGAGCTGACGGTGTTCGCCGATTATTTCGTGGTGATGACCGCCGATTCGGTGCGCCAGATTGAAGCGTTGGAAGAGGACCTGTGCGACGCTATGGAAGAGGCCGGCGTGGCCCGCCACCACCGGGAGGGGACTCCCGCCTCCGGTTGGGTGCTGCTGGACTTTGCGGACGTGATCGTGCACATTTTCGGGCCGGAGGAGCGGGAGTTCTTTGGGCTGGAAAGGCTGTGGAGCCGGGCGCCCCAGGTGGTCAGGATTCTGTGATCCACTGATCGGCGCTGCGGGAATAGTCCAGCGCGTCGCCGGCGCTGAAGAACAGGCCGATCTCCCGTTCCGCCGACTCCAGGCCGTCGGAGCCGTGGACGATGTTCCGGCCAATGTCTATGCCCAAATCGCCCCGGATGGTGCCGGGCGCCGCCTCGGCCGGGTTGGTGCTCCCCATGGTTTGCCGCGCCAGCGCCACCGCGTTGTCGGCCTCCCAGATCATCGCCACGATGGGGCCGGAGGTGATGAACGACACCAGCGACGGGAAGAAGGGCCGGTTGACGTGTTCGGCGTAATGCCGGCCGGCCAGGTCTTCGTCAACCTGCATCAGGCGGACGGCGACCAGTTTCAGGCCGCGCCTTTCCAGCCGGGAGATAACCTCGCCGATGAGGCCGCGCTGCACGCCGTCGGGTTTGATGGCGACGAAAGTTCGTTCCATGGGATAGATAGCTCCTGTTGATTGGGGGGTTTAATTTACCGGGATGAACAGGATAGACAGGATATTTTTGATTTGATTGGGATCTATCTTGCGGACGGGCGGCCCTGACGCATCCGGTCGCGCTGCCGGGGTGCGCCGATGGTGGGCATCCGCAGGTAGTAGGGTTGCAGGATGGACAAATCGTCGGCTTCGCCCCGGCTGATGCGCCTAGCGCCGGCGGAGACCAACTGCCACAGGCGGGTCGCCGGCGTCCACGGCGCAATAGTTGCTTTCCCGGCCCAACCGTCCCTGATGACGGCGGTTGGAGCAGGGGCGGCTTCCCCGCAATAGATTACCGACGGGAAGGCGGTGGCGTCCTGCGCCAACAATTCCCCGGGCGGCGCAATGACGTCTTCCGTAATCCGCGCTCCGTCGTCCCGGAACCAACCGGCGGCGACCTCGTTGCGCCCGGCGTCCAGCCATGGCGACACAATGCCGTCCGGGGTCAGGTGCGGCCCGGCTTCCAGGGCCAGCGTGTCGATTCCGACGATAGGAAGTCCGCCGGCCATGGCCAGTCCTTTGGCCGCGCTGACGCCGACCCGGAGGGCGCTGAAGGGGCCTGGCCCAAGAGCCACCGCGACGGCATAGAGCTCGGCGGCGGCGATACTTTGCGCGGTCAGCAGCTCGGCCACCGCCGGCATGAGTTGCGCCGTGTGGTTGGCGGTGGAACGCCAGAGGCGAGCCTCAATGACCTGACCGTTCTCATCGGCCAGCGCCGCGCCGCCGTAGCGGGATGAGGTGTCAATAGCGAGCAGCATCATGCGGGTTCGCCGGCATAGGCGGCGGACAGTTTTGCCAACAAGGGCCAGTACCGTTCCGGAGCATCACTGATGGCGATGCGGTGGCGGCTGGGGACTGAGCCATCCTCGTCGGGCACGACCTCGCACGCGGCCGGGTTGCCGTCGGCGGCGTAGTCCAGGTTGATCCAGAGGGCGTGTTCGGGGAATATGTCGGCGGCGCGGTCGGCCCATTCCACGATGAGCACTTCCTCGCCGGCGGACATGATGTCCTCCAGGCCCAGGTCCCAGGCCTCCGCCGGATGGTCGATGCGATAGAGGTCGGCGTGGTGGATGGTGAGGCGACCCTGGTAGCGGGTGACCAGGACGAAGGTGGGACTGCGGGCGTAGCCGGGAACGCCGAGGCCTCGGGCGATGCCCTGGGTGAGACAGGTTTTGCCGGCGCCCAGCGACCCGGTGAGCAGGTAGATGTCGCCGGGGGCGGCTTCTTGGCCGATGATTTCGCCGACCCGGCGCGTTGCTTCGGCCGTATCGGTGTGTATGTTGATGCTGTTGTCCATTAATTTAACGCACAGGCGCGAAGGCGCAGAGACGCAAAGGGGAATTTTTTGCTGGCGCCAGCATTGCTATCGATAAAGTTCCGTGCTCAACTGCGTAAGTCCTATGACATTAGGCGTTGAAATGGTCCCAACCGGCACCGCCCTTCGGTCGAGGCGAACCGTCAGGATTTAGCACCGATATTGTGCCCGGTGGGCCGGCGGTTATTTCGCCGACGACCGCCGATACGGACGGGAGGCGGCTGATCGCCACGTCCATTGTGGCAGCGGGGGCAGTGAAAAGCAGGACGTAATCTTCGCCGCCATACAGCGCGAGGTCAAGCCAATGGGACGGGAAAGCCTCTTGCAGCGCCGGTTCAACCGGTATCCGCTCGGCCCACAGGGTGGCGCTGACCTCGCTGGCGGCGCACAGTTTGCCCAGGTCGTCGGCCAGGCCGTCGCTTACATCCATGGCGGAGCGGACGCCGGCGGCGGTGAGTATCTTGCCCTCGGCGACGTGGGGACGCGGGCGGCGGTGCCGGTCGATCAGGGTTTCTACCGCCTTTCCCCTTTGGGCTGGCGGGTCCAGCAATGCGCGCAGGCCGGCGGCAGAGCCGCCCACCGGGCCGGTTACGGCCACCCGGTGCCCCGGCTGGGCGGCGGCGCGCAACATGGGCTCTCCGGCGGTGATGCCGGTCAGAGCCACGGTGATGAAGGCCACCGGGGAGCGGACCATGTCGCCGCCGACGATGCGGGTTCCGAACTCCCGGCAAATTTCGGTCATGCCGGCGTACAGCTCTTGGATGGCGGAGACCTCGGTGTCCGGCGGCAACCCCAGGGTGATCAGAGCGACACCGGGCTGGCCGCCCATGGCCGCCACGTCGCTGATGTTGGAGGCGATGGCTTTCCAGCCCAGGTCGCGCCAGGGGGTGGTGGCGGCGGTGAAATGGATGCCGTCCACCATGGTGTCGGTAGTGTAGAGCTCGGTGACCGGGGCGTTCTGAAAGGTAATGGCCGCGGCGTCGTCGCCGTTGTCCACCGCCAGTTGAAATGGGGAGTCGGTCGGGGAGCCGGCGGCCTGCGTCCAACGCTGCACCAGCGCGATGAGGCCGAATTCGCCCAGTTCGGAGATACGCATAAGCCCGGCAAGCCTATTTTTGCAGTATGAAGGGTTCGAGGTTAGCCTCGATCATCTCGGCCAGAGCCTGGGTTGATTCCGGGAAGGTTCTGCGGAACACGCCGGCGGAGATGGCCCGCACCACAGTGCGGCCGCGGACGAACCGGAACTCACGACCGTCGATGATTGCGGTGGATCCCGAGAAGGTGTAGTCCTTGCCGACGGCGTAATCTCCCAGCGGGGGCGCGTCGGCGTCGCTGACGGAGACGATGTTCACGCCCTGGACGGGCAGCTGCAGCTCGTCCACCACTTCATTGATGGCGTCGTTCAGCGCGTTCCGGTCAAAGGCTTTGAGGGCGTCAATGCTGGCTTTGGCCTGCTCCGGGGTATCGTACAGGCTGACCCAGGTGAGGGTGAAATAGAGGCGGCTGCCGGCCACGCTGTACACGTTGAGCAGGCCGCCGGCCCAGGTATAGCGTTTGTAGCCGGCGAGGAAACCGTCGGAGCTGTCGGTGAACTCGCCTTCGCCCTCGACGTCGGCATAAACGCAGTCGGCATCTGCGCCGCCGGTGCATACGCCGGCCAGCACCACCGACTTGATAATGGGGCTGTCCGCGGCGGTTTCCGTGGCCAGGGCGGCAATGTCATCCACTGAGGGCAGCAACCCCGGCAAATCCGCCGTTGTCAGCGAGTCTATGGGAGCGGGCGTGGGTGTTGGGGCTGGGGTAGGTGTTGGGGCCGGTGTGGGCGTGGGGGTTCGCGTCGGCTCTCCCGGCGCCAGAGTGGGCAGTGGAGTAGGGGTTGGCGTGGGAATTAGCGTGGCCGTTGGGGTCGGCGTTGCCGTGGGGACCGGCGTTGCGGTCGGCGCGGGCGTTGGCGTTGGAACCGGAGTGTCCGTCGTCGGCGCCGTGCCAGCGGGGGCCGGAGCCGGCGTGGCAGTGGGCGCGGGCATGGCCGTGGGCGGCGCCTGGGTGGGAGCGGGGGCAGGTTCAGGGGAAGTGCAGGCCAGGGCGACGGCCACGCCGCAGAGCAGCAAAACAGGCAGGAATATACGAGTTGACACAGGCATCAAGGCAACTCCGCCGGGTGGTATGAGAATTTGGAGCGGCGGGCGCATTGCCGGTCCGCGTGAAAACGCCAGTTAATATACAAGAAAGCCGCGCCCGTGACAAAAGGCGCGGCTTGGGATTTCAGCGTTCCTTACCGGCTGAGTAGTGGAAGGGAGTAAGAAGTTTGCGATTTTTTCCGGCGATTGTGCCGGGACAGCGGATTTTCTCAGGGAACCTGTTCTCTGGGTCCGGGAGTCCGAGGGACTCGACCAAGTGACCTGAGCGACAGGAACGTCCGCTGATTGACCTGGGAGTGGGCCGGTTCTCGCGCATAAAGCAGCGATCACCGACTAAGGTCTCCCTATAAAGGAGGTGATCCAGCCGCACCTTCCGGTACAGCTACCTTGTTACGACTTCGTCCCAGTTACCGAACCCGACCTCGGCGCCTGCCTCCCTTGCGGGTTAGCTCAGCGACTTCAATCGTTCTCGGCTTCCATGACGTGACGGGCGGTGTGTACAAGGCCCGGGAACGTATTCACCGCAGTATGCTGACCTGCGGTTACTAGCGATTCC
>DAOUJY010000026.1:0-15524 GCA_034421995.1 Dehalococcoidia bacterium | reverse complement strand
GTCGCTGAGGTCGCTGGGATAAGTAGGTCGTTCCATGCCCCCACGCTACGCCCAACACAGCAAACCTCGCTCGTATGCTCCTGCACCAATTGGATCCTTTTTAGACACCCTCTGAAAGCGGTTCTTACCCTTGCCCCCTTTCGGCGGCGATGCTATAATGCCCGCACATCACGCCCTGGTGTAGGATTCGGTTGCGTTTGGTTGCCGGGCCTGCAGCAAGTGGTTACGAGGTTTTGCAGAGCGGGGCGGACACCCGCTTTATTTTTGCGATTCTCGCAAGGACAGAAATTGATCGATAGCATAGCCGGCGGAGGACGACGATGAAAAGCGACTTCATGATGGCGTTGAATCAGCTATCCGCCGAGCGTGGCTTGCGCAAGGAACTGGTGCTCGACAAGGTGGAGGTCGCTCTGGCCACCGCTTTCCGCCGGGATCGGGTGGCCGGTTCCCAAAACCTGTCGGTGAAACTCAACCCAAACACCGGCGACATCAGCATCTTTCCCCTCCGCAGCGTTGTGGAAGAGATCGAAGACCCGGAGACCGAGATCATCCTGGCCGATGCTTTGAAAATCGCGCCCAACGCGGAGATCGGCAGCGAGATTTCCGAGGCCCAAGAGGTCGCGTATGACACCAGCCGCATCTCGGCGCAGACGGCTCGGCAGGTGCTGATGCAGGGACTCCGAGAGGCCGAGCGCGAAAAGATCTTCGAGGAGTATTCCTCCTACGAGGGCGAGATAATCAGTGGCAACATCGAGAGCATCGAAAAAGGCCCCACGGTATTCGTTAACCTGAACCCGCACCAAGCCCAGAATCAGAACCGGGCCCGGGGCATCATGCGCCCGGATCACCAGGTGAACAACGAGCGATACCGCAAAGGCCAGAACCTCAAAGTCCTGCTGGTGGAAGTCCAGCAAACCACGCGCGGGCCGGAAGTGATTGTCAGCCGCTCCCATCGGGACCTGTTGCGGCGGCTGATGGAAGCGGAAGTGCCCGAAATCAGCAACGGAACCGTGGAGATACGCGCCATTGCCCGGGACCCGGGCATACGCAGCAAGGTAGCCGTGGCCTCTCACCAGGAGGGTGTTGACCCCGTCGGTTCCTGCATCGGCCTCCGGGGCAACCGGATCCAGAGCATCGTCAACGAACTGCAGGGCGAGAAGATCGACGTCATCGAATGGAACGGCGACGCCGGCGAACTGATCCGAAGGGCGCTCAGTCCGGCGGAAGTGCAGGCGGTAGAAACCGATCAGGCCGAGAAGACCGCCTATGTGGTAGTGCCCGAGAGTCAAATGTCCCTGGCCATCGGGCGGGACGGCCAGAATGCCCGGCTGGCGGCGCGGCTGTCCGGCTGGCGGCTCGACATCAAGAACGTGGAGCAATGGGAAGCTCTACGCGCCGCCCGAGCCGCCGAGGCGGCCCGCATTGCCGCTGAAGAGGCGGCGCTCATCGCCCAGCGGGAGGCGGCGGAACGGGCCGCGGCCGAGGAAGCCGCCGCCGCTGCTGCCGAAGCGGAGGCAGAAGCCATCCAGGCAGTGGCCGAATCCGGCGATGCCGCTATCGCGGAGGTCGAGCCGGCAACGCTGCCGGAACTCGAAACGGTGGCAGATGTCGTCGAAGTGGAAGTCGCAACGCCGGTTGAGGATGAAGTTCCCGCCGCCGCGGACGTGGATGTATTGGAGCCGGTTGCCGAAGCCTTGCCCGAAATCGCCATCGTCCCGCCGGCTTCGGCTGAACCGGAAATCGACGAGGACGCGTTGCTGGAAGCCCTCATGGCCGAAGAAGAGGCTGCGGCCGCAGCAGCGGCAGCCGCACAAGCTCAGGAACCGGCGGTCCCGGCCGAACCCATTGGCCTGAGCGTCGATGACCTGGACAGCTTGACCATTGACGACGTAATCGAGGATGAAGACGACGAACTCGATTACGAAGACGATTACGACGAGGAAGAGCCGGACGAAGAGATGGCCGACCTGCTGGCAGGACTGCCCAGTCTGGCGCCGGACGCTGGCAAGATCCGGTTTGCGGAAGACATTGTGGGCGAATTCAGAGGCGGGGACCGACGCCGGCGACGCGGTGGCGGCGCGAACCGTCGCGGCGGCAACGTACCGGGCGCGCGCGGTCCCGGTCCACGTCGCCGGTAAACCGTCATTAGTTGGCGTCAGCGACGCTTCGGAACGCCACACGGATCGGATATCCCCCATTCCAAGAGAGCGACATATCCCGGAACGCAGTTGCATAGCCTGTGGCCGCAAAAAGGCCAAGGGCGATCTGACACGGCTGGTGCGCGCGCCGGACGGCTCGGTGCGTCCCGACCCCACCGGGCGCAGCAACGGGCGCGGCGCTTACCTCTGTCGCCAGGCGTCGTGTTGGGAAAAGGGCCTGGTTCGTCGGACCCTGGAACGCAGCCTCCGTGGCCCCGTGGCCAGTGCTGACCTGGAAGACCTGAAACTGTATTTTATCGAAACCGTCGCGTCCGGCGGTGCATCCGCCGGATCCGGGGCCGCTTCGTTGTCGGCCCGGGGAGGGGAATGATAGCAGCGCCCCGCCGTCCGGCCCGGCGCGCTCCGGTTCCCAGGAGGAGGTGACAATCATGACCACGACAACTGAACAAAGATCCGGCGAACAACGTTCCGGGCCACGGCGCTCCCGCCGGGGTGAGCCGCGCCGCTCCGCGCCGCGGACTCTCACGCTGCCCGAGACCCTGACCGTCAAAGAACTGGCGGAACTGCTGGATCAGTCGCCGATTGACGTTATCAAACAATTGATGCGTCACGGCATCATGGTGGCCGTGAACCAGGTGATCGATCACCAGGTCGCCACCGTGGCCGCCGCCGCCTATGGCGTGCGGACCCGCCTGGCCGAGCCGGTTGAGGATACGGCGGCCATCCAGGCCGGGTCGGCTGAAGAGAGCGGCGCGTCACTGGAACCACGGCCCCCGGTCATCACCATCCTGGGGCACGTTGACCACGGCAAGACCAGCCTGCTGGATTACATTCGCAATACCGCCGTGGTGGAGAAGGAAGCCGGCGGCATCACCCAGCATATCGGCGCGTACCAGGTGATGGAGAACGAGCATCCCATCACCTTCCTGGACACGCCGGGTCATGCCGCTTTTACGGCGATCCGCTCCCGTGGCGCCCGGGTGACCGATATAGCGGTGCTGGTGGTGGCCGCCGACGACGGCATCATGCCGCAAACCGACGAGGCCATTTCCCATGCCCGCGCCGCCGAGGTCCCCATTGTGGTAGCCATCAACAAGATGGACCTGCCGACGGCCCAGCCGGACGTCGTCAAGCGCCAGCTCAGCGAACGCAACCTGCTGGTGGAAGAATGGGGCGGCGACGTCATCGCGGTTCCCGTCTCCGCTCAGACCGGCGAGGGCGTGGACGACCTGCTGGAAAACCTGTCGGTACTGGCCGAGATCATGGAACTCAAGGCCAACCCCGACCGACCGGCCGCCGGCGTGGTGGTGGAGGCGACGCTGGACCGGCGCCGCGGCCCGACCGCGACGGTGCTGGTGCAGGCCGGCACCCTGCGCGTGGGCGACTACATAGTCGCCGGCCACGCCTGGGGCCGGGTGCGGGCCATCACCAACGAGCGTGGCGAGACCATGGCATCCATCACCCCCGGTTCTCCCGGAGTAATCATCGGCCTCAACGCCACGCCGGAGGCCGGAGACATTCTCAACGTCGTGGGCGGCGAACGGGCCGCGCGGCAGACGGCCACCCGCCGGGCCCACCGTCCCACCAGCGTGAGCAACCTGGACACCGTTTTGACCCTGGACAACGTGGTCAAGCAGATCGACGCCGGCGACGTGAAGGAACTGGTGCTGGTGCTCAAGGCCGACGTGCAGGGCAGCGTTGAGGCCGCCGTCCAATCCATTGAAAAGCTGTCGGAAGGCGGCGAGGTCAAGGCCCGGGTGATCCACGCCGGCTCCGGCGCGGTCAGCGATTCCGACGTGCAACTGGCCTCAGCCTCGGAAGGGATCGTTCTGGCCTTCAACGTCGGCTTCGAGGTCGGGGCGGAACGAACCGCCGAAAGGCTGGGCGTGGAGGTCCGCCAATACCGGATCATCTATCGCTTGCTGGAAGACGTGGAGCAGGCCCTGCAGGGAATGCTCGAACCGGAGTACCAGGAAGTTGTCGTCGGGCGGGCGGAAATCCGCGAAATCTTCCCCGGCAGACGCGGCGTGCGCATCGCCGGTTGCCGCGTTCTGGACGGGCGCATCATGCGCCAGGGTTCGGTTCGCGTGCTGCGCGAGGACGACATCATGGTTGAGACCGAGATCAGCAGCCTTCGCCACTTCCGGGACGAAGTCAACCAGGCTACCGCCGGCACCGATTGCGGTATCGTTCTGGACGACTACAACGACTTTGAGGAAGGCGACGTGATCCTGGCCTACCGCATGGAACGCGCGAACTAAACCGACGACCTGCCGGGGGGAATCATGGTCGACCGCAGGCGCATCGAGCGAGTGAACGGGCTGCTCCGTGAGGAGATCTCCGCCCTTATCGCATCACACGTCAACGACCCACGGCTCAAAGGGATCATCACCATCACCCGGGTGCAAACCGGGTCCGACCTGCGCAATGCCCGAGTGTACGTCAGCGTGATGGGGAATGAGGCCGTTCGGCAAGAGGCGTTGGCCGGCATCCAATCCTCCGCGTCATACTTGCGACGCGAACTGCGGGATCGGGTAGCCTTGCGCTACGTACCGTTCCTGAAATTCGCGCTGGACGATGCGATGCTGGAGGCGGACCGCTTGATGGGCATTATCGATAGTCTGGAAGTGCCCGAGGAGTCCGAAGGCGACGAAACGGCTTGGGCCCGGGGGCGCGCCTGACATTATGTCCACTGGCGGTGGCAACACGCCGGCGGTCAACGGGTTCCTGAACTTCTATAAACCCGTCGGCATTACGTCTATGGAGGCGTTGCGTCGGGTCAAGCGCATCACCGGTCAACGCAAGAAGGTCGGCCACGCCGGCACCCTGGATCCCCTGGCCGATGGCGTGCTGCCCATCTGCTTCGGGCAAGCCACCAGGCTGATGGAACGGGTGGTATCCGGTTGGAAACGCTACCGCATGACCGTGCGCCTGGGCGCGGTGAGCAACACCTATGACGCCGAGGGCGACATCACCGAGATGGCCGACCCCTCCCACCTGGGCCGCGCCGAGATCGCGGCGGCCCTGCAACGGTTTGTCGGCGTAATCGAGCAGGTGCCGCCCATGTACAGCGCCATCAAGATCAACGGGCGGCGGCTCTATGACCTGGCCCGGGCCGGCAAGGAAGTGGAGCGTCCGCCCCGCCAGGTGAACGTGCGGGCCATCGGAATTGACGAAATCATGATGCCCTACTTGCGGTTGACCGTGGACTGCGGACGCGGCGCGTATCTGCGCTCCATCGCCCACGACCTGGGCCAGGCGCTGGGCTGCGGCGGATACGTGATCGAGCTCACCCGACTGTCCTGCGGCGGCTTTCGGGCGGAGGACGGCGTCACCCTGGAAGCGCTGAACGACGCCGAGCAAAGCGGCGGGTGGCAACAATACTTACGCGCGGTGGACTGGGCGATGCGGGATTTGCCGGCAATGACGCTGGACGCCTCCGATGCCTGGTCGGTGCGACACGGCCAGGCGGTATGGGTCAGAGGCTTCGGCCAGAGGAACGACGGCGAACAGTGGCGAGCCTACGACCCTGATGGAGTGTTCCTGGCCCTGCTGGACCGCCAGCCGGACGGGTTATGGCAACCAACCCGGGTGTTCCAGGGCGATGCGCCGTCGCCCTACGCCCCGGCGTCTGCATGATGACGTAGCGATGATGGATGAAGCTAAAGTCGGGTGCCTACCTTGCGGCCGGCGCATACCGCGGCGCGGCAGCTACACGTTTCGACCGCCGGGCGGAAACGCCGGCGTAACCAAGTGCTTCCGCTGCGCCCTCCGGCATTGGCCCATGCTGCGTCGTTCCCTCGTCGCCAGCGCGGTGGTGGGCACCGCGCTGACGGCGCTGAATCAGGGCGACACAATATTGTCCGGCCAACTGGCGGGCGCGCTGGCCTGGAAAATCCCGCTGACCTACTGCGTGCCTTTCCTGGTGGCAACCTACGGAGCCTTGTCCAACAGCCGCAACTGACGCCTCCGCCAGTATGGCTTATGGATTCCGGCTTTCGCCGGAATGACGTAAATGTCAATGGAGCCTAGAACTGGCGCAGCACTTCCACTACCTGTCCCCTGATTTCCACGTTGTCGGCGGCAACATAGATGGGGTCCATGGTGCTGTTGGCCGGTTGAAGGCGGATCTGGTCGCCTTCGCGGTAGAACTTTTTGAGAGTGGCCTCTTCTTCGTCCTTCAACCAAGCCACGACCATATCCCCGTTGCGGGCGGTTCCGGTGGGCTTGATCACCACCACGTCGCCGTCGTCGATCAGGGCGTCGATCATGGATGTGCCTTTGACGGACAGGGCAAAAAGGGTCCCGTGCCGCTTCTTCAGTTCGGGACGGACTTCTACAATGTCAAACTCGGCGGCGGAGCCGACGCCTTCCGACGAAAATGCCGGCAGCGGTTCTCCGGCGGCGATGTTTCCTACGATTTGGACGCGGGCCGCTCCGGTGGTGATGGGCAGTCCCGTCTCGTCCAGCAGCTCAATGCCCCGGGCGACTTCGGAGCGACGCTTCAAGTAGCCATCACGCTCCATGAGGCGCAGATTGTAGTCCACCACTGATGTGCTGCTGATCTCGCAGCCGTGCTGGATGTCCCGCACGGTGGGGGGAATCCCATTCTCATCCAGGAATTGCTCGATGAAGTCTAGGATGCGTTGTTGTCGTGGGCGAAGGGCTTTCTTTGGTGGCATGGCGGCAACCTCCGTGCGAGGGTCGGGATCGTCAGTCACACAAACTAATGTTCGGCACTGATATGCTACGGGTATCGCCACCATTTGTCAACGCGGAAAAACGAAATCGGCGACGAGATTAACCGTTGCGGGAACGATTCAGGGCTGCGGCCAGGCGCGACTTGCGCCGGGAGGCGTTGTTCTTGTGGAAAACGCCCTTCCGCGCCGCGATGTCCAGCAGGCTCATCGCCTTGCGCACGGCCGCTTCGGACTCGGGAGCGCCCTCGGCAACGGCGCGGCGGGCCTGGCCGATGGCAGTGCGGGTGGCGCGGCGCACGCTCATGTTGCGGGAATTGCGCTTTACGGATTGTCGGTGGGCCTTTTGAGCAGGCAAAAGGGGAACTCCTGTTTCTTGAAATCGGGCCTAGATGGTATCAGACGCCGCCGGAATTGTCATTACCGTGACGCGACTCGCTTCCCGTATCGCGCTTCGGCATTCGGGGTGCATCAGGTTGACAATTCCGGCCCGGTTGCCCGAAAATCAATGTGCTAAAAACCGCCCCGCCCTGCCGTTATGGGAAAGGGTTTTTCGGTTCAGATATTGCGAATTGCGTTTAACAACACAATGTTTTCGGAGGATTCCAGAGATGCCTGAAAAGCAGTTAATTTTCGATGCCGACGCTCGGCAGAGCCTGATGAGCGGCGTTGACCAACTGGGCCGCGTCGTCGCCCTCACTCTGGGCCCCAGCGGCCGCAACGTCATCCTGGGCCGGGTCTGGACCCTGCCCGTGGTATGCAGCGACGGCGTCACCATAGCCAAGGAAGTCCAACTGCCCGATCCTTACGAAAACATGGGGGCGCAAGTGGTCAAGGAAGCCGCCGCCAAGACCAACGACGTGGTGGGCGACGGGACCACCACCTCGGTGGTGCTGGCTCGCTCCATGATCCAGGGCGGGTTCATGAACGTGGCCGCCGGCGCCAACCCCATGGCGCTGAAGTCCGGTATTGACCAGGCCGTTTCCGCCGTCAGCAATGAGATCAGCGCCCAGGCCGTGGCCGTGGAAAGCCGGGAACAGGTGGCTCGCGTCGCCGCCCTGTCCGCTCACGAAGAGGCCATCGCGGAACTTATCGCCGACGCCATGGACAAGGTGGGACGCGAGGGCATCATCACTGTAGAGGAGAGCCGCGGCCTCACCGACGAGTTGGAAGTGGTCGAGGGTATGCGCCTGGACCGGGGCTATCTGTCGCCCCACTTCGTGACCGACGTTGACCGCATGGAGGCGTCCCTGGACGAACCTCTCTTCCTGCTCACCGACCAGAAACTCTCGGCGGCGGCCGACGTGGTTCCCGTATTGGAAGCCGTGGCCCAGGGCGGACGGCGCCCGTTGGTGATCATCGCCGAGGACGTGGAAGGCGAGGCGCTGGCCACGCTGGTGGTCAACAAGCTGCGCGGCACCATCAGCAGCCTGGCCGTCAAAGCCCCCGGCTTCGGCGAGCGCCGCAAGGCCCTGCTTGAGGACCTGGCGATCATGACCGGCGGCACGGTGATCACCACCGACACCGGGATGCGCCTGGAAGACATTTCCATCGAAAACCTGGGATCGGCCCGCCGGCTAGTCGCCTCCAAGGACGAAACCACCATCGTCGAGGGCCGCGGCCACGAGGACGACATCACCGGGCGCGTTGCTGAACTTCGCGTCCAGATCGAGGACACCACCTCCGATTACGACCGCGAGAAGTTGCAGGAGCGTCTGGCCAACCTGGCCGGCGGCGTGGCCGTCATCAAGGTCGGCGCCGCCACCGAACCGGAACTGAACGAGCGCAAGAGCCGCACCGAGGACGCCCTGGCGTCCACCCGCGCCGCCGTTGAGGAAGGCGTCATACCCGGCGGCGGCGTATCCCTGCTCCGCGCCCAGGCCACCCTGGACAATTTGGTGCACAGCGCGTCCGGCGACGAGGCCGTGGGCATCCGCCTGGTGCGGGAGGCCCTGGAAGCGCCGCTGTACACCATCGCCGACAACGCCGGACACAAGGGCGACGTCATCGTGGAAAGGGTGCGCGACGGCGAGGGCGACTACGGCTTCGACGCCGAAAGGGGTGATTACACCGGTATGGTGGCGCGGGGCATCATCGACCCGGCCAAGGTGACCCGCTCGGCCCTGCGCAACGCCGGCTCCGTAGCCGGAATGCTGCTGACCACCCAGGCGGTGATCACCGAGATCCCCAGGTACGAACCGCTGCCCGCCGACATCCAGGACTTCATGCACGACTAGCGGCTAAGCTGCTCCAATTGGCTACGTAGGGGCGACCGGCCGGTCGCCCCTACCGTATAAAACATCCCCCAATTGTGCACCTGCAACCCGAACACACCGGCGCACTCAACCGCGACGCCATTGCCGCGCTCATCAACGGCGCGGCCCCTTTGCCCTTGGTGTCCGAGTACGTTGACCTCGCCAGTCAGCTCCAGCCCAACGGGTTCGACCTCACCGTTCGCGGCGTGGCCGCCATCCGGGCCGCGTCCGGCGATGCGGTCCTCGGTGCGGCGGACGAAGACCGGCGGCTGCCCGAGCCTCAGGAAACCGATTTCCACCACGACGATTGGTGGCGTCTGTCGTCGGGCGCGTACCGGATAACCTTCAACGAGGTGGTCAACCTGCCCCGCTGGTTGATGGCGCTGGGACGGCCCCGCTCCAGCCTGCTCCGCATGGGCGTGGCCCTGCATACCGCCGTCTGGGACGCCGGATACAGCGGACGATCCCAGGCCCTGCTGGTCGTCCATCAACCGGGCATCCTGCGCCTGCAACGCAACGCGAGGGTCGCGCAACTGGTATTCTTGCCGCTGAATGACGCGGACCCCCTCGGCTACACCGGGAGCTACCAGCGGGAGAATCTGTGACCGCAACGACGGAAAACAACGTTGACGTGGCGCATCTGCGTCGGTTGGTTGACGAGACGGCAGCCGCCGTCGGTTTCGATCTGGTTGCCGTCACCACCGCCGGCGAGTTCGGCCACGACCGGGACATTGCCGTCCGCCGCATCGACGACGGGCTGATGGACGGTCTGCCCTGGTTCACCGGGGAACGGGTGCGCCGTGGTTCAACTCCTAATGAGCTGCTGCCCGGCGCCCGCTCCATCATCTCCCTGGGCTGGAGCTACCGGCCGGCGGAGGAGACCGATGCCGCGCCCGGGCACGGCCTGATTGCCCGCTACGCCCGGGGCCGGGACTACCACCGGGTGATGAAACGCCGGATGCGCCGGATGGTTCTGGAATTGCAGGACCGGCTGGGCAGCCAATTCGCCGCCCGCTGGTACGTGGATGATGGCCCGATGCTGGACCGGGCCGCCGCCGCCCGCGCCGGGCTGGGCTGGTTCGGCAAGAACGGCAACATCCTGAACCCAACCTACGGCTCGTGGATACTGCTGGGGCAAATAATCACCGACCTGCCGCTGGCTCCCGACGCTCCCCTGAGCAAGACCTGCGGCCAGTGCGCCCGCTGCATTCCCGCCTGTCCCACCGACGCCATCGTCGCGCCCTACGTGGTGGACAACCGACGCTGCATCAGCTACCTGACCATTGAGCACAAGGGCGACATTCCACGGGAATTGCGCCCGGCAATGGGCAACTGGGTTTTCGGCTGCGACATCTGCCAGGAAGTTTGCCCCGTCAACCGCAAGGCCAGGGCAACCAACGATCCGAATTTCGGGCGGCGAGACCTGTCCGCCGTTGACCTGGTTGAGTTGCTGGAAATGACCGAGGAGGAGTTCCGCCGGCGTTTCGCCGGCGCTCCGATCATGCGGGCCAAACGAGAAGGTATGCAGCGCAACGCCGGCGTTGCGCTGGGAAACCTGGGCGACGCCGACGCCGTTCCCGCGCTGTCCCGAGCGTTGCAGACCGCCGCGCCGGTGGTGCGGAGTCATGCGGCCTGGGCGCTGGGGCAAATTGGAAGCGTGGACGCGCGGCAGATCCTGCGCGCCGCCGCTGACACCGAGTCGGACGATGGGGTATTGGCAGAAATCAGGGAGGCGCTGGCCGACGCAGAGCGTTCCTATCCGTCGTCGTGGTAGCGTTCCATTTTAGGTGGTTTAGTTTTCTCGTCATTCCGGCTTTTCCATTCGTCATTCCGGCGAAAGCCGGAATCCAGTAGCGTTTTCTGGACTCCGGCTTTCGCCGGAGTGACGGATTATCAACCGAACCACCTAAATTGCAACGCTATCCGTTGTCGTAGAACTGTTTAGGGTCGGCAGCAGGTCGCCGGACGCCGGAACGCGAGCGGGAGTTGCGCCGCTGCCTCCCGTTGGTCCGAGCGCTTTCGGCGGAAGATTGTCCTTCTTCAGCCAGCGCGACCGGAGTTTCCTCATTGGATTGAGACCGATCTTCGGATTGAGACTGATCTTCGCCTTGCTCTCCGCCTCTGGATCGCGGCGGCCGGCCAGCGTTTCGGTTGGGAGCGCGCCGGCGTCGCTCGCGTTGGGAATTTGATCGCTCTTCTTCCAGGGCGAGCTCGGCGTCGATCTGCAGCAGGGCTTGATCCCGGCCGTCGCGCAGCTTACGCATCTCCGTTTCCAGCAGGAAGAAGTCGTTCTTGGACAGCAGATGCAGGTTGCCCTGGAAGGCCATATACCAGTCTTCCGGAGGCCATTTGCGTATGTATTCAAGGCGATAGGCCAACAACCCGGCGTCGATGTACTGTTCCTCCCCAAGCACCACGTTCGGTTTGATGCCGATGCGGTAAGGCCAGGCAGTCTTGCCTTCTTTGACCCACGGGGCCGAGCCTACTTCCTCATAGCTACGGGTCACGGTGGCGGTGGCCGTAAATACCCGAGCGCCGGTTACGTAGTAGATGATTCGGTCCCCCGGCTCGACGCGCTGTACTTTCCGACGGTACTCAGCCTTCAGTCCCTGCTTGGTGAACCCCAGATCGCGGGTGATGTTGTAGTTCTGCTCGTTGCAGTTAATCATCCAGAAATTGTGCGGCATATCCCCACCCGGCAGGCTTCGCAGCAAGCGAAATCTGGCGTCATTCTAGCACAGCCCGTTGCCACTGCCAGGGGTTGGCGGAAGCGGCGATTGCCCGGTCCACGTCCGCCATCAGCCGGATGGTTTCATGCAGCGCGGCGGCTATCTTCAGATAGTGGTTGCGGTCATCGAAGGACAGCTCCCGGCCCCGGCGGTCTTTCAGCCACTTGTCCAGGGGCTGATACCCGCCGATCCGGAACTCCCAGACCTCCGGCGCTATGCCCTCAAAATATTGGCCGCGTTGGCCGCCCTTCCGGGCGTTGGCGCTGATATAGACCCGGCCCTTCTCGATGGACGCTTGCTCACCGGGCGGCGTTTCGCCCGGCTCGTAGTATCTGGGATGGCCCTTGTCGATCACGTTGTTCCCGCTCACCGGGAAATTGGCCGCCGGTTGGCTGGGCCGGGAGGATTCCAGCAGGTGAGCCTTGGTCAGCCGCTCGCCCAAACCTGCCAGGATGCGGAACAGCTCCAGGTCATCAACCAGCGGGACGCGGGGGAAATCGGCGCGCAGAAACTGGTCGTACCGCTCCCGGTAGGTTGGCGAGTGGAACATCGCGTAGATGTAATGGAACACATCCTCCGGCCCCAGGGTTTCCCGCAGGTCGCCCTTGCCGTCGGAGACGAACCGCAACGACAGCCGCCGTTCCATTTCCGCCGTGAATCGCGGGTCAAGGTTCGGCTGCCGCTCCCCGCGCTGGTACAGCCCTTGCGCGATTGATTGCTCCGAAGGGTAGGTGTAGAGAGGATACAAATAATTGATTTCCCTAGTCTTATTGGAAATGGCGCAACTTTCTATCATCGACCTGGTTACGCCGCAGTGTGCCCATTCCGACCCTGCTTGCGAAAGTTGGCGGCAAGAAACCAACCCGATGTTTTCGCCCTCCGTCATGTGCTGCATTACTTCTGAGCGAGGACGACAAATAAAACCACGACTCGTCCCCGTGTAGTATGTATGTCTGGTATCAAACGGCCTGTACAGCAAAGCCGCCACCAAGCTATCCTCTAACTTGGATTTGGTAAGGTCATCCTGTGCCAAACTGACTTTCCAGTCTTGGGCATCGTTGCCCAAGTTGTATTTGGTTCGGGCGTCCTCTGGCGGCAGGTTTGCAAAATCTCGCACCGTCGGCATCACTGAGTCACGAGACCAGTGAATGGTCAGGCTGTCCCGGGCGGTTACTATCCCCGCCGAGTTCACGAGCATGATTTCGTTTATTTTGGGCCACTTCTGATATTCCGCTGCAAGTTCGTTGTCCCATGGCTTGAACCTGTAATCCGGCGATTCGGGAGCAATGGTTGTCCAATCGGTTGTCGATATGTCCGATTCGGCCAACACTTCGTACTTGGCTTCCCGTTCTCCGTATATCTCGGAATGACGGACGATTGCCGGCCCGCCCTTGTCCGGCTCTTTGACAAAGATAGCAATGGCGACGCCCTGTTGGATGTCAAAGACGTTCTCATCAGTGCCGCCGTCCGGAGTGCGCTCCCCGGTGCGGGCGTTCCCGTGCAGGTCCAACAGGTAAATATCAGTAAAGGTGTTCATCAACTGTTGCCGCATCCCGCGGAAGGTAGGATTGTCCAGGTAGCCGTGGTTGGTGATGAACGCCAGTATGCCGGCCCCGGTTTTCTGTATGCGGTGCTGGCCGAAGCGGATGAATTTCACGTAATCGTCTTGCAGCCACTTGGTGTTTCTTTCGCCCAGGCCCTTTCCGTCAACCTGTTTGTAGTCCTCGATAAGGTTCCCGATCCAGGTGAGCCGGCCGTCCTTGCGGCTGGCGTTGGCCGAGTGGCCCGAGTATGGCGGATTGCCCAGCACCACCATGATGGGCATATCACGCTTGATTTCGGTGGCGGAGTTGGCTTCTTCGGCAATCACGCGGTAAGGGCCGGACAGCGGCACCTGCATCTCGCCTTCTTCAAGGGAATTGGTGAGGTAGATGCCCAGCCGTTCGCTGTTGGTGAAGTCGTAGGCCCAATCCGCCCGGGTGTCGGCGGGCAGGTCCTGGGCGGACAACTGCATGGCCAGTTTCACGTGGGCGATGGCATAGGGGGCCATCAGCAGCTCAAACCCGAACAGCCGCTTGAGCAGGTGTTCCTTGACGTAACCATCCCACATCCCGGCGTTGTCGTGGTCGCGGTAGAACTGGCGGATCTGGTCGATCACGCCGTACAGAAATGAACCCGTGCCGCAGGCCGGGTCCAGCACCAGCACCCGGTGCGACGGTTTGTGGACGGTCCTGGCTTCGTTGCCTTCATATTCCAGCGTTTCATAGGTGGCCGTCGAATAGTCGGCCAGCCCGTCGGGGCAGTCGAAACGCTGGCGCAGGACATGGTCCACCGACCGCACGATGTAGGACACCACCGGCTCCGGGGTGTAGTAAACGCCGCGCCGCTCCCGCAGGGCCGGGTCATAGGCCGCCAGGAAGGTCTCGTAGAAGTGGAGGATCGGGTCCTGGCGGGCGGCTCTTTTGCCGAAGTCGGCCAGCACCGCCTCCAGATCCGCGTTGTCGAGAAGCTGCGCCAGGTCGTCCACGAAACCGACGAAGGGTTCGTCATCCAGATCCGGGTAGGCCAGGAGCGCGAATATGCGCCGGATGAAAGGGTTGGCCTGGGGAATATGGCGAGCCGCGTCCTTCCGCTGAAACCCGGCGGAATTGAGGTTCACCCGGGCGGCGAAAAGCCCGTAGGCCAGCGTCTGGGCGAACATATCAGCGAAGGCATCCGGGCTGAGGTCTGGAACCAGCACGTCCTTTGACGCTTCGTACAGGTCGGTCACGTCCGGGGACAACTGATTTCGGCGAAAACCCTCCGCCACGATGTCGCGGACGACGTGAGTGAGGCGGGCCATGCGCTGGGCAAGTTCCGGGGCGCTGGACACCGGCGCGGGGTCATGGGACAGGAAGGCGGAGAGCAGGGCGTCGGTTTCGTCTATTCCTTCTTGCCGCAGCGCCGGCCGGCCGTTGGCATCCGGCTCTGCGAGTATGGCGGCAGCGCGACGCTGTCCATCCACGTACCAACGGAACTCGGCATAGTCCGTCAGCAGCAGGTTGGGCAAAGACTCGCGGTAGCGCTGGAACTGCCGCCCGTTGGGAGTGGACGGGGCGGCCCGGCCGCTGTCCCGCTCAATATCGTGGAGGCTGACCCCGATGTCTTTGGCCTCGACGTAACCGACAATCAGGCTGCCCGGATTTCGGCTGACGACATAATCGGGCGCGCCGCACTCGACCCGTTTGGGTTCGTTGGTGGCGGTTATCCCGTCAACGGCAGCTTGCAGCAGCGTTTGCAGCGCGGGCCGGTGGGTGTGTTCGGTGGCATTGCCCTGAGCCACGTTAGCCTGCAATTGATTGATGTATTCACGGAATACCCTGGCATCGGCCATCCGGAGGCTCCCTCTCGCCAATTGATTTGCGCCCAAGTATGCGACTGCGGCATCTATATGTATATCACCAGTACCCAGTTTGTCATTGCGAGCGCAGCGTGGCAATCCCGTGAGCTAAGCAAGCGCGCCTCTTCGCTCACGCGTACCCACTTTCCGCAACCTGTCATTGCGAGCGCAGCGTGGCAATCCCGTGAGCGAAGCAAGCGCGCCTCTTCGCTCACGCGTACCCACTTTCCGCAACCTGTCATTGCGAGCGAAGCGTGGCAATCCCGGGAACGCAGCAAGCGCGCCTCTTCGCTCACGCGTACCCA
>DAOUJY010000025.1:0-104887 GCA_034421995.1 Dehalococcoidia bacterium | reverse complement strand
TCGCTGAGGTCGCTGGGATAAGTAGGTCGTTCCATGCCCCCACGCTACGCCCAACACAGCAAACCTCGCTCGTATGCTCCTGCACCAATTGGATCCTTTTTAGACACCCTCTTAGACCCCAAATCGTTAGCCCGATTGAATCGGGCGATCATACTGGTCGATCCTTCCATCACATGACGGTTGGTTACCAAGTACAACTGGTTGTTCGGGTGACGATAAAGGAATCCGGTGGCGTTGAACATTGGATTATCAACTGTGCCAATCCCCAACGCTACGACCGTGTTCAAGAAATACGGCGGAATGATTGCCATTTGATGCTACTCCTCAGTGTAATGTTCGGGCAATCAAAGGCATTGAATTGCTCAATATTCGCAGGCGCCATCATTGTGACGGTACGTCGGGAAGCGCGAACTAGTCGGCATGCGTCGCGAAGCTCCGTTGCGCGGCTGCCACGCTGGCGCCGTAGGCCACCTCGTAGCCCATATCGCCGAGGATGACTTCCAGGGCGGACAGGACGGACAGGACGCTGCGTTCGCGGGCGCCTTCGCCCATCATGCCGATGCGCCAGACCTTGCCGCGGAACTCGCCGAGGCCGCCGCTGACCTCGATGTCGAACTCGTTGAGCAAGCGGGAGCGTACCACCGCCTCGTCGATGCCTTCGGGCGCATTGACCACGGTGATGGGATTGAGCTGATAGTCCGGGTCGGTGGCGAGATCCAAGCCCATGGCGGTCAGGCCGGCGCGGAGGCCGGCGGCAACCTTGGCGTGGCGGTCGTGGCGTCCCGCGATGCCCTCCTCCATCATCATGCGTAGCGATTCGCGCATGGCGTAGATCATGGTGATGGGGCTGGTGTGGTGATAGACGCGCTGGGTCTCGTTCCAGTATTCGGCGACGCCCTGCAGGTTGAAGTAGAAACTTTCCACGGAGGTGTCGCGTTGGTCGATTACGTTCATGGCCCGTTCGCCGAAGCTGATGGGAGCGAGGCCGGGAGGCGCGCCCAGGCACTTCTGGCTGGCGCTGTAGCAAACGTCGATGTCCCAGTCGTCCACCTGGACGTCGTGACTGCCCAGGGATGTGACGGCGTCAGCCACCACCAACGCGCCGTGTCGGTGCGCCAGGTCGATGGCATCCTGCAACGGCGTGATCGCGCCGGTGGAGGTTTCGGCGTGGACCAGGCCGACCATCTTCGTGCCGGGGTTGGCGTTCAGCGCGTCTTCCAGGGCGTTCAGGTCGGCGGGTTTGCCCCAGGGAGAATCGACCATGATCGTATTCGCGCCACAGCGTTGGGCGATGTCCGCGAGACGAACTCCGAAATACCCGTTGCGACACACGATAGCGGTATCGCCCCGCTCCAACACGTTGACGCAAGCGGTTTCCATTGCTCCCGTTCCGGTGGCGGATATGGGCATGGTGACCCGGTTGCCGGTGTGGAACACCCGACGCAGCATTTCGCATACCTCGTCCATCACCTGGAAGAAGACGGGATCCAGATGGCCCACCACCGGCTGTGTCATCGCCCGGAGCACGCGGGGATGCACGGTGCAGGGTCCCGCGCCCAGCAACAGGCGGTTCGGCGCTTCAAATTCGTCTCGGTATGATTCGGTCACGATGGTCTCCATTTTCAGTTGGGGGGCAGGTTTCAAACCCGCCCCTACGCGCGTTGCGTAACGGTTCGCGCATTCACGCCGGGCTGCCGGGGGGTTACACCACTGCCGATGCGCCGCCGTCGATGTTGATGGCCACTCCGGTCAGGTAGCTGGCCCGCTCAGAAGCCAGGAAGGCGATCACGTCGCCGGCTTCTTCGCCTTCACCGACCCGGCCCAGGGGCACGCTCCGCCCGGCGGCCAACTGCTCGTAGAAATCATTCAGGTCCAGATCCGGCTCGTTGCCGATGCGGGCATCGTAGCGGCGTTGGTGCTGGCCGCTCTTGATGAGGCCGATGCACACGGTGTTGACCAGGATGTTGTCGGCGGCCAGGTCCTTGGACAGGCCCTTGGTGATGGCGATGCCGGCGGCGCGGGAGATGGACGTGGGCATGGAATTGGCGCCGGGGGTGCGCCCGCCCAAGTTGGTGACGTTGATGATGCGCCCGCCGCCGACCTTGCGCATTTCGGGAATGGAGGCCCGGATCAGACGCACCGCGCCCCACACCTTCAGCTCGAAGTCGAACTCCCAATCGTCGTCGCTCACGTCCTCGAACCCTTTGGCCATGGAGGTGCCGGCGTTGTTCACCAGGATGTCAACACGCCCGTATCTCTCCACTGCGGTGTTGACCACGAGGGCTGCCGTGCCCTTGTCGGTGACGTCGGCGGATATGGGGAGGACCTCGCCCTCGGTGGCGGTACGGATTTCAGCGGCCGCCGCGTCCAATACATCCTGACGGCGGGCCACGATGATGACGTTGGCGCCTTCGCCGGCCATGCGCAAGGCGGCCGCTTTGCCGATTCCGTCGCTGCCGCCGGTTACAATCGCTACCTTGCCGTCCAGTCCCAACTCCATCGCGTGCCTCCTCGCATTGCAACACCCGAAATTCGCAAATGTTTCGGGGCGAAAATTATGTCTATAGCCGCACGCGATTATAGCATAGGGGCGCGGGGATCCGGTTCTGCCCGCCGGCGATTATTGACCGCGCCGGCGCGACGCCTTATGCTGAAATTATGGGCGTTGCCGTCGCACACTACCCGGAGGCGCTGTAGCCATGACGCCGCTTGACGCAGAAACCCAAGCATTGATGTACCCGTTCTTCACCGAGGAAATCAGGGAAAAGGTAATTGCCATCGTCCGGGCTGACCTGGAGAATTCCCCCTATCGGGACCAGTACGTTTTCGACCCAATCGTAGTTGAACCCGACTACGACCTGGACGGCGAGGATTCACTGCACATTTACGTTGTGACCGACGGAGATTTTGAGCAGCTACCCCCCAGCTGGACTGCTCGCCTGGTCTCGCGTATTCGTCCCATGCTGATAGCGCAGGGGCTCCCGCATCGCGGCGTCATCAAATCATTCGTGCCGAAGTGGGAATGGGAAGAGCGGCACCTGTACGTTGAAGACACCTGGGGGTATTCGTCCCCCGATTGCGAGCCATGAACCCAGACGACCTGATTCGGATGGCTCGGCAACCAGCCTCCGGAGACTTGGGCAGCGGTCGCGGCCGGCCCCGGCAGGCCGAACTGCGCCGCGCCGTCAGCACGGCCTACTATGCGATGTTCCATGCCCTAGCCCTGACCGCCGCGCCTTCGCCGTTTATGTCATGTTCCGCCCGGTCCGACGCTGACCCCAATCGCCACAGTTGAGGGTTCTATTCCGGCTGCGCCTCTTGCAGCCCCCAGGAGCCCGCATCGTCACAAGTGTTCAGCATCTCTGCCAGCGCGTCAACCTCGGCGACGGTGACAGTCAGCTGCCATTGTGCCTTGACCGCTATCCAGTCGGCGGCGTAGCGGCACCAACCGGCGCGATGCTCGGGTCGCCAGGCGTCGGGAGGCTGCTTGCCCTTGGACCGGTTCACCGAGGCGCTGGTCACCTGGAGGCTGGGCGGGTGGGTCAGGTCGTTGGCGTAGGCGCGCTTGCGGTCGGCGTCCCAACGCCACCCGCCGGATTCATGAGCGTGACCGAGAGGCACATGATGGTCAATGTCAACGTCGCCGGCGTCGGTGAACACCTCGCCGCTCCACGGCCCCAGCCATTCGCCGGCGATTACTCGACATTCCTCGCCATCGTCGTTGGGCGCAAAGGACACGGCGTCGCGACTCTCCATAATCAGCACTTCGGCGCGGGTGTTCTGGCAGTCCCGGTCGTCGTCTATCCAATGGCGCCAGTCATTGCGGTCGTAGTCGATCTCGCTGCCGCGCTCCGCCACCGGCAACTCGTCGAGCGTCGTGATAACCGACTGCACGTCCGCTGGCAAGGGCTGAGCGGAAGCGGGTTTTTCACCAATGGGCGACGGTTTGGTGTCGGCCAAACGCGATATGCCGTCGGCAACCTGTCCGGCGGTTTTGACGGCCTTGACGCCGGAGTCGCAGGCCAGCGACAGCGGGAGCGCTGCCAAAAGCAGGGCCAGTAGAATGCAGAAACGCGGTCGCATTGCATACTGGATTCCGGCTTTCGTCGGAATGACGGAGCAAATGCAAGGCCAATGGTGGGCTAGGCGCAAGGGCGAGGCTAAACCCCGATGCCTTCCCGCTCGGCGATGGACGGCACGTCCTTGTCGCCCCGACCGCTGAGACAGACGAGGATGATGCGGTCGGACGGCATATCGGCGGCCATTCGGCTGACGTGGTAGATGGCGTGGGCCGATTCAAGAGCGGGGATGATGCCCTCGGTTCGGCAGAGGAGTCGGAGTCCTTCCAAAGCCTCATCGTCAGTTACGGCCAAGTATTCGGCGCGGCCGGTGGCCTTCAGCCAGCTGTGTTCCGGCCCCACGCCGGGATAGTCCAAGCCCGCCGAGATGCTATGGGCTTCCTGGATTTGACCGTGCTCGTCCTGCAACAAGTAGGACATAGAGCCGTGCAAGACGCCGGGGCGGCCGGCGGACAGGGTTGCCGAGTGGCGTCCCGTTTCCACCCCTTCGCCGGCGGCTTCCACTCCCACCAACCTCACGCCGGCGTCGCCGATGAATTCGTAGAAAGTGCCGATGGCGTTGCTGCCGCCGCCGACGCAGGCGGAAACGACGTCGGGCAGGCGTCCTTCGGCGTCCAGGATTTGCTGCCGGGCTTCCCGGCCGATGACCGACTGGAAGTCGCGCACCAGCATGGGATACGGGTGCGGCCCCACGACGCTACCAATGAGGTAGTGGGTGGTTTCCACGTTGGTCACCCAGTCCCGGATGGCCTCGTTGATGGCGTCTTTGAGAGTCCGGGTGCCCGACTCCACAGGGATTACTTCCGCTCCGAGCAGGCGCATCCGGTACACGTTGAGGGCCTGGCGCACGGTGTCCTCGACGCCCATATAAACGATGCACTGCAACCCCAGCATGGCGCAGACGGTAGCAGTGGCGACGCCGTGCTGGCCGGCGCCGGTTTCGGCGATGATACGCTGCTTGCCCATGCGTTGCGCGAGCAGGCACTGGCCGAGGGCGTTGTTGATTTTGTGAGCTCCGGTGTGGGCCAGATCCTCCCGCTTCAGGTAGATGCGCGCGCCGCCGCAATGCCGGCTCAGGTTCTCGGCGTAGTACAGCGCGGTGGGACGGCCGGCGTAGTTTCGCATCAGATGATCCAATTGCTCGGCGAAACTGGCGTCATCCAGGACGGCGCGGTAGGAATCTTCCAACTCGGTGAGGGCAGCCATGACCGTTTCGGGAACGAACTTGCCGCCGAAATCGCCAAAACGACCGCGTTCATCGGGGAGGTTAGTTTGCGCTGTTGTTGCCATAGTCGTATTAACCTAACCTATCTGGATTCCGGCGAAAGCCGGAATGGCGATCTCTGATTACCATCGTGCCTCGCGTTGGCGACGAATTGGCGGATTTTGTCCGGGTCTTGTTCGCCGTCAGTTTCCACGCCGCTCGACACGTCCACTCCCCACGGCTTTACCAGGGATACGGCCTGACTCACGTTGTCCGGTGTGAGACCACCGGCGAGCATGAAGCTTCGGCCCGAGGATGCCAGCCGCGCCGCGATGCTCCAGTCGAAGGCTTCTCCGGTGCCGCCGTGCAGTCCGGCGACCTGACTGTCCAACGTCACCGTGCATCCAGCAGCAGTGTAGGCGTCGATAAGATTGCTTATCTCGCCGATAGTGGCGTCGTTGGCGACGTGCAGTACCTTGATCACCCCCGCGTGATCCAGTGCCGAGCGACAATATTCCACCGTTTCATCGCCGCACAGTTGGACAACATCCAGTCCGGCGACGGCGATGGTGTCCAGCACCTCCGCCAACGGTTGGTCGCCGAACAGACCAACGGGGCGAGGAGCTTCCGGCCCAATGGCGCGCAACCGGTCGGTGATGATGCGAGCCTCGGTCGGTTCAATCCGGCGGCGGCGTCCCGGGACGAAAACTATGCCGATGTAATCGGCCCCCGCCTCAGCAGCGACCAGCGCGTTTTCGGCCCGGCGAACGCCGCAGATTTTGACGGTGGTACGCGACACGGGACTAACTTGCCAAAAGCGCCGGCGATTTTTCTGAAATCTGGGTCAGGGAGCGCACTTTGGCCGCCGCATCGTCGGCGGTGACCAACGCTTCGCCCACCAGCACGGCGTGGACGCCCAGCGGTTCCAGCCGGGCGAGATCCGCGGGTGTGCTGATGCCGCTCTCGCTGACGATGATTTTTCCGGCTGGGATGAGGGGAGCCAGCGATTCGGTGGTTGCCAGATCGGTGACGAAGGTGTGCAGATCGCGGTTGTTGATGCCGATGATCTCGGCGCCGGCATCGACCGCCGTTGCAATCTCTCCGGCGTCATGGGTTTCCACCAGGGGCGTCATGCCCAGCGTCCGCCCCAGATCTATAAGTTCGGCCAGTTGCGACGGCGACAGGATGTCCACGATGAGGAGGTAAGTGTCAGCGCCGATGGCTCGGGCTTCGTAGATCTGGTACGGGTCGAACAGAAAGTCTTTGCGCAGCACCGGGGCATCGCTCGACGCGCCGCTCTCCTTAACCGCCGTCAAATGGGCCGGCTCCCCCAGGAAGTGGCCATCGGTGATTACCGAGATCGCGGCCGCTCCATTGTTTGTGTATGTGGCGGCCAGTTCCGTTGGCTGAAAATCCGCCCGGAGCAGCCCTTTGGACGGCGACGCCTTTTTGACCTCGGCGATCAGGCTGATGCCCTCGCTACGCAATGCGCCGGCGAAGTCCAATGCCGGCAGCCTGGATGCTATGGAGTCCTGGAGCGCGGACAGCGGGGTAATGGCTGCTGACGCGGCGAGTTCCTCCCGCTTTTTGGCAACGATCTTGTCCAGAATGCTTGGCATTGGGTTGTCCCCCCACCTGCGAGGTAGGGGCGAATGATTATTCGCCCCTACGGATGGTTAATTGGGTGATAATTCCTGTGTCAACTTAACCAGAGCGTCCAGCTTTTCCGCCGCCGTGCCGTCGGCGATGGATGACGCGGCCATCTCGATGCCTTCCGATAACGTGGCCGCCAGATCGCCGGCCACCAGCGCCGCGCCGCTGTTCAGCACCACGGCGTCGCGGACCGGGCCGGTGGCGCCGGCCAGGATGCTGCGCATGGTGGCGGCGTTGGCCGCCGGGTCGCCGCCGCGCAGGTCCTCCGGCGTGGCGTGGGGCAGGCCCAACTGGCGGGGCTGCACCAGGTAAGGCCGGATTTCCCCGTCCAGAACCTCCCAACCGGGAGTGTCGCTGCCCAGGGACAATTCGTCCATGCCATCGTCGCTATGCACTATTATGGCGTGGTGAGTGCCGAACAAGCGCAGCGCTTGGGCCATCTTTTCGCCCACTTCCGGGTAGCCCACGCCGATGAGCTGGCAGGAGACGCCAGCGGGGTTGGTCAAGGGTCCCAGCACGTTGAACACGGTGCGGATGCCGATTTCCCGGCGCACCGGGGCGGCGTAGCGCATGGCCGGGTGGTAGGCCGGGGCGAACATGAACCCGATGCCGATTTCCCGCAGGCAACGCTCAACCGCGTCCGGCGGCAGCTCGATGCGGACGCCCAGGGCCTCAAGCACGTCGGCGCTGCCGCAGTCTCCCGACGCGGCCCGGTTGCCGTGCTTGGCGACGGTGAGGCCGGCGCCGGCGACTACGAAAGCGGCGGCGGTGGAGATGTTGAAGGTGCCCTTGCGGTCGCCGCCGGTGCCGCAGGTGTCGATGGCCTTGCCGTCCACGTTGACCCGCAGGGATTTTTCCCGCATCACGATGGCAAAACCGGCGATTTCCTCCGGTGTCTCCCCCTTCAGCGACAGCGCGGTGAGGTAAGCGCCAAGCTGGGCCGGGGTGGCTTCGCCCTCCATCACCTCGCGCATTACTTCGATGGCGTCGGCCATGGCGAGGGATTGGCCGGCTGTTGCCGCTGATATAGCTTCACGGATCATTGAGCACCGTGGTTCGGGTAGAATGTCGTTGACTATGATAGCACGTTCCCAATCCGGCCGAGGCTGTACGTATCACCAGCCGCGGCAGGGCTGCCCTGTGCTACACTTCCCACAGCCCAAGCCGCATACCGAGGAGATGCCTGCCATGTCCGAAGACGTAATCCAGGCGAAGTCCTTCCAGATTGTCAACGACGCCGGCGAAGTCCGCGCCGTACTAGGCTTGGACGACGGTGCTCCCAGCTTGGATTTACGCGATCAAAACGGCAATACTCGGCTCCTTGTATCTATGGACGACATCGGCGCTCCATACTTGGTTATGAGCGACCGGAATGACAATCCTCGGCTCTTTGTATCTGTGAGCAACGACGGCACTACTGGCTTGTCACTGAGGGACCGAAACAGCAATCCTCGGCTCGAAGTATATGTCGACGACAACGGGGCTCCACGCTTGACCCTGGTGGACCGGAACGGCAATCTTCGGCTCTTTGTATCTGTGAACGACAGCGTCACACCCCAGTTGTCCATGTATGACCGGAACGGGAACGTTCGGCTGGTCGCACTCCTTGCTGATGACGACGAGCCCCATTTGTACACCCTCGACCAAAACGGCAACGTCATCTCAGAACTCTAACCATCCCTAATGCGCGTTGATGTTCACACTCACGTTTGGCCCGACCGGATTGCCGGCGCGGTGGCCGAGAATATGGAAGCCGATCTGGGCTTTACGCCGATTGCCGCCAATACGGTGAGCGGCATCAAGGCGCACATGGCGGCGGCCGGCGTGGACAAGTCCGTCGTGCTGGGGGTGGCGGCGCGGGCCGACCAGGTGCGGCGGGCCAATGACTGGCTCATTTCCATAGCGGACGATAATCTGATTCCCTTTGGCGCGGTGCATCCCGATTTGGCGGACAAGGGCGGCGAGATACGCTACCTGCGGGAGCATGGGGTCAAGGGCATCAAGATGCACCCGGTCATCAATGGTTTCTATCCCGACGATCCGCAGTGGTTTCCGGTTTATGAGGAGTTGGGCGACGATATGACGCTGGCCATTCACGCCGGGCGGCTGCCGCACCAGGGGGCGGATGCGCCGCTGTACGCTGCGCCGGAGCGGATTGCCAATGTCGTCCGGCAGTTCCCCAAGCTCAAGGTGATTGCCCTGCACCTGGGCGGGTTCTATATGCTGGACGAGGCGGAGCGCGCGCTGATGGGCCACGAGAACGTGCTGGTGGATACCACCTGGCCGCCGTCGATCCGGGAACTGACCGCCGACACGCTGACCGCGATCATCGGCAAGCATGGGGCGCACAAGGTCTGCTTCGGCACCGACTATCCGTTGGTCGATATGGGCGCCGAGTCGGAATACCTGGCGTCGCTGCCCCTGTCTTCGGAGCAGGTTGAGGGCATCCTGGGCGAAAACGCGCGGCGGTTTATTGGACTGTAACGGCGTGACGACTCTGGATTCCGGCTTTCGCCGGAATGACGAAACAGACCGGAATGACGGATTAGCGATGTAAGCTTACCCGGCCAGGCCAAAGGCGTTGAGCACGAAGGCGTATTCTTCGGCGATCTCGCGGATGCGCTCGAACCGGCCGGACGCGCCGGCGTGGCCGGAATCCATGTGGATCTTGAGGAGCAGCGGGTTGTCGTTGGTCCGCAACGAGCGGAGCTTGGCCACCCACTTGGCCGGCTCCCAATAGGTTACGCGGGGGTCGCTGATTCCGCCGGTGACGAACATGGGCGGATAGTCTTGCGCGCGAACGTTGTCGTAGGGGGAATAAGTGCGCATGTAGTGGTAATACTCGGCGTCGTTGGGATTCCCCCACTCGTTATACTCCATGGTGGTCAGGGGCAGTGTGTCGTCCAGCATGGTGTTGAGGACGTCCACAAAGGGGACATGGGCCACCACGCAGCCGAACAGGTCGGGGCGCTCGTTGACCACCGCGCCCATGAGCATCCCGCCGGCGCTGCCTCCGACGGCGGCGATGCGGCCGGCGGAGGTGTAGCCGGAGGCGACGAGATGCTCGGCGCAGTCGATGTAGTCGTTGAAGGTGTTGCGCTTGTTCAGGAGTTTGCCGTTTTCATACCAGTCCCAACCCATTTCCATGCCGCCGCGGATGTGGGCGATGGCGTAAATGAAACCCCGGTTGACCAGGCTCAGCGCCGAAATGCTGAAGTTCGCCTCCATGGTCAATCCGTAACTGCCGTAGCCGTAGAGATACAGGGGCGCGGCGCCGTCGATGGGACTTCCTGACTGCATCAGCAGGCTGATCGGAACCGGCGTGCCGTCGCGCGCCGTGGCCCAGACGCGCCGGGTTTCATACTGTTCGCCGTCGTAACCGGAGGGAATTTCCTGCTGCTTGCGCAGGACCCGCTCCCTCGTCTCCATGTCGTAGTCGTACACCGCGGCGGGAGTTTTCATGGAAGTGTAGCCAAACCGCAGCGATTTGGTGTCAAACTCCCGGCCGCCCCGAGGCGACATGGCGAAGTCGTCCTCATCCACTCCGGCGATAAAGTGGACGTGGCCATCGTCCAGCCTCATGACCATCACCTGCGGGAGTCCGTCTTGACGGCAAGCCACCACCAGATGCTCCCGGTAGGCGTCAAGGCCCAACAACGGCCTTCCCGGTTCGTGGGGCATGAATTCGGTCCAGTTGTCCCATGCAGCAGCAGTTACGGGGGCGGTGGACAGCATGAAATCCTTGGCGTCGTTGCCATTGTGCCGGATGAAAAATCGGTCGCCGTGGTCAACCACGTCGTATTCAAAATCCGGGTGGCGCGGTTCGATCAAAGCCGGCGTGGCGTCGGGATCGTTGGCGTCCAGGAAACGCCACTCCGACATATTGTTGCCGCCGGCCACGATATAGATGAAACGGCTGCTGTTGGATTTGCCGGCGCCGACGAAGAAACGTGGGTCCTCTTCATGATAGACCAGTTCGTCGTCGGCCGGGTCGTTGCCCAAGGTGTGCCGGTAGATGCTCACCGGGCGGTGATGCTCGTCCAGCACCGAGTAGTAGAACGTGTCCGCCGCAGGCGGATTGGCCCATTCCAGACTGTAGTAGGTATTCGGGATGGTGTCGGGCAGGGTCTCGCCGGTTTCCAGGTTCAGCACGTGAATGGTGAATTGCTCCGAGCCGTCGAAGTCCACGCCGTAGGCGACCAATCGGTGGTCAGGGCTGTTTTCAAACGCCCCTACCCGGGTGTAGTCGTGGCCTTCCGCGAGTTGGTTCACGTCCAGCAGCACCGTTTCCGGGCCATCCTCGCTGCCCTGCTTCCGACAGTAGATGGGATACTGACCGCCCTCCTCGTAGCGGACGTAGTAGTAGAAATCGTCCTCCTTCTCCGGTACGGTGTTGTCGTCCTCTTTGATGCGGCCCCGTATCTCGCTGTAGATGGCCTCTTGCAATCCGCCTGCGGCGGACAGCGGCGCCAGGAACGCCTCGGTATGAGCGTTTTCGGCCTGGAGATATGCCATGGTGGCCGGGTCGTCCTGCTCCCGGAGCCAGTACCATGGATCGATCCGTTCGTCTCCATGAACCGTAATTGTGTGCCGGCGCTGGGGGGCGCTGGGAGGAACGGCGGCGTTGTCCGAGGTCGGCATAGCGATTACCTTTAGGTCTGGAGCTGGGTTGTGGAAGGCGTCATGCCGCCACCGGCTCCGCCTTGATTGATTCGGTGGCGGAAGATACGGCGTCCATCTCGTCGAGGACGTAGCGTCGGCAGGCTCCGGGCCGCAACCTGGCAATGAGGGAGCCGAGCCAACCTCCGTATTCGGCCTGGATTGTTACGTAGGCGTGTCCCTGGTCGTCGGAGGTGTAAGCTTCGTCGCCGTCGCTGCATTCCCGTACGTAGTAAGAGAATCCGACCCAGAACCCTGGGCCCGAGGCTCGGTGTGACAGCGTTTCGCCCTTTTGCACTACGGTGATCAGGCTCGTGAAGCGGTCGCGGCCGATTTGCAGGTCAATGCGGTGCCCAGGTTCCGGTTCCGGACCATCGGGCAAGTCGGCGCGGCGATAACGCTTGCTGTGCAGCCTTCGCGACGGGAAATCGGCCACCGCCGCCCAAGCCTCGTCCGGCGGACAGGACAGGATTTTGGAATATTCAAAGACTGTCATGCTTAATATTATGGGCTGTGGCGGACACGGTTCGCCAAGTTGACCATGGGCATAATTTGTGCAATTGTATCGCACCCGGTTGAAGCGGACGGCACGATTATGACTATGCCCGACGGGGCGTTGGCTGGCCTCAAAGTCCTTGATTTCACGCACTACGTCTCCGGACCGTACTGCACCAAACTGCTGGCCGACTTTGGCGCCGACGTTATCAAGGTGGAGCGGCCGCCGGATGGCGACCCGGCGCGGCAAATCGGGCCATTTCCCGGCGACGAGCCAAATCCCGAAAAGAGCGCGCTTTTCCTGCACCTCAACACCAACAAGCGCAGTGTTGTTATTGATCTCAAGCAGGGTCATGGCCTCGACATCGTGAACAGGCTCGTGTCGTGGGCGGAAGTTATCGTGGAAAACTTCCGCCCTGGCGTTGCGGACCGTCTCGGCATCGGTTTCGAGCAGAGCCATGCCGTAAACCCGGCGCTGATCTACACCAGCATCTCCAACTTCGGACAGACCGGTCCGTACCGGGACTATCGTGGGTCCGAGATCGTTTTCTACGGAATGGGCGGCGAAATGCATTCCACCGGTCTGGCGGACCGCGAGCCGCTCAAGTTAGGCGGCAACGTGGGTTTGTACCAGGCGGGGGCGGTGGCCGCGGTTGCCACCATGGGCGCCGTTCTGGCCGGTTCGTTCTTGCCGGGGGACGGCGCAGAGTCGCCTCCGGGACAGCACATCGACGTGTCCATCCTGGAAACGCAACTTGGCTCGGTGGACCGACGTCAGAGCGCGCTGCTGGCCCATCAATACACGGGCGAACTGAGCCGACGGCCGGCATCAGGCGGTTCCGGCGGGTATCCAAACGCCGTGTACCCATGCAGCGATGGCTATTTGCAAATCAACGGGAGTCGGATGTATTTCCCCCGCGCCGTGGCCATGCTGGGCAACCCGCCGGAGCTGTCCGAACCACGCTGGCAGGACCCGGCGTCGCAAGGCGACCCGGCGATGCAGGACGAGTTCGAATCGGAACACTTTCTGCCGTGGATCCTGGAACGTAACCGGGCAGAGGCCTGGCAAGCCGCTCAGGAAAATCGCGTGTTGTCCGGCCCGATCAATACGATGGCGGATTTGGACGTTGATCCTTCCTTCAATTCCCGGGGCGTTTTCGTCGAAAAGGACCACCCGGCGGTTGGCAAATTGCGTTACCCCGGCCGGCCGTTCCTGATGACAAAGTCCCCGTGGCAACTCCGGCGAACCGCGCCGTTATTGGGCCAGCACACTGCCGAAGTTTTGCTGGAAATGGGGTACACCGACGCTGAAATCTCGGCGCTCGCCAAAGCCGGCGCAATCCAGTTGCACGGGTCGGGAAAGTAGAATGTCTCGCCTGCCGTTGGAGGGCCTGCGTGTCCTGGAGATCACGGTGGTTTGGGCCGGCCCTTACTGTGGTTCTTTCCTGGCCGACTTGGGAGCCGAGGTGATCCGGGTTGAATCCACCAAGACCTTCGTTCCGCTGACGCGGGGCGCGGCGCCACGCCTGACGCAAACCGAGATTGACAACCTGCCACTGTATTCCGGGGGGACTCCGGGTCGTGTGCCAGGGTTACGTCCGTTCAACCGCTCGCCGATGTTCAACTCCCACGCTCGCAACAAGCTGAGCATGACGGTCAATCTGCTGGATCCGGGCGGGCGGGAGATTTTTGACCGCCTGGTGTCCATCAGCGACGTGCTGATTGAAAACAATCCCACCGAGACGATGGAGAAACTGGATATATCCTACGAGGCTCTCAAGGCGGTGAAGGACGACATCATCATGTTGCGGATGCCGGCCTACGGCAGCACCGGGCCTTATCGGGACTACCGCGCCCACGGCGTACACATTGAAGGTGTGGTCGGCCACACCATGCTGAGGGGTTATGAGGATACCGACCCGTCCTACAACACCACCGTCCTGATGTCCGACGCCGCCGCCGGTGCGCAGGGGGCCTTCGCCGTGCTGGCCGCGTTGCGCCATCGCAAACGGACCGGCGAGGGTCAACTGGTGGAGTTGGGTCAGGCTGAAAATGTCTTTCCCTTCCTCGGCGAATACTATCTGGACTACCGGATGAACGGGCGCACTCACGCATCTTTGGGAAATCGCCATCACAGCGCGTTGCAAAACTGTTACCCCTGCGCGCCGGCGCGGGACAATGATGACCGCTGGGTCGTAATAACGGTGTACGACGATGAGCAGTGGTATGCCTTGTGCGACGTCATCGGGGCGAAACATCTTGCCGCTGACGGGGAGTTGGCGGACGCTGCCGCTCGCCATGCCCGTCAGCCCGAAATCGACGCGGCCATCTCCGCTTGGACGCGTACCCAAAGTCCCGAGGCGGTCATGACCATCCTACAGCAGCGCGGCGTCCCGGCCGGGGCGGTGATGAACCAGGCTGACGCATTCGCCGATCCTCATATTCGTGACCGGGGCTTTTTCCGGGAGGCGTCACAGGAGGATTGCGGAACTCACCTCTACCCCGGCCCCCTGTACCAGATGTCGGAAACCCCGTTGAGCATACGCCGTGGCCCGGTGATGTTCGGGCAGGACAACGAGTACGTGTATCGGGAATTGCTGGGTTACACTGCTGAAGAGTACACCGCGTTCGAGGCCGGCGGGCACATTGGGGCGGATTATGTTGATGGGGTAGGATAATCTTCCGACGCGGGCTTACAAAATTTTCCGCCCCTTCAATTGCCGGCGCTTAATCCGTTTCCAGTTCCTTCTGCAAAATCTGCGCCCAATGGACCGCGCCGCTTTCGATCAGCGGCTCAATGTCCGGTCTGACCCGCTGGGCGGCTACGATAGCGTGGGACGGTTGGCCGGTGAACCGGGAGATGAACCCGGCGTTGCGAATAGCGCGGTCAGTGTCCCTCCGATTAGCGGTGTAAGAGGCTTCTACCGCAATGTAATGAGTTTCGCCGGTTTCACGGTGCTCCGCCTCAATAATGACGTCGGCGTTTTCAAAACTTTCCAGTTCGTTGGGCGGGATGCCAGCGGTATCGGTGGTATCCCGCCAGTCCAGTATCTCACCGGCCTCCAGCAACCGGACTTGCCGGCAATTCATTATACGGGCGATGCGGCGGGTGATGCGCAAGGCTCCATTGCGGGCGTGGGCCGCTTTCAGGGGCGACATATCATTCTCAATGCGCACTTGCCCTTCCTCCAGCCGGGTCTGCCTTTCCTCCAGCCGGGCTTGCCCTTCCTCCAGTCGGACCTGTCCTTCCTCCAGGGCTGCAAGCCGCTGGTTGGTGCTGGCGATGAATTCCGCCAGCGTGGTCTCCAGCACGGCGAGGCGACGCTCGGTGCGTTCGGCAAACTCAGCGAAAGCCTGCGGCAGATTCAACAGCTCCCGCGACAGCATCCTGACGCGAAGGGCCTCGTTCCACTCTGGGTGTTCGTCCAGGATTTGGATGAGGTCCTCTATGGTGTTGATGGTAGTCATCGCTTTTCCTTACCTACTGCCATTGCCATCGATTATAGCACCCCGTGCAGTCAGCATACTGATTACTGATCTTGCGTCGCGCCGATGCTCACCTTGCTGGCTATCCGCTCAACTCGCCAGCAGTTCCTTCAGCTGGGCGTCGATAAACGCCGTATCGACGGGGTTGCGTCCCGGCCCGCCGCCGGTATGTCCCCAGATGGTCGGGATGACGCGAAGCTCGGCGTTGGGCATCAGGGATACCTCGATCTCATTGTCCTCCGGCGGGAAGTATTGGTCGGTTTGGGACGGCATGACGAAAGCGCGGGCCTTGATTGCGCCCAGGGACTTCTCGAAATCGCCTCCGTAAAGCGAGTTGTCACTGATGTCGCCGGCCTGCCAGGTGGCGATCATTGACAGGATGTTATTGGCGTCCTGCTGAAGATACCTGCCCTCCCAGGACGTGATGAGGTAGTCCTCCAGCGAGGAGTGTCCCAATTCGAGGTACACCTTTTCGCGGTAGAATGGTTGGGATGGCGCCCAACCCGCGTACACGCGGGCCATCGCCCGCAAACCCTTCTGAGGCGGTGTGTCATACCAACCGTTGTTCCAGGCATCGTCGGCGCACAGAGCAGCCTTCACTCCCTCCAGAAAAACAAAGTTGTGCCCGGACGTGCGGGCCGAACCGCACCACGGGGCGATCCGTTTCACCATGTCGGGGAACAACGCCCCCCAGTGGAAAGACTGCTGCGCGCCCATGGAAAAGCCGCAGACCAAGGCGATGCGCTCCACACCGAATTGTTCGGTCACCAAACGGCGCTGGAACTGGATGTTGTCGTAGTAAGTGATCCTGGGAAATCTGGCCCGGTCGTAGGGCGCCGGCGTGTTGCTGGGCGACGACGACAGCCCGTTGCCGAGTAGATTGGGGATAATGATGAAGTACCGAGCAGGGTCCAAAGCCATGCCTGGCCCGATCATCGGCTCGTTGGCCGGATGCTGGGAACCGAAGAAGGTAGGAAAGACGATTACGTTATCCCGGCGGGCATTCAGCTCCCCGTAAGTCTGGTACGCCAGTTGGGCGTTGCGCAGGCGCAGGCCGCATTGCAGGTCAACGTCGCCCAGTTCAAAAACCTTGTGGTCACTCATTTCGACACCTCGTCGGGGTTGAATGCGGGAGGGAAAACCAATAGTCTTGGGTCAAGTCTAACAGTGTGGAGGTTCATCATGCTGAACAAGGTGCATCACGTGACCTACGTTGTGGAGAGCGTCAGCGACATGGCCGCGTACCTGGAGAACAATTTCGGCCTCACGCCCATCCGCGCCGACGAATTCACCGAACGGGGCTTCAAATCCATCCTCTACCAGATTGGAGAAACTCTGGTGGACTTTTTCGAGCCGCTGCGAGACGACACGCCCACGGCCCAACAACTCCGCGAAAGCGGCCCCGGCGTCATGCACGTGGCCTGGGGCGTGGACGGCATCGACCAGCTGTTCGCCGACCTGCAATCCAAAGGCAACGCGATGCGGGGAGACGGGCCGTCCACCAGTCCCTTCGGCTACAAGACGGCCAGCATCGAGACCAGCAGTTCGCACGGCATCTATTTCCAACTCGCCGAAGGAGAACACAGTTAGCGTGAGGCATTATTGCGGCGGAATGGAGACCAACTCCAGGATCCCCTGAAACCTGCGGAGGAGACTTCCCATGGAATACCGGATCAACCACGTACACATCCGCGCCGCGGACCCTCACGCCACGGCGGCGTGGTACGAAAAGTTTTTCAACGCCCGTATCGTCTCGGAACGGACGGTGATGCCGAACACCATCACCATCGGAATGGAGATGGGCGGGCAGTGCCGGCTCAACGTATCGTCCAAACCGCCGGGCTCTTCGGATGAGCGAAGCGTTGCCGAACTGAACCGGCTGGGCCTGGAGCATTTTGGCTTCGACGTGGAGGACCTTGAGGCGGAGATGGAACGGTTGACCGCCGAGGGAATCCGCGTGGTGCTGCCCATCACGGACACGCCCACCGGGTCCAGGCTGTCCTATATCGAAGGACCGGACGACGTGCTCATTGAATTGGTGCAGCCCGGCCCGTAAGCAACCGACCAGCCATTCTGCGAAAGCAGGAGCCCACAGTTTTGCGTCGCCAGACATCGGGACGCGTTGCTGCTAGCGCAAACCGCCAATGCCCGTGAGCCGGCGACGCAACATAAACTGCACCAAGGGTTTAGAGGAGGAAATGCCATGGCCGTCACCAGAGAGACCTTGCGGCAGGCCGAGGAACTGCTCCGCGGCTACCTCGAGGAGAATTTCCGAGGTCAGTTCGTATTTGACCCCATCATCATCAATCTATCGGTTGACCACTACGGCGACGACAACCTGAACATCGTTGTGGTGTACGACGGTGACGGCGGCCGGCTGGATCCCTACAAGCTCAACTCTATTGGGGCAGACATGGAACTGAAACTATATGACATGGGCATAGAAGGCGCATCGGGCGCTCACTATATCGAGAAAAGCGAGTATCCCGAGTGGATGGAGCTGACAGACCCTGTCAACTGGATGGTTAGGGTAGCTGAGATGACGGAGGAGATGGAGTCGCCATGAACTGGCGCCATCTGATCGCCGCAGCTTGCCTGCTGGCCGGCCGAACCCTCCCGCCAACTGGCCGGCCACGCCAGGCGATGTTGCAAAGAGCCGTCAGCGCGGCATACTACGCAATGTTCCAAGCACTATGCTTCAGCAACGCGAACACGCTGGTCGGAGCATTTCCCGACACGGACCGGGCGGCGTGGACGCGGGTTTATCGCGCGCTTGAACACGGTGTAGCCTATCGGCAAATGCGACCAACCAACGATCTGATCCACGGCCCCTCCGGAATCCGTAACTTTGCCAGGACATTTCGATTCTTACAGGAGCAACGACACCAGGCCGACTATGACCCCTACGCCCGATTTGTCCGCTCCGACACAATCGGAATCATCGAACAAGCCGACACCGCCATTGAGGCGTTCTACGACGCCAGTGCCTCGGAGCGCCGAGCCTTCGCCACGCGGACACTGTTTCGCGACCGGTAACTGGCGCTACCGCGACGCGATCCAATCGGCGACCCGTTCGCCGATCATGATGGCGGTGGCGTTGGTGTTGGCGCGGGTTACCTGGGGCATGATCGACGAGTCGGCCACCCATAGGCCCCGGACGCCACGGACGCGGCACTGCTGATCGGTTACGGCCATGGGGTCGGTGTCCGGCCCGATTCGGCAAGTGCCGGATACATGGCGGGACGTGCCGACGGTCTGCCGGATCCAGGCGTCCAGCGCGCCGTCATCCGTCAGTACCTCATCGGTCGGAGCGGTGCGGTACTCCAGCACGTCCGCGTAGGATTCGGATTCCAGCATATCGGCGGCCAGGCGCACGGCGTCCCGCATCCGGCGCATATCGTTCTCGTTGTGGAAATAACGGTAGTTGATCTCCGGCTGCACCGTCGGGTCTGCGGAGGCCAGGCGGACCCAACCGGAGCCATCGGGAAGTTCCAGGGCGCAGGCGATACGGGCGGTGCGGTCGGGCAGATGCTCTCCGGTCATTACGTTGAATACGCCCAACGTATGCAGCATCACGTCGTTGGGATAGGATGGGGGCGCGGAGGTGACGCGCAGGCCGAAGCGCAGCGCGCCGGCGTTGGCGTGGAGCTCAACCTGGTCTTTGACCTGGAAGCTCACGTTGCCCATGGGATGATTGAACAGGTTTTGACCTACGCCGGGCGATTCGTGGATGACCGGTATTCCGAAGGTCTCCAGCTGTTCGCGGGGGCCGATGCCCGACAGCATCAGAATGTGGGGCGACTTCAGCGCGCCGGCGCTCAGCGCCACATGGTCGGCTTCTACGGCGAAGATTTCGCCGCCGCTCTCCGCCTCGACTCCGGAAACACCGGAGCCGTCAAAAAGAACACGGCGGACGAAGACGTTGCCTTTGACGGTCAGATTGAGCCGGTGGCGCACCGGGTTCAAATGGGTGAGGGCGGTACTCATCCGCACGCCGGCCTGGTTGTTCATGGGGATAGCGCCGATGCCGGAAGACTCCGGGCCGTTCAGGTCGGGGTTCACCGCATATCCGCGCTCCAAAGCGGCGGCGTGAAAGGCTTTTTGGACGTCGGGCCAGGGTTGGTTTTCGCGTCGCACAATGGGGATGGGACCGTCAGTGCCGTGAAAGTCGTCCTGTATGTCCAGATCGGTTTCGGCCTTGCGGAAGAAGGGCAGCACTTTCAGGTAGGTCCATTCCTCGTTGCCGAAGGACGCCCACCGCTCAAAATCCTCAGGGAGACCGCGCAGATAGACCTGGCCGTTGATGGAGCCGGAGCCGCCGATCACCTTGCCCTGGGCGATGTTGATCTCGCCCTGCTGGTCGTTGATGGTGCCCCGGAGCGACCAGGACACCGGGGAGCCGGGTTGCTCTCCCTCATTGGAGTACCCGTTGCGGACGACCTCGGGCAGATGTTCCGGGTCGGGATAGTCCGCTCCGGCTTCCAGCAGCAACACCGAGCGGTTGGGATCTTCGGACAGCCGGCTGGCCACCACCGAGCCGGCGGAGCCGCCGCCCACCACGATTACGTCGTACTTCATAACTGCGCCCTCGCTTGCGGTTTCAGATGGGCGATTCTACGCCACAGCATAGCGCAGCCATGCCGCCGCAGTATCAAATAAGCACGGAACATGAGAACCGCCCGGGGTGATCAGGTTTTCCTGCCCAATCCCGAGCGGCTCTTCGGCGTTGGGCCGCCGCTACGTTGACATGCCAGATTCCGGTATTCAACCAAGCGGCGGTACACCAGCTTTATAACCGTTGACCGTAACAGCGCGGTTTTCGCCGGCGATTCGGTCCGCCTGGGCGACGGTGAGCAACGGTTATCACGCACTCATCGTGACTCACGACAACGTAAAAATTGAGGCGGTCTGCGTGTTTCCTGTATAACTCACCGTCCGACGAATTTTTCGCTCGTCTGCGGGCTGCATTATCCATCCAATATGACCTAGCACCCCGAACGTGCTCTGTGGTTCCATATTTGATGACTAGGTCGATCCTCACGTCGCGGATGCCGCGTTGCTGGGCCCTAATCATAGCGTGGTCAGTGCGGTTGTTCATTTTTGTCTCCATTGGCGCCGGTGTATTACCAGCTAGAATCGTTCCGTTTTTACTGCCTCAATCTGGTGGTGGCGCATTCAACGGTCCTCCATAAGTGCGTACCTCCTTTATGGTATGGAATCCCACCATACGAAGGGAAAGATGCCCACTACGGCGTGAGCCGGAACCCACAAGCTGACAGGGATCCGAAAAAGAGCCCGACAGCCACACAGGGTTGCGCATATTGCGCTGAAAAACCCCGATCAACTTCGGGGCACAACGTCGGATCCTATTCCGATCTTGTTGCCGATAGATCGGCAGTGCATTGCAAACTGGACGCACCAGTCGCCGAGCATCACTCTTCAAAAGCTGGGAGATTATACTCGCCTATTTTCGCGGCGTCAACATTTTTTCAAATCAATCTCCAACGTACCATCCGACTACCGAAACATTGATGGTACAATTCGCTTGACTGGAGGCTTCTGATGGCAACCCCCAAAACACCAGCCGACATTCCGATGCTCCCCTACCGTCGGCAGGGCGAAATTGACTATGCCGGCCTGGATTTTGACCCTTACGAAAAGTCGCCAAAGCCGGATAATATGGAACAACTTAACGAGATGGACGAGATAATGGGCCTCTTTCGCGCCCGTTTCACCGACTTCAACGAGCGACCTGACGTGTTCCTCAGCCGCGAGACGTATATCTGCTACGATCCGAGCGACCTGAACGTGCGGATTTCGCCGGACGTCTATCTGGCCTTTGGCGTGGACGCTCGCGCCATCCCGCCCCGCAAGCTGTACCTGCCCTGGGAAGTGGGCAAGCCGCCGGACTTCGCCCTGGAGATCGCCTCGGAAAGTACCGCTGGGGCGGACACCAACCGCAAGCCGGGCATCTACGCAGCCATCGGGATTCGCGAATACTGGCGCTTTGACCCTACCGGCGGGCGGTACCACGGGCAGCCGATATGGGGCGGCGAACTGGTTGACGGAGGGTATCGGGAATTGCCGCCGACCCGTGAACCCGACGGAATTCTGAAAGTGTACAGCCCGCTGCTGGGCATCAGCTTGTGCTGGGATGACGGCTGGCCGCTGGTGTACGACCCGGCGGACGGAACTTACCAACGGAACTGGCGGGCGGAACAGGCTGCCGCCATTGCCGCGCAGGACCAGCGCGACGCCGCCCTTGCGGAAGTCGCACGGCTGCGGGAACTGCTGCACCGGAGAAACAGCGAAGGGAATGAAACCCAAGGAGATGCCGGGCCATGCTGACCGACCCACAAGAGTTCCTGCGGTATTTCGACTCCATTCACCGCCGGACGACGCGGGACATCGCGGCGCTGCCGCCGCCGGCGGAATCCTGGGCGCCGCCGGTGGGGGAGGGCGAAAACGCCTGGAGCATCGCCCAAATCGTTCACCACATCTGCGAATCGCGGATGTACTTCGCCCGGGCCTATCGAAACGAGGGCTGGATCTACGATTGGCCGGTTCCCAGCACAGCGTCGCAAAGCAACTGGGTTCCGGCGCTGGAAGAATCAGCAGCCGAGTTTCGACGGCGGTTGGATGGCACGCCGGCCGAATGGCTCAACCGACGGATCAAAATGATCGACACGGACGGGACGCTGAGCGGCTGGCGCGTGCTGATGATGCTGGTGGAACACGAGGTGCATCACCGATCACAGATTGATACTTACGGCGGTCTCCAGGGATGGGACGTGCCGCAAATATACGGCCGCACCCGGGAGCAGATTGACGAGTTGCAGGAGCAGCAGCAGGCCGGCCGCGCCGGGGATCAGCCAGTGCGCTAAGGGCTGATGACGCTGCTGCGGTTCTGGACGATGAACGTCTCCCGACGCTGGAGGTAGTCCGCCACCAGGTTGAGCAAGGCCTGGGGGCGCTCCGCCGGGATGTCGTGACCGGCATCGTACACGAAAGCGATGTTGCAGTTGGGGATGCGCTCCCGGTAAACGCTGGCGGATGCTGCCAGCGGATCTTCCTGTCCGAACACCACCAGGGTAGGGCACTGGATTTGGGCGATTTGGTTCTGCAACGCGGCGTCGGCACCGGCGGCGTTTGGCCGCACAATCAATGGGGAGATCAGCGCCAGCACGGCGACTCGCTCCGGGGCGCGAAGGGCGTGGCGGACTGCTAGCTCGGCGCCCGATGAGATGCCGACCACCCCGTAGCTTTCCGGCGCCAAACCTGCGATGGCGACCTCTAACTCGTGGACGGCGCTGATGCCCGTGCCGGCCAGCTGCGGTTCCAGTACGATCCACCGATCAGACAACCCGTGGCGCAGTGCAGTCGAGTCGCCCGGCAGCCCGTTGATGACCACCACCGTGTCGCGCAATTGGGTCGGATCCACCGGTTACAGCTCCTTGAGGCGAGGCAGGACTTCGCGGCCGAACAGGTCTATTTCGGCCATGACGTCGCGGTGGGTCAGGCTGGGCTGCTGGAAAAACAGGTCGATCACGCCAGTGCCGCAGCGGTCGTGGTAGGCCTTGATCTGCTCAAAAACGGTGTCCGGGCCGCCGACAAAGGTAAGGCCGGGCGCGCCACCCACGATGTCGCCGCTGGCGCTGCCGGCGAAGACGTTGCGGTAGTCCACCGTACCGCCGGCCCGGGTGGTCTGTATTACCTGGGACACCGATGAGCGCAACGCCATCCCCGGGGCGCGGCCTTCGTCGGTCTGCTGGTTGAACCAATCCTGGGCCTGCCGGTCGGTTTCAGCCAGGTAGATGCTGCCACGAAACATCAGTTGATCGGGCTGGGGCTGCCAACCGGCCTGGTCGCACCATTGGAAATATTTGTCGGTGATGCCACCCATTTGATCGACCGGGATGAACGAAACGCCCAAACCCAAACTATGCTCCGCGGCGTACTGCACGGCGTCGTCGCTGCGGGTGGCCACCAGCGCCGCCGGGAAGGGTTGCTGGACCGGGCGAGGCCATACGGACACGGTGCGGAACCGGTAGTACCGGCCTTCCCAGGCGAAGGGTTCGGGTTCCGTCATCGCCTTGAGGATCAGGTCCATGCCTTCCAGCATTCGGCCCCGGCCCTCGGCCGGATTGACGCCGTACACCTGGTCCTCGTTGGGAGTGCCGCGAAGGAACCCCATGACCAGGCGTCCGTTGGTCAGGTTGTCGAGCAGGGTGAGTTCTTCGGCGGCGCGGACCGGGTTGTTCAAGGGCAGGAGCGGCCCCAGCATGGCGATCTTGACTGATTTGCACCGTTCGGCAACGGCGGCAGCCATCACTGCCGGCGTGCCGGTGGCGATGCGGCCCGAATAGTGGTGCTCGGAGAAACTGACCCACTCGAAGCCCATCTCTTCGGCGAACTCGCACTCCTCGATCCCGTCCTGGTAGCTCTGCACGGACGTTTCGGGATCGCTGAAACTCGGCGGAGTTGGCCAAGTGGGCGGAAAATCGCGGCGCAGGGAATACCCCATCGCGCCGAGGTATGACGCTTTCATAGTCGGCTCCTGTCGTTGGGGCCAATCTTACCACGATGCACGAGGCAGCGTTACGGTTCAGGCGGCGTCATTCATCCTTAACAGAGTGTACGAAGGACGCTGTTAGGCATGGACATTAGAGCCTCGCCGTCGCTAATATCACGTTGCGGGTGGAAGGCCGCCCCTTACGAACGACCGGCAATCGAAATGATTTCCAAACTCGGCAACACTTTCTACGGCTGGTTCGTCGTCCTCGGCTGCGCCCTGGTGGTTTTTGGCGTATCGGGAGGCCAGTTCTCCTTCGGCGTGTTCCTCCAGCCCATGACCGAAGAGTTTGGGTGGAGCCGGGGCACCCTGTCGCTGGCGTTCGGCATCACCTATATGATCTCAGGGCTGCTGCGTCCGGTGGCCGGTTACCTGGCGGACCGGTACGACGCCAAATGGGCCGCGCTGAGCGGGGTGGCCATCATGGGTTTCATGCTGGTGTTGCTGCCCATGGTCAACACGTTGTGGCAACTGTACCTCGTGTTCTCCGTGATGAGCGTGGGTATCACCCTGGGAACCGGGCCGATATTGACCAAGATCGTCAGCCAGTGGTTCCTGACGAGGCGCGGTTTGACGCTGGGCATTACCGGCGGGGCCGGCTCAATGGGGGCGATGTTATTGGTGCCGGCCACCTCGGCTTTCCTGGTCCTGCTCGATTGGCGGGAAGCCTATCTGTTCCTTGGTTTGCTGTTGCTGGCGTTGGTCTTTCCGGTGGGGGCGTTTCTGATCAAAAACCGGCCCCAGGATGCGGGTCTGCTGCCCTTTGGACAGGCGCCCGACGCCGCATCGGGACCGAGCGCCGGCGGTTCCCGCGGACCCGGATTCGCGCAAGGCAACGCCACCTTTGGTCAAGCCCTGCGTTCCGGTTTCTTCTATCGGTTGACGTTTGGCTATTTTGTTTGAGGGTACTCGATGAGCTTCGTGAATGCTCATTTTGTAACCTACGCCCGTGACCTGGGATTCTCGCCGCTGGTGGGAGCGGGAGCCTTCAGCCTGATCGGCGCCACTGCCATCGTGGGCGCGCTGTTGTTGGGCCATCTGTCAGACCAATATGGACGGCGACGACTACTGGCGGCGTCCTACCAGTTGCGTATGGCGGGTTTCGTCATCGTGCTGCTGTCCATGGGCATTCCTTTTCTGGGACTGCCGCCCTTGGGGGTTGCTCCGCTGGTGGCGGGGATGGTGCTGGTGGGATTTTCGTGGAATGCGGTGGTTGGAATCACGGCGGCCTACACTTCGGACGGCTTCGGCACGGCGAATCTGGGGCGGATTTACGGGACGATGTTCGCCGTGATGCCCATCGGCTCCGGGATAGGATCGGCGCTGGCCGGGTTCATGTTTGACCAGAGGGGCAACTACGAAATCGCCATCTGGTCCAATATTGCACTGCTGGCAATTTCCGCGTTGCTGGTGTGGACGATTGGGGACAACCGCCCCGGCGCCAGGGTTCCGGAGCTCGCCGAGCAACGGGCTCCAGCGTAAGAAGTTCATCACCTTAAATCGTCACTCCGGCGAATGCCGGAGTCCAGAAAACGCTACTGGATTCCGGCGAAAGCCGGAATGACGGACTTGCCGTTTTGCACAGCCCTATGTCCTGAGCCGCTCTTGCGTTGTGCTATGATTGGGCGCACGTAACCCCTCCCCGACTCTACTATGCGGAGGTGCGATTATGCCCGCACGCGGCAATGAATGGCTGGCGTTGACGACGGAACCGATCCTGGAACCGGAGTTGCCCATCTGTGATCCCCACCATCACTTCTGGGTGCAGCGCCCGGAGCCGGTGGACTATCAGCAATACCTGCTCCCCGACTTGGCCGCCGACATCAACAGCGGCCACAACGTGCGTTCCACCGTGTTTGTGGAGGCCCGTTCCGAATACCGCACCGATGGGCCGGAGGAACTGCGCTCCGTGGGTGAGGTAGAGTTCGTGCAGCGCATCGCGGACGAAAGCGCGACCGGGCGCTATGGCGAGGGCCGTGCTGCCGCCGCCATCATTGGGCGCGCGAACCTGAAAATGGGCGATGCCGTGCGGCCGGTGTTGGAGGCGTTGCAGGCGGCCAGCCCCAATCGTTTTCGAGGCATCCGCCATTCGGTAGGCTGGGATCCGCACCCGGACGTGGAGAACCGGGAGGTGGAAGGTTGTCTGCAAAGGGACGACTATCTCGCCGGCGCGCGCGTGATGCAGGATATGGGCCTGGTACTGGAAACATCGGTGTTTTTCCCGCAGTTGCCGGAATTGGCCGCTTTCGCGCGCAACGTCCCGGATCTCGCCATCGTGCTCAACCACATCGGCGGCATGATGCGAACCGGTCCTTACGCCAACCGGGACGACGAAGTCATCCCGCAGTGGCGCGCGGGAATTGAAGCCGTAGCCGATACCCCGAACATCGTTATGAAGCTGGGCGGTATCGGTATGCCCCGCATCGGTTTTGACTGGCACACGCGAGAGACGCCAATTGGATCGGAGGAACTGGCCGATTCCGTAGGGGACTGGATGCGGCACTGCCTGGACCAGTTCGGCCCGAACCGCTGTATGTTTGAGAGCAACTTCCCGGTGGACAAGGTTTCCTTCTCGTACCACGTCATGTACAACGCCTTCAAGCGGCTTTCGCAAGGGTACTCGGAGATGGAGCGGGCGGCGGCTTTTCACGACACCGCCGTCCGGGTGTACCGAATTGATGCATAAGTACAGTTGAACCACCTGGTAGGGGCGAATAATTATTCGCCCCTACGGAAATTTGGAGGAGCTATGGATCCTTTCGAGATAGCAATCAGTGACGAGGCGCTGGACGACCTGCGCCAACGGTTGCGGCACACCCGATGGCCGGACGAGATGCCGGGGACAGGCTGGGAATACGGCTCCAACCTGGATTACATCAAGGAACTGGTCGCATATTGGGCCAACGATTTCGACTGGCGGGAGCAGGAACGGAAGCTCAACGACTTCCACCATTTCAAGTCCGAAGTGGACGGCTTGAACATTCACTTCATTCGGGAAAACGGCACGGGGCCCAACCCGATGCCTCTGGTGATCACCCACGGTTGGCCCAGCACTATCTTTGAGATGACCAAGATCATCCCCCTGCTGGCAGACCCGGGCGGCCACAGGGCTGACCCGGCGGACTCCTTTGACGTGGTGGCGCCGTCCCTGCCCGGCTTCGGCTTTTCGCAGGCGTCCCAGGAACCGGGAATGCAGGTGCAGAAGGTGGCCGACCTGTGGGCGAAGATGATGACGGAGAATTTAGGCTATCCCAGGTTTGCCGCGCATGGCGGCGACATCGGGGCCGGCGTAACCTCGCGCCTGGGTTACGCCCATGCCGACAAGATGATCGGAGTCCATTTGACTTCGATTACGCGCCCCACGCCGTATCTTGGACCCGGTTCGCGTCCGCTCACGGAGGCGGAGCAGGCCCACTCGAACCAGCGGGAGCGCTGGCAGCAGGCGGAGGGCGGGTACAGCCACATCCAGGGAACCAAGCCGCAGACGCTGTCCTACGGCCTCAACGACTCACCAGTCGGGCTGGCTGCCTGGATCGTGGAAAAGTACCGCACCTGGAGCGACTGCGGCGGCGACGTTGAAAGCGTTTACACCAAAGATGAGTTGCTCACGAACATCACCATCTACTGGGTGACCGGGACCATCGGCTCGTCGGTGCGGATGTATAAGGAGAACCAGAGCACCCTATGGGAAATGGCGGAAGGCGAAAAGGTTCCCACGCCGGCGGGCATGGCTTTGTTCCCCCAGGAGATTGCCAAACCCCCTCGTGAATGGGCCGAGCGGTCCTGGGACGTGCGCCGCTGGGAGGAGATGCCCCGGGGCGGACACTTCGCCGCATTGGAAGAACCGGAATTGCTGGCGCACGAGATCAGGGAGTTTTTCCGTCCCTTCCGGAGTTGAGGCAGTTGGACAATTCCGCAGGGAACCACGTAGGGGCGAATAATTATTCGCCCCTACAAATTTGACCGGTTCAGCGCGTCAGGAACTTCAGGATTTTCGGGTTGACTTCTTCGGGCCGTTCCTGGTGCATGAAGTGGCCCGTGCCGGGAATGATGACCTTTTCAAGGCCGCCGGCGAAGTAGGAGTACATGCCTGAACTCAGGAAGGACTCCAGCCGTTTGGGTCGGTCGCGGGTGCCGTGCAGGGCGAGGGTAGGCACTCGTATTGGGCCGGCTGCGATGATGGCCTGGTCCGCCCGAACCTGGTCATCCACCTGCGAAGCGTCGTAGCGGGCGCGGTAGTAGCCCAACGCGGCCTGCACCACGCCGGGTTTGCGGAAAGTTGACCGGATGCTCTCCAACGCCTCCGCCGGGATGTCCCACTCCGGTGACGCCCAACGCCACCACTCCTCGACAAAGGCGTAATCGTTGTGGGCCACAACCTCCTCGGCATGGGGCATTTGGAAAAAGAAACCGTGCCAGGTGCCCTGGAGGTACTGGAACTCCATGGACAGCTCGCGATCAACCCGTCCGGAAGCAATCGTCACCAATTTGATGACCTTTTCGGGCGCCAGCGCAGTGGCCCCAACGACAGCGCCGGCGCCCCAGTCGTTGCCGATTAGGTAGGCCCGGTCCGATCCCAATGCGCCGATCAGTTCCGCGGCGTCGCGAGCCATCAGGGCGGAGTGGTAGCGTCCGTCGGCCGGGGTCTCGGTGGGGGCGTAGCCACGCATGAAGGGCGCGACGGCCCGAAAGCCGGCAGCGGCAAGGTCGGGCAGCAGGTGGCGGAAGGAATAGGCGTGGTCGGGAAACCCGTGGAGACAAATGGCCAACGGTCCCTCGCCCATTTCCAGGTAATGAAAGTTGATCCCGTTTGCGTTGACGGTTCCAGTGTTGAAATCAGGCATTGGCGTACCTCCTGTTTAACTCCAGATATCGTTAACGAGTAGCGGTGCTGGCGCGCCGGACCATCACCCGCCCAGCCGGGCGCGCATCCCGTCGGGCACCTGCCGGATCCGGCGGCTGAATGCGGTATCCCAACGGTTGGGAACCTGCCGGGCGGCTTCGGTGACCAGAGCGGCTCCGTTCAGGTAATCGTCGCGGTGAATGTACTCGGCGGCGATGGAGCCGTCCGGGGCGCCGTTGTGGTAGTTGCCCAGGGGAAAGGCGACGCCGGTGGAGCGGTAACCATAGGCCATGAAAGCGCTGGCCTCGCATACGCCGCCGCTCATCAACTGGCGTTGGCAACGGAAATTGGGGTCTTGCGCCGTCAGGGTCTCACACGCGCGGATCAAGGCCGATTCGGCGTCGGAGTTGAAGGTGCTGCCGGCGTCGCCCACGCGTATCACCGGGCCACCGCCGATTTCCGCGCCGGGCAACGTCCGGGAGGATTCCAGCGACACGACCAGTGTATCCTCCGGCAGTGTTCGCGCCTCAGCGAGCAGGCGGGCGCCGACCAGCCCGACCTCCTCAGCGCGGGTGAACACGCCGTACACGTCGCCGGCTGGCGGTTCGTCACGCAAGGCCGACAGGGCGGTCAGGATGCAACCGCCGCCGGCAAGGTCGTCGGCGGCCCGCATTACGATATGGTCATCCTCGATGCTGAAATCTGGCAGGTCGAAAACGGCGGCGGAGGGTATCGGGATGTCTGCGCCCGGAGCACCGGAAAGCTGGATCGTCGCTTGTCGTTCCCGCTCGTCGCCGTGGGGTCCGATGGTTTCGGCGGGGACACGCCGGCCACCGGGGAGGATTATGTGCAAGGGGACGCCGGCGACAAAGGATCCCGGGGGAACGCCGCCCAGGGCTTGGCCAATCAGGTAGTCGCCGTCTCGGCCTACTATCTCGAAACCCGGATGGTCCATGTGCGCCATGAAGGCGATGGGCGGGTTACGGGAGGAATCCGTTCCGGCGACGGAGGCGATGATGTTGCCGAAATTGTCCGTGCGCCAGGTGACGCCGATCTCGGTCAACGCTCCGCGCACGGCGGTCGCTACCCCGTTTTCGTGGAAGGCAACGGCGGGCTGCGCTCCCAATCTTGCCAGAAATTCCAAGGCGCGGTTGTTGTGATCGTTGTTGGATGTATTCGTAGCGCTCAAAACAGTTACCTCTGCCAGCGAAACAGGCTCCAGACCGGAGCGGTGAAATCGGGGAGCAGGTCTCCCCCGTAGATTGTGTCGTCCTCGCCCAGCTCGACGGGTTCAACGCCGGGCCGATACACGGTTACGGTGGTATGTTCCGGGTCCGCGTTCCAGACCTGTCGGACGCCGAAGCTGAGCCACATCTCCGCCTTGCGTCGCATCTCCGGGTATGAGTTGCCGGGAGATTTCACCTCCACCACCAGGTCAGGGGCCAGGTTAGGATAGCCGGTCGTTCCTTCCGGTACCCGCCCCGGCGCAATCCAGGCCACATCGGGGGCGCGCACCGTGTCTGGTCCGATTTCCAGCAGGTAGCCCGGTTCGCCAGCTCGGACCCCTCCGTAGTTGCGGGGGCCAACGAACATGATCAATACGGCGGCAATCATAGCCACAACCAAGCCATGGGGGGCTCCGGTAGCCACTTTCTCAATCAACACTCCTCGGATAAGTTCGTATTTCCTACCGTCCCCACGGGGCATCGCCAGCAGTTCGTCGGCGGTCATCAATTTGGGTTTGGTGGTCATGCTGCTCTCCACCCGATTCCGAGTTGGCTCCATTCTGCCATCGTAGGATAGGTTAGGCAAACTGCCCGTTCCCCTGGGTGCTATACTGCGGGGCATATAATTTTGACCTTGCAATCCAATCCGCCGCAAGGCGGGCCGGAGGTGAGCCGTGCTGCCCAAGTTTCGCGTCAGTCTGGACGAGGCTACGATGGTTCCGGGGGACGATCTGAAGTCCACCGTGGCCGCCGTGTTCGAGAAGATGGGAGTGCCGCCGGAGGACGCCCAACTGGGAGCGGACGTGCTGGTGGTGGCGGACCTGCGGGGCGTCGACTCGCACGGGGTCTCGAATATGCTGCGCAGCTACGTGAACGGCTACACCAGCGGCCAGATCAACCCAACGCCGGATTTGCGGGTAGTGCGCGAGACCCCGAGCACCGCCAGCATCGACTCGGATCGCGGTCTGGGAATCATCACCACGCCCAAGGCCATGGAGATGGCCATTCGCAAGGCGGCGGACGTGGGCGTGGGCATGGTGACCATCGGCAACGCCCGGCACCTGGGGATGGCTTCCTACCATGCCATGATGGCCCTGGAGCACGACATGATCGGCGTCTGCATGACCAGTTGCCCGCCTTCGGTAGTGCCGACCTTCGGAGCGGAGCCGCGTCTGGGGACCAATCCCATCGCCATCGCCGTGCCTTCCCGCAACGAGGCGCCCTTCGTGTTTGACGCGGCCACCAGCACCGTCGCCGGCAACAAGGTGGGCATAGCCCGTCGTCTGGGCGTCAAGCTCGAACCCGGCTGGCTGGCCGACGCCGAGGGCAACCCCATCATGGAAGAGGCCGACGCGCCGGACAATTACACGCTGCTCACCTTGGGCAGCACCCGTGAGCTGGGTTCTCACAAGGGCTACGGGCTGTCGTGCATGGTGGACATTCTGGCCGGCGTCCTCACCGGGTTCGGATACGGCGCCGTCCCCGGACGGCCCAATTTCGGGCACTACGTAGCCGCCTACAACGTGGCCGGCTTCGACGATCCCGACCACTTCAAGGATCAGATGGACGAGTGGCTGCAAATGATGAAGTCCACGCGTCCGGCACCTGGCGAGGAACGGGTCCTGGTGGCGGGGCAACCCGAGGCCGAGATGGAGGAGATTCGCCGCGTCGAAGGGATTCCGCTGCATCAGGAAGTGGTGGACTGGTTCCACGACACCTGCGGAGAGCTGGGCATCGACTGTCCGTTCTAGTCTAGATATTGCTGAACCAGAGACAGGTTATGGTGTTGGTGACGCCTTTGATGGGACGGATGCGGTGTCGCATGATTTCGGTGAGGTCCTCCGCGGTGCCGGCTTCCAATTCCACCACCGCATCGTAGGGCCCCAGCACTTCATGTACCACCGCGCCGCTGATTTCATTCAGCCGGTCCATGACTTCCCGGGTCCTGGCCGGCTCCACGTTGACGAGCACGTATGCGTTGGCCGCCATCGCTTCACCTCCTGTAGGGCAACTTTATCATCGGATATTGTCATATAGAATATTCTATTCAGCAATATGCGTCAACGTTGCCATCCCGGGGTGGCCCGCCAAAACGATTGCATAGTCACCAAGAACCGCTCATGGTGAGCTTGTCGAACCATCCCGCGACAGGCTCAGGATGAGTGGGTAGGGGTCAATTCCCGCACGCCGCCTCCGATCACCCGGAAATGCTGTAGATCTGCGGCGTCGGGGAAAGCTTCCCGCGCCCGGCGCAGGGCCGGCTTGCTCTGTCGCTTGCGGGCGTCCAGGAGTATCCCCACCACCGTGCCGCTGTGGGCCGCGTTCACTCCGACCGCGCCTATCTCCCGGGCAAACTCGGCGGCACGTTCTACCAGTGGGCCGGAGTCGGCAGGTCGGCCGGCCCGGGCGCTGATGGTGGCGCCCCGTCCCACCAGCCCGGCATCGCAACGTCGGATACCCTCCCGGACCAACTGCAATGCTTCCTCGGTGGAAGCGGACAATGAACGCCACTGTTCGGTGCGGTCGGTTTGGTTGAACTCCAGGGTGTCCACCTGTCCACCACGATCAACTACGATGACCTCCAGGGGAGGCGGCGCGCCCAACGGCTCGGCGATGCGCCCCTTGCGGTGGTCGAACAGCGCCACACCCGGGAACATCACGCCGTCGGTGGGTTCCACGGACAGGGCGATGTCGGCGATGGTTGCGGGCGGCAGGTTCACGCCGGCGGCGCGGCCGGCAGCCCACACCGCGGCGGTGATGTCCGCGCTGCTGCTGCCCATGCCTTTTCCGACCGGGATCGGATTGGCCACCGTCACCTGGGCAGATAACGCGGTCATGCCGGCGCATCGTTCCAGTCGGGACAGAGTTTCCGCCACCGCCTGCCGGGTTTTGGGGAGATGGTCAACGCCCCGCACACAATGCTTCATCGCCGCAGTGTCGGAGCGCAGGGTAACGGCGACGCGGGAGAATTGATTGATGGGGCAGGTGACCAGAAAGTCAACATCGTCAATCATCCCCTGGACCAATTCGCCGCAAGTGCCGGGGGCCAACGCAGAGGCCGTGCCAATGATGTCGCTGGGCATGAGGGCAGGTTAGCACAGTGTCGGCGCCGGGGCGAATGATTATTCGCCCCTACTTTATTCGCACGGGGATGCCGGCTACTACCAGCGTCACTGAATCCGCCGCCGCCGCCGCCGCTTGATTGACCGCGCCCAATAAATCCTGAAACTGCCGGCCCAGCGTCGACGTGGCGACCAGGGACTGCCCGACCTCACTGCTTACCACAACGGCGTCGGAGTCGATCTCACGCACGAATGCCACGAAGCGCCGCACCGCGCCGACCGTCCGCGCCGTGAGCTCGGTGGCTGGCGTTTCTTCGTGTGCAATCAGCAGGTTGGTCACCCATCCATCCAGCGAATCCAACAGCAATACAGACTGGTCGCCGACGCTGCCGCGCGATTTCTGCAAACCACCCACCGGGTTAAGCGGCGCCTCCAGGGTTTGCCAGTGGTCCGGTCGCCGTTCCTGATGCTGGCGGATGCGCTCCGCCATTGCCGGATCGGTTGCTACTCCCGTGGCCAGGTAGGTCACGACGCGGCTGCCGGCCAATTCCCCCGCCAGTTGCTCAGCGTAAACGCTCTTGCCGGACCGAATACCGCCCAGGACAAAATGGATGGAGCTCATGGATCCGGTGTCATCCCGATCATATCGTACACCAGCTCCATCCGGAGGCTGGAGCGAACCCAGTCGGCCAACCGGTCGTACTCCCGGTCGCGGGCGACGTCCACGCCCTCCAGCAAAGTGACCCCTTTCCGGCGGGCCAGCTCGTGCAGCAGGGCTCGGCGGACCCCGGCGTTGTGAAACAGCCCGTGGATGTACGTTCCCAAGACCCGCCCGCTGGTGTCCAGGGCTCCGTCCAGCGCGGTTTCGGGAGTGACGGCGGCATCAGCCCGGTCGAACACGGCGAAGGGAGGGACGATGCCTTCCCCAACGGTGCGCCCCATGTGTATCTCGTAACCGACCACTGTCTCGCCGGCCGCGCCGGACAGCAGGCCGCCGGAAGCGCTGGCCTCGTCCCGCACCGTGGCCTGAACGCGGTGGGTTTCCTTGGTTCCCGCAAAGGTGGTCACCAGCGGGAGCAGGCCAAGCCCGTCCGCCGCGCCGATGGTTGACTCAATTCGGTCCGGGTCCAACAGTGTCCGGCCCAGCATCTGGTAGCCGCCGCAGATGCCGATGATGGCCGAGCCACGGGCGAATGCCGTGGTTACGGCATTAGACAACCCTTGCCGCTCCATCCACATGAGGTCGGGAATGGTGGTCTTGCTGCCGGGCAGTATCACCAGGTCGGGGTCTCCCAGCCGGTCGCCGTGCTGCACGTAGCGAAGACCGATCCCCGGCTCGCGGGCCAACGGGTCGAAGTCGTCGAAGTTGGAGATGTGCGGCACCTGCACCACCGCGACGTCCAGCACGTCCGGCGCGGAGGAATGAGGGGGAGTAATGTCCAGAGCCACCGAGTCCTCTTCCGGAATGTGGATGTCACGGAAGTGATGCACGACTCCCACCACCGGCTTCCCGGTGTAATTTTCCAGCCAGGTCAGTCCATCGGTAAGCAGGGAGACATCACCCCGGAACTTGTTGATAAGGAAGCCCTTTACGGCGTCCCGTTCCACCTCGTCAAGCAGTTGCAACGTTCCGACCAGCGAGGCGAACACGCCGCCCCGATCAATGTCTCCGCACAGGAGCACGGGCGCGCCGGAGTATAGCGCGACGCGCATGTTGACGATCTCGGTGGCTTTGAGGTTGATTTCGGCCGGGCTGCCCGCGCCTTCGATAACCACCACGTCGTATTCGCTGCGCAACGTGTCCAGGGATTTCGTTACCGATGTCCAGAGGGTGGACTTGAGGTCGAAATAATCGCGGGCGCGGGCGGAGGTGAGCGGCCGACCCATGAGGACCACCTGGGCGTGGCTGTCCGCTTCCGGCTTGAGCAATACCGGGTTCATCTCCACGCGGGCGTCCACCCCGGCGGCTTCCGCCTGAACCGCTTGAGCGCGGCCAATCTCCCCGCCGTCGGGGGTGACGTAGGAATTGTTGGACATATTCTGCGCCTTGAAAGGCGCGACGCGCCGGCCGTCCTGTCGCAGCATCCGGCACAAGGCCGACACCAGCACGCTCTTGCCCACATGGGACGCCGTGCCCTGTACCATGAGCACCCGGCCGGCCGGGGCGCGCTCCCCGGAAGCGTCGCTTGTTCCCCTGACGACACTCACCGCAAACCTCCGAAAGCATTGACTGTTCGCCGACATTAAACCACAAATGGAAACCGTCAGATTGATAATTGCAGTGCGGGATGCTACCGTTACCCCAATGCACACGCTGGAAACACCGTTGCCGGCGGCGCAGTCGGCAGGGTGCGCACTGACCACCGCCCGGCTTCGGGGCCTTATGTTCCTGGCTATGGCGGCGGTATTTTGGATGGCCGTGGCGTGTGCGTCGGGTTCGGCGGAACTTACGGAAACTGCATCAACCATGCCTGTCAACCGCATCGCTTACATCGATTCCGACGGCCAACTGTTGACGGTCAATCCCGACGGGACCGACCGTCGTTTGTTGACCTCGGGCACAGTGGCCCGGGCGCCGGGCATATTGGCGCAACCCCAGCGCAGAGACCGGATTTACAGCTGGCCGGTGTGGTCGCCGGACGGTGAACGGATTGCGGTGTCATTGATCACGGGCTCCTCTCCCAGCGACGCGGAAATCAGCGTGCAATCGCTGGAGGCTTCGACTGGCTTAGGCGGGGCGGTGTTCGTTAACGATGCTCCCTTGACCATTGCCGACGGCACGCCGCATTATGTCCAGTGGTCTCCCGACGGCAGACGGCTGGGTGTGACCGCGGCGACGCCGGAAGGATTGACGCTGTTTGTAGTAGATGCCGTACCGGCGGCCGGCGCGGCGGCGCCCGCGGATCCGCTGCCCGTTCAGCGCGGCGCTCCGTTGTACTTCGACTGGTCTCCGGATGGCACCGCGTTGGCGGTCCACAGTGGCGAGGAGGTGTCGGTGCTCCGCCTGGATGATGCCGCCGGTCAATTGACCGTGCAGGCCGTGAGCAACTCGCGGTCTTTCCGAACCCCGGCCTGGTCGCCCGACGGGTCGCGATTGGTGTGGTCCGCCCCGGGCGGGGACAGCGAAGCCGTTTGGGTAGGCCGGCCTGCCGAACCTGATTACGCGCCGTTGCGGTTGGCCGAAGTGGAAGGTACGTGCGCCTTCTTGTGGTCTAATGACGGTCAGACCATAGCCGTTGCCGACCGGCAGGTGGAGGGGGCGCCCGCCTATCGGCGGCTGCGGGTGGTGTCTGCCGACGGCAGCGGAGAGCGCGTGGTCAAGGAAGACGACTGGGTGCTGGGCTTTTTTTGGGAACCGAACGGCACGAGGCTGGCCTGGGTTGCGCTGAACGAAGAAGACCGGACGATGGAGTGGCGTCTCACCGACGGCGCCGATGGAGATTCGATTCCCAGCGATGGCGGTGAGGCGGTAGGGGGATTGCGCTTTTCGCCCAGCGGGGAGACCTTTTTGATGTTGGCCTTTTTCGATCAATACGCTCGGAGCCATTCGCCGTGGGCGCCCGACGGATCAGCGCTGGTGGTATCCGGTACGCAACAATATCTGTCCGAAAGGCGCAACGGGAGCGGCGCCGGCGGGGCCCGGGTGTTCGTGGCCGAGACGGCAGACGGCGGGGGGTTGCACGACATCGCCGGAGGCGGCATAGCCGTTTGGTCAACCCGGTAACCGGGTGGCAAAGACCCATTTCCTTTCTCTAATATCCACGCATTCGGGAGGACGGATTGATGTCAACATTGCCTGTATCCTGTTCCAAGCTGGTACGCAGTGGGCTGGGCGCAGTGGCTCTGCTGGCGCTGGTAGCGCTGGCTCTGGCCTGCGGCGGCGGTTCCGATGCGGCCCCTCCTGCGGAGCCGGCCGTCGCCGCTCCCCAGCCGGCCGCTGGACAGCCTACGCCCACCCCCACTCCGCCGCCCGACCCGGCGGCCCTGCTGGCGGAAACGGCCGGGAACCTCCGGCAGGCGAGGTCTTTCAACTTTGTGGTGGAGCACGAATCGGGCAGCATCTACGTGAGTTCGGTTCAGGCCAAGGCCACCGATGCCAAAGGCGGCTGGAACGCTGAACAGGGCGCGCAGATGACCATTGACGCCTACCTCGTTTCCGGCTCCGATGCCCCTACCAGCGACGGCACTTATGTCGAGCTGAATATGGCGGTAACCTCCGACAGCTACTTCCTCACTGACCCTCTGTCCGGCTTTTGGACCAAGCGTCCCCTGAGCAGCATTTCCATTCCCATCACCGAGTTGAACAACATTATCGCCGACGCGGTTGAGGCTGTTGACAACCCCACCCTCGCCGGTCAAGAAGATATTGATGGAGATGATGCCTACAAAATTACCGGCGACGCTCCGGCGACCGTAATGGACTGGCTGTTGCTGTTCCCTATAGAGGGCCAGCGAGTGGACGTGGAAATCTGGACGGATACCGAGGAGAGAATCCTCCTCCAGGCTCGCATCATCGGCCCCATCGGTGAATTTGATGACTCCGATACCGTGCGCAAAGTATCGGTGAGCGACTACAATGCGCCCGTTGACATCGAAACCCCCGGGCCCGACGATTATCTTGATCTCTCCAACGTCCAGCAGTAGCCGTCAACCTGCCCCTCCTTCGGCCCGCCCCTTTACCCGATGCTGAGCCGACTGCAACGACACGGCCTCCCCCCCTGGGTGATGGTGGCGGCCATCGCCACCGGCACCTTTATCACCGCCCTGGACCAGACGGTTGTAGTAACGGCGCTGCCAGCGGTAATGGCCGACCTGAAAATCCAGCTGGCCCGGCTGGAGGCGGTCATCTGGGTGGTTACGGCCTACCTGCTGGGCTACACGGTGGCGATGCCGCTGCTGGGCCGGCTGGCCGACGTTTATGGCTACACGCGCATCTACCAGTGCTCCCTGCTAGTGTTCTGCGTAGGAACGACGCTGGTCGCGTTGTCAGGAGAATGGGGGTGGCTGAACGGTCAGGTTGACCCACTGGACCAGATTGTGATCGCGCGGGTGGTGCAGGCCATCGGTGGGGGCGGGACGGTGCCCATCAGTCTGGCCATTGCGGCTGCGTTGGTATCCCCGGAGAAACGGGGCCTGGCCCTGGGCATCGTGGCCGGGGCCGCCGAGGCGGGCAGTATGCTCGGGCCGGCCTACGGAGGGGCCATCATCGAAATCTGGAGCTGGCGGGGCATTTTCTGGCTCAACGTGCCCCAGGCCGCCGTGATTGCCGTGGCCCTGCTGTTCCTGCCCAACCAGCGGTTCGCCGCGGCCCGCATGGACTATCGCGGCGCCATCGTGCTCACCATCGCGTTGGTGCTGCTCTCGCTGGCGGTAGCCCACGAGGGCCTGTTCCGGCTGTCGTCCTGGACGCCCTACTGGCTGCTGGTGGGCTTTCTGGTCAGCACCGGAGCGCTGGTGCTGCTGCAGCGGCGGACGGTGCAGCCGCTGCTGTCCGGCACGCTGTTCCGGGCCTGGGCTTTCCTGATGGCCAATATTGCCCAACTGCTGGTGGGCATTGCCCTCATCGTCGCCATGGCCGCCATGGTAATCATGGCGAACACGGTGATGGACGTGCCGGAGCGTCCGGTGGACGCGCTGACGGCGGCGTTGTGGCTGCTGCGGATGACGGGGACGATTCCCATTTTCTCGGTAATCGGCGGCCTGCTGCTGCGCTGGATCGACGCCCGCTGGGTGACTGTACCGGGGCTGGCGCTGATTGCCATCGGGATGTTCCAGGTCGGTGGCTGGCCTCTGTTGGGACTGCCCGGTTGGCAGGTTGAAATCAGCGACCCGAAACTGACCATTGACATGGTGATCGCCGGCGTCGGTTTCGGGCTGGTCATCGCGCCGCTGATGCACCGGGCGATTCTGTCGGCGCCGTTGGATTACCGGGCTGTGTCGGCGTCGATGATTGTGGTGGCGAGGATGCTGGGGATGACGCTGGGTATGGCGGCGTTGTCAGCGTGGGGCGTGAACGAACTGCTGACCATCTTTGACGAAACGGTGGCCCTGCCGGCCGCCGAGCGGCGGGAAGTGGTGAGCACCGCCAGCCTCGACCTGTTCCACAGCTTCTTCCGCGCCGCCGGCATTATCGCCATCCTGGCCATCGTTCCCGCAACCCTGATGCGCGCCAGCGCGATGGAACGGGCGGAAACGGCGTCGGCATACGACACGCCGGCCCCCGGAGCCGCCGGCGGGAACGACTCCTGAAACGCGCAGCGTGGGTTTAACGCAAAGGCGCAGAGACGCGAAGACGCGAAGGTTTCCGTTATGGAGTCCAAGCAATTAGGCGCGACCGGGGTCATGGTCCCCGAGATTGGCTTGGGCACATGGCGTTACACGGGCGGACCGGAGCCGCTGCGCCGGGGGATCGAGCTGGGGGCCAACCTGATTGACACGGCGGAGATGTACCGCACGGAAGGAGCGGTGGGGGAGGCCATCTCCGGGATCCGCGAGAAAGTATTCGTCGCGACTAAAGTGCTGGGCAACAACCTGCGCTACGACGAGGTGCTGCGGGCCGCCGACCGAAGCCTCCGGTTGCTGGCGGTGGACAAGATTGACCTGTATCAAATCCACTGGCCCAACCCCAGGGTCCCCATTGCCGAGACGATGCGGGCGATGCAGAAGCTCGTGTCCGACGGGCTGGTTGATTACGTCGGCGTGAGTAACTTTTCCGTGGACGAAATGCGGGAGGCGCAGGCGGCCATGCCCAATGTGCCCATCGTATCCAACCAGATCCTGTACAACCTGCGCCGGCGTGGCGCGGAGCGGGATGTCATACCCTACTGCCGCCGGCACGATATTACGGTCATCGCTTATTCGCCTTTGCACGAGGGCGCGCTGGCCGGGGGCAGCGGCGGTGCCGCCGCCGGCGTCCGGCGGGCATTGGGGATGAACCGGGGGCAGGACGCGCTGGCGTCGGTGGCGGAGGAAACGGGGCATACGGTGGCCCAGGTCGCACTCAACTGGGTGGCGGATCAGCCGGGGACTATAGCCATCCCCAAATCAAACAGCGTTCAGAGGACGGAGGCCAACTGTGCGGCCTCTGGGTGGAGTCTCACTGCGGAGCAACGGCGGGCGTTAGAGCGTGCTTTCCCGGTGTGATTCGCAAATCATACCCGTCATTTTTCCGAGGGGCCTGGATTCCGGCTTTCGCCGGAATGACGGTTTGGGTGCAGGACGACGAGAGGGACGTTCACAGGCCGAAGCTGCCGACTACGCGCCACTGCAAGTCGGGAGCCCAGCGGCCGGCGGACCAGTCATCGCCGGCGGCGTCGGAGGCGAAGCGGGTCAGCGCCAGGCGCCAGGCACGGGTGATTTGAGAGACTTTCAGCTCGTCGGTGACCGCGCGGGCGAACTCCAAGGCGCTGTCGAAGACCGAGTCGGGCAGATTCGCGTGAGACAGCAGGGGCATTTGAGGCGGAAAATCCGGGCCGAACACGCGCCGCGGACCACCTACTCCGTTGCTGCGTTCCAACAGGTCGGCGACCATTGACTGCAATCGATAAAGGGACTCGTTGACGACCTCCGGGGAAAAGTCCAGCCAGATATTTCCGTCGGAATCCGTGGGGCGGGTCGTGGTGATGCCGCGGTTGAAAATGGGAAAGCGCGGCGACACCCGTCGGTAGCGGTCGGCCAGTTGCTCCAACTCTGCCGCCAGCAGGATTTCGGCGTCGGGGTCGTCAGCGCCGTCGAAAGGGAAATAGTCCGACATGGGCAGATGAACCATGTGCATTTCGGCGGCCCAACAGGCGTATTGGCCGCAGATCAGCTGCCGGGCCCGGTAGGCCCGGGCGGTAAAATCAGGATCCGTGAGCAGGCTCACGCCGTAACGAATGGACATCGTCTGTTTTTCGAAACCCTATCAAGATGTTGGAGAGGACTCCGCGGCAAGGGCCGCATTGGCGGCGGCGTTGGCTTCGTAATCCTGGTCGGCGCCGGAGGTTTCCGCTATCGCCTCAGCGAGGGCGCTGCGATGCACCTCTCCGATCAGAAGGTTGTGGTCGTCCGTAACCGGGATTGGATAGTCGCTGGACATAGCCAGTGGGATGAGTTCGTCAAACGAGGTCGTCGGCGCAACGGGAGCGTATTCCCGGTCCACATAATCCCAAGCCTCGTCAAATCGTTTGACGCCGGCACGCAACGCGCGCTCGGCGTTGGTGATGGACAGCAGGCCGATGTACCGTTCCTGCCGGTCCACCATCCAGGCGGCGTCGCCGTCGCTGCTGCCGATGGTGTGCAGGGCGGCCCGGGGTCCCTGGTGGCCCATGATAGTGGCCTTGGGGCTGACCATGACCTTTGCGGCCGTGAGGATGGTCTCCAGGCGCACATCCTGGGTGAAGTCGCCCACGTACTCGTCTTCGGGTCGCAGTACGATGTCTTCAGGAGACCCGATTTGCGCGACCTTGCCGTCGTGCATGATGGCGATGCGGTCGCCCAGCTTCAAGGCTTCGTTGAGGTCGTGGGTGATGAAGACGATTGTTTTGTGCAGTTCCGTTTGCAGCCGCAGCAGTTCATCCTGCATCTGGCGCCGGATCAACGGGTCCAGCCCGCTGAACGGTTCGTCCATCAGAAGGATGTCGGGGTCCACGGCCAAGGCGCGGGCTAGGCCGACGCGTTGCTGCATGCCGCCCGAAAGTTGGCGTGGGTAAGCGTCTTCCCACCCGGCCAGGCCGACCAGGGCCAGAACTTCGCGGGTGCGGGCGTCCCGTTCGGGTTTCTTTACGCCCTGAACTTCAAGACCCCAGCCGGCGTTTTCAATGACGTTGCGGTGTGGCATGAGGCCATAATGCTGGAAGACCATGGCGATTTTTTTGCGCCGGAACTCAATCAGCTCCTTGTCCGTCATCCCGGTGATGTTTTCGCCGGCGATTATGATTGCGCCCGCAGTGGGTTCAATGAGGCGAATCAGACAGCGCACCATGGTGGACTTTCCGCTCCCCGACAGGCCCATGATGACGAAGGTTTCACCTCGATCCACGTCGAAGGAGACATCCTGGAGTCCGATGACATTCCCGAATTCGGCCTGGAAGAAGGCCTTATCCCGGCCGACGTATTGGGGGTCCAGAACGCGGTCGGGGTTTTTTCCGAACACTTTCCAGACGGAACTCACCTGGATATAGGGGGCGTTTTCGTTCCGTTCCGAACCACTGATGGCGGTCGGAATCTCGTCAGCGGCAACCATGACTATTACCTCCGCCAGAGCGGACAGCGGGCGATGGCATAAAAACAGCGTCGGAAGCACCGTAGAGCGGTGGCAATGGTTTGTCAACCCTGGCGTCCTTGTTTTGCCGGGGTCGTTTTACCAGCGGTTGCGGATGTTGTACACTAGGCGCAACCTCGTATTTGACGGATATAGCAGTGGCGCAAGTTACCGTAATTGGAACCGGACTCATCGGCACCTCGTTGGGATTGGCTTTGCGAGGCTCGTCGCTGCGCAACCTGACGGTGGTTGGAACCGACGCGGAATCCGCCGCGCGTTCCGGCGCGCAGAAACGCCAGGCTTTCGACCGGGTGGATTCGCGTCTTGGCAACGCCATTGCGGAGGCGGACATCATCGTGCTGGCCACCCCGGTATTGGCAATGCGCGAGCTGATGGAGGGCATGGCGGCCTACCTGCCGGAGGGCTGCGTCGTCACCGACGTGGGCAGCACCAAAACCCAGGTGTTGCAGTGGGCGGACGAATTGCTGCCCGAATCCGTTGACTTTGTGGGTGGGCATCCAATGGCCGGGCGCGAAACCCCCGGGCCGGAAAATGCCGACGGCCAAATGTTTGCCGGCAAGCCCTACTGCGTAATACCCAGTCCCAGGGCGAGCCAACGGGCGGTGGGGGAAATCTCCACCCTGGCCGAGGCGGTGGGAGGAGTCCCGTATTTTATCAGCGTTGACGAACACGATAGTTTCGTCGCCGCGGTAAGTCATCTGCCCTTCGTCCTGTCCACCGCCCTGGTCGGATGCACCAGCAAGTCAGCCAACTGGGCCGACATCGGCCAATTGGCGTCTTCCGGGTATCGCGACATCACCCGGCTGGCTTCCGGCGATCCCATCATGCACCGGGACATCTGCATCAGCAACGCCCAGCCCATCGTCGCCTGGATCGACGCGTTTATACGGGAACTATACGAATACCGCAAACTGCTGGACACCGACGGCGCTCCCCCCGATACCGATGCCGTCGGTGATATGTTTGAGGATGCCCGCCTGGCGCGCAACAAGTGGCTGGCCGGTGAGGTGAACCCGAAGGCGCGGGAAATGGAGAACACACCGGAATACCCGACGTTCAGCCAGTCCATGGGGCAAATGTTCCTCGGAGGTTGGGCTGACCGCGCCCGCCGCATGATGACGGGCGCCCCGCCCAATGATCGGGGCGGCAACGATGGCAACCAGCGGGGCGGTCGCTGATCCGGTTCGGGCGGATTGGGAGGAACCAAATGGAGCAAACTGTCCGTAGCCCCGAACGCTTGGCCGGCTCTCTGGCCGTTCCTGGGGACAAATCAGTTTCGCATCGTTCCCTGATCCTCAACGCCATCGCTCGAGGCGAGGCCACCGTGACGGGGATATCCGACGGCGCCGACGTGCGTTCCACGGCGGCTTGCCTCCGGGCCATGGGCGTGACCATAGATCCGCTGCCGGATTCCCCGACTAATCAGCCCGGCAGTTTTCGGGTCGCTGGGCCGGGGGCGAGCCTGGACGAGCCCGTGGATATGCTGGATGCGGGCAACAGTGGCACCTCCATGCGTTTGCTTTCCGGTCTGTTGGCCGGACAGGACTTTCTTTCCGTGCTTACGGGTGATGGGTCGCTGCGGTCCCGGCCCATGGGCCGTATCGTTCAACCGCTCCAGCAGATGGGCGCGTCCATCATGGGCCGCAATGGAAATACTCTTGCGCCGCTGGCCATACGGGGCGGCAACCTACGATCCATCGAGTACGATATGCCCGTCGCCAGTGCCCAGGTCAAATCCTGCCTGATGCTGGCCGGCCTTTCCGCTGCCGGCCCGACGGTTTTGCACCAGCCGGCGCTGTCCCGCGACCACACCGAACGCATGATGACCGCCATGGGGGCCCGAGTAGAGACTGACGGTCTGGCGCTCACCCTGCATCCGACGCAACTGGATGCCGTGGACGTGGCAGTGCCCGGAGACATTTCCTCGGCGGCGTTCTGGATGGTGGCCGGCCTGATCCATCCCAACGCTCGGGTCACCATCACCGGCGTCGGCCTGAATCCCAGCCGGGCCGGGATCATCGACGCGTTGCAGATGATGGGCGCCGGAGACTCGTTGCTTCTGGAAAACGAGCGCGTCGAGGGCGGCGAGCCGGTGGCCGACGTGGTGGCGTCTTCAGGCAGCCTGAAAGGGATCGACTTGGGCGGAGACATCATCCCGATCATGATTGATGAACTCCCCGTTCTGGCGGCGGCTGCCTGCTTCGCCGAAGGCGATACCGTTATCCGAGACGCCGCCGAGCTTCGCGTTAAAGAATCCGACCGCATCGCCACCACCGTATCGGAACTGACTCGCCTGGGCGGCGCTCTGGAGCCTCGGGAGGACGGCATGGTGATCCATGGTCAAGGTCCCGTAAGGGCGACCGGCCGGTCTCCCCTACGAGGCGCCGAGGTGGAAAGCCACGGCGACCACCGGCTGGCCATGGCCATGGCCGTGGCCGGTCTGGCCGCGTCGGGAGAGACGGTGATTCACGGCGCCGAGGACGCCTCGGTATCTTACCCGACCTTCTGGGAGCACCTGGCATCGCTCAACAACGGATGATGACGGGTGAGAGCGAGTTGCCCCAGGCCAGTCCGGCGCCGCCACTGTTGGTAGTGGTTTCCGGTCCGTCAGCATCCGGCAAAGGTTCGGTGCTGGCCGGGTTGCGGGAACTGGACCGTCCCTGGCACTTTGCGGTCACGGCCACCACGCGCCCCATGCGGGCCGGCGAGGAAGACGGCAAAGATTACATTTTCGTGGACGCGCCAACTTTCCTGCGGATGAGGGAGCGGGATGAGCTGCTCGAATCCGCCCAGGTTTATGACCGTTGGTACGGCGTTCCCCGGCAGCAGGTGCGCGATCCCATGATCGCCGGCAAGGATGTTATCCTTGAGATAGACGTGCAGGGCGCCGCTACCATACGTCAGATAGCGCCGGAAGCGCTCACCATTTTCGTGATGCCCGGCAGCGTGGCCGAACTTCGCAGCCGACTTGCCGGTCGGGGAACCGAAGACGAAAGCGAAATGGAGCGCCGTTTGGACGAAGCATCCGCAGAATTGTCTCGCATCGGCGAATTCGATTACCGGGTAGTCAACAGAGATGGGGGGTTGGAAGCCGCCGTTCGAGAGGTTGACGCCATCATCGCCGCGGAAAAGTGCCGAGTTGAACCCAGATTAGTGCAGTTTCTCTGATTGCTATTGGCAACGTTGAGAATCGGGATTCCAGGAGCCGATATGACCACCACCGAAGCCCCACTGCGTCCTCGTCTGCCGGACTGGTTGAAAGTCCGTATGCCGGGCGGTCCTCGCTATATCGAGCTGAAACAGCTCATGCGCGACAGCCAATTGCACACCGTTTGCGAGGAAGCCCAGTGTCCCAACATCGGAGAGTGTTGGGAACGCTCGGCGGCCACGTTCATGATTCTGGGGGACATCTGCACCCGCGCCTGCGCCTACTGCGCGGTGACCACGGGCCGCCCCGGCGCTCTGGATCTGGGGGAACCGTTTCGCCTGGCGTCCACCGTGAAGCGGATGGGCTTGAAATACTGCGTAATCACCTCGGTCAACCGCGATGACCTGCCCGACGGCGGAGCCGGCATCTTTGCCGCGTGCATCAAGCAGGTTCGGGCGGCTGTTCCCGGTTGCCGAGTGGAGGTGCTGATACCCGATTTTGACGGCAATTGGGATGCGCTGGCGAAGGTGGTTACGGCCCAACCCCAAGTGCTCAACCACAACATTGAATCGGTGGAGCGGGTGTTTCGGCGCGTCCGTCCCAGGGGCGATTATCGTCAGTCGCTGGAGTTGTTGCGTCGGGTCAAGGAATTTGATCCTGATATGCCCACCAAATCGGGCATCATCGTGGGCATGGGCGAGACCGTTGACGAGGTGCGCCAGACCATGGCCGATTTGCGCGCGGCAGGTTGCGACCTGCTCACCATCGGCCAGTACCTGCGTCCGTCCATCAAGCACATCCGCATCGACCGTTTCTACGCGCCCGCCGAATTCGACGAATTGCGCCAGGCCGGCGAGGACATGGGCTTCAAACACGTCGCGTCCGGCCCGCTGGTGCGCTCCTCGTATCACGCTGACGAACAGCATGATGCGGCTGCGGTAACTTCGGCAACTTCATAGGGCAACGCGGCGCCCTTGCCACCCTGCCGCCCATGCGCTAACCTTGTCGCCGCACTAAAGGGGAGGAGATGGCATTTTGACTACCGCCGCCGCTACAAGTCCCATATTGGAGGTAAAAGACCTCCAGACGTACTTTTTCACCCGTACCGGAACCGTCAAGGCCGTGGACGGCGTAAGTTTTGAGCTGTATCCAGGCGAGACGCTGGGGGTCGTGGGCGAATCCGGTTCGGGCAAGAGCATGACGGCGCTGTCCATCATGGGTTTGGTGCCGGGCCCGGCGGGAAGGACGGTGGGCGGACAGATCCTTTACAACGGTGAAGACCTGTTGCAGAAGTCCGCCGCCGAAATGCGAGCCATACGCGGCAAGGAAATCTGCATGATCCTGCAGGACCCGATGACCTCGTTGAACCCCGTGTACACCGTCGGCAATCAGGTAATTGAGACGCTGCGGCAGAGTGGCGAAAGCCGCAGTTCCAGCCTGCGCGCTCGCGCGATTGAGTTGCTGGAAAAGGTGAAAATTCCGGCGGCTGATTCGCGCTTCGCCAACTTCCCTCACCAGATGTCCGGCGGGATGCGCCAACGGGTCGTGGGAGCCATCGCGGTAGCCGGGGCGCCAAATGTGTTGATCGCCGACGAGGCCACTACCTCACTGGACGCCACCATCCAGTATCAGTACCTGGCGTTGCTCAAAGAGTTGCAGGAAGAAACGGGCATGGCCATCATCTTCATTACCCACGACTTTGGCATCGTCGCCAAAATGTGCGACCGGGTGGCGGTCATGTACGCCGGACGCCTGGCCGAGATCGCTGACGTCCGGGATCTGTTCAATAATCCGCAGCACCCCTACACTGAAGCCCTGATGCGCTCGGTGCCCAACGTGGACGAGGACGTGGATTTTCTCTACTCTATCGAAGGGCAACCTCCGGCGCTGGACGACTTGCCGCCCGGTTGCACATTTGCGGATCGATGCCCCTACGTGTTCGAGCGGTGCTTGGAGGAGTTTCCAGCTATCGTTGAAGTGGGGGAAAGGCACATGGCGACCTGTTGGCGCCTGACTGAGGAGGCCCGCTAATGACCCAGGCAGCAACCCGACCCGGCGCCGATGCCGCGGCCAACAACGGCGGCGGCATTATCGAGTTGGAGAATATCCGCAAGTATTTTCCGATCACCAAGGGCGTCATCATGCGTCGCGCCATGGGTCAGGTGAAAGCGGTGGACGGCGTTTCCTTCCGCATCCGGGAGGGTGAGACGTACAGTCTGGTGGGCGAGTCCGGTTGCGGAAAAACCACGACGGCGCGCATGGTGCTGCAGGTAGAGACGCCGACCGAAGGGGTGATGAAGTTCAACGGCAAGGATACCCGGCAGTTCACCAACGCGGACCGCCGGGAGTATCGCGCCTCGGTGCAGGCGGTCTTCCAGGACCCCTGGAGCTCCCTGAACCCCAGGATGCGCGTCGGGTCCATCATCATGGAACCGCTGCTGACCAACCATCCGATGGGCAAGCACGAAGCGCAAGAGCAATTAGAGACGCTGTTGCGCGACGTTGGCCTGCGCCAGGCTCAGGGCGATTACTTCCCCCACGAATTCAGCGGCGGGCAGCGCCAACGGATCGCCATTGCCCGGGCGTTGTCCCTGCGTCCCAAGCTCATCGTGCTGGATGAGCCGGTGTCGGCGTTGGACGTGTCCATTCGCGCCCAGATTATGAACCTGCTCCGGGAGCTGCAGGACCAATATGGCGTCAGCTATCTCCTCATCGCGCACAACCTGGCGACGGTTCGATACATGAGCCACCAGGTGGGCGTGATGTACCTGGGGCGGATGGTGGAGGAAGCGCCAACCCGGGAATTGTTCGCCAACCCGAGTCACCCCTACACCAAGGCATTGATCGCCGCCTCACTGCCTTCGCATCCCGACATTGAACGGGAGGAAATGGTGATTTCCGGTGAAGTACCCTCGCCGCTCAACCCGCCCAGCGGGTGCCATTTCCATCCGCGTTGCCCCATGGCGATGGATCAATGCTCGACGGTTGATCCGGAGCCGAGGCAGTTATCGCCGGTTCACCAGGTGGCCTGCCACTTGTACTGAGCAAAAAGCCCGGCAAGCCGCTTGCCGGGCGCATTGGATGGACGGAAGTCGGGGCCGGTTCAGCCGGCAACAGCAAGGCGTGCCGGCTTCTCCCGCTTGCCGGCCATTATCTCCCGGTATTCGGCAACCGATAGGTGGGAGCCGTTGAAATAGTTGCCGTGAGTGACCCGGATTGCTTCTTCCGATTCTGATAGCAGCAGTACATACTCCATACGGAGGGGCACGCCAGTTTTGACGAAACGCTGCAATTCCGGGAATTGCTCCCCCTCCAATTCCTTCAATCGTTCCCACGCCTCTTGACGCTGCTCCGGTTCGGTATATTCGGTCAGATTGCGGAGTTCATGTTCGTGCCGATCGTATTCGACCAAGAACCACTTCAATTTCCGCTCCATACCTGCCTCCTGTAATTTGCGGGTAGCGCAACGCCATTATACAACAGCGTCAAATGGTCGGTGGTTTAGCGCATCCGGGCAATCAACGTTTCAACTTCATGGGTCATACCAGGCGGTGGCGTTTCACTGGCCTGATCATAAGTCCAATACGCTTCCGACAGCGCGTCAAGAGCCTGTCGGATGGCTGCATCTCCGCCACCGTATTTGATCGAAGGGTCGTACGCTGTTGCCTGCTCAGACAGGCGAGCCCATTCCCTCTGATTTTCCGTCCGCACCTGCACTTCAACGAACTTGTCGTCACGACTAATGACGACATGGACAGCGCGGTAACCGCTATGGGGATTTTCCCGGATGTCATAGGCTCGGTAGGTATTAAAGTCCGCCTGCAAACGGGCAAAAATTTCGTCCTGCTCAGCTTGAGAATTAGCCACCAATCGGCAACCGGCAATGTCCTGCATTCGCGACAGACGGATATGAGGGTCCCGCTCCAACTTAGCAATCACTGACTCTGGACGCTTTATCCGCCCTCCGTCCATCTGGCCAATGCCCAAACGTCCCATGTCGAACGTCACCAGCAGCAGCGTTCCAAAGAACGAGTCACGGTAAGCGTCGAGGATACCCCGGTCGTCAACCGTGACTTCCTCTCGCAGCCGCTCCCCCAAACGGTCAATCTGCCGCCGGGACGGCCCGGCCCCCGGCGTGGCCATCGGCGCTAGTTAGCCGCCGCCAGCCACGGCCGGCACGATGCTGACCTCATCACCCGACTTGATGGCGGTGCGCAGGCCTTGGTCGAAGCGTATGTCCTCGCCGTTCACGTAAATGTTGACGAAGTAGCGCAGTTCGCCCTCTTCGTCCAGCAGACGCTCCTTGAACCCGGGATAGTCGCCCTCCAGCCGGTCAATCATCTGGGACAGGTCGGCGACTTCCAGTTCGACCTTGTCAGCGCCGCCGGTCATGCGTCGCAGCGGGGTGGGGATGCGTACCGTAACGCCCATGGGGAAACTCCTCTTCGAGATACTGGATTGCCGCGCTCGGTGCGCAATGGCATGGTTTCTGGGGGTAAGATGATTTCGATTCGTGGCCGGCGCTAACCTTCGATGACGTCGCCGGCGATGGGATCGACGCGGACTCCGAGATCACTCACCCACGCCAGCCCTCGCTGGATGTCTGCTTCGGCGCCTTCCAACTCGAGCACCACCCAACCGACGTCGGCGCGCACGTCGGCGCGGCGGATGTTGGTAACCACGTGGAAATCGCGGCCCAATCGGTAGATTATCGGTTCCTTCACCAGGTCTGATGAAAAAGTGAACCGGACTCGTTGGTTAGCCATGTTTTCCTAAGCGCGGGCAGCTAGGCGGTTTTCCAACGCCGCTTCGAAGGAGCCCATCATCGGTTTCACCAACAGGGGGTTGACCACTTCCTCCACGGCTTCCTGCGTCTTGAGACCGTTGCCGGTGATATAGGCCACGGCAAGTTCGTCGGCGCCGATAGCGCCGGTTTCCGCCAGGTATTTCAGCGTGGAGACAGTCACGCCGCCGGCGGTCTCGGTGAAGATACCTTCCGTCTCGGCCAGAAGTTTGATGCCCTCCACCACCTGATTCTCCGGCACGGCGTAGCCGCTGCCATCAGACTCCCGGATCACCCGGAGAGCGTAGATACCATCGGCGGGATTACCGATGGCGAGGGATTTGGCGATGCTGTCGGGGCGAACCGGCCGGATCTGGTTCTGGTGGTTCTCCCACGCGGTTACGATGGGACAACAGCCGGCGGCCTGCGCCATGTGCATCCGCGTGGTGACCGCGGGATGATGCACGGTGTTTTGGTCGGCGCCGAAGGGGATGGGGTCAACGTCGTCCAACAGCCCGAGGCAGGCCAATTCGTTGAACCCTTTCCAGATCTTGGTGAACATGGCGCCGGACGCGGAGGGGACAACCACGTGATCGGGAACCCGCCAGCCCAGTTGCTCGGCAACCTCGTAGCCCAGGGTCTTGCTGCCCTCGGCATAGTAGGGTCTCATGTTGATGTTGACGAAGGCCCAGTGGTAGTTGTCGCTGACCTCACTGCACAGGCGGTTGACCTCGTCGTAGGTGCCTTCCACCGCGACCAGGGTCGGGTTGTACACCGCCGCGCCGATGACCTTGCCCCGCTCGAGGTCGGCGGGAATGAACACCACTGCGTCAACGCCGGCCCGGGCGGCGTGAGCGGCCACGCTGCACGCCAGATTACCGGTGCTGGCGCACGCCAACGTGTCGTAACCGAACTCGACCGCTTTGGTGGCTGCCACCGATACCACGCGGTCTTTGAACGAGAAAGACGGATTTACGCTGTCGTTCTTGATGTAAAGGTTGTTCAAACCAAGGCGTTTGCCCAAGTTTTTGGCCTTGAGCAGCGGGGTATAGCCGGCCATGATGTCCACCGGATCATCTGCGTTGGCCGGCAGCAGATCCTGGTAACGCCAGATGCTCAGAGGGCCGTCGGCGATACGCTGATGGTCGATGACCTCCGAGATGGTCACGTAGTCGTAAATGACTTCCAGGGGACCGAAACAGAAGTCGCAGACGTTCAGGGGTTCGCCCGGGTATTCCCGGCCGCATTCCCGACACTTCAATCCTTTGACAAACGCCACCGGAAAACACCTCCGTTGGTGTGGGTTGATGGCTCGCTGCCGGACCACAGCGTAAGGCTCTGATCGGCAACGGGCCTACTATTGTGCCAGAGGCCGGCGGTACTGACAACCGAAGTGAGATTGACGACGATTGGTCGTCGTCGCACCAGTGGAACCGGACGTTAATTCTCAGGCCAAGATGAGACGGGAGGGCACCCGACCGATGTTACCCGGCAACCTGCCAATCACGGGTTGGTATTATTCGTGGGCCGGGTGATACCAGTGACTGTCGTAGAACATCAGCGGATTGGCGTCGTCCCCGCTCTGTTTCATCTGCTTGACCTCTCCCACGTAGATGGTGTGATCGCCGTACACGTGAGAGCCTACGATGTCGCAGTTGAAAAAGACCATGGAGCCGTCGAGTTCGGGCACGTCGTGTTCGCCCATGGTGTAAGAATACTCCGGATTGCCCACCCGTTGCTCCGGCCGTCGGGCGAAGTACATCCCCAATTCTTCCTGCTCTTCACGCAGGACGTTCACACCGATCCGCTTCTGCTCCTCCACGTACCCGTAGGTGATGGTATTGTGGGCGACGCATACCAGAAGTGTGGGCGGTTCCAGGCAGACCGACGTAAAAGCATTGGCCGTCATCGCATGGGGATTTCCCGACGGATCCAACGTGGTGATTACCGTAACGCCGGTTGCGAACTTTGCCATGGCATGACGAAAATCATCTGAACTGACCACTGCGCGCTTACCCCCGAAAAGTTGGTGATGATTATACCCGGCCAGTATCACTAATGCCAACCGTGGCCGGTATTGGGGCGGATCCGTTCGGACGCCGCCCAATTTTGGGCGGTGGCCAGGGTCCGAAAGCGTCGCCGATGTGTTCCGGTTCCACACTCGCCGCGACGGTCGGATCCAACTTGAGCACGGCCCCGGCGGGGATATGTCCTGAAAAAAGGTCGGGATGAGTGAGTTGAGCCAACAATTCCAGTCCGCTCACCACCCGGGGACTCGGCCGGCTGAGGGTGCTGTGATCGATGAGATATACCTCCCCGGCGCGGACCGCGGGCAGGTCCTCCCATCCGGGTTGTGATGCCAACCACGGGATTTCCCGGACGCTGCGCGCCAGGTCGGACGAACACAAGTCAATGAAGAGCTTTTCCGGTTGCGCTGCAACCACTTCACTCCACTGGATACGCTCCGCCGCGCACCCAGGAGTGAATCGCTCCGGCAGTATTCCTCCGGCTCTGGTCACCAGGTCCGTGACCCAGTGGCCTCCGATTACAAGCGGGTTCACCCCTTCCAGGGAGAAGACAGTTGGTCGGGTCTGGGATCCCCGGACTTCACATTCCACGGCGTCGATGCGTTCGCGCAATTGGGACACCAGCGCGACGGCTCGCCGCGACACCCCGCAGGCTGCGCCGACTTCAAGGAAACTATCCAGGATTTCGTCCAGGGTGCGAGGGTTCAAGTTCAGGACCTGGGGCTGGTCCGGTATCGGATCCACCGCCTTATGGACCGTTCCCGCGTCAACCTCGCAGAAATAGCACAGGTCCTGGGTGAGGACCAGGTCGGGCGCCGCCTGGTTGAGCCATGCCACGTCCAGGTCATACGGGCTTTCGCCGGCCGAGAGGATGCGGTGCATCTCGGCCTCTACTTCCTCACTGGACATCACCGACGGGTCGATGCGGCTCCGGCAGACGACGCGAATATCCTTTGCGGCCGGAGGATAGTCGCAGAGGTCGGTTACTCCGATGATCCGTTCGCCCAACCCGAGGGCAAACAGTATCTCGGTTCCGCTGGGAAGGAGCGAACAAATGCGCACGGCGCGTTCCTGTGCCGTTAGATTGATAGTCCGGCCGGCGCATTGTAGCATATGCAAAGATACCGATTTCAGACCCCAGCGTATTCATACCGGGCAACCATGAACGCATACAGTTACACAACTCAGTCGGCGCCGGCGTCGCCCGGGTTTGTCTGGGGGAAATGGGCGCTGGTGCGCCTGAACGCGTACAGCTTCGGGCTGGCGGGCTTCGTGCTGGCGATGGATACTGCGGTGCTGCCGATCCTGGTGCTGGAGGTCGCTCCGGAGGCGGCCAAGAACACCCTCCTGGGGGTGGTGGGCTTGGCCGGGCTGCTGGCGGCAGCGCTGGTCCAGGTGCCGGTCGGTTGGGCCAGTGATCGAACCCGGTCGCGGCTGGGCCGGCGATTGCCCTATATGCTGTGGGGCGGCGTCTGCATCACCGTCGCTCTGGGCGCTCTCGCCATGCCGTTGACCTACACCAGCCTGTTGGTGGTGTGGCTGTTCATCCAGACGAACTCCGGGATCGCGTATTCGCCCTACCTGGCGAGCATACGGGAGCTGGTGCCGGCTAACCGCGTGGGCGTGGCGGCGTCCATAAAAACTTTGATGGAGGCGTTGGGCGGGGCCAGCATTCTGTGCCTGACCGCGCTGATGATAGGTCACTATTCTTGGCCGGACCACGCCCAGTGGCTTTGGTTCACGCTGGCGTTGTTCGGCGTGGCGATAATCGTGACGGCAAGCGTCAGCTCCACCACCATATACCAGCGTATGCGCGACACCGGCGGGGTGACGGCGGCAGCGTTTCACCGCGCCGCCATGGCTTTTCCCGAAACGGCTAACATGGCCCGTCTCCATGCCGACCTGCCCTGGTTCGTGGCCTCCCGCAGCGCTTTCATCGGCGCCATCGTCATCTTCACCACCTACGGACTGTTTTTCCTCCGCGACAAGGTGCAGGTGGAGAATCCGGCGCAAGCCCTGGGCGTGGCCATAATCGGGATCGGTGGAATGCTGATTTTGACCACCTACCCTTCGGGGTGGCTGTCGGATCGCATTGGTCGGAAGCCGCTGCTGGCCTTCGGAACAGTCGTCGCGGTGTTGTCCACCATCGCTATGATGTGGGTAAGCACCTATTTGCTGGCGGTGGTTGTCGCCAGCGTGATCGGCGGAGCGGTGGGGATCATCCTGACAACTCACTGGGCCATGGCCAATGACCTGGGAGCCCCGGGCCGCGAGGCGCAGCACATGGGAGTGGTTAATCTGGGCACCCTGTTCGGCGCTGCCGGCGCCAAAGCTATCGGCCCCCTGCCCGATCTGGTCGCGGTGTGGTTCGGCCCGGGGTTCGGATACACCGCGCTGTTGGGCGCCAGCGCATTGCTGTTTATCATCGGCGGCGCGCTGCTGCTCAAGGTAAGGGTTGAACACCCTGCTGCGTTGATGGAGACGGCCGGGGCGGCGGGGGATTCGTAACCTATGGAGAATCATCAGAATCAGGATTTTCGGGATTTGGGGATTGACAGGATTGGAGCCGTTCGGTGGAGGAGAGGCCCGATCCTGAATATCCTTCAATCCAGCGAATCCTGATTCTGACAATCATGGCCGCCGGCGGTACGTCTCACGCACAAACAGCAACAACCCGATACCCGACGCCGCCAGGATAATCGCGTCCACCCACAGGGACCAGGTGAAACTGGTGGCGTCGGCTATCGCGCCCAGCGACATGGCTCCGATAATGGTGCCGACCCCTCCGAAGGTTCGCAGCAGCCCGATGGTCACGCCCTCCAAGCCGGGGGGAGCGATGTCCGCGAAGAACACCGTGCCGGCCGGGCTGCCCAAACCTTCGCCCAGGCCGAGCAGAACTCCCGATAGCAGCAGTTGCCATAGATTGCCGGCCCACACAAAGGCGGCGATGCCCAGGCACAGCAATATGATGGACGGCAGAATGGGTGTTTTGCGTCCGAAGCGGTCAGACAGATAGCCGGAAAACATGGTGGTAAAGAACTGCGGGAAATGGGTGACACTGAGCCACAGTCCCAGGTCATCAGGTCCAAACCCTTTCTGACGGCCGAACAGGGGCATTACGCTCAAGCGTGCGCCCTGTCGGTTGGCCACGATCATGAGCGCGAAGAGGCCCACGAAGATGAACGCCGGGCTGAAGATGAGACGCCACAGGGCGCCGCGCTGCGGTTGCGCGGGCCGGGGCGACTCATGAGTAGCCCCTACTCGGCGGCGATGGGATTCCGACGAGGTTTCCCGCCAGCGCGATTCAGGAAGGGCCATGACGATTACGGCCAGGGAGGCCGCCATCAGTATCGCCTGGCCGAACAGGGGGATGCGCAGCCCGAATATGCTGGCGATATAGCCTCCCAGCAACGGGCCCAAAATCTGTCCGGCCAATATGCTCAACTCTTGCAGGCTGAGCAGGCGGCCCCGGGTTTCAGCATCAGCCTCGTCGCGGAGGTAAATGGTGGCGACGGTAAGGAAAATGCTGCCGCCGAAACCGGAGACGAACCGCCATCCGGTCAGCCACACGTAGCTGAACGACACTGACACCATGGCCGCGCCGGCCGTGTTGATGGCGGCGCCCAAGGCCAGGACGCGCCGCCGGCCGTACCGTTGCGCCAGGTAGCCGGCCGGTACGCTGGTGACCAGACGGCCCACGCCGAACAAGCCAACGGCGATGCCGACTTCGGCCGCGGTCACGCCATATTCCTGCTCCAGGAACAGAGGCAGAACCGGGGAGATGATGCCCATGCCCAGGCTGTTGAGGGCAACGATAACGCACAGCAGAGACACCCCGCGATAACGGCCCTGCCGGCCCAGGGAGGACCGCCAGGACGCTGTTCTCACTGGGCGTTCCGTTCCGAAGGGGAGTAGTCCGGACGGGTAATCTCCCGGATGCGGCGGATGATACGGAACCGGGGGGCCATGATGTTGTGGCCGCAGGTCCGGCAGCGCAGTCCGATGTCACCGCCCACCCGGTTGACGCGCCACTCGTAGCCACCGCAGGGATGGGGTTTTTTGAGCCGTACAACGTCGCCGGGCTTCAGGTCGGAGGGTTTGATTTCTGATGCCATCCCAAGCCCATTTCGTCCAGGACACGGTTGATGTTGTCTCGCAGGTTGCCGGCGGCCTTGCGTGCGGCAGAGGCGTAATCATCACCGGAAGAGGCGTAGATGATGCCGCGTGACGAGTTGATGATAGCCATACGGCCCTCAGCGTCGACCCCGTAACGAACCGCCTCCTCCAAGTCCCCGCCCTGTGGGCCAATGCCGGGAATCAGCAACGGAACAGTGGGGCAAGCTTTCCGTACACTCTTCATCTGCTTTGATGCAGTAGCGCCCATCACCAACCCCAAATTGTCGTGTTCTGACCAGTTCTGAGATTGGCGGGCCATGTGCAAATATAAAGGGACTGGCACTTCATCGGTTCCGATTACGTTCAAATCTTGAAAGTCAGCGGAACCATCGTTGGACCCTCTACACCATACAAATGCTCCCCGTTCAGGATTCTCCAACCACGGCGCAGCGGTGTCATGACCGCCCCAGGCGTTGATTGTAACAGCGTCAAATTTCAGAACGCCAAACATCGCTTTGGCATAAGCTTCTGCGGTGGTCCCTATATCGCCCATCTTACTGTCGCCAATGATAACGGTGTGGGGGGCGGTATCACGAATGTAGTCGATGGTCTTCTGCAACGCCAGAATACCGTGCAGACCTTCTGCCTCATAAAAGGCCAAGTTGGGCTTGTACGCGCACACCAAATCGGCGGTCGCGTCCACGATAGCGCGATTGAACCTAATGCAGGCGCGGGCGCGGGCGCGGGCGCCGGACCTGGGACCGAGGGCTTCCGGTATTTTGTCCGGGTCAACGTCCAATCCGACGCAAACCAAACTTTGGGTTTCGTCACAAGCGGCACGCAGCCTATCAACAAAGCTCATGATAATCGACGCAAGCCTCAAAAGGGTAATCCATTATAGCCGTATCCGAACCAGGGCTGCTATCGTAAGGAGAGCCGTCGAAATGGCAATCCATCGGTAGCGTTCCGTTTTAGGTGGCTGGCTTCTAATCCGTCACTCCAGCGGAAGCCGGAGTCCAGAAAACGCTACTGGATTCCGGCTTTCGCCGGAATGACAAGAAGTTAGACCACCTAAAATGTAACACTACCCGATGACACCCCGCCCCTTGTGCAACCGCACGTCCGTTCGCTACACTATACTCCACGCGTAAGGCAGCAAGCCCAAGGCCACGGCCCATCTGCCCCAATCACATCTGAATATCGGGTTCACAGGGTTCAGGCAACACGGCCAACCGCTGTCCGCCCGCGGCGGACGGCACGTCGGATCTCATGCACCGCTGGCTATCGCTCACAGGCCGGTAATCGTATTCCCCGGTACCGCATAGACCAGTACGGCGGGTTTCACCACCGCTGCGCGAGGGTGGTTCCAACATGAAGAACTGTCAGCACGCGCAAACTTAGGAAATCAATTCGCAGCCCACGCTCTCTGGCCGTAGCGCCGACAACCCGAACCCCGAACCCGAAGCAAAGCATCAACCGACCAACCAACCAACCAAAGGAGGAAAGATGATAAACTGGGCATGCATGAGCATTTCTGATAATGCAACCTGTGCGAAACTTTGAAGCTGTCATGAGATGCGTCGTAACCGGCGGCTGTGGATTCATCGGCTCGCACTTGGTGGGCCGGCTGGTCGAACTGGGTCACGAAGTGACGGTGCTGGACGATATGTCCACCGGAGAGCGGTCGAACCACAATCGCGAGGCGGACTTGGTCATCGGGTCGGTGGCAGATTTGGCGGCGGTATTGACCGCCACCGAGGAAGCGGAAGTGGTGTTTCACACGGCAGCCTGGGCGCGGGTGGAACGGTCTGTGACCGATCCCATTGGCACCCACGACGTCAACGTGACCGGGACCCTGAACGTGCTCCGGGCAGCCCATCTCAGCGGAGTGAGGCGCGTGATCAACTCGTCATCCTCCAGCGTGTACGGCGACCAGGCCACCCACCTGATGCGGGAGGACATGACGCCCAATCCCATGTCGCCATATGCGTTGCAAAAACTGATGGGCGAGCAGTACGCCGCTCTGTTCGCCGGACTTTTCGGCATGACTATCGTGTCGCTGCGCTATTTCAACGTGTACGGTCCAGGCCAGCCGTCTGAAGGAGCGTATTCCCTGGTGATCCCCCGATTCCTGCGGATGCGCGCCCAAGAACAACCCCTGACCGTGTACGGCGACGGCAATCAGACCCGTTCCTATACCCACGTTTCGGATGTGGTGGAGGCCAACATCCTGGCCGCTACTGAGGAGCTGCCGGCCGGCCGGCATACCGTCCTGAACATCGGGACCGGACAGGAAACGTCGGTGAATGACATCGCGGCGGCCATCGGTGGGCCGGTGGAGCACATCGTACCCAACCCCAGGGGCGATTTCGAGGAAGCCCGGAAAGCGGCCGATTATTCCCAGGCCAAATCACTCATCGGCTGGGAGCCGCGGGTCGCGTTTGCTGATGGCATCAAGGACCTTTTGTGACCACTGTTTTGCCGCACCGGAGATTTCGGGCCACATGGCCGCTCCCGCTGCCCCAATGAACAGCGCCCACCACAGATAAGTCAGCTGCCATGTTTCCGCCGTCCACCGGGTGTAGAGTGGGAACAGGCCGGCGACGGCCTGGAAGGGCACGAACGTCATGTCAAAGGGGTCCACCGCGATGGTGATTTCGCCGGCGTGTCCGGCTTGCGCCAGGCCGGCGGTGATCGCCAGCGTATAAGCGCCCAGCACGACGATGAATGCCCGGCCCAAGGCAGAGGCGCGGTCGATCAGCAGCGCCAACGGCACAACCAACAGCGGCAGCACGGTCAACATCGTTCGTCCGGGGAACCACCAGCCCATCATGGTAATTGCCACGAAGGTTGCGATCAGCAACTGGATCCCGATGAGGATCAGCAGCAAGCGTTGCTCCCACGATTTTTGATAGATCCGGCTCGCCGCCAACAGCGCCAGGGCCGGCGCCGCCGCGAGCATCAGCGGCGCCCAGCGTCCGATCCCAAAGCGTCGGTCAATGAACAGGCCCCAGATGCGATAGTAACGCTCGGAAAATCCGACGTGTCCGCCGAATATCTCAACGGTGTTCCATTGGTCGTACACGACGTTGACGCCGTAGGGCGTCAGTCCCCCAAAAACGTGCAGGTGGAACCAGGCGAACAGCGCCGCCGAAACGCCCCCGACTGCCACCAGGACGATTTGCCCGGGTCGGTCGGCCTTGAACAGGAAATAGCCCGCCACCGGCAACGCCAACGCTGCATATTTCGTTCCCAGCCAGCACATTGCGGTGAGCGCCGCGGCCAGGTACAGAGAATCGCGCCAGCCCGACTTGTTTCGCCGAGTGGCGATCAACAGGGTGACTACCAGCGCCAAAGCCGCGGGAAACTCGGGGTAAATCTCGGATGAGTAGATGAACGCCGTCGCCGTCAGGCCCACGCCCAGCGCAGCCAACCAGCAGATCGCCCGGCGTCCGGTGAGACGGTCGGCCAGCACGAAGGCGAATGCCATCGTTGCAGCGGCCATCAGCAGCAGTTGCACTTGAACCCCACGCCGGCCGCCCAATAGGAATCCGGGGATCACCAACACCGATAGCCCCGGGTTATGGGGGCTTAGCACCCGGCCGTCGGGTGTGGGGGCCGACTGGTACCACAGGTCGTCGGGATGGTCGAAGAAGGACTGGTATGACTTGGTGGCGTACTGGTTGCGAAGGTCCAGGTCGCCATCCGTCAGCAGGCTCTGGGTGGTGATCAGGTAGAAAGGCTCATCGCCAGTGATGGCCGCGCCGCGGCTGGCGCGGATGTCCATCGAAAAAGCGTAGGCAATTGCCAACAATACGAAGAGAGCCACCGCGCAAAGTAGGGGCGACCGGCCGGTCGCCCCTACTTTGCCGCGCCGGTATCGGCGTATGTTGCGCGATAGATCGCCGATCATCACGGCAGAACGTCGGCCTCCCGCAGCAGTTTGAGAGTGCCCTCCAAATCGCTGAGGTTCCCCAGGTCAACGTCGGGCGGGTCCAGGGATTCCATGGGAGGCAGATCCCCCTCCGGCTCCACTCCTGCCGATACCGGGTACTCCTTGATCTCCTGGGCGAAATAGGTCTGGGCCGGCGCTCCCAGCAGGAAATCCACGAACTCCACGGCGATGTCCTTGTTCTCGGATGCGTCCAGTATGCCCACGCCGGCCACGAGCACCAGAGCTCCAGGGTCTCCGTTGCCGATGTAGTGATTGCGCGCCCCGAACTCCGGTCCGTGTTCCTCGAGGAACCGTTCCAGGTAGTAGTGGTTCACAAAGCCCACATCCACTTCGCCGGCAGCCGCGGCCGCAACGGTGGCTGTGTTGTTCGGGTAGGCCACGGCGTCGTTGTCACGCATTCCCTCAACCCACTCCCGGGCCGCGTCATCACCGATGGTGAGCCTCAGAGCAGTCACGAAAGCCTGAAATGAGCCGTTGCGGGGCGCCCAGCCCACTCTCCCCCGCCATTCCGGGGCCGTGAAATCCAGGATGGACGCTGGGAGGTCCGTTGCCGGGTCGATGGCTTCGGTGTTGTAGATGACGGTGCGAGCGCGGCCCGAAGTGCCGATCCACAGGCCGGCCGGGGAGCGAAACCTTGGGTCCACCTTGTCCAGAGTAGCCTGGGGAATCTGGGACAACATACCCGAATCGGCGAGGATGCCCAGGGATCCGGGGTCCTGCATGAACACCACGTCGGCGGGAGTGTTGTCGCCCTCTTCCAGCAGGGTCGCCGCCGTGGACGCGCTGCCGGCGTATTTCACCCGGATGTCGATCCCGGTCTGCTCGCCAAACCCCACCAGCAACGGGTGAACCAGCGTTTGCGAACGCCCGGAATAAACGGTGAGGGTGCGGTCCCGATCCTCGGCGGGCGCGAACGTGGGCGGCACCCAGGTTGCCATGGGGCTGACCGCCGCCGGCGCGACGGTTGGGATGGCCGGCGGACTGACGCCCGCCGGCGCTGACGCCGATGGAGAAGTTGGGGCCGCCGTCGGGTTGACCGCCGCCGGCGCTGCCGGAGTGCCGGGGGACGGCTCAGCGCCCCCGCCGCAGGCCAGCGCCAGCCCCAGCCCCACCAGCAGCAAACCGGCCGGCAACCAGAAAGCCCTGATGCATCGTCGAGATAGACTCTTCATGCTTTGGTTCTCCTGTTCTGGGCTGACGAGTCTATCATCAGTAGCTGGTGACGAGATCAGCCGGCGTCAACATCAGCGCCGACGCGGCCCGGTTGAGGGCGGCCAACGCTTCGTCACGCGCCTCGGGTGTAACCTCGCTTGCGTCGGCGGTCACGTAGGCCATGATCGTCTCGTCAGCAGCGGGGTCGGCCTGGGCCACCTCAGGCTGAATGGACTGATAGAACGCCAGAGCTTCCACCTGGTGGGTGCCCGGATCCTTGCCGTCCAGCACGTCCTGCGCCGAGACGCCGATGTACCTGACGGTGGCCAGGTAGAAGATGGCATTGAACCGTGAGAAGACTTCCTGGGCCGCAGCGTCACAGGCGGCGGCATCGCCGTTCTCAGCGGCCTGACGCACCCGCTCGAGAGCTTCGCGCATGGGGATGTCTATAGTGCCTTCCCGTCCGAAGTTGCCTTCACGACTGCGCGCTAGGGCGGACAGCGAGTAGGGATAGGTCCCGTCATCGCCCGGCAAGCCGACGTAGATGCCCCAGCCCTCATCAACGTCCCCGGAGTCCAGGTCGGCGCAACCGCCGATCACATAGCGCTTGGACCAGTGATAGAGGATCCGGAGGATGCCCTTGTTGATGGCCTGGCGCTTCTGAGCGTCGGACCATTCGGCGGCGTCGCCCCGGCCCCGTATGGCGTTGTTGATGGGCGTGTCCAGGAAGTTGCCCGACCCGTAGAACTCGGCAGCGAGGGGGAATTCCTCAGCGCGTTCGGGGTCCCGAGCGAAATTCCGGAGCGGCTTGCTGCGAGGGCCGATGCGAGTGTGCATCCCGACCTCGTACAACAGGAAGATGTTTGCCGCCGGCAGGGGTTCACCATCCCTGATCACGTTGGTCAGCCTGGCGATTTCCTGGTAGTCCGAGGGGATCTTCTGATAATGCTCACGATTGGTGGTCGCGTGGTAGTAGCCGTCTGACGGGCTGGGCACGCTGCGGTCGGTCTCATGGGGGAGGTTCACCGGGATGAAGAAGCCGGACGAAAGGTCCAGTTCTCCGGTGTCCGGGGACGGGGTTCCACTCGACCCGTCGCCGGTATCGTCGGTGTACCTGGTTACGAGATCACTCCGTTCCAGCATGAGCGCCAAGGCCGTTCCGTTGAGGGCGGCCAGGACCGCGTCACGCGAGGCGTTCGTTATCTCGCTCCCGTCGGCCGTCAGGTAGGCCATGATGGTCTCGTCGGCAGACTGGTCCGCCTTGGCGACGTCGGGCTGGATGGACCGGTAGAACGCCAGGGCTTCCACCTGGTGTGTCCCCAGAGCGTCCCGGTCGCCGGCCGCTGCGTCATCCGCCACCCGACCGATGTACCGGACAGTGGCGAGGTAGAACATGGCGTTGAAGCGGGAATACACCTCGTTGGCCGCCGTTTCCAGGGCAGCGGCATCGCCGTCATCGGCGGCCTGCCGGGCCCGGTCCATGGCTTGGCGCAACGGGATGTCAATGGCGCCTTGCCGGCCGAAGTTGCCTTCGCGCGCTTGTGCCAAAGCGGCCAGGGAGTTGGGATACGCGCCGTCAACTTCCTCTCCGACGTACACGGCCCAGGCCTCGTCAATCAGGCGGGAGCTCGACCGGTCGACGCCGATAATCATATAGAACTTGGCCCAGTGATAGAGGATCCTGAGCATGCCCTTGTTGATGGCCTGTCGCTTCTGGGCATCGCTGTAATTCTCTGCTTCTCTACGCCCCCGGATGACGTTCTCAATGGAGTCGTCGAGGAAAGTGTCGGACCCGTAGAACTCAGCCGATTCCGGGAAGTACGTTGACGGTGTGGACCCGGCGGCAAAGCTCCGCAGCGTCCGGCTCTGCGGCCCGAGGCGGGTATGCGAACCAGATTCGTAGAGTAGCCAGATCTCCGCTGCCGGGAAAGGCTTGCCCTCCCGGATCACATTGGTCAGCTTGGCTATCTCCTGGTAGTCCGTTGAAATCTTTTGGTAGATCTCCCGGTTGGTCGTAGGATGGTAGTATCCGTCGGACGCGGTGGGCCCCTCGGTCTCATAGCTGAGCCCAGTGGGAATCATTAGACCACCCGCTTTCTCCTGGCCCATCATTGCGCCGGTAGCGGCGCCAGATGCGGAGCCGGTACCCGTGCCCGTCCCGGATGCTGATCCCGTGCCGGTTCCAGTTCCGACGCCGGACACTGACCCCGTGCCCGTCCCAGTACCGGACGCTGAGACGGAAGCCGTTCCATTGCCGCCGCCGATTACCGAAATGGTGGGGCGGTCCTCGCCCCGGCGCGCCGCTTCCGTCGCGGCCTGTGCGGCTGCTTCAGCAGCGGCTTGGGCTTGCGACGCCGCGGCCTGGGCCGCTTCGGCTGCCTGCTGGGCCGCCACGGCCTGCGCTTGCAACGCCTCCGTGTTCGATGCGCCGGCGGCCGCCGCTTCAGTAGCGGCCTGTGCGGCTGCTTCAGCAGCGGCCTGGGCTTGCGACGCCGTAGCCTGGGCGGCGGCCGCCTCGGCTTGCGCTTCCGCAGCCTGCGCTCGCGCCGCGTCGTCTTGCGTGGCGGCGGCCGGCGCTTGCTGCCCGCAGGCCAAAGCCAACGCCATCAGCATGGTCATTGCCAGGCCCGCGATCCAATATCGCCGGTGGAGATGGGTTCCCCACGTCTTGATGTGATGATGCACTTTGCCAATCCTCCTGCTGGATATGTTTCCTCGTTATTTGCTCAACATCTCCCGGAGCATCCCAGTGGGGACGAGCCAGAGATATTTGGGGCCGACGAATGATTTGCCCTTAGTGCGGCGCTGGTACGAGACGGGTACTTCCCGCATACGCATACCTTTCTTCAACAGGTCCAGGGTCAGCACTTGGGCGTAGTTGTAGTCGTGGATGATTTCGGCGCACTCCAGCGCCCGGCGGGAGAAGGCCCGAAAGCCGGTCTGCCCGTCGCTGATGCGCCGGCCGCACGCCAGGTTGAGCGCCGCGGTGAACGCCAGGTTGCCGATGCGACGGAAGGCTCGTTGGCTGGGGCGATTACCCAGGTAGCGCGAACCAAAGACGTAGTCGGCTTCGCCGGACTCTATGGGCGCCAGCAGGTCCGGTATCTGCTCGGGCGGATACTCGCCGTCGGCATCTACATACACGGCGGCGCGGGCGTCCAGTTCGTTGGCGGTGGCCAGGCCGGTGCGCAACGCGGCGCCCAGCCCCCGGTTCCGCTGGTGGGATACCACCACATCCGCGCCGTGTCGTTGGGCTGTCGCTACGGTGTCGTCCGACGAACCGTCGTCCACCACGATCACCTTCAGGTCGGGACGCTGTTGCCGGGGTATTCGCGCCAGCGTGACCGGCAGGTTCTCCGCCTCGTTGTACGCGGGGACGATCACCGCCACCGGGCGGGAGGCGTCGTCCGCGTCCGGGACGCCCAGGACCTGCCCGACTGACTGGGCCGGCGGTTCCACCCCCAGGTAGTAGGCTATGGTGGCAGTGACGTCCATGACGGAACGCGGTTGTTCCACCGGCCCGGCCAGCTCAACGCCCTCTCCCCACATGATCAAGGGCACGTACCGCTCCGTCGGGCCCATGTGGCCGTGCCCGCCGATTCCGATGCCCTGGCCGTGGTCGGCTGTGATCAGCACTGTCGCGCCTTCCAGGTACCCGACCGAGTCGCACCAACCCAGGAAATCCTCGATATGGCGGTCGCTCTCCTCAATCTTGGCCAGGTACTCGGAGTTGTAGCTGCCCCGGGCATGGCCGGTCTGGTCAACGCTGAGGAGCTGCAGAATGAGCAGGTCAGGGTCATCCCGCTCGACGACCACCTTGGCCCTTGCTTTCAGTGCGTCGTCGATCTCGTCGTTGTTGGTGACGGCGGTGACGGTCTCAACGTCCGCCTCGCCGAAGGCGTCCACCAGATGCGCGATGCCCACCAACATGCCGGTCAAGCCGCCGGCGCGCAGCGCGTCGAATATGGACTCGCACTTGACGCCCAGGCTGGGCACGAAGTTGCTGGACATTCCGTGAACGCGAGGCGGCGCCCCGGTGAACATCGAACTGAACCCGGTAACGGTGCGGGCCGGGTACACGGTGGACGTATCGACGTAATCCACGCCCTCGCGCCGGATTTTGTCGATGAACGGGGTGTCGGCCTCCTGTAGCCGGTCGAACCGACACCCGTCGATGACTATAGTGATGAAACGGCGGGAGATCCTTTTGCCCGGGATGGCCCGCAACCGCGTCGGCACCAGTGACGGCGCCGGCGGCCAAGTGAAGAACCACTGGTGCAACAGGAGGCCCGTGATGGCCACTGCCAGGGTGAATCCTTCCAATGCCACGAAGGGCCAAACCGATGGCGCACCTACCAGCATTTGGAATGACAGAACCAGGATCGCCAGCTTGGGAATCTGTTCCAGGAAATTGCCGCTGGTGGGGTCGGGATTTTCCAGCACCAGCCGCCAGAACCGGGTGAAGTTGAACCAGGATGTGCCGATGCGCAGGTGGTAGTAAATCGTGCCCCACAGGACGATGGTGAAGGTGAGGTAGATGCTCAGGATGAGGGCAATCGCGATGGCGTCGAAGAACCGGAACACTGCCAAGAACACTCCCAGGTACACCCACAGCGCGATCCGCAGCTTCAGAGGGAAATCGAACCGGTAGAAGACGACGAACATCGGGACCAGCGCCAGCAGGGCCAATCCCGCCCGCAGCCAGTAGCCGCCGTCGGTGAGGTGGGGGATGCTCAGCAGCGCCAGGATCCCCAGGGTGAACACGGGCGTGAAAGGTTTGCCCTCGTTGAGCACGTTCCAGGCGCGTGCCGCGAAGATCTCGAAGCGGGAGGCGTGCTTGTCGCCCTCGGCGGAACCCCGCAGGGCGCCGAGACCCCAGGCGGGTATCAGGTCTCGCACAGCGACCAGGGTGAAACCGGCCGCGAAGGTGTAGGAGTAGGCAAACTTGAGGCCGTGGGTCAGCACCGCCACGGCAAGCCCTTCCTGCCAGGGCACCCCCAGAGAATAGAGCGCGCCCGTCATGGTGGCCTCATAGACACCGATGCCGCCAGGCGTCACATGGAAGACCTGGAACAGGACCGTGAACGCCGTTACGGCGATTGCTGCGGACAGGGAGAGTTCGGTTCCCAGGGCCTGCGCCGCCACCAGCAACACCGCCGCTTCGAGGATCCAACTGGGCAGCGTCCACAGCGCGGCTTTGGCGATGCGGGCGGCGGACATCGTTGCCAATTGCGCGCGCAGACGTTCCAGCCGGCGCTGGATCGGATTCGGCGTGAACCCGTCCAGCGCGCGGACGCGCAGCAGGAACAGCGCCGCCGCCGCGCCGCAGATCACCGCAACGGGCAATACGAGGTTCTGCAACCACAATATCCGTCCTGCCGGCAACGACAAGAGCAGCCCGCCGACTGCTGCAATAACGATCAGTGCGGCGAAATCCAAGAGGCGGGCCACTGCCGTGGACGCAGCCGCATCGGGTAGGGAAGCGCCCCGGCGGGCGGCCAAGACCGGTCGAACCGCCTCGCCCAACTTGAAGGGCAAAAGGTGATTCGCCAACAGGGCCGCTTGCAGGTAGGTGAACAGGTCGAATACACCCCCGCCGCCGGCCATCAGGCGCCGCCAGGCGATTGCCCGGAGGATGAAAGCCCCGGTGTAGCTGGCTACCAGCGCGCCCAGCAGCTCCGGCCGGACCAACAGGACGCGCAGTGCGTCCAGCATTTGGCTCCAGTCGGCGAGCCGCCATACCAGCAGGCCAACGGCGATGATTAACGACAGTCCGATGCCGACGCGGAACGCCGCGCTTCGACCGGATGCCCCGAACAGGTTCGCCGGGGTATTCGCCGCTTCTCCCGTCGCTGGGTCAGACCGATGTGATTCCCGCGTCGTCATAGCCTGGTACTTTGCCCCTTGTTCTAGGTTGGCTAAGCTGACTTAACCGTCTTTCCAATCAATGCGGCCTTGCCGGGAGGAGGGATCCGACAAGGCCGGTTGCCCGAGGGGGGCGAATTACCGGAGGATCACTGCCGCTATAGCAACCCGCCGATGTTTTTCAATTCCGACTGCCACTAACCCAATGGATGTGTACATGGCCCCGCTAATTTAGTACACACTGAATTTCTTGTCAACACCCTACACACATCAATTTTTGGTGTACCTTTGGAGCCGATCCCATTACAACTGCCGTCAAATCAGCCGTACCCGGAGTTCAACCAGAACGCGGACCGACGCCCAGGCGATCAGCGAAAACGACCCGTCCCACGTTAGAGTTCCCATTGGACGCACAAATCCGCCGCTCTATCTGACGAGGCCATGAGCCCAATTTGCCTATAAGGAGGTACGCTAAATCGGCGATCCGCTGGCAATCGTGGGCGGATCATGCTCCCAGAAGCCAGCTGAAGGATAGCCGATCAACTGAACGCAATCCGATTGCCAGGATAATGATTGTGATGCGTTAGCAGGTAAATTATGCAAAGGTACACTTGACACAATAAATAACTATAGCCAAAATACTCGCTACCGTTGCCGTTATCGACTGCTTGCGTAGCCACAATCAAACGGTGAAACGGTGAACAATCCAGTCAATTTGGAGGAAGATCCAAATGAAACGAAAATGGCAGCGTACCCGGTTGGTTATGGTGGGATTGGCGCTATGCCTCGGCCTGACGGCGGTGGCGTGCGCTAATGAACCCGCTCCGGCTCCCCCGGCGCCGACAGCAGCCATGATGGAGGAGCCAAAGGTTGATGTGGACGCGCTGAAGGCGGAAGTGGTCGCCCACTACGCCAATGGAGTACATGGCCTGTATTCCCAGAGCCTGGGGTCGGCCATGGTTATGGACACGGCAATCGACGCCTTCCTGGCTGACCCCAACCCGGCCAGCCTCGAAGCGGCCAAGCGCGCGTGGCTTCGCGCCCGCGATGATTACGGCCCCACTGAAGTGTTCCGGTTCTACGGCGGCCCCATTGACAACGAAGAGGACGGCCCGGAGGGGCTGATCAACGCCTGGCCCATGGACGAATCCTACATCGATTACGTGGAAGGCAACCCCACGGCCGGCGTCATCAACATGCCGGACGAGTACCCGGTAATCGACGCCGACCTTATCATCTCTCTCAACGAAGAGGGCGGCGAGGAGAACGTTTCCACCGGCTGGCACGCCATCGAGTTTCTGCTCTGGGGGCAGGATCTGAACGACGGCGGCCCCGGCGCTCGTCCGGTGGAGGACTTCACCACCAACGACAACGCCGACCGGCGCGGCCAGTACCTCGCGGTGGCTTCCAACACGTTGCTCGGTCACTTGCAGGATATGGTTGACGCCTGGGCCCCCGGCGGCGGCAACTACCGGGCCGAGTTCCTGGCCAAACCGGCCGACGACGCCCTGGTGGACATCATCACCGGCGCCGGCGCCCTCAGCAAGGGCGAACTGGCCGGCGAGCGGATGTTTGTCGCCTATTCCGAGCGTTCTCAGGAGGACGAACACTCCTGCTTCTCCGACAACACCGTCGCGGACATCGTCGGCAACGCCATCGGCGTGCGGATGGTGCTGACAGGGGATTACGGCGTGGTCTCCGGGCCGGGCATCATAGACCTGTTCGCCGCCGACAACGAAGCGTTGGCCGACCGCCTGGCCGGGGAGACCGCCATGGCCGTCACCATGGCCCGCAACATCCCGGACCCCTTCGACCAGCATTTGACCGACACCGCCTCCGACAGCGCGTTCGGGCGGTCCCAGGTGCTGAGCACCATCGAGGCGCTGGAAAAGCAGGCCGACACCATCGTAGAAGGCGCGGCGGCCTTCGGGTTCACCATCAACACCTCCGTCTAGCCACTGCCTCTACCCATGCTCACTGGTCGTACCGCCAGCTTTCGCAAGGCCAGACTGCTGCGGTACGGCCTTGCCGTCTCTCTGGGCATCGCGGCAGTGGCTGTTCTGGCATGGTTCCTCGTGCGAGACGCCCGGTCGGGACCCAGCGACGCTGAGGTCGCCGCTCTTCTGCAAACGCAGCTTGGCGGCGATACGACCATTGTCACGACCAACCGCAATTCTTTCGCCCTGGCGTCAGCCAATTTGAACAATGCCGAGCGGCGCATATTCGAGGTGGGCGACAGCTTCTTCACCCAGAACTGGGTCACGGCGCCGGCCTCCACCGAGGCCCGGGACGGCCTGGGCCCGACCTTCAATGCGCAATCCTGCTCATCGTGCCACACGCTTGACGGACGAGCGCGGCCTCCCACCGATAACGACGACCCGGAGCGGGGGCTGCTCTTCCGGCTCAGCATACCCGGAGTGGATCCTGTGACCGGGGGCCCGGTGGGTGACCCGGTGTACGGCGGCCAACTTCAGGACCGGGCAATACTCACCGTCCCGCCGGAAGGCCGGTTCCTGATCAACTACCGGGAGGTTCCCGGTACGTACGAAGACGGGACGCCCTACACCCTGCTCCAACCGGATTATTCCTTCGCGGAACTTGCCTTTGGTCCCATGCATCCCGAGCTCCTGGTATCGCCACGGATTGCGCCATCGGTCTTCGGCGGTGGTCTGCTTGAGGCGATACCGGATGCGGACATCCTGGCACGGGCCGACCCTGATGATTCCGACGGAGACGGTATTTCCGGGCGCGCCAACATGGTCTGGAGCGTCCGGGACGGCGAAACGCGGTTGGGCCGATTCGGCTGGAAGGCCAACGTGCCCACGCTGGAGCAGCAGATCGCCGGCGCCTTCCACGGCGACATCGGCATCACGTCGCCGCTTTTCGTTGACGAAAACTGTCCCACCGGACAGGATACTTGCCAATCCGCGCCCAACGGCGGCGTTCCCGAAATCGGCGAAGAACGCCTGGCCAAGGTAGTATTTTACAATCAGACGCTGGCAGTACCGGCAATGCGCGACGTGGACGATCCACAAGTCCGCCGGGGAGCCGGGCTTTTCCTGAAAGCCGGGTGCGCTGCCTGCCACACTCCCAGCCACACCACGGGAGAGCACGCGGTGCCTGCCGTAACCGCACAGGTTATATTCCCCTACACCGATTTGCTGCTGCACGACATGGGCGAAGGTCTGGCCGACGGCCGCCCTGATTTCCAGGCAAACGGCCAAGAATGGCGCACACCGCCCCTTTGGGGCATCGGTTTGATCAAGAACGTGAACAACCACACCCGCCTGCTCCACGACGGGCGCGCTCGCGACATCGCCGAGGCCATCCTGTGGCACGGCGGCGAGGGGTTGGCGGCGCGGGAGGAGTTCCGCAAGATGTCCCGCGAAGAACGCGAGGCCCTGCTGCGGTTCCTGGAGTCCCTCTGATGAGAACGATTGCGGGAAACTGGGTCAGGTTGAGCATACTGGCCCTGCTGCTGGTGGTGGCGTGTACCCAGGAACCTCCGCCGTCGCGCCAGGACGTATTGACCAGCCTGACTGACCAGGTGATCGTGCCGCGCTTCCAATCGGTGTCGGAAGGGATGAACGGATTGCGCGCCGCGCTCCACGGCCTGTGCTCCGACCCTACGCCGGCCAACCTCGATACTGCGCGGGCGGCCTGGCGCGATGCCCGGGAGCCATGGCTGCGCTCACAGGCGATGTGGTTCGGTCCGGTGATGGACCGCCGGTCCCGCATCCTGGTGGACTGGTCGCCGGTTGATCCGGAGCGAATCGAAGCCACGCTGGTCAAGAGAGAATCCGTTTCAGCCAACGATGTACGGGAGTTTTTCGGGTCCACACAACGCGGGTTGGGCGCCATCGAATACGTCATCTTTGGCAAAGACCCGGCGGTACTAGAATCCCTGGATGAACCCGGCGGGATACGCTGCCAGTACTTGACCGCCCTGGGCGACGTAGTGGCGGATGAGACGTCCGGCATTCTGGCCGCCTGGATGGGCGACGGCTCTGACGGGGGAGGCTACGCCGGCTATTTCAAGGGCACGGCTGGCGTCGCCCTCGTTGAGCAACAGGCGGTTGACGAAGTGGTGCGCACCTCGATGTTCATCACCCGCAGCATCAACGACATGAGGCTGGGCAAAGCATTGGGCGCGGACGGCGGCAAGTCCGACCCGTCGGCAATCCCCGGCGGCAACGCACACAACGCCGTGGCAGACCTGCGCAACCAAGTTCTGGGTATGCAGGACGTGTACCTGGGTGCCGAACCCGATACGGGGCTGGGGGTCAGTGACCTGGTGCGCGGCGTGTCCGAGGAGGCCGACGACAGGATGCGCGGCCATTTCACCGCCACGCTGGCCGCCATCGATGATCTGCCGGAGCCGTTGCAATCTGCCGTGCTGGACAACCCGGAACCCGTCCAGTTGGCGCACCAGCGGGTACTGCTTCATTTTGAAATCCTGCCAAAATCCCGCCGGCCCTAATCCCATTAATAACCCCTCACAATCCGCCCAAATCCGCCGGCCCTAATCCTCAATCCCGCCGCCAGGCCCAATTTCTAATCACGCGCCCCATAACCTCGTACCGAATCGGGAAAGCGCGATCTTTTACTATACCGCACTGAACCCGCAAAGTCCAGCTGTTTTTTGGACGCGACTTTAGAAACTAGTGGACTTTGAGTTCGGAACCTGCCCATAATTGAAGATACGGCGAGCGTTGCAGCCGCTCCCCGTACCTAGATCGCCCGGTGGTGCAACGCAACATACTGGAATTGGGAGGTGATTATGTGAGCCTAATCGGTTTTCGGTAAAAAATCTAGTCAGCCGGGTACAACGGCTGACTGGTAAGAATGTATCTCGACGTAATGGAGGTTCCCATGACGTCAAGACCATGGATTTTACAGGTGATATTCCTGTTTATCCTAATCGCCAAGTGGGTAGTTGAATACTTCCTTTAGGCGGACAACAGACGGCTCGGAGCGTTGCGTTCTGGGCCGTCAACTATTCTGTATCATTCCCTATCTCCACCTGTCTATCTACCTATAACAATAACATACCCGCCTTATAAAGTCAATGGCAAAACTAAACCCTACTCAACAATGTCTATCTAAAGTCCATCTAATCCCCACAGCCGTCCCGTTTCTTGTACGGCCCTCGCTTTCCCGGTTTAGGCAGCGTCGCGTTCATCATCTCTACCAGCCAGTCCATATCGTAAACCCGGTCCGTCAAACCAGCGGCCATAGCAGGCGTGGTCTTGTATCCGCCCCTGTCTTTGGTCAACGTGGTGTGCGCCCGACAGAAATTGTAGTACGTGAAATACATGGCCAGCGCGTAGCAGTGGTTCTCGAATTTCTTGCTGAAGCCGTTGGTCAACCTGGTGAAACGACGCATACTCATTCGCATGGTGAGGTTGTGCCGTTCCACGTGAGAGGTGCTGATAAAGGCCTCATCCGGATCGCCGACAATTACCTCCTTGCGGCTGGCGACCCATTCCGAAGGCGAATAGCGGGTTGCCTCTTCCGGTGGCGTTTCGGCGTAGATCTTTATCAACTGCGCGAAATCCACGTTACCGCCAAAAGCACCTTCCACGGCTCCCGGATAGGCATTTAATCCGTCGGTGGTGAGTTGGAACCTACCGGCTGTTCTGGCCCGTAGGTCATCCATCAATTCCAGTGCTGTTTCGCCGTCCCGAGAGGTGCTGACGGCCCAAGAGATCATCAATTTGGAATCCGAGTCAATGGCGGTCCAAGTCCAAACATCACCGGCTTCCTTCGGGGCACGGGCTGCAGATTCCACGTTCTTTGCTTTGGCGTAGAGGAAAGCCCAGATCTCATCGCACTGAACCAATTGCGCCGGTATTCCTCTCACGTGCCGGTCATGATAATCCCAACAGGCTTTACCGGCGTCAATCAGGCATCTTTTTACGGTATTAAAAGCGCAATTTTCTATCCGAGTTATAGACCGCATTGAGCTGCCCTCCACCAACATATTAAGGATGCGGGCCTGCCTATCTGGGGCGATGCGGTTTACCATAGGTACCAGTATAGCACTAGTGGCACTATAAGTCAAGCATGAGTGTCGTGAAATTCCGTTACATACTCGTAGATGTTGGTCAAGTGTTAGCAATGTGTTAACACTTTAAATTAGACGGGTTTTGCGTTTACGAACCTGCCACCCAACCGGTCAATCCTGCCGGCCTTGACAATCCCCGGAACCTCGGCTAACGTCCAAAGTGCCACAGACGCAGTGGATTTTCTCACTGCCAAGCGGATTTTGACGGTCCGCACACGTTCCCACTACCGGGGCGACGTTCCTACGCGCCTTCTAGCGGGGAACGTGTTATTGGGAACCACGGCGTCTGTGGCAGGAAGTCGTACCCGCACACCGCTAGGAGGTTCCCCGATGAAGTCCAAAATCACGGCAGCACTGCTCGCGTTTTTCCTTGGTGCATTCGCCGCGGATCAATTCTACCTGCGGCGAAAAGCCGAAACGGTTGTTGTTTCTATTATTTCCACCAGCCGCGTGGGTGATGGCATTGGTGGCTTTCATCCGGTATCTGACCATGGACGATGCCGAATTCAACCGGAAGTACAACTAGAGGTGGCTGATGCGTAAAGTGATCGCCACCTTGACCATCGCTGGAATCATCGCCATCGCTTGTGCACCGTCCAGCACTGAAATCACCAATGCCACCGACGAGGAACTTGACCGAGCCTGCAACGCGCTGTCCAGAGTCGGCTACGATTACTACCAGCTCGATATAACGGCGGTTGGTGGTCGGATTGTGGAAGTAGCGGCCAGCATTCACCTCGATCATACCGGGCCAGAGGAAACACGGGATTACTGCGAAGGGAGATAAGAGAAGACCCGGCCGAATTTCAGGCCGGGTCTTTTTTGCGTCGCCGTGATAAAATAACGATGTGCGCTACGGTAGCTCAGGGGTAGAGCGGAAGACTTGAAACCTTTGCGTCGTCAGTTCGATTCTGACCCGTAGCGCCATCGCCGACAGGATTTTTACCTCCTGCCTTTATATATTATAGCACAGCCAGATTTTAAAGGCTATTTTCTGTTTTGGGCCTGCTTTTTTGACTTTTTATTTTGTGCAGATTTAGTTTCCGACTTTTCACCGTAATCTTCTTCTATATCGCCTACCGCTATCCGGGCCACTTGGATTGCGGCTTCGATGGTATTTGCTGGCCTGCGTTCTCCGTTGGGTCCGGTAGGCATGGTTTTTACCTCTGTATATTGAATGTGCCGGTCGGGTAGGGGTTGGCAAGGGAGAGACTAGCACAGGTTAGGCGGAATGGGTAGGGCTGACTTTAGGGGCGGGATGTTTAGGGCTGGGAAATCGGGGTAAGGTTCGCTAAAATTCAGGCCGGAGGGTGATGATGCCAGAAATAAGGGTCGCCTGGTACTCCGAAGATAAACGTTGTGTTTACCACCTTTGCCAGAATTGTCGCTCCAACCGCGAAATCCTAAGCGATAATTTAGTGGTAGGGACGGAGGAAACAATAATCGATGAGTTGCTCCGCGAAAATCCAAACGCTGATGAGAAAGATCTGCTATGCGAGCACTGCGAACGCTTACTTAAAAACTGGCGTGGCGTTATTCTGGTGATTCCGGTAGATTGAAAACCATCAAGAAAACTGGCCGTTCACGTTTGCCGTCGGTGTAGTGCCAATGTTTATACACGTCGGTCGGCTGATAACCGCGTCTCTTGCACTCAGCTGATACAACCCAATGATATTTTACACCATGGAACCTAATTTGATTATCTGTATAGTCAATGATCTTTGCATGATTACGTACAATTTCAGCAATAGCTTCCATTGGTCTAGTCGTGGCGGTTTCTGGTGTGGTTTGGGTCATGGTTATTTTCCTTTATAATATTAAGTGTTGCCGGTCGGGTAGGTTGGCAGGGGAAAGACTAGCAGAGGTTAGGCGGAATGGGTAGGGCTGACTTTAGAGGCGGGATTTCAAAGTGAAGCACTACCCACCAGCGAATGCAAGAGTTGCAGCGCGCGCTGAATACCGAGGTGGTGAGCTTGCTGGGCGTGACAGTTGGATTCGCCGACACCGACGGCGACGCCGGTTAGGGTTGCGTTGGCCCGCCTTACTGCCGAGCCGTTCTGCCTCGGAACCGTGGGGCAGCACCCACCGTGCCGGGACAAGTCCAGGGTCAATAGCCGCCAGGTCAACGGTTGGATCAATCAGCCGCGTGTTGGGGCGACCGTTGAAGGCGACGAAAGCGTCGGCGGTCACCGCAACGTTGGGGTAGCCTCGGTCCGCGAAATCATCCGCGATGAAATCGGCGGTTTGCCGGATCAATTCCGGTTGGAATGCCATGCGCTCGACCTGCAACGGTGTCAGGTATTCGCCGGGTTCGACGATCCATGACTGCCGGGTATCAGGGTCGCGCACGATGTACCGCACGAACCCCACTTTTTCAGTTAGCATCACACGCCAGGCAAACAGGTAGCCTTCCTCGGTCCAACGAACGTTGCCGGGATAAACGTAGTGCCGCAGGGGCAGCGCCAACTGGACCGCGGCGAACAGCGCCAGGGCAACCAATGCGGCGCGGTTGAGCCAGGGCTTTACTTCCCGGGGAGTAGTTTCCCCACCCGGTTTGAGTATCGCCAACCTTAAGGGTCGCAGCAGGCGGCGCGGCCAGTCGGGGGCAAAGAAAATCAGTGTCAGCCCGATCATCAACCAGGGGAATATGCCGAGTTGAGGGAAAAGCGCCCAGGTCGCCACGTGAAACGCGACCAATACACCGTAAGCATAGGGCCGAGTCCGCCGCCAGAGCAGAGCAGGCACGATGGCCAGGTCAAACGCCGCGCCGCTCCAGCTCATCGCGTAAGCCATCCACGCTTCCTGCATCAGCGGCCCGACGATGGGAAGGTCCTCGTGTTGGTACAACCAGATGCGCAGGGGCAGGGCATTGAACAACCAATCGGGGTTCAGCTTGGCCACGCCAGCGAAGACGTACACGACACCGACTTGGGCACGCAACGTCCATAAAGACCACGCAGGGATGGTGTTACGGTGTAACGGCAGCGCCGCCAGCAACAGGCTGACCAGGATGATCAGGTAATGGTGGTTGAGGTAGGTGGCGCGATCCAGCAACTCGACGTAGGCGAAGCCGGCGAAGAACAGCGCGGCGCAAATCCGGGGACGGTAACCGGCAGCGATCCCCAGGCCGAGCAGGCCAAGGACGACAAAGTGGACGTACATCCCCGGGCCCGGCCAAGGCTCCAGCCAGCCAAAGCCCAAATAGGTGAAGTGATGAGCCGGCTCAACGTAAAGCAGGCCAATCCACCCGTGAGCGAAATATCTTATGACGACGGCCAGACCGAGCAGGCCGAAGATGATACGGAACGCCGCTGTCGATGCGTCACCGACGGGACGGTTTACCTCCGCCTTGCCGGCGCTGATCCAAACCCGTAGATCTGCCCGCATCGTCTGCCTGGATCGATTGGGAGCGCTATAGGTGCATCACTCTGTATCTGCCGGCCGAACCACAAATTGAAAGTCGGCATTAGCGGTGAGTTTGAATGCCAGTATAAAACGATAGTGAGTCCACCAATGCACCGTTTATCCATCAACGCTGGGCGATGTCGCTGCACTGCTGTTCTGCTCCGACCTGGCAACAGTCCCGCGAGCATATCGGAAGACAGAGGATGTGCGATAAATCTAGCCCAACCAGGCGGTGACTTCATCGGCCGGCGCGCGCACCGACGCGGAAGGGCGCGAAGGCTGCCCGATGAACAATGCGCCCACCATCATCCAGTCAGGCTCGGCTCCCAGAGTCTCCGCCAATTGTGGGTGACGGGTGACGTTGCCCGTGCTCCAATCGCCGGCCAGACCTTCCGCCACCGCAGCCAGCAGGAGATTCTGCACGGCGCAGCAGGCCGCGGCATAGTTTTCGTGAGTCATCTCCTCGTTGTCGCCGGGGATGCTGTACACGTAGATCAAGGCCGGCGCGTCCAGCACCCGTTGGCGGCTACCGTCGGCGTTTTCATGATTGCCGCTGCGGGCGAACTGGTTGTCGTAGGCTAACTGGGCCACCCGAGCGCGCGCTTCCCCTTGCTTCTCCAAGACGTAGAACCGCCAGGGGTTGGTAAGCCGGTGGTTCGGAGCCCACACCGCGGCGTCGAGCATACGCTGCAGCGCGTCCCGGCTGGGAACCATATCGGAGAAATCGTTGTTCATCCGACGGTTGTGGATCGCTTCGTAAACCGAAAGTCTGGATTCCGGTGTAGTGACGTTACCGCTGCGCAATCGACCAGTCGTCATAACAGACACCTCCGATTCCGTTACATTGAGTGAATTAGTAAGTGCCCACACTATATAGGTTTATGTAACCGAAAACAATAGCGAGATGACTTGGATTTGACCAGACGGAGGGCTGCATCTGGTAGGGCAATCGCATATGAAATCACATACTCGTCACTCCGGCAAAAGCCGGAGTCCAGAGACCACTGAACGCTTGATTACCGCAACGAAACTGACGGTTTAGGCTACTGGATTCCGGCTTTCGCCGGAATGACGGTGGTTAAACGGTTCATATGCGATAGCCCTGGGCCCCAGGGCAACGCTGGTTGGCGCCGTTCGGTGCGGCCGACCTTCGGCAGGACTCTGAGTATTGTTTAGTATGGTGGAGGCTAGGGGATTCGAACCCCTGACCCCCTGCTTGCAAAGCAGGTGCTCTCCCACTGAGCTAAGCCCCCCGGGTCGTAAAGCGCGACGGGACTGGCCGCCACTCAATACTACCATCTACATCCGTGCGCCGGCCAATCACACGTCAATAATCAACACCCACATCGGCGCTTTCCCGATGTCGTACGCTTCCAACGGCTCAAGCGCTCCACTGTCCTGGCTGATCCGGTAGGATGCCAGCCGGCCCGACTCCAAGCCCGACGCATACAGGTAATTGCCCGTCAGGTCCAGGCTGAACGCCCGGGGCACCGGCTCCGTGGCCGTATGGCCGAGGGGAGTCAGGCTGCCGTCCTCCTGGCCTACGGCGAAACCGGCGACGCTGTTGTGCCCTCGGTTGGGCGCGTACAGGAATTGTCCCGACGGCGTTATCTGTATCTGCGAGCAGGTATTCCGCTCGGTGAACCCGTCCGGCAGCGTGGGCACCGTCTGGAACGGCGACAGAGCGCCGGCGTCCCCGTCGAAATTGTACGCGGTGACGCTGCAACCCTGCTCATTTGATGAGTACACCACGTTGAGGTTGGGATTGAAGCAGATGTGCCTCGGCCCCTCCGGGGAGGTGGGTATGGCCCGGTCAGGAGTGTTCGGAGTGAGATGGCCGGTCGATTCGTCAAACCTGAATTGGAAGATAGCGTTGGGCCCGGTCTGCGATCCCTCGGCGATGTGGGGCACGAAGGCGTAGCGATTGGAGGCGTCGGTCTGTATGTAGTGGGCACCGATGCCGGTTTCCCGCCATTCAACCGGCGCCGGGTTCAGATGCCCTTCGTTATCGAAGCCATGCACTCCCACCCGTGCCTGGTAGTAGTAGGCGGAAAGCAGGTAGTTCCCGGTGCGGTCAGTGGAAATATGCACCGGGTTCCCGCCCAGGTTGATGTCGTTGATCCGCTCCAAGTCGCCGCTGCCCGCCGCGATGCGATAGGACGTCATCCCGAACTCCCCGGGCCGGCGTCGTCCAACGAACAGGAAACGGCGCTGCGGGTCCGTCGCCATGGGCGCGGGCATCCCGGCCAGGTGGTACTCCACACGGTTGCTCAGGCCGCCCGTGGCCTGGTCCAGGTCATAGCGGGCGATGATGTCGTCGTCTTGCAGCGATACGTACAGATAGGTTGCCATATCCATAACCTCCCTATTCCATCACCCGGGTGTCGGGCAATCCCAGCAGGAACTGGCCGTGGTTTTCGTAAGCGGTGTCGCTGACCATCTGGTGCTGCGCCGCCGCGTGGACGTCGCGGAGGCACTGCTGCAATATGCTGGTGGTGAACAGCGTGGCGCCGCCTCCGTAGTGGAAGGCCCGTGAGGTTACGTCAACCGCGACGTCGGTGGTGTAGGTGGCGCAGCTTCGCATCCGGGCCTGCAACGGCGGCGGCGGAGTGTGGCCGGCGCAAACTGATTCCCACGCTTCTTCCAGTATTTCCACGTTCAGCGACCGGGCGGCGCGCAGTCGCATATCGCACTCTCCCAGCATCCATTGAAACGCCGGCCGGTTGGCCAGCAGGTTCACAGAGTTGTAGCCCCGCGTCTTGGATACGGCCACCTCGGTTATCGCTGCCAGCGCGCGCCGGGCCACCCCCAACGCGAAGGCCGAATGCTCGTTGGTGACGAACCCCGGCCGGCCCAGGCGGTACAGCGCGCCGCCCCGTACCGGCTCGGTCAGCGTCGAGTCCCAGGCGAACCCGTCCGGGACAAACAGATCGTCAACCGAAAAATCGCAGCTGCCGGTGCCGCGCAGTCCCATCACTTGCCAGTTATCGTGGACCTTCACCTTGTGGCGGGGCATTATCACCCGCAGCTGACGCGGATACCCGTCGAACCCGTTGACCACCCGCGCGCCGGCGGATACCCATTCGGCGTGCTGGATCCCGCTGCCGAACTGCCAGCGCCCGGTGACGCGGTAGCCACCAGCAACGGGCGTTGCCGTTCCGGAGGGCGCGGCGGCTCCCGCCACCTTGGGCGGGTCGCCACGCACGAAAACTTCCTCAACGGCGTCGTCCGGCAGAAAGGCCGCCAAACCGCCCAGGCTGGCCGCGCCGATCATCAGGCACCAGCCCGATGACGGGTCAATGCGGCTCACCGCCTCAAGTACGTCCAACTGCGTGACCAGGTCGGCCTCGGCACCACCCAGCACATGGGGCATTTTGAGGCGGAGCAGGCCCGATTCGTAAAGCGCGTTAACCGAGGCCAGAGCCAGCGTGCCGATGCGTTCCGACTCCTCGGTGTTGGCCTCCAGAGTGGGCCGCACGCTTTCTACCGCGTCCATCAGGACGCGATGCTTCTCATCACGGTCATAGGGGAATCCGTTCATTTCGGCGCCCACCCTAGCCGTCCACCTTCGGCAGCACGTCCTGTACCAGCGCGTCCATCGTGTCCAGCAGCTGTTGCAGGTTGCCGCAGTCGTGGCAGTTGATCTGGAACTCCTCCAGCCCGGCCTCCTGGCGGTATCGTTTCATGTCCGACGCGATCTGGTCGGTGGCGCCGTACCCAATCGGGCGGTCACCATCAGCGACGGAATGGCCTGAGATGCTGCTGATGTTCACCCGGAAGCTCATCCGCACCCGGGGCGGCTCGTCCCGCCCGATCTCGGCGGACACGTCGTTGAGGTACTGCCAGTTGCTGACCAGGCTCGGCAGCGGCGTCGGCGTGGGTTGCCAGACCTCGGCGAACCGGGCGGCCCGCCGCAGCGAGGCGTGGCTGGAGCCGCCGACCCAGATGGGCGGATGGGGCTGCTGCACGGGCTTGGGGCTGGTGTATAGACCATCGAATGAGAAGAAACGTCCGTGGAAGGATACGGGGTCCGGTTCCCAGCAGGCCTTCCACAGGCGCAGGTATTCGTTGGTGCGCGCGCCGCGTTCCCGGTGGGGTATGCCCAGAGCGTTGTATTCGTCCTCGTTCCAGCCCGCTCCCACGCCCACGATGGCCCGTCCGTTGGACATCTGGTCCAGCGTGGCAATCATCTTGGCCGTAACCACCGGGTTGCGGTAGGGCATGATCAGCACCGAGGTGCCCAGCTTGATCTTCGATGTGCGCGACGCTACGTAGGCCAGGGACATCAGCGGGTCGTACACCTGCCGCCACGGTTCGCTCCGCGCCGAGCCGTCCACGATGACGTGGTCGTTGACGAACACGGCGTCAAACCCCAACTCGTCGGCCTTTATCGCCGTGTCCAGGATGCCCTGCGCTGAGGCTGCAAAGCCCAGATAGTCCGCGTTGGGCAACCGGAAAGAATATTTCACCATGCGCACCGCCTTCGGTTGGTTACTGGGTTTCAGCGTCATCATATTGCCATCGCCAAGTTGAAACAAGGGCAGCCCTGGTAGATAATTCCGATACGAAACCACCAACCGGCGGAGGCTTACGATGTCCAAATTCCGTATCATTCCTCATGGCAGGCTTCAGGAATGGGTCGCCGAAGAAAAAGGCTACTTCGCCGACGAGGGCCTGGACTATGAGTTTGTGCCGTCCAACGGACCGAATTCCACGATGAAACCCTCGGTCAATTCGGCGGAGGGCGCGCCCACGGAGATAAAGCGCGGCGCCTTCGAGTCCATGGAATCGGGCCGCGTTGTGAAATCAGTTCCGCCTGCCACTGGGCCGTCGGCATGGCCGCCAGCGCGGCCCACGGGCGGATGTGGGGTCACGCCTACTCGGTTACGCCCAGCGCCATCTGGGTTGCGCCGGAGTAACCCTTGCAGAACCCGGAGGACCTGGCCGGGGTCGAGGTGGCCGTGGGCTGGCACTCCGGCAGCCACTTCTCCGCGTTGCAGGCTTTGCAGAGTGTCCTCCCTGCCGACCGCATCAATCTCCAGTTCGTGGGCGGCCCCCGGGACCGCCTGCAACTGGCGCTGGACCGCTGGGTGGAGGCCGCCATCGTCTTCGGCGCGCCCGGCTACGTGCTGGAACAGCAGGGGTTCCGCAAGGTCATGGACACCAGCTTCATGATCGGCTTCCTCATCAACGGCGACGCCACCGACGACCAGCTGTGGGCCTACTTCAACGCCCTGCAACGCGCCCAGCGGGAAATCGACGCGGCCAAGGAGCAGTACCAGCACTACTTCCTCAAGGAACTGCCCCAGCGATACCACACCATCTTCGACCCCAGGAAGGCTGGCATCGGGGAGCGCATGGTGTTCGAACCCTACACCAGGGAGATGTTCGACCGAACCCACTGCTGGATGCTGGACTGGCAGATATTCCCCGAGGGCCAGGTCGGCAGCGTGGCCTACGAAGAGGCGGTGGTTGTTTAGACATTGTCAGAATCAGGATTTCCAGGATTTTAAGATTTTCAGGATTGTGCGCGTCGATGGCCGCCGCCGTCGCAATCCTGCCAATCCTGAAATCCCGTAAATCCTGATTCTGACATCACTCACGCCAATGCCAGCGTAGCCTCTGGGAACAGCTCCTCCACGTCAACCCGCTCCGGTATCACCTTCTGCTCCACGTTGAAGCCGATGAAGGTCTCCAGCGTCTTCCGCGAACTCTCCAGCCCGTAGGGAATGGGGTCTTCGCCCACGATGCCGGCCATCTTCAGCAGGGCCTGGTCGGCCGGTCCGGCCTCGTCGCCGGCCCGGAGCCGGCCCATGTAAAAACGCTTGGCTGCCCCGAACACGCCGCAGACTGCTTCGGCCAGGTCGGGATTGGATTCTAGCGCGGCATTCTTCACCACCAGCATATGGCTGATGGGATAGACGCCGGTTTTGCGGTGCCATTCGGCGTCCAGCCGGTCCGGTTCGTCGAACAGCGGAACGATGTCATCGGAGTCCACCGGACCCGCGCCGACGGCGGCGTCGATCTCACCCGACAGCAGCATCTCGCCCAGGTCGTTGTTGGGCGAGGACACCACGTTGGACGGCGCGACGTACTCGGCCACGTGCTCGTCCCCGGACAGTACCCACGTCACCGCGTCCAGGTCCACCCCGTACTCCGTTTGCAGCAGGCCCCGCGTCCACACGCCCGGCGTCAGGGTGTAGCTGCGCACGCCGAACCGCTTGCCCTCCAGGTCCCGGGGCGACTCGATGCCGCTGCGCCGGTTCACCACGATGCCGCCGTGATAGAAGGCTCGCGTCAGGAAGATCGGCACACCAGTGAATGGCTTCCCGTGGGCCCGTGCGCATAGGTAGGTTGACAGGGCCATCTCCGCCACGTCGAACTCCAAACCTCGCACCATGCGCCGGAAGATGCTGGTCACCGGAGACACGTCGATGTGCTCCATATCAAACATCTGCGACTCAACGGTCCCATCTTTCAAGGGCGTAGTGTGGCCGTAGTTGCCTACGGCGGTTCGCAATACCAGTTCGCTCATGCTTTCAACCTCCTGTGCCGCGCCCGTCGCGTTTTTGTCCATATCGGGGAAACCATTTGCCCGCCGCGATGCGTACGCGCACGTACATCCAGCGCGGTGACCTGCATCATCCCGCATATTCCGGCGTCTCGCAATTGTCTATAGGCGGAGCCGCGGCAAATCCGCCACGCTTCAACACGCTTGCAGCCCTATCCGTCCTATGGTAATTTGACTCGCACGGCTAATCCCTCGTGCGCGAATATCTTTTATCATTCGGCCGAAACTTAACCCACCGAACCATCCGAGTTGCAACCCAGCCGCTTTCACGCGCGTATCACGCGGGTGTGAATCTCAACCGGATAAGGAGCGTTGCCGTGGAATCGCAGCCGCTGCTCGAAGTCAAGAACCTCCAAACCTATTTCTTCACCTATGAAGGTGTTGTGAAAGCCGTTGACGACATCACCTACGAGGTCATGCCCGGCGAAACCCTGGGCCTGGTCGGTGAGAGTGGATGCGGCAAAAGCGTCAGCGCTCTCTCGCTCATGCGACTTATTCCCGACCCTCCCGGCAAGACCGTGGGAGGGGAGGTTCTGTTCGACGGTGAGGACATTCTCCAGATAGACATGGACGATATGCGCCGCATTCGTGGCGCGAAGATGGCCATGGTCTTCCAGGAACCGATGACCTCCCTCAACCCGGTGTTAACCCTGGACCGCCAGCTCACCGAAACCATCCAGCTCCACATGGGGAAGTCCCGTGACGAGGCCCGCCGTGACGCCGTTGACCTGCTGGCCCGCGTCGGCATCCCCGACCCGGAGCGGAGGATACGCCAGTACCCCCACCAGTTCAGCGGTGGTATGCGCCAGCGCGTCATGATAGCAATGGCCCTCAGCTGCAATCCCCAGCTCATCATCGCCGACGAGCCTACGACCGCTCTTGACGTGACCATTCAAGCGCAAATCCTGGAGCTGATGAAGTCCCTCACCCAGGACTTGGGCGTGGCGCTCATTATCATCACACACAACCTGGGCGTGGTCGCCCGTTACGCTGACCGGGTCAACGTGATGTACGCTGGCAAGATTATCGAGCGCGGCTCCGCCTTCGAGATCTACACCAACCCGCGTCATCCCTACACCGTTGGTCTGCTCGACTCGGTGCCCCGCCTTGACCAGCGCCTCACCGATGAGGAAGGCAACGCGGCGAAACTGGTGCCCATCGAAGGCCAGCCGCCCGACCTGGTCAACCTGCCCGGCGGGTGCTCTTTCCGCGCCCGTTGCCGGTTCGCTATCGACCAGTGCGCCACCGATGCGCCGCCGCTGATGCCCGTGGAAAGCAACGGGTCGGGAGAACCCCACGTGTCCGCCTGCTGGCGCGCCGAGGTGCTGGGCGCCCAGGCTCTGAGCTACGCCATGGGCACCGCCGGTTAAAGCCCTTCCAGCGTTCCACGATCTCACGGTTTTGCTATCGTCAGCGAAAAGGGAGTTTGACAATGACGACTGCTGAGATGCCTCAAACCGCCTCCACCGCCCAGTCCCGGGATGACACCTTGCTGGACGTCCGGGGCCTCAAAATGCACTTCCCGGTGACCTCGGGGATTGTGTTCCAGCGGGCGGTGGCCTTCATCAAAGCCGTGGACGACGTGGACTTTACCGTGCGTCGCGGCGAGACCCTGGGGCTGGTGGGGGAATCCGGCTGCGGCAAGACCACCACGGGACGCTGCATCCTACGCCTGTATCGGCCCACCGACGGAGAGATCTGGTTCGACGGCGTTGACATTGCCCAGGCTCGCACCAATCAGATGCGCGCCATGCGCCGCCAGATGCAAATCATCTTCCAGGACCCCTACAGCTCGCTGAACCCACGCATGACCGCCGGCAACATCATTGGCGAACCTCTGGCCGTTCACGGTCTGGTCAACAATCGCCGCGAGTACCGAGAGCGGGTGGCCGAGCTGCTCAACAACGTGGGCCTGAACCCCTACATGGCCGACCGCTTTCCCCACGAGTTCAGCGGCGGACAGCGCCAGCGCATCGGCGTGGCCCGCGCCCTGTCCGTGGACCCGGCGTTCATCGTCTGCGACGAGCCCGTTTCCGCCCTTGACGTGTCCATTCAGGCGCAGATCATCAATCTGCTGGAGGACCTGCAGGAGCGCTACGAACTGACCTACCTGTTCATCGCCCACGACCTGTCGGTGGTGCGCCACATCAGCGACCGCGTGGCGGTCATGTACCTGGGCAAGATCGTGGAGATTGCCGACCGCAACGCCATCTACGAGAACCCCCAGCACCCCTACACCCGCGCCCTGCTGTCGGCGGTGCCTATCCCCGACCCGGTGCTGGACGCCCAGCGCGAGCGCATCATCCTCACCGGCGAGGTGCCCAGCCCGCTGAATCCGCCCAGCGGCTGTGTGTTCCACCCGCGCTGCCCCATCGCGACCGAGGACTGTAGCCGCGTGAACCCCGAAGCCCGCGAAGTATTGCCCGACCACATCGCTGCCTGTCTCAACGTGCCGGGGTACGGTCCATACTGACGGTCTTATCCATTGAGCAACCCGAGCGGGGGTGGCCGTGCGTCGCCCCCGCTTTGGTTTTTGACACATTCAGGCAGATAGCCGTATCATGCCTTCAAGAAAAGTTCATACGGAACAGCGTTATGTGGGATAAAGCATTCACGGCGTCGATAGTTGCCTACGGCATCAGCACCGCGCTTTTTTTGGTGGGGCATTTCCTGCTGCCCGTTCTGTTTCCCGACGGCTCGCCCGTCCCGCTTGTAGCCGCGTTGGTGGGAGCGGCATTGTTGAGCATTAGCGGGCTATCCATCGGAGTATCAGGGATGGGGTTGTTACTCTCGCTTTGGCCCAAAGTTCGCGTGCGCGGATAGCTCAGTGGGGTTGCGAAATCAAGTCGCATTTGCGATCGCGGCGACTCTAGCTATGGTAATCGTCGGGTTGGCTGTCACTGCTATCGTTTCACTCATCATCGGCTTGGGTAAAGATTTTGGTCTGGACAGAATGCTTGCGTTCCTGGGCGCAACCTTTGGAGCGGTCCCGATCCTATACTGGGTGATTAGGCGCATCAAAGCGCGAATTGATACCGACGACAGAGATGGGTAATTCTCAGGAGAAACATCCAATGCGCTTGCAAAACAAAACCGCTCTCATCACCGGTGCCAGCCGCAACATCGGCGCGGAGGTCGCCCGCACCTTCGCCCGTGAAGGGGCGAACCTTATCCTGAATACGCGCCAGTCTGCCGAGGAACTGGAAACGGTGGCCGCTCAATGCCGCGAGCTTGGGGCCAAAACCCACACCGTCATCGGCGACGTGGCCGATCCCGGTCGGGTGCAGGATATGGTCGCCGAAGGGATCGACGCGCTGGGCACGGTGGACGTTCTGGTCAGCAACGTAGCGGTGCGCCCCCACAAGCCCATATTGGAAGTGTCGGTGGACGAGTGGTTGGACGTGATGGGGACCAACCTCCACTCTGCCTTCTACCTGATTCGCGCCGTGCTGCCCGGCATGATCGAGCAGCGCTCCGGCAGCATCATCGCCATGGGCGGACAGTCTGCCATCACCGGCCGGCCTGATACGGCGATAGTTACCACCGCCAAGACGGGACTCCTCGGCCTCATCCGCGCCGTCGCCGCCGAGTGCGCTCAGTACGGCGTCCGGGCCAACCTGGTTAACCCCGGCTCCACCGACACCTCCCGCGCTCATCCTGAGTGGTACCCAGAGTTCCAGGATGTCCCCCGGGGCTCCAACGAGCACCTCAGTTCCATACCCCTGGGCCGTCAGGGTACGGTGCAGGACATCGCCAACGCTTGCCTCTTCTACGCCAGCGACGAGTCTTCGTACATCACCGGCGACCGAATGAACGTGGTCGGAGGCCGGTATATCGTCTGACCCTGATCCTCCCCCGCTGGGTCAGGGCGGGGTGTCCCGGCCGGCAGTTTCCGCCCACACCAGGCTAGCCGCTCCCATCATACCCTGGCTGTCTCCGAACGTGGCTGGCGCCAATCGAAACGCGCGGTGCCCCGAACTCATGGCCCGGCGCCGCGCCGCGTCCTCGATGTGGCCCAGGAGACCGAGGTCCAACAATCCCAGGGTCACGCCGCCGCCCATCACTACGACGTCCGGATTGAAGATATTCAGCACGTTGCCGAGGCCGACGACGATTGCGCCCACCGCCGCGTCGATCACCTCGCGGGCAACCGGGTCCCCCTGTGCCGCCGCCGCGAACACCGCCGCGCCGTCCAGCGTGGCGTTGCTCTCGTGGGCCTGATGCAGCGGCGAGCCTGGCGTGGCGTCGTTCAATCGGGCCTGCGCCGCCCGCCCGATGGCCGTGCCCGACGCCAAGGATTCCAGGCAACCGCTGTTGCCGCAGGCGCAGGGTGGAGCATCGGCGCGGCTGTCGATGGTCATGTGACCCACTTCGCCGGCGACGCCGGCCGCGCCGATGAGTACCATGCCCCGGTCAACTATGCCGGCGCCGACGCCGGTGCTGAACGTCAGAAACACCAGCGTCCGCGACGCCGGATCGCCGGGCCGAGCCGGCCGGCCGGCGCCGTAGTGATACTCGCCCAGGGCCGCCAGGTTAGCGTCGTTGCCAACCCAAATCGGGATTCCCAGCCTGGGTTCCCAACGGGCCGGCAACGACACTCCGTTGAGCGCCGGTAGGTTAGGCGAGGACAGCAGCATGTTGCTGGCGGCGTCTATGGACCCGGCAAGCGCAATGCCCGCTCCGGCGATGGGTCGCAGTCCGGCCCATTCTTTCGCCGTCGTCAGCAACCGGCCCGCCGTATCCACCAGTTCGTCCTGAAAGGCCCCGGGACGGTTGGACACCCGATCCTGCCAGAGGATTACGCCCTGGCGGTCAATGACCGCAGCCCGCGCCCAGGTGCCGCCCCAATCCATCGCCAGCGCAACCTGCGTCGGCGGCGCATCCGCGCTTCTATTCGGGTTGGTCATCGCTTCCAGATCTCCATTGACCCGAATTGTAACACCCTGCCCAACAGCCGATGCGCGCTAACTCCCATCTCTCGTGGCCTCAGCCAGCAACCCGTCCAGCGTACCCCGCAATACATCCTCCGGCATCGGCCCAACGTACTTGCGCCGTATTACCCCTTCGGAGTCGATGAAAAACTTCTCGGGAATTCCACGCACTCCGTAGTTGAGCGCGATTGCGCCGTCCGCATCCGGCCCGGTCGGGTAGCCGACGCCGAACTCGACCAAAAACGTCGCGGCCGCGTCCGGAGTGTCCCAGATATTCACCCCTACGAACTCCACGGGATGGTCGGCATAACCAGCGTAGATGCGGTTCAGCATCGCCGCCTCCTGCCGGCACGGACCGCACCAGGACGCCCAGAAGTCCACCATGACCACGGTCCCGGAAAAATCGGACAGTCGCAACACGCTGCCATCTGACAGTTTCAGGGCGAAATCCGCCGCCCCGGTTTCTTCCACTCGCACCTCGCCGAACTGGGCGTTGATGCCGGCTCCCGGCGGTTGCCCCTCCTGCTGCACCGCTGCCCAGGCCAGCAGCGCAAACAACGGGGCCAGGGCCACTGCCGTGCCCAGCATGATCCACCCCCGACGGGACATCAGCCCACGCTTCCCACCGGCCGCCGCCAGATACCCCAGGCCAGCAGGGCGGCCAGCGTGACGGCAACTAGTACCGGGATCGCGCCGTACCAGAACCGGGCGTCCGACAGCGGGTTGCCCAACCGGGTCAGCCACGACGGTTCCGGCAGGCCCGACAGCGTAAGGTTCACACCCTCTCCCGGCGCCAGATTGTCCGCCCGCCAAGCCCGATACGACACCACTCCGACGGTGAACCCTTCATCGGCAGTCAGTCCGAAGACACCTATATTGCCGAACTCCTCAGGGATCAGCAGGGTGAAAGTCTCCGCCCCTTGCAGCGTATTATCCCGCCATGTCACTTCATTGCCCTCGTATGGAATCGTGAAGGTGAAACTCACCTGGTGCCGGCCCGGCTGCACCGGCGCGGTGATGGCAAACCCCGTGCCCACGGGTATCACCTCGCCGCCCACCAGGTCGGTGGAGACGTCAAGGCCGGTTGCATTGGCCGGCAGAGAGAAGCGCAGGAAACTGAACTGCCCGATCATTGGCGGCGCCGAGAGGTCGGGCACCAGCGTAGTATCGCCACGGTTCTCCAGCGTGAACAACTGCACCATGGCCATGCGCCGGGTGGCCGCGTCGATACCGGCTACGATGATTGACTGCTCAGCGGTTGCCACTACACTCACGTCGCGGGTGAATTCGTACACCGTCAGCTGCAACGGCTCTGACAACTCGGCGGGCGAAATGACCTCGGTGTACCGCGTTTGCCCGTAGTCGGCGGCCAGCGCGAGGCTGTCGCCATCCTCGGGAGTCGGCACCCCGTCAAACCGGAACGCGCCATCGTCGTCGGTAAGGGTCTCGAAGGTATCCACCGAACCCGATCCGGCGCCAAACCGGTGCAGCAGGACGGCAACGTCAGCCGGAACGCCGCCGCCGGCTGTACCGTTCACCAGCCGTCCCGATACCGCAACGGTGTCCGAACCCTGCGCCGGCAGCACTGCTGGAGCAGCTGACAGCAGCGCAACCACGGCCAGCACGGCTACAATGATGCATCTCAGCAGCAAAGTTAGCGCACCAGTCTCAAAATTTGGTGAAGGTGAAACAGGTCCTGGCGCGGCGTGACCCAGGAACGGAGGTGCAACGGAGGTTAACTGCCGCCAGCCGCATCGCCGTAGTTGCCATTGCGTTGCTGCATCAACTGCGCCATCTGCGAGGTGATGTCGCTTAGCGCGGCCATGAACGCCTGCTGATTTTCGTCCGACCGCTGGCGTTCTTCGGCGATCCACTGACGTTCTTCGGCGATCCACTGGCGTTCTTCCGCCAGCGCTTCGAAAAATGCCTGACGTTCCTGCCGGCGCTCTTCCTCGGTCTGTTGACGGTACTCCGCCAACTGCTTTATGGCTTCGTCAGCTCGTTGTCGCTCCGCGGCAATCTGCGCGCGCATCCTGGTGAACATATTGTAATTCCATACTCCTCCAGCGGCCGCGACAATCGCTGAGTAGGTTAGCAATCGGGCAATCTCCGCTGGATTGCAACTGGAACGCGCTGCCAGTTCCAGCGTGCAAGGGGTATTCGTATAGTACCAGATAATCCACGTCGCCGCCGCCGTAACGATGGCGAACAGCGTCGGCAACCGCGCCACTTCCCAAATGTCTCTGATGCCAGGCCTTTCGCTGTCCAGCGCCGTCAGTGTTGACCGTTCATTCATCACGCGTGTCTTCCACTTCCCGGTCCATATCCCGCAGTATTATGGCGGCCTGCCGGCGGTACTCATCCAATTGCTCGCGGAAATCGGCGTCGCTGATTCGTCCCAGACTATGCTCCATCCGCAGCGTCCGGATCGCTTCGTACACGCTGTCCAGTGAGCCGGCGGCGGCCGGCGGCTCGTGGTCCGCCTGTTCCGGCGGACGTCGTCTTCTAACCAACAGAGGCCAGGCGACAACCCCGACAATAAGCAACGCAACGGCGATCGCCAGCACCAGCTGCACGGCGGAAGGCTCCGTAATCCGCTGGCTAGTCGGCTACGCCGGCGACCGGCGACGCCACGGAGGCCGGCCGCCGCACCGTCGCCCGCGCCGGCCACAGCGCGATCACTGTACCAAATATCATCACCGGCCCGGCCACCCACATCCACCACACCAGCGGGTTCACCAGGATCCGGAACCCCACCGCTCCGTCCTCGCGGTTCTCGCTGGGCACCACGTAGAAGTCCTCCACCGGCGTGGAGCGGATCGCCGCCCGCGTTGACGCCATGTTGAACGCGGGATGGAACGTCCGCTGCGGGTGCATAGTCTCCAAAAGCTCGCCGTCCCGGTACACTTCCACGGTAGTGCGGAATTCGGTGCGGTCGGAGAAGGCCAGCGCGGTGGTATCCACGTATTCCAGCGTGTACTCCTCCACGGTCACCGATTCTCCGGGCATCAGGGCCACGTCGAGCTGCACGCCGTAGAACGACTGGCCCACCACGCCCAGGGCCACCATCACCACCGCCAGGTGCACGATATAGCCACCGTAGCGGGGCCGGTTGGCCAGGATCAGCCGCACGAACCCCAGGGCCGGATTGTCGCCTACGCTGCGCCGCCGGGCCACGGTTCCCCGAACCCACTCGGCCACGATGCTGGTCGTCACCAGCGCACACAGGCCGAACCCGATCACCGCGTAGGGCTGCCGGATGCCCACGACCAGCAGGACGGCAATAGTCGCCAGCGCGACGCTTCCCGGCACCAGCAGCGCCCGCCGCAGCGAGCGCAGGTTCGCCCGACGCCACGGCAGCAGCGGGCCGATGCCCATCAGCAGCACCAGCGCCAGCATCAACGGCCCGTTCACCTGGTCGTAGAAAGGTCGCGCCACCGTGATTTCCTGCTCGGCGAACAGCCGGGACAACAGTGGGTACACCGTACCCCACAGCGTGGCAAACGCGATGCCCAGCAGCAGCAGGTTATTCACCAAAAACGCGGATTCGCGGGACAGCATGGAGTCCAGCCGCTGGGCGCTCCGCATCCGATCATATCTCCAGAAGAATATCGCCAGCGGAACTGCCACACCGAAGGCCAGGAACAGCAGGAACACCCAGCCCAGAGTAGAAGCCCCGAAGGAATGCACCGACGGTACCGGCCCGCCCCGGTTCATGAACATCCCGTACAGCGCCAACCCAAAGGCCACGTCGATCAGCACGATGTTCCACATCCGGAACATTCCGCGCCGCTTTTGCACCATGATGGAGTGGACGAAGGCCGTGAGCGCGATCCACGGCATGAAGGCCGCGTTCTCCACCGGGTCCCAGAACCAGAACCCGCCCCAGCCCAGGATGGTATAGGCCCACCACGAGCCCAGCAGCAATCCCGCCGCCAGCAGCGCCCAGATTCCCACCCCCCAGGCTCGGCCGGCGTCAATCCACTCGTCGCCGCCCTTGCCGCCGATCAGGCTGCCCAGCGAGAAAGCCATCGGGATACTGATGCCCGCCAAACCGGCCATCAGCGCCGGCGGGTGGAAGAACATCCCGAAGTGCGTCAGCAGCGGGTTGATGCCCTGCCCATCGGGAACCGGAAAGGGCAGCTTGGCAAAGGGGTTGGCCATGAACCCCATCACCGCCAGGAAGAACACCTCGATCAGCATCAGGATGGCCGTGGTCCAGGCCAGCGTGGGCCGGGTCGCCGCCGGCGCCAGCCAGATCGCCAGCGCGGACATTACCGACAAGGCGAAGGCGATGTACAGCAGCGACCCCTCGTTGCCCGCGTAGAACGCCACCCAGGTGTAGATGTTGGGCATCGCCAGGTTGCTGTGCTCGGCGACGTACTGCAGCGAGAAGTCCCGGGCGATGAACGATTGCACTAGCGAGAGGGTGGAGACCAGGAGAACCACCACCAGCACGTAGGACGCCTTGCGACCGCTGTCCACCAGCGCCGGCGCGCCCCGGAGCTGTCCGGCCACCGACGCAAAGAACGAGTAGGCCGCCAGCGCCAGCCCCATCCACAGGCAGACGGCACCCAGGTCAGCCATTGGACTGCTCCGTGTCCATGTCTAATGCCAAATCGCGGTCCACCGCAGCGAGATACGGTTGCAATTCATTTGTTTCGTCCGCCGGACTCTCACTGTCCCCTCCATCAGACCGTCGGCGCATCGCCCGCAGCGTGAGCAGCCCGCCGACCAAAGCCGCGACCACCACCACGCCAGGCACTATCCACGCGATCAGGTAGAATCCGGAACGGGGCGGTTCGGCCAGCACGCTGGGTCCGTATCTCTCCGGGGCGGCGAACCAGGCCAGCACTTCATTTCGGGTCGCTCCCGACGCCAGCAGCTCGCGAACCTGCGCTCGCATCTGCTTGGCTAGGGGCACCTCGGTCTGGTCGATGGTCTGTGCCGGACACACCGGGCACATCAGCATCCGGTCGATGGCCTGGGCTTCCGCCTCGTCATACGACCCTGCCTCACCGCCGGATTGGGCGGATGCATCACCGACAAACAGTGCGCCGGCAATGATGGCAATCATCACCGCAGCGCAGATTCTAATGAGCACGTGGTTCCAGCAAGTCGCTGATGTCAGAGCGGTCCGATACAAGGAGGGCCATTGCCTGTAGTGCGTTAGCTGCCGAATCAAACGTCAAAAGTACCATCTCATCCCGGTCGGTTTTCAGTAGAACTTCAACCTCGGATATACGGGTTGGTAATGTGGCAATGTCGGCATCAAGTACCTGTGTGACCGCAACGCTCAGTTGGTCAATGATTCCCTCAGTCAAACTGGATGCGATGTCGGAACGAACTTCGTCATCCAAACCGGTGAAATGCTCCCAAGCAAGACTGGGCGTTTCACGATCTTTCTCTGCCCATGCGAAATTGACGCCATACTCGCCTAACACGGACACAATACCGTCGAAGGGAACTTCCACTATTTCAACGCCGAAACTGCGTATCAAGGCTTTCGACGGCTCCGACCACCGGCCCGCTAATACAGCGATAGACTTGCGTATCGTGGGGAAAGTTTTGCGGAGGTTGTAATGCGCTGTGCAAAGCCAGCTGCCCTTATCGCGGTTGTGCTTGGTGTAGCGGATGTACTTGGGGTCAATAATGATAACCGGATTTTCGTCGGCGTCAAAAACCACAGCGTCTATCTGGTATGTGTTGCCGGTGCCATTGGTTAGTCGAGCGGGGCGGATAGTATAGCCTCTGGACTCCACCTCTGACCGGAGTCCTTGAACGACGGCTGTTTCAAATAATTTGCCAACCGCCTCGCCGAGTGCGCTGGCCGGATTGGCGACTCGCCTGACGCTAGAAGTCATCCAAGATACCCTATTTGGTGATAGTTACGATGCTTTCCCGTAGCGGGACTTTGTGCCGTTGTGTGTTGCCGGCCCACTTCCCGCCCCGCTCCCGTATCACCTCAACCTCATATCCCGAGAACCCCACCGCCGTAGCCAGTTCGCCGATAATCTCATCAGTACGCACGTGAACACCGTAGGGCGCGGAATCTCCCAGCACCAGTATGAAAGGGCATCCGGCTTTCAGAACCGCATAAGCCCCCTGAATCACTTTCAGCATATCCTCAAAGTAACCGGCCACCAACAGGTCGTAAGCCTTCTTGCCGCCTTTGACCAGCCGCAGTTCTGAAAGTCGCTGGATAATATCCATCAGCTCAGCGTGCATTGCCGGGCTGACCTCCCTGACTCCAGGACACCACCGCACTTGTCCCATTTCTGTGCGGCGTATCTGTGTAGTTGCGGCGATAATCAGTCGGTCGCGTACTTCCCTCGTTATATTCCCCCAGCTGTCGTAAATCCCCCAGAAATAGGTTTCCAGCCGCGTCCGGTCGGCGTAGTCGTAGTTGTTCAAATAGGGCGGCGAGGTCAAAATCAGGTCAATGCTGTCGGGTTCCGCGTGTTCCGCCACATTGCGAGCGTCTCCGTTGACCAGCCGATGCTCGGTGTCTGGCACACCCCAAATGCTAGTGGCGATAATGTCGTTGACCATCAACTCGCATCGCTTTTCAAATTCAACAAAGGCGTCGCGCTGCACCGTCCGCTCGGCGAACTTACTGGGCGCGATGTAAGGCCAGCCGGCCCCGGCCGAAGTTACGTCGCGCAGGGTAGCCGTCAGCGCCACTTTGAAAAAGTCTCGTCGCTCCGGGAGAGTGTCGCACTGCAATATCACCGTCCGTAGTGCGTACAACCGCTGGAGGTTCACCTGGTCAAAACACTTGTAAACTAGCGCTGGCCAGATGTCTTCGCACTGAACGCCTTCGTCATAAATCGCGGCGGCGGCTTCTTGTAAGACCCGGGCATCCGATGTCAGGGCCTCAATATCGTGCTCAAAATATAGCTTGGTTTTTGCTACCCAGAACACGAACGGATGCGCTTCGACCCCAACGGAATTTACGCCAGCCACTTTAGCGGCAACCGAAGTCGTCCCCGTCCCCACAAACGGGTCGGCGATCCAATGTCGCCCATTCAGTCCGTACTGCCCGATTTTGCTTTGCACCAACCGGTGCGAGTACCCTGCCGGGTAGGTGAACCAGCGATGGATGGGCGCCCGCAGACTGTCCTGGAACGAGCCGTAGGCACTCAGATTGTCAGCATCGGCAATCATGCTACGGCTCGTCATAACAGCCCTCGTATGTTGGATACACGATTAGGGACCGGCGTTACTGGCACGCCGCCGCGTTGCCGTCCTGGATACAGCCTTCCACGTAGTCGAGAACCAACTCGATCTGGTCGTCGGTCAGCAGTTTGGAGAAGGGGGGCATGACGGTTACGCCACCCGTGATGACTCCCTTTAAACCATCTCGATCCAGGCTCTTGGCCGCTTCGGAGGTGAGGTTCGGGTTCTGGATGGGCAGGTCAAGGGTCTGATAACCGTAGTCCACCAACATCCGCGCCAGCACCGGGCCGTCGCCCAAGCCCTGCGCGCCGTGGCACATGACGCAGTTGGTCTCAAAGATGTGCCTGCCGGACCCGGCGAAGGAAGTCGGCTGCGGCGGGGCCGAGCCGTACCACGGCACCGCCGATGCCGGCACGCTGAGCCGAGGCGGCTCGTGGGCCTTGTACGCCGGCTGGTAGTGCATCTCGTAGAAGATGTCCAACGGGTACGACCCCTGGGAACAGGCCGCCGTCAGCAGGCCGACCGCCAGGGCCAGGCCGGCCAAAGGCAGCAAGCGGCCGCGCATCAGATTCATCCGTGTCATCAAACTTCTCATGGCAATTTTCTGCATTGGTGTTTCCGCCAGCCGTTTCCTGAGATTAGGAACGGTTCGACGTAACCTCCACCGCTCCTGCCTCATTCAGTATCTCGCTGACCCGCGAACTCTGCTCGGCGCCCGCGTTGACCAGCACGCCGATCAAGCCCTGGCTGATGCGGTCATCCGTCGCGCCGACCTGGAAACCGGGCTTCAGCGCCAGCCACAGGCCGATGATGCTGAACAAGATTGCTCCCAGCATCCCGCCGGTGTAGCAGATGACTGCCAGCGGCGGCATTGCCAGAATGGGCTTTTCGCTGGTGAACATCGGAACCGCCAACGGCGTCACGCCGGCAACCACCAGGGAAACGATTATCCCTATAGCTCCTCCGATCAGCGGCCACCAGAACAGGCGGTGTGTTTCCATCCTTTCGCCGAAGGCTCCCTCGGGATAGGGAACGTCGGTCAGGAAGTGGTAGTCCGATTCCGAGACGCCAGCCGCTTTCAGCGCGTCGCCGGCGTCGGCGGCCGCCGAGGCGTCATCGAACAGTCCCAGAATTGCTTGCGTTGCCATAGCGATAGATCCGGCCTTTGCTGCTTACTCGTCGGTTTTGACGTCTACGGCGCCCGCCGCGTTCATTATCTGCACCACCTCCCGGCTCTGCTCCTCCTCAGCATTCACCCGCAGACCCAGGAAGCCCTGCGTAATGCGGTCGTCGTAAATGCCCAGTTGGAACTTGGGCAGGCGGGACTCGAAGATGATGCCGATTACGGTGAACAGGATCGCGCCCAGCATGGTGCCTTCGTAGCAAACCACGGCCATGGGCGGCAGGGAGAGCACCGGCTTGCCGCCGGTGACCAGTGGATAGGCAACCTGCGTCATCGCCGTGATCATGATGCCGGACGACAGGCCCAGCAACGCGCCGATGAACGGGTACAGGTACAGCCGGTGCGGTTCCTCCCGTTCGCCCAGCGAACCTTCCGGGTACGGCGCGTCGGTGAGGAAGTCGTAGTCGGTGTCGGGGATCCCGGCTTCCTTGAGCGCGTCGCCGGCGGTAGCGGCGGACTCGGCGTCCTGGAACAGTCCCAATATTGCTTGTTTGGCCATGAGTATGTTCCTAGTCCTCTCTGAACGTGGCCGGCACCGTGCGGCGGCCGATCTGCATTTCCGTCTTGAGGATGTCGCCTTCCTTGATGTCGTACAGCGGCACCAGCGGGAAGACCCGACTGAACAGCAGCATCAGCATGGACACGAAGGCGAAGGTGGCGCCCACGATGAGCGCTTCCGGCCAGTTGGGCAGGTAGTCGTTCCAGGTGAAGGTCTGGAACCCCTTGTTGGCCTGGGCCGGCACGAACAGCAGGTAGCGCTCCAGCCACATACCCACGTTCACGGAGATACACGCCGCCGACATTATCCACAGGTTGCGTCGCCACGCCCGGGGCAGCCACAGGATGACGGGCAGGAAGTAGGTGATGCCCACGAATATGATCATCCAGATGTTGTAGGCCACGCCGTGGTCGCCGGGCAGGAATTGCAGGGCGCGGACCGCCAGCTCGTCGCCTTCCAGGCCGTAGATGCCGAAGATGATCTCCATGACCAGGAAGTAGAACCATCCGGTGGCAACCACGATGAGCAGCCGTCCCAGGGCGTCGATGTGCTCGTGGCGGATGTAGTCCTGCCAGCCGTAGGCCCAGCGCAGCAGGATCATGGCGAACACCACCGCCGACACGCCGGAGTGGACCGCGCCCACCACGAAATAAGGCGCGAACACGGTGCTGTGCCACGACTTGATGGCCACCGCCATTCCGAAGTCCCAGGACACGATGGAGTGCACCGAGACGAATACCGGCAGGATCAGCGCCGAGAGCAGCACGCCCGCGATGATTTGCAGCTTCCACTGCCGGGGGTTGCCCTCCCAGCCCATGGCCAGCATCGTATAGACGATCTTGGGCCAGCCGGTGGTCCGGTCGCGCAACACCGCGAAGTCCGGCACCAGTGCTATGATGACAAACAGGGTTGAGGACGTGAGATAGGTCAAAATGGCGGATGGGTCCCACACCAGCGGCGTGCGGATGTTGGGCCAGATGCCCCGGGCGAAGTCGTAGGGGAACGCCCAGTAGAGGATGCGCCAGGGCCGTCCGGTGTGGATGATCGGCATGATCATCGCCGTCATCAGGGAGAAGATGGTCAGGACTTCGGCGGCCCGGGTCGCCGGACGCCGCCATTCCGCCTTGGCCAGACGCAGGATGGCGGACAGCATCACGCCGGCGTGGCTGATACCGATCCAGAACACGAAGGTGGTGATGAAGAAGCCCCAGGCGTCTTTGAAGTTCAGGCCCGTGCCCCAGCCCAGTCCCTTGTCAATCATAATGCCGATGGCGACGGCAGCAGCCAACACGACCGTACCGAGCATCATCACCACCGGCCAGTACCAGCGCGGCGTCTCCAGTATTGACCGCAGCAGGTCCCGGTTGACCTGCGCTGCGGGTAGGAATTTGCCTTCCTGCATCTTGTCTTACTCCGGCTTGGCCAGCACCAGGTAGCGGCCCCGAATCAGCGTGTCAACCCGCTGGTACATCGACCCTTCCTTCACTTCCCACATGGAAAGCGGCGGGAGCAGCATCGTACCGACGCGGAACATCAGCAGCACGATACCCACTGCACCCAGCAGCATGAAGATGTCCCAAAGGTCGGGGAACCTCGCTGCCGTTACGTTACACACCTCAGTGGCCGTCACCTGGCACAACAACGCCGGCAAAGCGAAAGCCTCCGAAGGCAGGAAATACAGGCCATGCAGGTCCGCCGGAGCTGCCGCGAATGCCGCCGCGAAGATACGCACATGCCACAGCATCAGGCCGATCAGGATGAAAACGCCGGCCAATGGCGCGCCCCAGCCCTGTCGCCGGGCGTGGTTGGACACCAGTATCGGGAACGGTATGAAGAAGGTAAAGAAGAGCTGCGCCCAGAAGATGCCGATGTACGAGTCGAACATCAGGTAGTTCAGGATCGCCTGCTCAACCTCAAGCCGGCCGTACCAGTAAGTGATGAAGAACGCGAACAGGTGATAGGTGTGCAGCAGGGTCAAGCCCAACAGCACCTTGCTGGCCGCCCAGAAGGGCGCCTGACCGATATACTCCCGGTAGCCGCCCCAACGCCGCAGGGCGTAGGCCGCCACCAGGATCAACGCCAAGCCGCTCTGGAAGCTGATCACCGTGTAGAAAGGCGGCAGGATGGAGTCCTTCCAGCCCGGTATCATCGCCATGGCGAAGTCGCTGACGATGAGGAACTGCGTGAACACCACCAGCATGAAGTAGAACGCGCCCAGGATGGCCAACCCAGCCTTCTGGATCTGCCACTGCCGCTTGGTCCCGTACCAACCGCCGGCCAGCCGCTGGTACAGTGATGCTTTGAACCCGCTGACCAGTCCTCGGCTCTGAGCCATGTCCGGCATGGACGCCAGCCACAGGATCGCCAGTGAGCAGAAGGCCAACCCGACCATGGCGGCCATCAGCCAGCCCGCCGGGTTGTTCAGTTCCTGGAACCAGATGGAGCGGCGCACCATCGCCTCGCCGCTTTCCGTCATCACTCCGATGTCGGGCAGGGCGATCAGTGCCGGTATGAACAGCAGGATGTTGACGACGCTGACCAGGGAGAAAATTTCAGCGATGCGCGAGAGGGGCCGGCGCCAGTGGCTCTTGGTGAACCGGAAGGCGCAGGCCGCCAGCGGCGCCGAGGCCGTCAGCGTGAACACAAAGGCGAAGGCGGCGACGTAGAAACCCCAGGCACGGTGGTCGGAGAAACCAGCGGTGGCCAACTTCAGGACGAACCCCACGATGCCCAGGATGGTCAGCACGCCGCCGGCGATGAAGACCATGCGGAGCAGGCTCGAGCCGGCCTGGCTCTTCGCAGTTACGTCGGCCACCAGCCCCGAGCGTTCGGGGATGACCCACATCTCCGGGCCGAAATGGCCGTGTTCGTGGTCCGCCGCAGGCGGATGCTCCCGACCGTGAGCCTCGTGCCCGGTTTGGGGCTGCGCTTCGCTAGCCATTAGTGTCCGCCCCCGCTCGCCAGCGGATACTGGTCAACTTTCTTCAGGTAGAGGACACTGGGACGAGTGTTCATCTCTTCCAGCAGCCGGTAGGCCCGGGTGGCCCGGTCGTGTTCGCCGTGTCCTGGGTTGGCGTTCACGTCGTCAAAGTACGGCTTGATGGCAGCATTGTCATCCATCAGGTCGCCGAACATCAGGGCGTTGGTCGGGCAGGCCTGCACACAGGCCGGATCGTAGTTGCCGCCAGTCATGCGCTCGTCGGTCAACCGCTGACCGCCCCTCGCCTCGACCTCGATTTCGCCTCGCCGCAGCCGCTGGACGCAGAAGGTGCACTTCTCAGTGATACCGCGTGTCCGCACCGTCACGTCCGGGTTCAGCTGGTTTTCCAGCCGCGCCGGCCAGTTGGGATGCCAGAAGTTGAACATCCGCACCTGGTAGGGGCAGTTGTTAATGCAGTAACGGGTGCCCACGCAGCGGTTATAGACCTGCACGTTCAGCCCTTCCTCGTTGTGGTAGGTGGCATACACCGGGCAAACTGGCTCACAGGGCGCGTTCTCGCAGTGCTGGCACAGGATGGGCATGAACCGCGCCTTGGTGTTGGGGTATTCCCCTTCCCAATAGCGCTCGATGCGGATCCACTCGTAGGCCCGGTTCTGCAGGAAGTAGTCCTTGGTGTTGATGGGGATGTTGTTCTCCGCCTGGCAGGCAATCACACAGGCCTGGCAGCCCGTGCATTTGTCCAGGTCAACGACCATTCCCCACTTGTGCGGAAACTCGGCGTTCGGCATTTTCAATTATCCCCAGGGTTCCAATTCGTCATTCCCGGCAAAGCGAGAATCCAGTCGCCCTAGTGATGCCCCCCTTCGCTGTCGCTTACTGACTTGAAAACCCGTTCGACGGAATGTTCGCCAACCTCCCGGTTGGTGTAGCCGCCCTCCAGTTTGGAAACGGCCATGCTGTCGCCGGTGGGTGTTATCATGCAGCGGTTCCCGCTCCACGCCAATCCGCCGCTCCCGTCCACCTCGGCCACGGACAGGATGGACATCACGTTGCCGCTCTCGCGGGATTCCCGGCCGGTGGCGTATTCGGAGCCAATCCGGCGTCCGCCGCCCATGGGTACTGAAGCGATGCCAGGCGGCGACCCTGGATTCAGATACACCAGCGCCTGGATGCTGCCGGCGGAAGTCGTGATGTTCACCACGTCGCCTTCCCGGAGGCCCATTTGCTTGCCCTGCGCGTAGTTGATGTCAACCCAGGTCTGCCAGGCCACCGTGGTCAGCGGGTCCGGCGTATTCTGCGCCCAGGGCAGGTGGGCGTTGCGCCCGTCCAACAGCGTGTGGTGGGCAAAGGGCTGCAACTGGAAATCGCCCGATCCCTGCATCTGCGGCATGGCAGCCATGCCGGCCACACTGTCCAGCAACCCGCCGGGCGGCTCCGACGGCCTCGCGGCTGCGCCGGCTTCCCACCAGCCGCCTTTTTTCAGCGTCTCGGTGAAATCGGCGCCCAGTTCGTCAATGTTAGCCCGGATGAGTTCCTCGTAGCGGCCGGCCGGCATCATCTCACCGCGACCCAGGTCGGCGGCAGTGGACAGCAGGATGTCCGGGAAGCTACGGGGATCCAGATCGGGCAGCGGGTTCACCACCGGCTGCTGCACGGCGTACACCTTGCGGCCTGGAGCCGGGTTGGGCGCATCGTCGCCCCAGGCCTCTAGCCCGGTCCGGTCGGGGATGATAAAGTCCGCCATGGCCGCCGTTTCGTCGAGGAACGGGCTGGCGCTGATGACCACCACGTTCTCGTTGGCCAGCGCTTCGCGGATGCCCACGCCGGCGGGAAGGCCGTACACGGGGTCGGCGTTGTGCACTATCACCAATCGGGCGCGTCCCCCGTTGATTTCGGAAACAGCCTGCCGCCAATCCCGCAGGGTAGCGTAGGGGACATTGCTCGGCGCGCTATCGATGGGCGCTCCGGCGTCGGGCTGCATTCCGCCGCGCTTGCCAACGTTGCCCAGCAGGTAGTTCAACATCAGCACGGCCGAGGCGTTGAACTTGCCGTTGCTGTACGCGCCGGCCTCGCCGCCGCCACCGATCACCAGGCCACCATGGGCTACGTAGTCGTGGGCCAGATGCTCAAAAAACTCCGTGATGCTCTCTCCGTCCAGCACCGCCTCGGGTATCTGGAGCATCCCGGCCACCGCGTCAGGAGAGAAGCCGCTCAATGCTCCCGGTCCCGCTTCGCCGGTAACAGCCTGCACATAAGGCGATTCCGGGTGAGATGTCGCAACCGCCCAAGCGATGGCCATCGCTGCATAGCCTTCCGTACCAGGCGCGATTGGTATCCACTTGTCAGCGTTGGCGGCCGTGAGCGAGTAGCGGGAGCCAAAATGGAAGTGGCGTCCCCGGTGCTCCTTGCCGCGGAACTTCCCGTAAGCAACTTCGTAAGCCGTTGGGTTGCCCCAGGTCGAGAGGAAATCGGATCCAAAGCTCACCAGCGTTTCCGTGCGTGCAATGTCGTGCCAGGGCATCCGGGAGGTGCCCAGGATGTCCTGCACCGCCGCGCCGTAGGCCGAGTCGTCCATTCCGTCGTAACGCAGGTGCCGCCCGCCGAACGCTTCGGCAAAAGCCTTGCAGATGTGGGCAAAGCCGGCGCACTGGGTTTCGGTAATCAGTAGCATCCCGTCGCCCCGGTCGTCCACCGCTGCGTTGAAACGACTCAGCGCCTCTTCCCAGCCGATGGCTCGGTATTGCCCTGAGCCGCGCGGCCCGCTGCGCAGCATCGGCCCGGCGATGCGGTCGGGATGATACAGCGATTGCAGGATGGCGTCCGCCGTCGCCGACTGTTTGCCCTGATTGGTCGGAAACCGGGGGTTGCCACGCACCTTCTTGGCCCGGCCTTCCATCACCCTCACCAGGACGCCCTGCCCGCCGGGTACGGACGGATCGTAGGTGGCGTACCAGTTGTCCCGGCCTTTCACCAGGTCCTCTGGAATCAGCGCCGGGCTCTGCACCCGCAGCTCGTCGTCAAACAGGTCGCAGGCAATCGCTCCCGTTGCAGCGATGCCGGCCCAGGCGAGGAAGTTGCGGCGCGTCAGTTTCATTGGAAAATATCCGGTGTGAGCGTTCTGCTTACTTGTGGCAGATTGTGCAGTCGGTGCTTACGTCGTTTTCGCGGTGGCAATCCAGGCAGGTGCCCATCTTTAACGACTGGCCCTGTTGCGGTTGCACTTCCTTCATTTCCGCCACGTCGCCATGGCACACCGAGCAGGCTTCAGCCGGCGTCACCGGCAAGTTCATGGGCTTTTCGTCGCCCACTGGCAGCGTAACCTGGCGCGGTTCGCCCTGGGTCAGGAACCGCAGGTGCGCTTCGTGGACGAACCGGACGTGGTCGGGCATTCGATGGACCCGCTCCCAGTCGATGGGCCGCCCTTCAGTGTGCTTGTCCAGCACCCGCTGGATGTTGACCAGTTGGTCCGGATTGCGTTCCTCAATCCACTCCCGAGCGCCGGCGGTGACGTTGCTGCCATTAATCTGCTTGTGGCAGATCACGCACACCTCTACCGCCGGCACGGTGGCCGCAGCTCCGGTGGTGACGTTGCGGTGGCAGAACTCGCACTGAATGGCGTGCCCTCTCAATTCTGGATCCGGATGGTCAACCGGACCGGCGTGAACCGTGTGCGGGAAGGGTATGGGCTGGTCCGGCGCGTTGCCCCACCCGAAGGGCGGGTTGGAGAACCAGGATATGAACAGCACCACCAAGATGAAGGCGACGATGGCGGTGACTACAAACCCGGCGATTGCCAGGGGGATGAGCTGTCGAGTTGGAGGCAGGGGCGGCATTTGGCTTGAGCAGGTCGGTGGGCGGGTTTACGGGAAGCGTCGGATGGTGGTTGGTGGTGTGGCGTCGCGTAACGGCCCCAGGCCGGCCTTGCGTTTGCGGCGAGCGTAGCCCGGCATTCCCCGGCGTCTATACAAACAGCCGGTCCCAGACGTTGAGCAGTGTAACCGGTGTTTGCGTAATGGTCAGGATCATCATCACCACCGCGCCGGCCAGCGCGCCCACACCGATTACGGTGAGCGGGATGCGCAAACGGGAGAACATCGCCGGATAGGTTCCGGTCCGCACGCCCGACGGGATCAGTCCATGAGCGATAAGCATACAGAACGCGAAGAGGATGATGAGGGGGAAGTATATCCAGAGATAGGTCAGCCAAAGGCTGACATCGCTCCAGAACACTGCGTTCATCGCGTTGGGGTCGGTCTGCGGCGGCATTTGGAGGACTGAACCTGCTCTGGAACGGCTGGATGTCGGGCTGGTGGACTGTAGATGGACAGTATGATTCGGCTAAAATCACGCAGCCCGTTTTTGGCTGGTGAAAATTATCACATTCACTAGGGCCTGTCAACAAGCCGACGCCCTCACGCGTACCCGGTTTGGTGGCGTTGAATGGTGAAGAGGTGGTCAGGCGGATCGGGTGTGGCGAGATAGTATTCGTAACCCAAGTGCAAGATGCCCAGCTTCCCTCGGGAG
>DAOUJY010000024.1:0-6084 GCA_034421995.1 Dehalococcoidia bacterium | reverse complement strand
ACCGTCCCCACGGGCGATACCACCCTGACCATCACCATCCCCACCGTGGACGACGCGGTGGACGAAGACGACGAGACCTTCACGGTGACCGTCGCCGGTGGCGACGGCTGGACTGAGTCCGCCGCCGCCGGCAGCGGCACGGCCACGGTGACCATCACCGACGACGACACCTCCGGGTTCACCGTGAACGCGGCCAGCCCGGTCCGCGTGAATGAGGGAGCCACGGCGATCTACACCGTGGTCTTGACCAGCCGGCCTACGGCGGATGTCACCATCACCGCGGTCAGCGACGACGTCGGCGCGGCCACCGTGCGCCCGGCGTCCCACACTTTCTCGCCGTCACAGTGGAACCAGGCGAAGACGTTCACGGTGCGCGGCGTGGCCGATGACGACACCAATGACGAGAGCGTGGGCATCGGCCACCGGGTGACCAGCGCGGACGCGAAGTACGCCGGGGCTTTGGTGTCCTCGGTGCGCGTAGCGGTGTCTGACACCACGCCGCCGAGCCAGCAAGGTTCTGGCGGTGGCCAGTCCACGCCCACACCCACCCCGGAGCCTACCGATCCATCCACATACTCCGTAAGCTCGGCCGCCATGGTGATTGAGGGCGGGAGCGCGGCCTTGACCATAACGCTGAGCGAGGCAGCCCCGGCCGACGGCGTCGCGTTCACCGTGACGCCCGGCTACGATGGCGACGCCACCGCCGAGGCGGACGATGTGGGCAGCATTGCCACCCCAGTGACCGTCCCCACGGGCGATACCACCCTGACCATCACCATCCCCACCGTGGACGACGCGGTGGACGAAGACGATGAGACCTTCACCGTCGTCATCGCCGCCACCACCGCCGGTTGGGTGAAAACCGGCGACGGCGGGGACACGGCTGTGGTGACCATCGTCGACAACGACACTGCGGGCATAACGGTGACCGCGGCCCGGCCGCTGGCCGTATCCGAGGGGGGTTCCGCGACCTACACCGTGGTCCTGAACAGCCGGCCGAGCGCGAACGTCACCGTCACGGCGGTCAGCGACGACGTCGGCGCGGTCGCCGTGCGCCCTGCGTCCCACGTTTTCTCGCCGTCGCGGTGGAACCAGGTGAAGACGTTCACGGTGCACGGCGGCTCCGATGACGATAGCAATGACGAGAGCGTGGTCATCAGCCACCGGGTAATCAGCACGGACGCGAAGTACGCCGCGACCCCGGCGTCCTCGGTGCGCGTTGCGGTGTCTGATCCAGCCACGTACTCTGTAAGCCCGTTCACCATGGTGATTGAAGGCGGCAGCGCGGCTTTGACCATAACGCTGAGCGAGGCAGCTCCGGCCGACGGCGTGGCGTTCACCGTGACGCCCGGCTACGATGGCGACGCCACCGCCGAGGCGGCCGACGTGGGCAGCATTGCCACCCGGTGACCGTCCCCACGGGCGATACCACCCTGGTCATCACCATCCCCACGGTGAGCGACGACGTGGACGAGGGCGTCGAGACCTTCACCGTCGTCATCGCCGCCACCACCGCCGGTTGGGTGAAAACCGGCAACGGCGGGGACACGGCGGTGGTGACCATCGTCGACAACGACACTGTGGGCATAACGGTGACCGCGGCCCGGCCGCTGGCCGTATCCGAGGGGGGTTCCGCGACCTACACCGTGGTCCTGAACAGCCGGCCCACGGCGGACGTGACCATCACGGCGGTCAGCGACGACGTCGGCGCGGCCACCGTGCGCCCTGCGTCCCACGTTTTCTCGCCGTCGCAGTGGAATCAGGCGAAGACATTCACGGTGCGCGGCGTGGCCGATGACGACACCAATGACGAGAGCGTGGTCATCGGTCACCGGGTAACCAGCACGGACGCGAAGTACGCCGCGACCCCGGCGTCCTCGGTGCGCGTAGCGGTGTCTGATACCACGCCCACCCCGGAGCCGGATCCGCCCGGATCTGGCAACTCCTGCCCAAGTGATTATCAGCACGAGCATGATGGTGAGGCACACTGGCACAATTGGTCCATCAACCAGGCAGACGGACAGTGCCATCATTACGTTAGCCACAATGGTATCGGCTATCACGAACACTGAAGCGAGCATCCTGGGCGCTGAAGCTCCAGTTGATGGTGGAGGCGGGCTGCGTTGCGCCGGGTCTCGTAAACTGAGATGGCACGCTGCCGGGCATCGGAGTCGGAGTTCCTCCCCTTGAGACAGGCTCAGCTCAAGACGATGAATTCAATCTCCGCCATCCCTTCGGCAAGCTCAGGACAGGATTGAGCCAACGGGCGTGCTTGGCAGTGTGGCAAAATTCCAGGCGCTTCGCGATGCGGCGGGCTTCGGCGGCGGGAAAGGTCTCGTAGAGAGAAGCCATGCGGTGGATGTTCAGAGCCTGCCCCGTAATGGATACGTGGTTGCCCAGGACCGCGCGGACCACCGGAGCGTCGGGATAGGCCACGTCCACCAGCCACCGCATCTGGCAGGCAAAGTCTGCAAAGCCTCGGCCGCCGGAGCCCGTCGTATAATCGTCTCAACCTTCAGATGCAACTGCCGGACGGCCCGCCCCGCCAGTCCCCAGAGGTCCGCCATGACCACCGCCGACGCCAACATCACCAAACCCATCAGCCGTTTCCGGCTGCCCGACCGGCCCGAGCGCGAACCCGACGACATGACATCCGCCGAGCACCTCAGCGAAACCGGCCTACACCACCACCTGAAACAGTTCCTCGGCAACATGGAGACCACCATCGTCTCCGGCGAGAAGTACATCACCGCCCGACGGGGTGCCGAGATGCGGTATCCCGACCTGCTGGTGGCCTTCGGAGTGAATCCCGATGCCTATCGTGAGACCAACGGCTACCTCGTCTCGGAACAGGGGAAGCCGCCCGACCTGGTGCTGGAGATAGCTTCGCCGGCAACGGGCCACATTGACGTCGGTGAGAAGCGGGAGTTCTACCAGGGGCTGCTGATATCGGAGTACTGGCGGTTCGACGCCACCGGAGAGTTTCATGGCGCCAGGCTGGCCGGCGACCGGTTGGTGGACGGGCGGTACGAACCGATAGACATTGCCGCGGTAGCCAGCGGAGTTTTGCAGGGGCACAGCGAGATTCTGAACGTGGACTGGCGATGGGAAGATGGCCGGCTGGGTTGCCATGACCCCGCAACGGGGCTGCACATCGCCACCTTCGAGGCCGAGCGTGCCCGCGCTGACAGTGCAGAAGCCGCCCGCAACTCCGAACACGCCGCCCGCACCGCCGCCGAAGCCCGCATCCGAGTTCTGGAAGCGGAACTGCACCGACTGCGTGGCGGTTGACATGAGGCGCTGGTCTGTCCTACTCTTTCTTCGGATCAATATTCTGAATGAAGCTGAATAGCAAAGTTATGCCCGTATCCGGGCCGTGCAGCAACAATCGACCATGAAAAGGAGGGCGACGAACATGATCGCAAGGCGGTGGCCGGCACTAGCAGCAATAGCCGTGCTGTTGGCCGTGGCGCTGACGGCCGGTACCCTGTTTGCGGCCAACGCGCGGCCGCAGCCCGAACTTCCGGCGTCGGGCGAGCAAGAATCGGTCGCCAACGTTACGAATCCCGGCCTCGCGCCGAGTCTCCCGTCGACTCCACCCGCCCCAGAGCGCGTCCCCGCCCAGGCGGCCGACAATGACGAGGAAGCGGCCGGCCTGCCCCCGGTTACCAAGACGCCGCCCCAGTATCCCAACCTCGACTCCAATTTGAACCGCCTGGTTGAGGAGGCAGAGACCGTTGCCCAGCAGGACCCCGGGCAACAGCCCAGCACCACCGGCAGCGCCGGCGGCGGAGCCGCGTCGGCGGGCGAACCCGTGCTCGTGACCTTCTACATCGAGCCGGATCAGGTCGCCGCCGTGCGACAGTTCCTGGAAGACAACGACGTTTTCGTCCGCAACGTGGGCGAGGGCTATATCGAAGCCCATATCCTGCCGGCCCTGCTGCCCGCCGCCTCCGAACTGCCCGGCGTCCGGCGCGTGGATACCGTCATCCCGCCCCAGCCGCAAAGCCTGGGGGACGTGGTCAGCCAGGGGGTGGCGCTGCACCAGGCCGACGCCTGGCACCAGATGGGCTACCGGGGCCAGGGCGTCAAGGTCGGCGTCATCGACACCGGCTTCCAGGGGTTCCGCCAGATGCGAGGCGGCGAACTGCCTGACAACGTAGAGGCCCGGTGCTACTTCCCCGGCGACCGGGCTGCCAGCTCCCGCCTGGCGTATTGCGAAGCGGCAGAGTGCAAAACAGGGGTTTGCAACCATGGCACGGCAGTGGCCGAAACGCTGGTTGACGTCGCCCCGGAAGTCGAACTGTACATCGCGAACCCGATGAGCCCTGGTGATGTCCGGGATGCCGCCGACTGGATGGCAGACCAGGGGGTGCAGGTCATCAATATGTCCTTAGGCTGGGTTGTCGATGGACCGGGCGACGGCAGGTCGCGTGAGGAAGACAGCCCTCTCAACACTATCGATGCAGCGGTATCCAGCGGAATCACTTGGGTGAACGCCGCCGGCAACGGTGCCACAACGACCTGGTATGGCAGGTTTAGCGATCCCAATGGCAATGGTTTCCATAACTTTGCGCCACCTAACGTTGCATCCAATTATTTTCCCCTGGAATATTCCAGATATGACGTATCTGACGTTAGAGCATTCATAAGGTGGGATGACGAATGGGGCGGCGCAGATTGTGACTTGGATTTGATTCTGGCTAAATTTGTGCCAGGAGAAGGCTATGAAAGAGTTGCCGCCGGTGACGATGTACAAGACGGCGGCGACGGGGACATCCCTAAAGAATTTGTTGCCTTTGAAGTTCCTGATGCGTCGGAAGAAGGAACTTACGCCTTATTTATCAAGAAAGAAAACTGCGCCAATGTTCCGGCATGGATTCAGTTGACCGCGTGGGGTATTTCGGGATTGCGATATTATTCCCCGGGACACCACATCGGCAACCCCGCCGAGAGCGATAACGAGGGTATGCTGGCCGTGGGCGCAACCCACTGGTGGGATACCGAGTACCTCGCGGACTACAGTTCCCGGGGCCCGACCATGGACGGCCGCCCCAAGCCCGACATCACCGGCGTCGCCTGCGCTTGGTCGGCAACGCGGGCCCGCCCCGGCTCCTCGTGCCCGTTTGTGGGAACCAGCCAGGCTTCTCCCCACGTGGCCGGCATGGCCGCCCTGGTAAAACAGCGGTTCCCCGACTACACCCCGGAGCAGGTGGCCGACTACCTGCAAGAGAACGCGACCGAACGCGGGACGGCCGGCGAGGATAATCAGTGGGGATCCGGCTTCGCAATCCTCCCCACCGCGGCGCTCAAGCCCACCGCGAACATCGCCGTGCGCGCCGGCGCCAACTCCGGCGAGGCGGTCATTTCATGGGACGACGTGCCGGGAGCGACCCACTACCGCATCGGCTACGTCAACATGGAGGTGGACTACCACCTGGCCAAGGCCAGCTGCACGGAGGAATGGATTGAGGCTTTCGTCTATATCGACGTGAACGCGCAGAACATTCCGGTCAGCAACGGGCGCGCAGAATACACCCTCCGCCGTCTGGACCTGGGCGCCCGCCACGCCTTCACCGTGCTGACCAGCAACGACTTCGTCGATACCGGCAGCGGCGGGAGCGTCAGCAGCGAATTCTTCTGGCCGCCCCAAGGCTCGCGCTGGCAGTATTTGCCGGGACGCAACAGCCTGCCGACGGGTGTTGTCATTCCCGCGCTTGATTGCGGTCGCTGAACCGCCGCCGGCAGAACTCGCCCTGATATTGGAGGATTGTTCAAGTAGGGAGATGGTCTACGAATTCCGTCGTTGCTGTGCTGGTGTTCCATCGGATGGCGCGACGATATTCGTATTTGCGGTTTTCTCGGTTGGCTCGTGGTGCTGCTGTTGGGATGGAGCCATCCAACGCATTTTGTGCCTCGGGTTTCGTGCTACCAGGCGGGCTCAGCAGGCCCAGGCAACCGTTCGGGTTCTGTCGGGATGGATGCGGCGACCCTCGCTTTAGTACGGCCTATGGTGACCCAGTCAACACCGGTCTGCCGCATCCCGGCTGCAATTCTTCTGCGCTTCCTCAAGATACAAGTCAA
>DAOUJY010000023.1:0-28869 GCA_034421995.1 Dehalococcoidia bacterium | reverse complement strand
GGTTTATCACTGTCAGCCGGCGACCCTGATGTACGAGAACTTCCCGTCACCCTGTACCACCGAATGGTGGATTCCCTCGCTTACGCGGCTTGAATTGCGTAAAGCCTAGCTTGGGTTACGAATACTATCTCGCCACACCCGATCCGCCTGACCACCTCTTCGCCATTCAACGCCACCAAACCGGGTACGCGTGAGAGTAGGACACCCCTTGCGCCAGCAAAGCAGCCGTGGGCTCCGAACGGATACATGGGACACCAGGCCCGCATCGCAAGTGCGGAGGACGGCTGCCAGCGGCATTATCACACCGGAGCAAGGAGGGCGCAATGAACCAGGTAGTGGGCATCGACGTCAGCAAAGTCCACCTGGACGCCGCGGTGGCCGCCGGACCGTCCCAGCGCTTCGCCAACGATCCGGAGGGCATCGCCGCCCTGCTGGACTGGCTGGGGCCTCAGTGCATCGCCCAAGTGGTGTACGAACCCACCGGCGGCTACGAGTTGCCTTTGGCAGAGGCCCTGCGCGAAGCCGGACTGCCCGCCCATCGGGCCCATCCCAACCGGGTGCGCGCCTACGCTCAGGCTTGCGGCCTGTTGACCAAGACCGACCGCCTGGATGCCCAGGCGCTGGCCCGTTACGGCGCCGCCTTTGACTGCCCAGAAAGTCCCGAACCGGAGGCTGAACCGAACCGGGCTGAGTTGCGGGACACGCTGCGGCGCCGGGAACAACTGGTGCGGCAGCGGGTGCAGGAAAGGAACCGTCTGGACCGGGGACTTTCTCCCGGGGCCGCGGCTTCCCTGCGGCGGCACATCGCCTGGCTGGACGATGAAATCGCCCAACTGGACGCCGAATATCAGACCTTGTTGTCGGACAGCGCAGTCTTGTCCCGACCGGCTCGGCTTTATCAGAGCATCCCCGGCATCGGCCCCTTGACCGCGGCCACCCTGGTGGCCGAACTGCCGGAACTGGGCCGGCTGGAAGGCAAGGCCCTGACGGCGATGAGCGGCCTGGCCCCCTGGGCTAACGACAGCGGACGACACTAGGGCCGGCGCAGCATCCGGGGCGGACGCGGCTCGGTGCGCCGGGTACTGTACATGGCGGCCCAGTCGGCGGCGCGACATCACCCGGACCTGCGGGATTTCTATCAAGGCTTGTGCCAGCGGGGCAAGGCCAAAAAAGCGGCCCTGGTCGCGGTGATGCGGAAACTGCTGCTGCAACTGAACGCCGTGGCGCAACGCGGCACCCCCTGGGTGGCCGAATATGTCACTGTCGCCTAAAAACCCTTGACATCCAACACGGATACTCCGGCTTTCGCCGGAGTCCAGAACCGCTAAGTGCTTGATTTTCACAACGAAACTAACGATTTCGTCCCTGGATTCCGGCTTGCGCCGGAATGACGGTGGTTAAACAGTTCATATGCGATAGGCCCTGATGGACTGCCACGCCGTTTGCCGCTGTTTGCGGCCCTGTGCTATACTTGCGCGGATTCAACGCCAACCGGAAAATGAGGCAGGAAAGCTTATGGTACAGGCCCCCGAACGCCCGGCGGAGACGGCTGCAGCAACGGCGGCTCCCGCCCTGGAACCGATTACAATGAAGTCGCTGCTGGAGGCCGGCGTGCATTTCGGCCACCAGACCCGCCGGTGGAACCCCCGGATGCGACGCTACATCTTCACGCAGCGCAACGGCATCCACATCATTGACCTGCAGCAGACCATGGGGCTGATCGGCGACGCCTACCGGGCCATGGTGGAATTGGCGGCCAGCGGCGGCAAGGTCCTGTTCGTGGGCACCAAGAAGCAGGCCCAGGACGTCATCGCGTCAGAGGCGGAACGCACCGGCCAATGGTACGTCAACCAGCGGTGGCTGGGGGGGACTCTGACCAATTTCCAGACCATCAAGGGGCGCATTGATCACATGAAGCGCCTGCAGGAGCAGCGGGAAACGGGCTATCTGGCGCGCCTGCCCAAGAAGGAAACCGTTCGCCTGACGCACACGCTGGACAAGCTGGAGAAGTACTTCACCGGCCTGCGCAACATGGACCGGCTGCCGGCCGCGCTGTTCGTGATCGACATCGGCAAAGAGGATATCTGCATCGCCGAGGCGCGACGGCTCAACATCCCCATCTTTGCCATCGTGGACACCGATTGCGACCCGGGGCTGGTCACTCACGCGGTGCCGGGCAACGACGACGCCGTGCGCTCCATCCGCCTGATCACCGGTCGCATGGCCGCCGCCATCGAAGAAGGCCAGGCCCAGCGGGAAGCCCTGCTGGTGGCCCAGGCCGAGTCCGACGCGCCGGAAGACGAGGAAATGGACGAGGAGCGGCGCCAGTTCAGCAATACCGTAACGTTGGAAGAGCTGGGACAGATGATGTCTTCCCGGCCCTTGGAACCGTAACTTGCCTACACATCCCTGAACCAGACTGATAATCACCAGGAGGCTCCCAAGTTGCCTGCAGTTACCGTTGAACTAATCAAAAACCTGCGCGAGCAGACCGGAGCCGGCATCAGCGATTGCAAGAATGCGCTGGAGGAAAACGACGGGGATTTGGACAAAGCCGTGGCGGCCCTGCGGCAGAAGGGCTTTGAGCAGGCCGCCCGCCGGGCTGACCGTGAGACCTCCCAGGGGTTGGTTGAAGCCTACATCCACACCGGCGGCCGGGTCGGCGCGTTGGTGCAGTTGGGTTGCGAAACCGACTTCGTGGCCCGCACCGACCAGTTTCGGGCGCTGGCTCACGACATCGCCATGCAGGTGGCGGCAATGTCTCCCGTCTATCTCAGCGAGGAGGACAAGGAGGACGGGGACGACCGGCCGGCGGCGCAGGTGTGTCTGCTCCAACAGCCGTTCATCAAGGACGGCTCCCGCACCCTGGCCGATCTGGTCCGTGAAACCGCTGCTCAGACCGGAGAAAACGTCCGCATCGTACACTTCAGCCGCCTTGCTTTGGGCGAGTAACCCGGAGCAGGCGACGGCGACGGCCCAGCGAGGCCGCTCCCATCTCGAGTGAGCAAGATGGACAACGGCACCGTCAAGGGCGAACCAATCTACCGCCGCGTCCTGCTCAAGGTCAGCGGCGAATCTTTACAGGGCGCCGGGACCGACGCCATCGACCCGGAAGCCGTGTCCTACGTTGCCGACCAGATAATTGACACGCACTCCCGTGGCGTCGAGGTGGCCGTTGTAGTCGGTGGCGGCAACATCTGGCGCGGCTCCTCCGCCGAGCGGCGGGGTATGGAACGCTCCACCGCCGATTACGCCGGCATGGTTGCCACCCTGATCAACGGGCTGGCCCTGCAGGACGCGCTGGAACGCCGGGGCACCATCACCCGAACCCAGTCGGCCCTGCCGATACAGGCCGTGGCCGAGCCGTACATTCGCCGCCGAGCCATCAGACACCTGGAAAAGGGGCGCGTGGTGCTGTTCTGCGCCGGGGCGGGCAACCCTTATATGTCCACCGATACGGCGTCGGCGCTGCGGGCGCTGGAGGTTGGGGCCGAAGTGCTGCTGATGGCCAAGAACGGAGTGGACGGCGTGTACGATTCGGACCCGCGCACCAACCCCGAAGCCGTGAGATTCGGCAACCTGGAATATCTCGACGCGGTAAATCGCCGCCTGGAGGTTATGGACTCCACGGCAATGACCCTGTGTATGGATAACCAGATGCCCATCATAGTGTTTGATATATTTGAGCATGGCGCCATGGGCCGCATCCTTCGCGGTGACGCGGTGGGCACTACCATCAGCGACGGGAAGCAACCGCACGTCACCCAAAACGGTAAAGGAGGGGACTGAAATGACAACGCGCCGAGGCAGGGACAACAGCGACCAGGACGAGCGCACCATCGAGGATGTGCTGGCCGACGTCGAACACAGAATGGGCCAGTCCATCGAGGCCATGCGCCGCGACATCAGCACCCTCCGCACCGGGCGGGCGACGCCGTCGTTGATCGAGGACCTGGCGGTCGATTACTACGGAACGCCCACGCCTCTGAAACAGATTGCGTCCATATCGGCCCCCGACGCCCGGGCCATCATGGTACAGCCGTGGGACCGGCAGGCGTTGCGGGACATTGAGCGCAGCCTGACCCAATCGGATCTGGGGTTCAACCCGTCCAACGACGGCAACGTGATCACCGTGCCCATTCCGCCGCTGACCCAGGAACGCCGGCGCGAAATGGTGCGCCTGCTCAAGCGCAAGGCGGAGGACAGCAAGGTGGCCGTGCGCAACGTGCGCCGCGACGGCGTGGATTCCCTGCGCAAGATGGAGCGGGACAAATCGATCTCCCAGGACGAGAACCGCCGCAGCCAGGACACCCTGCAGAAGACCACCGACGCGCACATCAAGTCCATCGACGAAGTGGCCGCCGCCAAAGAGGCGGAGATAATGGAGGTCTAGCGGTTCGACGCAACCGGTTCCGAGGCAACGCCGCTGCGTTTGGCCTATACCTTCTTCATCACGCTAACCGCTGAAACGCCCGATAAGCGCTGAAGCGCGCGAGAACGCCAGACTGCGCCAGGCGTTCGATGGAATGCGGAAAACCCCCGGTCATGGCGAGACAATGCCGCAACGGCATAACAGCGTGCGACCTGAATGGATCATGCGCATCATCGCCGAACCTTACGAGAGATACGAAATCTACACTCCAGAAGGAGAACGCCGGACTGTTATCACTGGGCGTGTACCAGAGTCCCAACAGTGGATAATGGTTGTTTTTGTCGGAGATCCGGAAACGGGCGAGTTTTTGACCGCTTACCATAGAAAACAGTTGGCAAGGGTGTATGGAGGACGACCGTGGGAAATTCCGTAAGCCTGTCGGAGGCTGGCTGGATAACTCTGCCCAACGCTGATGTAAAGTACAGCCCCGAAACCCAAACGCTCTACATCAGCAACGGGCTGCCCGCCCGCATGGGCGAGGAAATCGCGCGGTGGGTTGTTGTATTCACCGACGAGGACCCGGAATCGGATAACAACGTGAACGATGCGTCGCCGGTGAGCATTCAAATTGATGCTGCCGAAACGGTCCTCAAGCCTTTCGTGGATGCCATTTTAGCCAAGTATGGCCTGAACCGTGACCAACAGCCAACCGCTGTGACCACCGAAAGCTGACTCCCTGCTGTTGGCTTGGATTTTCCACAATAGCGCCAATCATCCCCTGCATAACTACCCTTGCCCACCGCCGATAGTGTCACCCATAGCGCCGGGTCAAACCACGATACCGGCCCACTGCCCCACCATGTCGCCATCATCATGGATGGCAACGGTCGTTGGGCCGCCCGCCGGGATCTGCCCCGCCGGGCCGGGCACCAGCAGGGTGTGGCCAACATTCGCAACGTGGTGCGCGCGCTGGCCGAACGGGGGGTGTCCGTGGTGACCCTCTACGCTTTCTCCACGGAGAACTGGCGTCGCCCCACCGAGGAGGTGGACGGGCTGCTGACCATCCTGGCCGAAGAGATCGGGCCGCAAACCCGGGAACTGCACGAGGCCGGCGTGCGTCTGGTGCATCTGGGCGACCCTGAGCCGTTGGACGCGGCTTTGCAGGATGCCATCGCCCGGGCCCAGCAAGTCACCAAACACAACACCGGCGTTGTGCTGAACATCGCGTTCAACTACGGCGGACGCGGCGAGATCCTCCAGGCGGTACGACGCATCCTGGCCGATGGCGTGGCTCCGGACCTGGTGGACGAGGCCCTGTTCAGCCGCTACCTGTACACCGACGGCTGCCCCGACCCCGATCTGATCATCCGCACCGGCGGCGAGCAGCGTCTCAGCAACTTCCTGCTCTGGCAGGCCGCCTACAGCGAGTATTACCACACCCCGGTGCTCTGGCCCGATCTGGATGCGGACGAACTGGACCGCGCGCTGGACGACTACCGGCGGCGGCGGCGGCGTTTCGGCGCTCTGGATGGGCAGGACCAGCCCGGCGAAGGATAGCGCGCGTGCTGCTCCCCCGGGTCCTGACCGCCCTGGTGGGCGTTCCCGTCGTACTGGCCGCTATCTGGTTCGGGCCGCCGTGGCTGACCATAATTGCGGCGACAGCGGCGGTGATTGGAGTTTGGGAGGCTTACCGGCTTTATCCGCCCATCAGTTCGGCAGACCTGGACTCCCCGCCGACGCCATTGCCCATCCTGCTGGGCGGCGCCTGGGCCGTGGCGCTGGCGCTGGCGGGAGAGCTTGCCGTCAAGCCACGGGATTTCGGGTTGGCGGCGGCCGCGATCTGCGTGGTGGGCTGCATCATCGGCGGGTTGTGGATGATTGCGGCCTGGCGTGGCCGGAGGCCGGTCGTCGCTGTCATCTACCTGGCGCTGCCGCCGACGTACATTGGCGGCGCGTTGGCCTGCGCCGTGGCGCTGCGGGGCGTCATCGGAGAGCGCATCGTGCTGCCTCTGGAGAGCAGCGTAGATGTCAGCGGGCTTTCGATTCCGCCGAACATTGAAGAAAACGGGTTTGGCGAACCGCTGGAGATACCGCCGGAGGCAGCAACGGAATCAATCGGCTCGTGGTTTCTTCCCGACATCGCTGGCGTCGAGTTCGCGCAAAGCGTCGCCAACCTCGCCGACCTGGGCTGCTGGCTGCTGCTGCTGACCATTCTCACCGTGTATGCCGCCGATACCGGGGCCTACGCCGTGGGCCGGCTCATCGGGCGGCATCGGATGGCTCCCGGCATCAGCCCGGGCAAGACCTGGGAGGGCACGGCCGGAGGAATGGCGGCGGCGGTCGTAGCGGCGGTCGTGCTGGGAGTCCTGTTTCCGTTGCAGATTCAGATTTGGCAAGCGGCGCTGATTGGTGTTATTTTAGGCGCGGTTTCGCCGGCCGGCGATCTGTTGGAGTCAAAGGTCAAGCGTTTGGCCGACGCCAAGGATTCCGGCAACCTTTTCCCCGGGCACGGCGGGATGCTGGACCGTCTCGACAGTCTGCTCCCTTCCGTAGCAATCGTGTACATCCTAGCGGTAACGATTACCGTCGCCACTTGACCCTCACACCATCCCATGCGACGCATCGTAATACTCGGTTCCACCGGCTCCATCGGGCGACAGACCCTGGACATCGTGCGGGCCTTCCGCCACGAGTTCGAGGTGGTGGGTTTGGCTGCCGGCAACAACGCCGCCCTGTTGCTGGAGCAGGTTGCGGAGTTCAGCCCCCGCTACATCTGGTGCACCACACCGCCCGCGCCGTTGCCGGAGGGTACGACGCTTTTGCCCATGGACGAAATGGCGGCGCTGCCCGAGGTGGACCAGGTCATGGTCGCGCTGATGGGCGCGGTCGGGCTGTCACCCACCATGAGCGCCCTGCGCGCCGGCAAGCAGGTGGCCCTGTCCAACAAGGAACCCATCGTAATGGCCGGGCAGACGCTGAAAGAGACCGAGGCCAAGCATGGCGGCGTCATCCTGCCCGTGGACAGCGAACCCAGCGCCATCTGGCAGTGTCTCCAGGGCGAGGACAACCATATCCGCCGGCTGATGATAACCGCCAGCGGCGGTCCCTTCCGTCGCACTCCTCTGGAAGAGTTGGAGAAGGTTACTCCGGAACAGGCCCTGCAACACCCCACCTGGCGCATGGGCGACAAGATCACCATTGATTCGGCCACGCTGATGAACAAGGCCTTTGAGGTGATTGAATCCCACTGGCTGTTCTCGGTGCCGTGGGAGGACATCGCCGTGGTGGTGCATCCCCAGAGCACCATCCACTCCATGGTGGAATTCGACGACGGCTCGGTGAAGGCCCAACTGGGGCCGCCCAGTATGCGCCTGCCCATCCAGTACGCGCTGTTCTACCCGCAGCGGTTCGCCAACGACGACATCCCTCGCCTGGACATCACCGCGCCTTGGTCCCTGGACTTCGAGCCACTGCAGCCGGAGCGTTATCCCTGCTTTGGACTGGCCGTAGCCGCCGGACAGGCCGGCGGTACGACGCCCACCGTGCTCAGCGCTGCCGACGAGGTGGCGGTGCAGGCTTTCCTGCTGGGTAGCATCGGGTTCACCGACATCTACCGGGTGGTAGAGCAAGTGCTGGGCGAGCATCAGTCTCAAGCCTCGCCGGATTTAGATGCGATAGTGGAAGCAGACCGTTGGGCCAACGCGCGGGCTGCCGAAATCGCCGGCGGCCGTTCCAGTTAAGGCATTGCGCTTCTCTGATACAATAATCGCATGGCGCGACGACGCGGTGGGCGCAATCGCAGGCGACGTATATGCCTGCATTGGCGATGGCGGCTACGGCGCCGGGCGAGAAGATTTTCCTACAATTGGCAACTGCTTCACTTCGCGGCCACGCCCTTCGGCATTGCCCTGACGACAATAGTAACGACGCATTTGCGCTACCCAACGGTACGCCCGGCAATAGTCAACTTTGACGGTATGGCAACGCTGGTCAGCATCAGCGCAGTGTATTACGGCATGGCAGCCGTTGTAGTGGAATTAGGAGGCAGGATCGTGTTCTGGGCATTGGCGCAATGGCAAAAAGACCGGGAGGCCGCAAGAAGGGAACGCCGGCGTCGTAGCGCCAGGGATAGAGCAGCGGGCCGGGCGGAAGGCAGGGCGGAAGGCCAACGCGACATTGTTGCCACCATGTGGGACTCGGCACAGTCTGATGAGGAACGGGATCGCATCCGGCGCATCGCAGAAGCGCACGGCATTGCTTTGCCGCCTGGGCGGGAATAGGGCCGGCGTAGTATCCGTTTAATCGACCACACGGTTTGTACTGATGAATTCTTGGCTGATCGCGCTGGCGTCGTTCATACCGATGCTGCTGTTGCTGGTGGTGGTGCACGAGCTGGGGCACTTCTGGTCGGCCAAAGCCTTTGGCGTCAAGGTGCTGGAGTTCGGCGTAGGCTATCCGCCCCGCGCCTTCGGGATCTATACCGGGCGTACCGAGGCGCTGCTGGCGCCGACCACGGTCTGTCTCAACGGAACGCTGGCTCACATCCAACCGGGGGAGGTGGTGCGCGTCCTGTCCGGCGAAACCGCCGATGGGGAATTGGTGGCCCGGTACGTCGAATTGCGTAATGGAGGGCAGCGCGGAGGCTTGCTGGGATCACTGGCCAGTTTGGCCGGATTCGGCGGCGGGTCCCGGCAGGACGAAGTTGTGGAACGCCCCAACAGTCGCCGGCTGGCGGACGTGGAGAGCGACGAGTACCTGCGGCACGAGGGCCGCGTCCGCGAGGTTCAATCCGACCGCATTGTTCTGGCCGACATGATCTACTCGGTCAACTGGCTGCCCCTGGGCGGATTCGTGCGGCTGTCGGGCGAGAACAATCCGGCGGCTCCGCGCAGCCTGGCCCGGCGGGGATTGGGGCAGCGGGCTATCGTGCTCGCGGCCGGCTCGGCGATGAACGCCATATTCCCCATCGTGGCCTTCGCCATCATGTTCATGATCCCCCACACCGAGTTGGTGGGCGGCACGGTGGAAATCACCCAGGTCGCGCCGGGTTCCCCGGCGGAAACGGCGGGCCTGCAAGCCGGCGACCGAGTGGTCCAGATTGGCGACGCGCCGCTGGCATCGCCCCAGGACTTGCCCCAGGAGGTGCGGCTATCCGCCGGGTCCGAGATGGTATGGGTGATCGAGCGCGACGGGCAGCAGCGGGCGGCGCAGGTTACGCCCCGGGTCGATCCGCCGGCGGGCCAGGGCGCCGTCGGCATCGCCTTTACGATAGTGGACCAGCAGGAAGAGCGGCGGGTGGAACCGCCGTGGACCGCGGCCAGCATGGGGGTGACCAGAACCTGGGACACTCTGGAACTGATGGGCCGGGAGATACGCGGCTGGTTCGGCGGGGGGCGCGGGCCGGAGCTGAGCGGGCCAATCGGCATCGCCCAGATCACCGGCGAAATCACCCGTCAGGGCGGATTGCAGGGCTGGGTGCTGGTGGCCATCCTGCTGAGCATCAATTTGGCCATACTGAACATACTGCCCATCCCCATGCTGGACGGCGGGCGGCTGCTGTTCGTGTTCATCGAGTGGATCCGGGGCGGCAAGCGGGTTCCGTCGGAGAAAGAGGGCCTGGTGCACCTGATCGGGTTCGTGGCCCTGCTGGCGCTGGTAATCGCCATTTCCGCCAACGACATCCTGCGCCTGATACGGGGGATCAGCCCGTTGGGCGGGTGAATCCACGTCGCCTTTGTGGGAACAGGCGAATCGCGATTTAATCGCTGCTGAGGGTGACGGCGCCGGTGCGTCCGTCATAGGACAGGTGGAACTGCCGGAGAAAATCCCGGCCGATGATGACGGAATGGCGTTGTCCGCCGGCTTCCAAGTGTGCGCCGATTACACTGCCGGAGTAAGTAGCGTTCAGCTCCGGCAAATGGATAGTGGCGGAATAGTCAATCGTTTGGCCGGGGCCGAAAACGCCGGCCACATCGCCGGACTGCCCAACAATGGGTAAATTCAGATAGTTGGCCAATCTGATGTCGATACAAGTGACAACTGATCCAGTATCAACCAGCGCGTCATAGGGCCACGCCGAAATCTCTGGACGTGTTCCGACGGACGGCCTGAAGTTCGGGTCATAGCCAACCTGCGCAATCAACGTTGGCCCAATGCGCGCCAGCAGGCCAGGGTTGTTTTCAAATCCGCAGCTAGTCGTTGTCATCGACCCAATAACCTTCAGGATAGGACAGCCTGGGACGATAGAACACGGCTGGCTCGGGTTGTTGCGCCCATTTAGCGAGGTCAGGGTAGCCGTCCTCGTCCAAGCAATCATCGTTAAAGACGGGGGTGGGGATATAGAACACCGTCAGCGGGGTACAAATTTGCCTTACGAGGCTGGGGGTTTCAAAGCCGGCCGTTGCGTTAGCAGCGGCCTTGTCGGTTTCGTAGATGCCGGCTAGTTCGCCGTTGTGGATCACCACCCACTTCCCGCGATGGTCCCGCTCAAGGTCGTCAAGCATTTCCATGAAGGCGTCCATATTTCGTACTGGGCGAGTACTCATCACAGTACCTCCTTTGGCATCGCCGGCGGGTCACAGACTAGCGATTTCATAGTAATGGCCCCCCTGCGCGCCGGCAAGGGGGCCGTAGTACGAGGCGATGTGCGGCGGAGAGTTACGCCAGGTGCTCGGCGAAGAAGGCCAGGGTGCGGGCCTGGGCGTCTTCGGCGGCGGCCTGGTTGTAGCTGTCGCGGTCGTCGCAGTTGAAGCCGTGGCCGGCCCCCGAGTACATCTTAAAGTCGTAAGACTTGCCAGCGGCGTCCAAGGCAGCCTCAATCTGAGTCACGTCTGCGGGCGTCGGGTTGGCGTCCGTATCTCCGAAGTTGCCCATCAGCGGGATGCTGATTCTGGCGGTGCCGTCAATCGGGGTCACGCCGTCGCTGTAGGGGGCCAGGATGGCGCCGCCGTAGTAGCAAACGCCGGCGGAGAGGCCATCGCACGCGCTGGCGGCCAGATAGACCACGCGGCCGCCCATGCAGTAACCGACGATGCCGATTTTCTGCCCGCGAGTGCGGGGGTAGGTGCGCTGCAGGTAGTCAACGGTGGCGTTGATGTCGGCGATGATGCCCTGGCCGGTGAGTTCGGGCATGTAGGTGTTGACGGCGGCGTCGAAGTCCTCAGGGGTGTAGCCCAGCGTGGGGTTGGGGTTGCGGTCGTTGCGGTGGAACAGGGCCGGGGCCACGGCGACGTAACCGGCGGCGGCGAACTGGTCAGCCACTCGCTGGATGTGCCGGTTGACTCCGAAAGCTTCCTGGACCACGATGACGGCCGGCAGGCTGGTGCCGGCGCTGGGCGCGGGGAAGCTGACGTAGGCGGCCATATCGCCGGCCTCGGCGATGTTGGCGCCGGACTCGCGATCTTCCATTGGGTCGGGCATTCGGATGTTTTCCCAGAACGACGGCATAGTATTTCCTCCTCCATTGGTTGCGCGAATGACAATAGTACAAGGGCGTGGCGGTGACAACGCGCGGCTGTCCGCCGTTAGTACCTTTCGTGCGCGGGAATTGTAACAAAGGATTGCCGGCCAAACAAGCGGAACATAAAAGCCTCGCCGCGACCGTCCCGGTTCTGCGAGCAGGAATGTATCCTGCTCAAATGGAGCTCTCTGCCGAACGGCCGGTATGGTCAGGTTGGTCGGAAAGCTGGGCCGGCCGGCGCGTCAGGAGTTCGTTGCCGGTTGATCGAGAGGCGGGACGGTGTCGGTATTGCCCGCATTGCAAACACTGCCAGTCGTCCCGTCGATGATATTGCTCGTTGATATACAGGTCGCCGCCACACCGCGGGCAGCCGCGCATAATATAGCGAGTCACCGCTAACTCCTGGGACGCCCGCTGTGGCCGCCCGTTTCCGAAATCGTAGGATTAGTTGGGGATGTCCCACCCTCCAATCGGTTTGGAAGCCGCAAAGTTATTATAAAACAAATGTTCTTATTACGCAACGCGAACCGAACCTCGCAGAGTGCCTGCTTTGGGCAGCGGTATCGTCAGAATCAGGATTTGCCGGATTTGGGGATTAGCAGGATTGGATTGGTTGGGGCTTTGGCGGCGGCATCCTGAAAATCCTATAATCCCGTGAATCCTGATTCTGACGATTTCCCAAAAGCGGGTACGGATGATATAATCGCCAGCGGTCATTCGGGGGGGAAAATCAGTATAGGCATTTTCGCCATGAACACCGACGTACTGACAACACAGCCACAAGAATTCAACAGCCGTCGCCGTCGTCTGATGGAGTCGTTCTCCGGTGGAGCCATAGTCCTGGCCGCCGGCCACGACGCTTCCCGCAACAGCGACGTTGACCACGAGTACCGTCAGCCCTCGTCATTCTGGTATATGACCGGGTTCGACGAGCCCGACGCCGTTGCCGTTCTGCGCCCTGGTTCGGATACCCCCTACACCCTTTTCGTCCGGCCTTACGATCCCACCTTTGAGATCTGGGTCGGCTATCGCGCCGGAGTGCGCGGCGCGGTGGGTCCACTGGGCGCAAACGCCGCCTATCCCCTGGATGAGCTGGACGCCCAACTGCCTAAGATGCTGGCCGACTACGATACCGTCTATTACGCCCTGGGCAGCGACGACCGGCTGGACGGCATTATCTCCAACCTGGTCAAGCGTCGTCGCAGCATGGCCCAGCGCGGCGCGAAAAGCCTGCGCCGCATCGAGGACCCGACGCCCCAGGTCGATCTGATGCGTCAGATCAAGACCGACGAGGAGATCGCCCTGCTGCAACGGGCTATCGACATCACCGCCCATGGGTTCGACGCGGCCATGCGCACGGCCGCCCCCGGCGTCCACGAGTACGAAGTCCAGGCCGCCTTGGAAGGCCCCTTCCGGCAGCTGGGTTCGCCCCGCAACGGCTACCCGTCCATCGTGGCCGGCGGCGCCAACGCCTGCGTGCTGCACTACATCCGCAATCGGGACGCCCTCGGCCCGGATGACCTGCTCCTGATTGACGCCGGCGCGGAGTACGGTTACTACACCGCCGACGTCACCCGCACCTGGCCCGTATCCGGCAAGTTCACCGGGCCGCAGCGGGCCATTTACGAATTGACGCTGGAATCCCAGCGTCAGGCCATCGCCGCCGTCAAGCCCGGCGTGGGCTTCGACGACGTGCACCGGGTCGCCACGCGCGCGCTGATCCAGGGCCTCATCGACCTGGCCATCATGTCCGGCAGTGTTGATGAAATCATGGAGCAGCAGACCTACCGGGACTACTATATGCACGCCACCTCCCACTGGCTGGGGCTGGACGTGCACGACAGCGGCCCCTATCGGGACGACAAGGGGCAGGTCCGCCTGCGCCCGGGCATGGTGTTGACCATCGAGCCAGGCCTGTATTTCGGCCCCCAGGCCAAGAAGACGCCGGATATCTATAAGGGGATCGGCATCCGCATCGAGGACGACGTGCTGGTCACCGAAGACGGCTGCCGGGTACTGTCCGCGGCCATACCCAAGGACCCGGACGAACTGGAAGCCATCGTTTCGGACGGACGGTAATCCATGCTTGAAACGGTGACCACGGCGATTATCTCCACTCCGGTGGGCAAATTGCCAATAGCGGAGCGGTTGCCCGCCATTCCGGTAGCGGCGGGAGTGGCGTCGGTGAACATCGCGCCTGCCGCATTTGAACCGACCGAAAGGTCACCAAACCGTGATACGGGGGATTCGTCCCCCGTTATTTTTGGCATCACCGCAGGCCGGGCCGTTGCCGTCTATAAACCGCGCAAAGGTGGCGCCATTCCAACCGTGCCTGCCGCAGATGTGACGGCGGGGTTCACATCCGGTTTTCGTAAGCGAGTTCTTTTGAATTCGCTTTATTTTTGCCACATCGAGGAACAGGAGGGAAGTTTATCGGAACACTTTGATGGTCGGAATCAATCGACCACGTAAGCCCCAACCCGAAAATCGTCATTGCCCAATCTCACTTCACCAAACCCGAACAACGATCCCAGGAGGAATAGATGAGTTCCGCCAAATTGGAAACTCTGAAAAACCTACCGTTCCGTTTGTTGTTGACCGCCGCCGCTACGGCTTGCGCAACCATCCTCATGGCCGCCGCCTGCGGCCCCTCTGCCGAGACACCCGCCGCGCCGTCTGCTCCCGGAACAAGCGGCGGCGCTGGAACTGCCGCCCAGACCACCAGTTCCGGCAGCCAGTCGGGAACCACCACTACCACCACGTCTTCCGAGCCGGCCAAGCAGGCCGACCCCAGCAGGTACGCCAGTCTGTCGGGCGACATTCCCATTGACGGTTCTTCCACCGTGTTCCCCATCACCGAGGCGGTGGCCGAAGAGTTCGGCGGGCTGACCGACGGCAACGTCCGCGTGGTGGTGGGCATCTCCGGCACCGGCGGAGGGTTCAAGAAGTTCTGCGAAAACGAGACCGTCATCTCCGACGCCTCCCGGCCCATCAAGCAGAAGGAAGTTGACCTCTGCGCCGCCGCTGGCGTGGAGTACATCGAGCTGCCCGTGGCCATTGATGGCCTGTCAGTCGTTGTCAACCCCGACAACGATTTCGTAACCTGCCTCACGGTGGACCAGCTCAACATGATCTGGAAGCCTGAATCCGAGGGTGTCGTCACCCACTGGAACCAGGTTGACCCGTCCTGGCCCAACGAAGAGATCAAGATGTACGCCCCCGGGGTTGACTCCGGGACCTTTGACTACTTCACCGAGGCCATCAACGGCGACGGCGGGGTGTCACGGGGCGACTTCGTGGCGTCGGAGGACGACAACGTGCTGGTGCAGGGTGTGTCGGGCGACAAGTACAGCATTGGCTACTTCGGCTACGCCTACTACGTGGAGAACCAGGACAAGGTGAAGGTGGTGGCCATTGACGGCGGGAACGGCTGCGTCGCGCCCACGGACGAGGTGATCAACAATGGTACGTATGCCCCGTTGAGCCGTCCGCTGTTCATCTACGTGCGGGCTGATGCTGCCGAGCAGGCCCACGTGTCCGAGTTCGTGCGGTACTACCTGAGCGAAAACGGGCAGAAGCTGGCCGCGTCGGTTGGTTACATTCCCTTCCCCGGCGAGGTATATGACCTTGGCCTGGCGAAGCTCAACGCCGGTACGGTCGGCACCGTGTTCGGTGGGGACAACGCTTTCAAAGGCCCCGTCGCCGAGGGATTGGGCGGCGGCACCATGATGGAAGATAAGACGACCCACATGGTGGACTACGCCAGCCTGTCGGGTGACATTCCTATCGACGGTTCTTCCACTGTGTTCCCCATCACCGAGGCGGTGGCCGAAGAGTTCGGCGGCCTGACCGACGGCAACGTCCGAGTGGTGGTGGGCATCTCCGGCACCGGCGGAGGGTTCAAGAAGTTCTGCGAAAACGAGACCGTCATCTCCGACGCCTCCCGGCCCATCAAGCAGAAGGAAGTTGACCTGTGCGCCGCCGCCGGCGTGGAGTACATCGAGCTGCCCGTGGCCATCGACGGCCTGTCCGTGGTGGTGAACCCCGACAACGACTTCGTAACCTGCCTGACGGTGGACCAGCTCAACATGATCTGGAAGCCGGAGTCCGAAGGCGTGGTCACCCACTGGAACCAGGTTGACCCGTCCTGGCCGGCTGAAGAGATCAAGATGTACGCGCCGGGCGTGGACTCCGGGACCTTTGACTACTTCACCGAAGCCATCAACGGCGACGGCGGGGTGTCACGGGGCGACTTCGTGGCGTCGGAGGATGACAACGTGCTGGTGCAGGGCGTGTCCGGCGACAAGTACAGCATCGGCTACTTTGGCTACGCCTACTACGTGGAGAACCAGGACAAGGTGAAGGTGGTGGCCATTGACGGCGGCAACGGCTGCGTCGCGCCCACGGACGCGGTGATCAACAATGGTACGTATGCGCCGCTGAGCCGTCCGCTGTTCATCTACGTGCGTGCTGATGCTGCCGAGCAGGCCCACGTGTCCGAGTTCGTGCGGTACTACCTGAGCCACGAGGGTCAGGAATTGGCCGCGTCGGTGGGCTACATCCCGTTCCCCCATGAGGTGTATGACCTGGGCCTGGCGAAGTTCAACGCCGGGACCGTGGGCACCGTGTTCGGCGGCGACGACGCTTTCAAGGGACCCGTTGCCGACGGCTTGATGCGCTAACCCGCACCGTTCTCGTCATTCCCGCGAAATCGGGAATCCAGTAGGGGCGAATGATTATTCGCCCCTACACCATTTCCTCATCTCGAAGTAGTTCCGTTGTTGCCACGTTGGTGTTATTGTCCTTCATGTCGGTGTTTGATGAAGGTGCGGGTCAATCAATGAGGCGAGAAAGGCGCAAGATGACGCTAGGAACTATCGCCATCATCGGGGTTAGCATAGCCATTCTCGCTGTGGTCGCACCGCTGCTGCTGGTCTGGCTATACAGCCTGTTATTCACCAGCACTGCTGACTGGACCAGCGTTCACGCTAGAATGTTGCCCTTTGGATCCGCTATAGCAACGTATCTGGCCGCCAAACTCTTCGGAAATGGACACTGGCTATTCTGGCGCGATTGGGGCGCTATAATGGAGGCAGCTGGGCTTGGTGTCATCATTCATGGCATCTTCGCCGTTTTAGTCCTCGAAGGAGGTGTCAAGTTGGCGTTATACGTAATCCAAAAGTGGAGAGAGGAACGGGAAAGAATCCGCAAGGAAGCCCGCAAGGAAGTCCTCAAGGAAGAACGTGACCGCATCCACGGTATCATCGCCCAATATGGAACTACCGACCCCAGCACCGGCGTTACTACTGTCAGCGCGGAAGGAATGCGGCTGCTGAATCAGCCAGATGGGGCGACAATTCCCACGCAGCCCGTCGTATGATTCCGCTCACACCGGAACGTGACAAAATCGCCGGGGCGACCGGCCGGTCGCCCCGGCATCGTTAACATTCCGTGTCTCGTCCCCGTCACTCCCGCTCCAGAAACTCCTGCACCTGCTGCATCAGGGGTTCCCGGTCGTAGATGCCCAGCAGGAGGGCGGCGTTGCGCATCCAGTCGCCCTGGAAGTAGCGTTCGTAGAGGACCTGCCGGCCGCCGAAGGCGCTGCACGCCGCGTCCCAGGCCAGGCGGAACAGGCGGACCCGCTCCCGGGCCGACGCCGTGTCCGTGTCCAGGTAGGCGTCCAGCACCTCGGCCAGTGGCCCGCTGAAGTCTTTCTCCGATGGCAGGGCCATCAGGCTGCTGGAACCGAGGAGCTGGATGATCTCGGCCATGCGCGGGTACATCTTGATGAACAGGTTGCGGGCCACGTTCAGCGGCACCCGGTCGGGCAGCATCACGCCCCATTCGTCAACGGCGGCGTTGACCTCCGACTGGGTCAGCAGCGCCTTGGTTATCTCCAGGTTTTCCACCAGCTCGGCGATCAGTCCCTGCACCTGGGGGATGTCGCCGCTGCCCAGCGTCTTGACCATCAGGCTGGCGATGCCGGCGATGAACTCGCACTTGGCGACGTTCTTGGTCACCACCTGGTGGCCGGTGTGGACGTACTGCCCGGTGGCGTTGGACATATTGTTGCACTTGTGCCGGTCGCCGTACATGAACACCCGCTCCCAGGGCACCAGCACGTCGTCGAAGAAGACGATGGCATCCATCTCTTCAAAGCGGGAACCCAGCGGATGGTCGAAATGGGACTTGCCCAGGTCAAAGCTCTCCCGGCAGATGAACTTCAGCCCCTCAATGCCGCAGGGCACGGCGAAGGCAAAGGCGTACTTGTGGGCGTCCTCGTCCCGGGCCAGCAGGGATGAGCGGGTGGGATAGACCATGATCTCGTCGGACAGCGGCCCCAGGGTCGCCAGCACGCGAGGGCCGCGAATGACCAGGCCGGCGTCGGTTTCCCGGACCACGTGCAGGGCGACGTCGGTGGTGTAGTCCATGGACGTCGCCGACGGCGCGCGGTTGCGCTGGAGGTTGACCAGCGTGTGGGTCATGCAGACGTCGTTTTCGCGGGTGTACTCGTAGTAGTTGACGACGTTCCGCTTGAACTCGGGCCGGTTGTCGCCGAAGAAATCCCCGGCGGCGGCCATGGCCATGACGGTGACGTTGAGAAAGTCCGGCGTCCGCCCCATCATGCCGTAGCTGGCGTGGGCCCAGCGGGACATCATCTCCCGCCGGCGCGCCAAATCTTCCGACGATTTGGGGATGATGAAGGACAGGCCCACCGGGTCGCTGGTGGAGGGCGACGTGTAGGTCATGGCCGCGCCATCGCCGTCGTGCTGCATATCGTACAGGGACGCTATGGATCCGGCCCCGTTGGCCAGCCCGGGGAACTCGGTAACGTCGTCGATGCGCCGGCCGTCCAGCCAGATTTCCCGGGGCTGTTCTTTCAGACCGGCCAGGTATTGGGCGCCGGTTCGTGCTGGCATGGTTCTATCTCCTTTGTTATTGTCAGAATCAGGATTATCGGGATTTCAGGATTTACTGGATTGGATCCATCTGCGACAGGAGAGTCCCAATCCTGCTAATCCGTAAATCCGGTAAATCCCGGTTCTGACAAACTCCTGAAACGGAGGCGGGTGAGGTCTTTAAGGGTTGGGCCGGTGCGTTTCCCAGGGGCGGAGGCCGTCCGGGTACACGTCCGTGGCGTCGGTGCCGCTGAGGCGGTGTATGTGTTCCAGCAGGGCGGCTACGAAGGGGTTGACCAGGCTGTGCAAGGCCAGTTTTTCCTCGCGGGTCATGCGGTGGGCGGTTCCGGCGTAGCGGTAGAGCGTCGCATAGGGCGTCAGCCAGTCCTCGGGATCATCGGGGCTTTCCGGCTTTCGGTGCTCGATATGGATGAAAAAGTGCCATCCGGTTTCGGTTATTTCCGAGGTTTCCTCCCGGTAGAGGTGGCCCAGACCCTCCAGTTCGTTCCAAAGGTCTCTGAGTATGTGTGTGTATGTGGCGGTTCGGTTCAGACAGGACAACCAGCCCTTCAGAGCGTTTTCCACCGCCTGCTGCGCGGCAAAGCCCATTTCTTCCTGGAACCAATAATCGGATGCTACGCTGTCATTGTAGGATTGGAGCCATTGTTCAGTCGCTCGAATACGGCGCGCGGTTTCGGGCCAGTGGTCGGGATAGTTGTCCTCTCTTGAGCCGTCGTGTTCCAGGGGGTCGTCGTTCATCACTACTCCGTAGGTGTCGGCCTGGCCGGCGATATGCTGCTTGGCCCGGCGGTTCCGGTTGAATTCCTTCCGGGTCATCGGGACGATGTCATAGTGGAGGTTGAACCCGGTGCGCTTGCGATAGGCCCGGACACCGGAGGACGCGGCAAAGTAGCCTTTCCGCGCGTCGTCCCCGTCGGAAATTACCAGCAGGTCAACGTCGGAATTCTCCCGGTGGTCGCCGCGGGCCCGGGAGCCGAACAGGATCACCACGGCCGGGTGGGCCGCTTCCTGCGCCGCCTGCGCTACGGCCAGGCCCAGCGGGTCGGGTTTGCCGGATCCGGCAGGCATGATCGACACTTCGGAGGAATGACCCTCGGTAGGGGCGAATAATTATTCGCTCCTACACGTTGTGCTCTGATCCCTACGTCCCCAGATACCGTTTCAGCCAGTTCATGGCGTGTACGTTGAAGTCGGTGCAGGGGCTGTGGGTCAGGTCGGGATAGACCAGCAGGGACTTGTGGGCCCGGATGCGGTCGAACACCGGCATGATAGTGTCGTAGGGGCAGGTGGTGTCGGCCATGCCGATGTTGACCAGGATGGGGCACTGGATGGCGTCGGCCAGGGTGAGGGTGTCGAAGTAGCGCAGGGTGTCCAGCATGGCCGGCCGCTCTTCGGGATGTTCCTGCACGTAGTTGCGCAGTTCGTGATAGGGCCGCGTGTCGATGTCGATGGCCACCGGATAGTTGCACATGAACGGCTCTTCCGCTACCGCCGCGGCCAGGCGATGGTCCAGCGCCGCCGTGGCCAGGGTGAACCCGCCGCCCTGGCTGCGGCTCCACATCCCGATGCGGGCCGCGTCCACCTCGTCCCGTTCGGCGAGGAAGTCAACGCCGCGCACGCAGTCCATGTACCCGGCCCGGTAGTAGTAACTGTCCCGGTCGGTGACGTTGTAGGTCAGCTTGTTGGCGCCTTGCGGAAGGTCCCACTCCGGGATGCTTTCGCCCTGGGCGCGGGGGAACAGCGTGAGCACGGCGAACCCGTGCATCACCACGTGGTAAGGAATATCCTTGGCGCCGCCGTAGCCGGGCACCGCCAGCAGGGCCGGGAACCGTCCCGACGCCGGCGTATCCCGGGGCACGGTGTAGAAGCCCCGCAGCCGCTGGCCGCCGTAACTGCGCAGGACGACGTTCCAGGTCTCGTACTCCCGGCCGCTGCGCTCCGGGCACTCGGTAAGCGCGGCATCCACCGGCGTTTCGTTCAGAATGGCGCGGGTGGCATCCCAAAAATCGGCAACTGGCTGGTCCATTTGCGGCCTCCCATGGCGTAATTTTGTCAGAATCAGGATTTTTTGGATTAGCGGATTTTCAGGATTATTGCCATATCGCCATAATGAACCCAATCCGGCAGATCGTGAAATCCGGCAAATCCTGATTCTGACGAATGGTCTCTGTCGTTACAGCCTAAATGTTATCACGGTCGCCGGCGTCAGATACCGTTGACGGCGCCATGAACTCATACCCATAGCGAGAAACCAGGAAGGGAACGTAGTCATTAACCAGCCGAATTACCCGGTCATTGACATTGGAGGGGTTCTTCTGGAAATCGGCTATGGAATCGACATATTCCGCCAGGCGCGGCGCAAAAGCGTCGTAACCGTCCAAACCCAGTCTCTCGTAAATCAGGTGGATTTGCTCCATCTTGTCCTGTTCCAACTCTTCATATCGAATTTCCACCAGCCGACCGTCCGGTATCAGTTCTTTCTGCTCCAGGTAGGTTTCGGCCATCTGCCGGTAGATTTGCACCTGCCGCATCAGCAGTTCGTCGAAGTCGATGCTCTGGAGCGCGTGCCAGTCGTTCATCAGCCGGAGCAGGTGGATGTAGGAGCGCAGCGTGTCGTAGGGGTTGCGCTGGATATAGACGAACCGCGCCTCGGGAAACATCTCTAAAAGCGCCGCAATGCGGCTGGTGTTGGACGGCGATTTCAGCAGGAGCGGCTTGCCGCCCATGTGGTAGCTGGCCGCCTGGAGCAGCCTGGCGTATTCCGACCGCCAGCGTTCCCGCTCGTCCCGGTTTAGCCGGCCGTCCATGAACAGGTAATCCAGCGTCTTGCCGGCGCTGTTGGGGAAGAGGAGAGAGACGTAGGGGCTGAGGCCGCTGGCGCACATCATCGCGATTTCCTCTTCCTGGGGCATCGCGAAGTCCACCGGGATGTTGTCCACGCCCCGGTTGGGCGGCAGTTTGGACTCGATCATCCGCCGCACCCGGCGCTGTCCGGCCAGGAACAGGTCCGGCATGGCGGCCTGGTAGGTGTTGACGAAGCCCCACTGCGGGTCCATGGATAACAGGTTGTGCAGCAGCGTGGTGCCGGAGCGCCAGAAGCCCAGCAGGAACAACGGCCGGGGGTGCAGTTCCGCCCGCCGGATGCGCCCGCCGTAAGCCACGCTCTGCCAGAACCGCAGGGGCGCGAAGATGGCATCGGTGGTCAGGATGCCCAGATAACGGGGGATAAACCGGCGCTCTACGCCGTAGCGCCGGCCCAGCCGCAACGCCAGCGACAGCCGGCCGGTGGAAATAAAACTGTTGAACCCGGAGCTGAAAGACCCGGCGCTGCCGGAGGCCCCCGGCGTATATCCGCGGCGCGCCGCGCCGCCGCTCCTCCCCGCTGGGTGGTCGGTTAGTCGTGGGCTGGCCATGTCAGGAGTTTACGCCGTTGCAGAAAGGCCATCAATTCCGCGCCGGACTCGGCGACGGTGCGGTCGGCGGTGGTAATGGTTATTTCAGGATTGGCGGGTATTTCGTAAGGGGAATCGATGCCGGTGAAATCGGTTATTTTGCCCAGCCGGGCGCGGCGGTACAGCCCCTTGGTGTCCCGTTCCTCGCACAAGGCCAGCGGCGTATCAACAAATACTTCCACGAATTTGCCCGGGCTAACCAGCGACCGGGCGAAATCCCGCTCGGACTGAAAAGGCGAGATGCACGCCACCAGTGTAATCAGCCCCGCTTCGTACATCAGGCTGGCGACGTGGGCCAGGCGGCGCACGTTTTCCCGCCGGTCCGCGATGCCGAACCCTAAATCGTCGTTCAGGCCGTGACGCAGACGGTCGCCATCCAGGACGTAGGTGAGCCACCCCGCATCATGGAGCCGGCGGGACAGCCAGCCGGACAACGCGCTCTTGCCGGCACCGGACAGCCCGGTGAACCACAGTACGAACGGCTGCTGACGGAGCAAAACGGCGCGCTCGGACGGCGATACGGCCACCGCCGGTCGTAGCACTCCTGAAGACCTGTGATGTTCGGCTTGGGCCATCATATCCCTGAGCGGCCGGAGCCGCTATAAAAATCGTCGGGCATTATAACGCAGGCGGCAGTACCTTTCAGAGTATTGGTAGCCTCATGCGTGCCCACTTTGTCATTGCGAGCGCAGCGTGGCAATCTCGTCGGCGTAGGAAGGGTTCTTGCCAGCAACCGCAAGTACCGCAACGAGATTGCCACGAATGCCTGGCGGCATTCTCGCAATGACAGATGGCGGAAAGTGGATACGCGTGAGGTTGGCAACTGCTGGACTCCGGCCCCGTATCAAGTACGGGGTGACGTTCTTGCGCTGGAGTGACGAGCGGGTAGGCTATGATGCGATTGCCTTGAAAGGGGAGGCTCCGGGGCCGTTTGCCAGCCCCGGAGCCTTTGGTCCGTCGAGGGGTCGGTTGGGCGGATCAGGATCAGCCGACCAGCGCGGCATCGTGGTGGAATGCCGCCGTTTCGGCGAGCTCCCGATCTTCCCGGAACTCCCCGGCCGGCGCCGCAACGGGCATTGGGCCGCGGATCAGCAAGGTCGGCGACCCGGAGTGGCGCACCATGTGGTCGGCCACGCTCCCAAACAGCGCCCGCCCCACGGCGCGACGGCCATGGGTCGCCATCACCACCAGGCTGTTTTCCAGCTGCCCGGCCAGTTTGAGTATTGCCTCCGGTGGATGTTCCAGGGAGTTCTGCACCGTCACGTCGAATATGGGGAATCTGGCCCGCAGCGCGTCCGCCTTCCGCCACAGATATTCCCGCGACGCCTCCGCCAGCTGCGACGACATATCGAACGGATCGTTATACCGGAACCCGGCCGCGCCGCTGAAGTGTGTCCAGTCGGAGTTGGCCCGGAAGTAATCCACGTTGGGCGTGGCGCGGAACAGCGTTACCCGGGCGCCGAAGGCGGCGGCCAGTTCTCCCGCGTAGGGCAGCGTGTTCTCCGCGAAACTGGAGCCGTCCAGGGGGACGAGGATGTTGTCAATGTGCCGGGGCACCACCGGGCAGTCGCCCTTGTTGCAGCGCACGATGAGCGTGGGATTGCTGACGGCCCGCACCACCCTGGCCGTAACGCTGCCCGTGAGCATACGGGAGAGGCCGCCGCGCCCGTGAGTTGCCATCACGATCATGGCGTGGGGGTCATGGTCGGCCAGGTTGATGATTGCCTCGTGGGCCGGCCCCTCGTGGGCTTCGACGAATATCGGCGGCTCGACGCCCCAATGTTTCATGCGCCGCTTGACGCCGGCCAGATCGGCCAGGGTGCGGTCGTGCTCGCCGGCGGCCATGGCGGCGCTGAAACGCCCGCGCTCGGCGTCGGCGTACCATTGGGGGAGCCGCCCGAAAGACCGCACCAGGGTTACCGGCGCGTGGGTGGCGTTGGCCATCAGCCGGGCCGCTGGCAGCGCCTGGGCCGACAGTTTCGACCCGTCCAGGGGAACGATTATGTTGTTGCACAGCGCCATGATGCTACCTCCTGTTCGTTGCATGAATGTGGCTGGTCTGCTGTATTTGTGACATCCGTCACATCTTGATAGACGATACTATTTATTGCTTACAACGATAATACCATCCTCTGTCGGCGATTGCAACAGGTCGGAGAACGCTACCGAGAGCGCTATGTCCGTTGCGTTTTGACGGAAAGGATGCTAGGCTGACATCCACAATAGAATAGCAACCCCCAGCGCTTGAGACAGCGGGTACCCAACGGGAATAATGGCGGCCATGCGCCGCCCGCCGAGGCGAAGCCCACCGGATGCGTCCGGCGGCAAGAAGGTTCGTTGATGCCGGCATTTGTTCCGTCGGATTATGTCACCTAACCCGCGCCCTTTGTCTCGAGGCGCGGGTAGTTTTTTGCCTCACGGCAAATCAGGAGTGAAACCTTGCCAACTCAGGAAAAAGTGGACCGGGTGGCCGAGCTGAAGGACAAGCTGGAACGCAGTTCCATCGTCGTCTCCACCGGCTACACCGGGATGAACGCCAACCAGATGGTGGACCTGCGCCGTCGGATGCGGGAAGGCGGCGTTGAGTTCGTCGTCATCAAGAACAACCTGCTCCACCTGGCCGCCGATGCTGCCGAGGTGCCGCAGCTCAAGGACATCATCACCGGACAGACGGCCATTGCAGTGGGTTACGACGACGCGGCTCTCATCGCCAAGGCGGTGAACGACGCGGCCAACGCCAGCGCCGGCGGGCTGTCCATTCACGGCGCCGTGATCGGCCAGGGCGACGCGATGCAGCCGGCCGAGGTTTCGCGTCTCGCCGCGCTGCCGCCGCGCCCGGTGCTGGTGGCGCAGTTGCTGGGCAATATGCAGTCGCCGCTGTACGGCCTGATGAGCGTGCTCAACGGCACCATCCGCAGCCTGGCCTACGTGCTACAGGCCCGGATGGAGCAGATGCAGCCGGCCGAGGCTGCGGAATAGCGAAGGACTACCCACTCTGTCAGAATCAGGATTTTCAAGATTATCGGATTTCCAGGATGACGCCGCGAAAGGGCTAACCGACCCAATCCTGCTAATCCTGAAATCCCGTAAATCCTTCCGCCACCGGCGGATGACGATTTCCCGAAAGTGGGCAAATGCAAGGACGAAACAGGAGGTTTCAATCATGGCAGTGAATCAGGAAGTACTGGACGCAATCAAGGGCATGAGCGTGATGGACCTGGCCGACCTGGTCAAGGCCATTGAGGAAGAGTTCGGCATCTCCGCTGCCGCTCCGATGGCGGTTGCCGCCGCCCCGGCGGCCGGCGTGGTTACCGACGACGCTCCCTCCGCGGCCGGCGACGAGCAGACCGAGTTCGACGTCACCCTGGCCGACTTCGGCGCCAACAAGATCAACGTCATCAAGGCGGTGCGCGAGGTTACCGACCTGGGCCTGCGCGAAGCCAAGGAGTTGGTGGAGTCGGCCCCGGCCCGCGTCAAGGAAGGTGTGAACAAGGAAGACGCCGACAGCATCAAGGCCAAGCTGGAAGAGGCCGGCGCGACCGTGCAGGTTGCATAGTCGCCGGTTGACATCGACCATGTCACCGTAGGGGCGAATAATTATTCGCCCCTACAAACATTTCGGCGTGTGGGTCTTGGGTGATGTACAATGCCGTCAATTTGAGCGGGAGGCTTTCCGCGTATGGATTTGCAACTTGACGGTAAGACCGCAATCGTAACCGGCGGCAGCCGGGGCATCGGCAAGGCGGTGGCAAAGGTGCTGGCCGCGGACGGATGCAGCGTGGTGATCACCGGCCGGTATGCCGACACGCTGGCGGAGTCGGCGGAAGACGTGGCCGGCGCCACCGGCGGGTCGGTTACACCCATCGTCTGCGACATGACCAGCACCGAGCAGGTCAACACCATGGTGGCCCAGGCTGCCGAAGCGTTGGGCGGGCGCATCGACATCCTGGTGAACAACGCCGCCGCGCCGGGCGGCCTGGCCCGCGGCTCGCTGGATGAAATCCGCGACGAGGACGTGATGCTGGACCTGGACACCAAGGTGATGGGCTACCTGCGCTGCGCCCGGGCCGTCGCGCCTTATATGCAGCAGCAGGGCTGGGGCCGCATCGTCAACGTCGGCGGCCTGTCGGCGCGGCGGGCGGCGGGCAACCTCAGCGCCGGCGTCCGCAACTCCGGCCTGTCCAACCTGACCAAGTACCTGGCCGAAGAGCTGGGCGAGCACGGCGTCTGCGTCAACCTGGTCCATCCCGGCACCACGCGCACCGAGCGCAGCGGCCCCATGTACGCCGAACAGGCGGAACGCGAGGGCGTAACGGTGGAGGAGATCGAGCGCCGCGCCGCCGCCGGCAACTCCACCAGGCGCATCGTCGATGCCGAAGAGCTGGCCTGGGTGGTGGCCTTTTTCGCCTCGCCGCGCAGCATCGCCATCAGCGGCGAGACCATCGCGGCCGGCGGCGGAGCCGGCGCCAACGTTTATCACTGAGACCTAACCCGTAGGGGCGACCGGCCGGTCGCCCCTACACCCGAGGAGCAACAACGATGATCAAAGTAACCGTTTTCTACGACAACGAGGAAGGGAAGTCCTTTGACTTCGACTACTATGTCAACACGCATATGCCGCTGGTGCAGGAACGCCTGACCACCTTTGGAATGCGCTACTACAACGTGGAGAAGGGCATCTCCGACACCGACCCCAACGCGCCGCCGATATACACCGCCGTCGGCTACCTCTTCTTCAACGACGTGGACGGCGTGCACGAGGGCTTCAAGACCCACGGCCGGGAGCTGGTGGGCGACGTGAAGAATTTTACGGACATCAATCCCAAATTCCTCATCAGCGAACTGATTGCTTGATGGCATCTTGGTGATGCAATAGTGGGGGCGGCCAGTTAGTCGCCCCTATTTTTGTAGGGCGAAACCGGCGGGATTTGGTGACGGCAGGCCGTTGGCAAGCCGTCGCACGCGATGTTAGCCTTCATTCAACCCATTCCTGGGGCCACAGGCAACCATGCCCATCATAGAAAATCAGCTCAATGGTCGCATCGCAACCCTGCTCGGCAATCCGGACCGACGCTGGACGGCGCGGGGCGAAAACACCGGCGCGTTCGCCGGAACCACGGCCACGCCGGACATCCTGATAACCCAGGAGTCCGCGCCGCCTGTCGTCATCGAGAACGAGTATCTGCCGGCCTACACCGTGGAAAGCGAGGCTGCCGGCCGGCTGGGGGCCAACCTCGACTTTTCCACAGTTGGCGCATCGGGTAAGGTCAAGGCCGTCATCGCGCTCCGGTCGCCGGCGAGCTTACGCGATTGCGATACCCTCGACCAGGTTGACGAACTGCTGCGCGGCAACGTTCGGCTCGAGTACGCCCTGCTGACCGGCGCCGACAGTGAAAGCTACGAGCGGTTCCCGGAAGCGGGCTTTATTCCGGGCAGTTTGCGAGACTTAGCGGCATTTGTTGAACAAGCGTCGGTTCCTCTGGATGTGGTGGAACGCGGCGCGGACATTCTGGAGCGCGGCATAGACAGCGCAGCCGGGTACCTACATGAAGCGGTCAGAATGCGAGAGGCCACGGGTCCGGCAATCGAGGAACACCTCAAGCAGGAATATAGTATTCAGACCGTGCGCATGGCAGCTGCCATAATGATTAACGCGCTGGTATATCAGGAAAACCTCGCCGGACAGCACGGTGTGCGCAGCATAGCGCAATTGACGGAGGACGGGAGTGTCTTGACACCGCTGTTGGTACTGGAAGAGTGGCAAAAGATTCTGAAAGTGAATTACTGGTCTATTTTCCATGTCGCCAGCAGATTATTGGCAAATATTAATCCATCGTACGTAGGCAGTCGCGCACTACGAGAAATGTCCCGTACCGTAGACCAACTGCTCACTTTGGGAGTGACGCAGTCCAGCGACATTGTAGGTATAGTGTTCCAGAAGTTGATTGCCGACCGTAAGTTTCTGGCAACTTTTTACACTAAACCGGAGTCAGCGACGCTGCTGTCCCACCTGGCGATTCCCGATAACGGGCAGTGGGGCGACCCCGAGCGGGTCAGAGATTTTCGCATTGCCGACTACGCCTGCGGCACCGGCACGCTACTGCACACGGCCTACCGTCGGGTCAATCGGCTGCATCGGTTGGCCGGCGGCGACCCGGCGCAACTGCACGGCTACATGATGGAGAACTCTCTCACGGCCTGTGACGTGCTGCCGTCGGCGGTGCATCTCACCGCGTCAATGCTCTCATCGTCACATCCATTAGAGGGCTATGAAAGTACCCGCACCGTGGTTACTGAGTATGGTCAAGCCGAAGACGGCGGTGTTTCTATCGGCTCCCTGGACTTGCTGAACGGACGTACCGCAATCCGGGCGCTTATCCCGGTAACCAGGGGAACCACCGTTACCGGCACTGGCGAAGTCCCGGCACAGCTGAACGTTGATATGCCGGTAGCCAGCCAGGATCTGGTGATTATGAACCCGCCGTTCACCCGGCCGGGTTCGGACTGGGAGGGAGATCAAAGGGAGTCGGACTATGTGCGACAGTTCCGCGGTCTTAGCTAGGCTTTACGCAATTCAAGCCGCGTAAGCGAGGGAATCCACCATTCGGTGGTACAGGGTGACGGGAAGTTCTCGTACATCAGGGTCGCCGGCTGACAGTGATAAAC
>DAOUJY010000022.1:0-6670 GCA_034421995.1 Dehalococcoidia bacterium | reverse complement strand
GTTTATCACTGTCAGCCGGCGACCCTGATGTACGAGAACTTCCCGTCACCCTGTACCACCGAATGGTGGATTCCCTCGCTTACGCGGCTTGAATTGCGTAAAGCCTAGCTAAGGTCGTCCTCGGAAAAACATTCTTCCGGATGGTCGCAAGCGTCAGCGAATGCGACCTCCGACGCAGTCCAGTACTCAGGATAAACAATCATGCTTCACCTTTCCTCGCCGCCTTAGGCCTGATGCTGGCAGCGCACCAGCCGTGTGACCCGGGACGCGACTGGTCCCTCATCCAATGCCAGCGCCAGCATTCCGAGCAGTAGCGATGTCCGCAGGTGGGGCAGGCTTTCGACGCCGGCCGAGGGCAGGGGATGAGGAGGCGATCCCTGCTCCCGACCGGGTTCAGGTTGGAGACGGCGCTGGCGCATTTGGATTCGTCCACCGGCGGCGTCCAGGGCCGCGGCTCGGCGACGGTTTCGGCGGTGGTCATTTCATGCACCTCCGGCTGACGCAGGGATTGCAGATGCGGAGCCCGCAACGGCGACAGCGGGTCTTCGATTTCGTGACGTGGCCGCAGTGGGCGCAGGGAGTCGCGGGTTTGGCCATTGGTCACACCTCCCGGTTGATGGTGGCGATGACCTCGCGCGGTTCCACGTCGTCAACCAGGATGGCGACTAGCCAGATGCCGATGTCAGTCACCGGAGCGTGGGTTTCCTTCAGGAACCAGCCCTGTTTGAGGGCAGCGTTGATTTCTTGCTCCGGGTCATACGTCCCGTCGAAGATGGGGGCGGCTACGATTTTCACCTTCATCAGTCCTCCACATTCCATTCGGCGTACTCATACGCGGGGATGCCGTCGATCTCAATCTGTTTGAGCATCGACCGGTCCTCGAATACCCAGACGGGAACGGGTTCCAGCTGCGTCCAGATGGAGCTTTCTTCCATCTCACGGAAGACCGCAATGAATTCTTCCGTCGTACAAATGGGACCCTCAATCATCGCTTTCATGCGCAGTGCGTACTTCTCGGCAACAGTCGTCATGTCTTTACCTCCGTGGCGGTCTGCTCGGCGGCGATGATGCGGTCCCGGACCCACATCAGGCTGTGGGCGTCACCGCACACCTCCGGCCAGCCCTCCAGTATCCGGTCCAGCGTGGCGTAATAGACATCGCGCCGGTACGCGCTTTCGTCGTAATGATCGGGTTCCACCTAGCCGATTACGAACAGCGGGCCGTAGCTGTACGGGCCGGGCGTACAGTTGGACGCCATCTGCTGGTGCACGGCGTATATTTCGCCGGTGCGGTGCACGTACGAAACGCGCCATTTGTGCGTCCAGCCCTTCAGTCGCCAGTGCACTCCGTAATCGGCCTCGCCGCTGCGCAACCGTCGCCGGTCGCCGTTGTAGAAATCCCCCAGGGAGGGGTAGAACGGCGTTGCCACCGGCGCCGGCGGCCGCTCGCAGAAGTCCGCCAACGGCAGATCGTTGCCCGACGCCATGTACAGCTGTTTTTCATTGTTGTGCTGACCGCCCCGAACGCACTGGTAACAGCCGTCGCAGTCAATCTGATGCTCGATGGATTTCCAGAGGACGGAGCAGGAAAAGCAAAGCAGGCGCATGATCCGCCGCTTCGGAGCCGTCGCGTCCGGCCCCGGCGACCGTATGGCGGTCCAGCTGCCCTGGAAGCCGCTCCAACCACAAACTGAACAGGTGGCACGCATCATTTTGTCCTTTCGGGAAGCGCCGCCGACCGTCCAGAGGAGGCGAAACGGCCGGACGGCGCGGGGAGGTTGATTAATCGTGGTCGAAAAGATCTTCGTTCTGGGGCACCGCCGCGGCCCTGGCCCGCCGGTAGCGGAACCAGCAGGTGGCGCAGAGGACAATGCCGTAGATGTCGGTGCAGTTGAAAGCCTGGTGGTCCGGAGCCTGGCACTTTTTCGTGGCCGGCGGGGGCAGCGTGGTTGCCATAAGAAACTCCTATTGATGGTGGCTGGCGATGTGGGCCCGCAAATTGTCCATCAGCTGATTGAAGCCGCTGCTTTCGAGGGCGGATGGGCCGACGTCGAAAGCCATCTCCCGCAAGTCGAGCATGAGCGTGGCTGCATCGCCTGGCGTGGCGCCTAAGGCCTTGATGACCAGCTGCATCTGGAACCGGCAGTTGGCACAGGTGGGGTCGTCGAAATCATCGATGTCGTCATTCCATTCGGGCGTTTCCGCGCCGGCTACGGGCTGGCCGCAAAGCGTCAACTCATCGTCATAGAGGATGTGGGTCTCCAGCATGTTCAAACTCCTTTGCGTGGTGGTTGCCCCCGGTAGGCCGGTTGTACGGGGGCCAGCGCTGGGGATGATGGATTTCCCCTCCGTTCCGTCCACCAAACGGCCAGCCGGCTGTCGTGGCGGGGCGGTTATTCCGCCACAGGCTCCTCGTTTCGGATGGCGATGATCTGGTGGATCTGAGCGGTGCAGATCAGGCGGTACTCCACCGCCATCTCCATGCCCAGAGGCTTGAGTTCGTGGCCACAGTGCAGGGAGTGGTCACTGGGGAAGCAATCGGTGTCGTCGTCCCACGTCATGCAGGTGAAGCAATAGCGCAGGCCGGCCGCTTCGTGCTGGCGGACGCGGTCGCCGACCTCATCGCCCCGCAACGCTCTGATGAGGCAGGCCGGGCAGTCGATGGGCGCGCTCGGATCGTTGGTGTACTCCCCTTCCCGCACGCCGTCGATCCACGGCTTGATGGCCAGGAGTTGTTGGCACAGCGTTACCGGTTGCCCCGGTTCGGCGTAGTGCATAAGAAAATCCCCCTCGCGTTGGTATGCGAGGGGGATTTTGACAAACCTTGTCGGGTTTGTCAATTACTTTGTCAGGTTTTTTGCAGGGCGCCCACCTTTGTTCTTGGGCATATTGACCACCTCGGCAAATTCCATGGCATTCACCACGTTCACCCCCCCAGTTCCACGCCCCTTGAGCTTGCCCATTGATTTGAGTAGCCCACGTCGCAGCCAATTGTGGGCAGTCATGGTCTTGACCCCGTGCTCACGGCACGCGCTGGGCAGGTCGATGAGTCCTTCAGGAAGTTCGTCGTACACGACGTTGTCGGCCGGCGCGTCGGGCATGAGGTCGTCCAGGCGGCGCTGGAGGGCGTCGGGTTTCAGGGAGGCGGTCATGGCCTCAATGGTAGCGTAATCCAGGCCGGCCCGACAAGCGGCGTCGGCGCAGATGGCGGCCCATTCCGCCGGTCCGCCCCGTCCCTCCAGGGCCTGGCGCAGCGCCTGTTCCAGATGCGTATTTTTCATGACACGTACTTTCGTCCCACGAAGTCCGGCGCCTTCCCGATTTCCCAGATCCAGAAGTTCGGCAGGTTCGAGTAGATGCCCGCCACGTCCACGTCAAACGCGATAAACAGGTCCGGGGCGACCCGCCGGTTGCCGTCGGTTACGTCGTAGGAGACGAATGCGCCACCGTTCACGAACACGTCGGAGCGATCCTGATAACGCTCATAGAGCAGCCCGGATATTCGGAACACGGTCGGCCACTGCTCCATGTCGTCCTCAATTCGCTCCGGTTCTTCGTAGAAGATGTCGGGCAGAGTACGCACTTTCCAAGCGTTGGTGATGATTCGGGTGGCGGCCATGGGAAAGCCTCCGGCACCGGGCAGCAGGTTTGGACGGCCCAATTATATTCTGATTCTTTACCGGGTGACATATCCGTTCTTCAAATCCCACCCCACCGCATCGCTATCCCGTTTATCCGGTTCGCCGTAACCGCCGCCGCCGGAAGATAGGCAGATGATGCGGTCGCTAGGATTGACGAGCACGCCAACTTCCTTTGACCCCAGCACCCGCTCGGCGCCGTTGGAGACAATCTTGTAGTGGTGAGGCAGCCCGTCATCCGCTCCGAAAAGACCGAAGGGAGGCACGACAATCCCATCGCCCGCCGTGTTGAGCAGGGCCGCGCCTTCGCCCTCATACACCAGGTCGCATACGGCTCCCAGGCCGCCGCGCCACTGGCCGACTCCACCCGAATCGGGCCTCAACTCATGACGCAGAACGAACAGCGGGAACCGTTCCTCCGTGACCTCAATGCTGGGCGAGCGTATCCCGCCGGCCACGTTCACCTCGCCGACATTCGACCACCCGTCATATCCCTCGGATGCGCCGCCGCCGCCCCGGGCCAGGAAGAAGTGCCAGATGAACTGCCGCCCCGTCCTCGGATCCTTTCCGGTGATGGCGTACCGCAGCCGTCGCGAGAAACCGGCGGACACCGCGCCCGGAATAGCAGGGGCCAACGCCTTGAACACCGCCTCCACCACCTCTTCGGCGCAGTGGTTGGTGCTCATGCACACCGGCGCGGGGGGGTTGGCGTTGACCACCAGGCCCCGCGGCGCGATGATCTGCACGGGCCGCATGGAACCCTCGTTGCGGGCCACGTCCATCGGCGCCAGGTACATGATGGCGGCGTGGGCCAGCGACCTGGTATTCGCGTAGGCGCTGTTGATGAACCCCTCGACCTGGGGACTGGATTCGCTGAGGTCTATGGCCATTGAGTCGCCGGCAATGGTGACTTTCGCCCGGATCGGCACCAGCTTGCTGTCGAAACCGTCGTCATCTACAAAAGACTCCCCATGGTACACGCCGTCGGGCCAGCCAGAGATGAACTGCCGCACCTGCCGCTCCGTGGCGGACAGAATTTCCGCGACCACCGCCATCAGCCGGTCGGCGCCGTATTCGTCCAGCAGGTCCTCGATCCGCCGCACCGCCAGCATCACCGAACCAATCTGCGCGTTGAGATCGCTCAGGAAGTTCTCCGGCTGCCGCACGTTGGCTGACATCATCTGGAGCAGGTCGTTGCGGGGTACCCCTTGGTCGTACAGCTTCGACGGCGGTATGCGCCGTCCCGTTTTCGAACAGTATCACTGCTGCTGACTGGGTGGTGATGTTGTTTGATTCGGCCGAATGGTATGACCCCAGCCTTTGGGTTCAACGGTTCCGCTTCGCGTCACTATTCGAGACCAGTTCGCGTGATACGTATGACGAAATTTTCGGCATCAGGCGCAGTGGACTGTGCCGCGTCCACCACCATGGACAATGCCCAGCCGGCCGCGCATGGACTCCATTCAGGCAACACGACCGATAAGCCAAGTTCGGCAGGTTCAAAGGCCACATCAAGGAAGGGTGTATCGCTTGACGCATTGATTCTGTGCTGTGTCGGCGCAGGAGCTACCTCTGCAAAGTCGAATGATCCAGTGCGCCGGCCTTGGAGGGTTTGTATCAGGGCGGCAGGGCCTGGATCGCCGAGGAATGAGTAGTCGAAGGTGATGAGCGCGTCAGCGCGGCTCTTTTCGGGAGCGTCAAACCAGCCTGCGTTTGCGATGAGCAAGTTTGTCGGCATTTTGCGCGGTGCCCGGTGAGCGCCGTAGCACGACACCTGGAACCCGGAAACATCGACGGCCCCCAAGTGGCGCAGTGCGTCGTCAAAACATTGGAGCAAAGGCAATATGGCGGCGGGCAACGGCACGGTGGCGTTGCCGTAATCGGATGAGGCCGGGAATGTGGCCCAGCCGGTTTGCTCGGAGTCCGGGGGCAGGTCATTCAGGTCGGCAGGATTGGACAGGCTAACGTACACCCATCCGATCATAGATGGGCCATCGTCGCCGGTTAAACCAGCCTCAAATAGATTCCAGAGGTTACGCCAGCCCATCAACTCGGTGCGGGATTCGACGGCAACATGAAGGAGTCCCGCCACCGAAATACCGGTAGGCGGTTTCTCCATCAAGAGTCGCTCACGCTCACGCTCGGCATCGAGCGTGAGCGTGGAGGGCAGATTTCCGAATGCCTCGAGGACGAGAATAGGCGTCATAACATGCGCGCTTCTGAACTCAGTTGTAGTTGTGGCGGCAGTCTACATCAGCCCACCTACGCTTCGTTTCCGAATCACCTCCGACCTCGGCTTTCGTAACGTTGCGGTACCGGTAATTACGGTCAGACCTGGTACATGCGACTCTGGCATTCACACGCTTGTGAGACAGGTTTCGCGCCGTAATCGTCTGGGATTCCGTTACCAAGGTGCGATACCAGCAGAATCGCGATGGGTCGGACCAGATACACCAATAGCCTTGGAGTTTGACCGTGACCAAGCCTGTTTCGGGGCACGAACCTTCGTTGTAGTAGGACAGGTCATTCCACCAACCATGCACCGAGACAGACCCTGTGGGCCTTCTCGAGTTGTGCGGGTTGTCGCCCTGTGCCTCGAACTTGCAACTGCTCAACAGGAGCTGACTGGAGTTGCGGGACGAGCCGGTTGGTTCGGGTTCTATTTCCTCCGTGGTGCCATCATAAGTATCCTCGCCCGGCGGCGGGTCCGGTTCGGCCTGTCCGGGATCGGAGAAAGTCGCCCAATAGCCCGGACACTTGGTGATGTCCTCTTCGATTTGTTCCGGGCTGCAATTTTGCGAGCTGCCATCGCGACTTCCACCACCGTTGGTCGCGAACGCCACGGCTGACAATATGAGCAAGGCCATTACGCCCATCAACAACAGAAACATGAAGTGTTTTCTCAATGAAGAGCCTCCTTTGGTATAAACCGTTGGTGCTAGTTTGTGTCAGAGGGTGAAGTTAGCGATGGAGCGATGGATGCGTCCGGTTTCGTCAGGTTCCAAGCCATTCCAGTTCACCAATAGGTTGAAG
>DAOUJY010000021.1:0-17941 GCA_034421995.1 Dehalococcoidia bacterium | reverse complement strand
TACCCACTTTCCGCAACCTGTCATTGCGAGCGAAGCGTGGCAATCCCGGGAACGCAGCAAGCGCGCCTCTTCGCTCACGCGTACCCACTTTCCGCAACCTGTCATTGCGAGCGCAGCGTGGCAATCTCGTTCCCGAAGCGACGGCCCCTCCCCAACGAGATTGCCACGTCGCTGCGCTCCTCGCAATGACACCTCAGCAATGTGGATACGCGTGAGGGATATGGTAGCGTTGCAATTTAGGTGGTTTCGATCTGTAGGGGCGACCGGCCGGTCGCCCTACCCGCCCCTGCAACGCCACCCGCCCCATAAACCGCCTGCAACGTAACCCAATCCGATGACACCCCAACCCTTGCCTAACAGTACATCCGTTCGCTATACTATACCCCACGCGTAAGGCAGCAAGCCCATGGCCACGGCCCATCTGCCGAAATCACATCTGAATAATATCGGGTTCACAGGGTTCAGGTAACACACATGGTCAACCGCTGTCACCGTACAGGGTCGCAGATGCGCCTGTGGCGTGTCGTAGATGCGCCTGTGGCGTGCGGACAGCACATCGGACTTTTCTGCGCCGCTGGCTAATCGCTCACCGGACGGTAACCGCTACCGCATCGAGCAGCACGGCAGGTGCCACCACCCCCGCGCGAGGGTCGCCGCTCCGTCTATCACGACGGAGCAACCGCGCCCACCACCGTCATTCCGGCTTCGGCCGGAATCCAGGACCACGCCTACCCCCGTCATTCCGGCGAAAGAACAGCCGGCCCCGTGTCAAGCACGGGGCCGGAATCCAGGACCACGCCTTTCGTCATTCCGGCGAAAGAACGTCACCCCGTACTTGATACGGGGCCGGAATCCAGGCGGTGAAGCGTGTGGCGGTCAGTACGCGCCAACTTAGCACTTCAATTCCCAGACCAACGCTCTCCAGCCGGAGCCCCGACAACCTGAACCCCCGAACCCGAAGCCAACCAGCCAAACCATCCACCGACCAATTATCAACCGAACCACCTGAACCGGAACGCCACCGAGGGATATTCGGCAATTGTAGGGCCGCAACTAATGTTGTACCATCGTCGGGCTAAATCACCAATGATCAATACCGGAGGGCAGTTCCATGGCCAGCACCGCACAACGTGAACGCGACATCGCCATTGTCGGCGTCGCTGAATCCGACGAGATGGGCAACGTGCCCAACAAATCGTCCCTCCAGCACCATGCCGAGGCTGCCTATAACGCGCTGGCCGACGCCGGCTTGTCGCTGTCGGACGTCAACGGCCTCATGACCGCCGGATTCAGCACCCTGGCCACTGCCGAATACTTCGGCGTGCAGCCGTCCTTTACGGACAACACCTCGGTGGGCGGCTCTTCCTTCGTCATCCACGTGGCCCACGCCGCCGCTGCCATCCGCGCCGGCTACTGCGATACCGTGCTCATCACCCATGGCCAGGCCGGGCGTTCCACCCGCGTTCCGGTGCCGCCGGACCGGAACCTCCCGGTGGCCCAGTACGAGACTCCCTACGGCATGATCGGCCAGCCCATCAACTACGCCATGGCCTGCACCCGCTACATGCACGAGTACGGCGAAGACCGCACCCGCCAGGCCCTGGCCGAAATCGCCGTATCCACCCGCAAGTGGGCCAACCTCAACCCGGTGGCCTACATGCACGAAACGCCCATGTCATTTGACGACTACCACAACTCCCGCTGGGTAGCCTGGCCCTTCCACCTTTTCGACTGCTGCCTGGTCACCGACTCCGGGGCGGCCATCATCGTCACCACCGCCGAGAAGGCCCGCAATTGCGCCAAGGAGCCGGTGTGGGTGCTGGGCGCCGCCGAGGGCCACGATCACAACCTGATCAGCTTCATGGAGGACCACACCTCCACCTGGTCCCGGGAGACCGGCCCCCGGTCGCTGGAGCGCGCCGGCCTCACCCACGACGACATCGACCTGACGATGATCTACGACTCCTTCACCTATACCACCCTGGTGACCATCGAGGGCCTGGGCTTCTGCGGACGGGGAGAAGGCCCCGACTTCGTGGCGAACCAGCGCACCGCCCCCGGCGGCGACTTCGCGCTGAACACCAACGGCGGCGGCCTGTCCTACTCCCATCCCGGCATGTACGGCAGCTTCCTGCTGGTTGAGGCGGTCCGCCAACTGCGCGGCGAATGCGGCGCGCGGCAGGTATATCGCAAGGGTTCCTCCGACCAGGCCGCCACCACCAGCATTGTCAACGGCACCGGCGGTTCGCTGTCGTCAACCGGGACGGTGGTGCTGGCGACCGGCTGAGTAATCTGACCGGCGGGCTATGCTACAATGGACTTCATCAAGCAAGCGGCCAGACGCTACTGGATTATCTACTATCTGGTGTACACTGGCGGCGTTGCTTACGGCATCCCCAGCTATTGGCACAGGCTGTCGGACGACGGTGGACTGCTATGGCTGGCCGCCATTTTCGGCGTATCGGCCGGCTCCGCCCTGCTGGTGGCGATCTTCCTGGAGGTTTTAGGGCGCATGGTGCTGCTAATTCCGGCTGAGATCAAGAGACTCAAAGAACTGGGCCGAGAAGAAGGCCGAGAAGAGGGCCGACGGGAGGAACGCCGGCGCATCGAGGAGGAACTTCGACTCGCGGCAGGACGTCGGCCGGAACCCGTCGCAATCCCGGAGGAGAGCCTGCGGGAGGCACGTGAGGCCGGCTGGCGGGAAGGCCGTGAAGCAGAGCGCCAGCGTATCATCGCGGCTTTTATAGCGCAGGGCCAAAGGGATGCTGACGGCGCGCTGCGGGTTACACTGCCCCCCGAAGTGGTCAAAATCCTGTTCGACGAATCAGATTAGCCCACCGAAATGGCGTAATGCCCAATTTAGCCCGCCTATGGACATCGTAATCATCGGCCTGCCCCAATCCGGCAAAACCACCCTTTTCAACGCCCTCACCCTGGGCAAATCCGACACCAGCGGCGCTTCCGGCAGTCTCACCGAAATGCACCTCGGCGTGGTCAAAGTGCCCGACCCGCGCCTGGATCACCTGGGCGTCATCTACCATCCCCGCAAGATTGTGCCGGCCGAGGTACGCTATACCGACCTGCCCGGCCCGGAGGGGATGGCCCGTTCCCAGGGCATCAGCGGACGTTACCGGAACATCCTTCAGTCGGCAACGGCCTTCGTCATCGTCGTCCGCGCCTTTCACAACGACGCGGCGCCCCACCCAAACGGGGAAGTTGATCCGGCCCGCGACCTGGAAGCCATGCTGGGCGAGCTGTCCTTCGCCGATTTGGAGGTACTGGAGCGGGCGTCAACTCGTCTGGCGGAGCAGTTCAACAAGACCAAGCCCGCCGACCGTCCCGCCATGACCCGCCAAAAGGAAACGGTGGACAAAGCCCGCGCCAGCCTGGAAAACGGTATCCCCATCCGCCGGCAAACCTTCACCGATTCGGAGCGGGCGATCTTGGGCAACTATCAACTGCTGACCGACAAAAACGTGATCGCCGTTTTCAACACCGATGAGGGAGCGGACGAAATCCGCATCGCCGATCTGGACCTGGACGCCGACCTGACCGCCGGCGTGGGCGAGGTCAGCATCAGCGCGCGCATCGAGGCGGAGTTGGCCATGATGGACGCTGCGGAAGCCGACGAGTTTCGCGCCGATTTCGGGCTGGGCGAGCCGGCTACGTCGCAGGTGATCCGCGCCAGCTACGATACCCTGGGCCTGGTGTCCTTCCTCACCGTCGGCGAGGACGAGGTACGGGCGTGGAGCGTTCCGGGCGGTATGCCCGCCGTCAACGCCGCCGGCGTCATCCATACCGACTTCACCCGCGGGTTCATTCGCGCCGAGGTCATCGCCTACGACGACTTCCGCGCCTGCGGCAACAGCATCCCCCAGGGCCGCAAGGAGGGCCTGCTGCGCTCCGAAGGCAAGACCTACCCGGTGCAGGACGGCGACATCATCAACTTCCTGGTTAACACCTGATTGGGGCATCCCTGTGGTCACCATCCGCCAGTTCCGCCGCGACGATACCGATGCGGTTCACCGGCTGTTCCGGGAGGGGCAGCAGGACTTTATGGGCGACCACTTTCCCACCGAAGCCTCGCGCCAAGCCCTAGATGGCTATATCCAGAGTGCCCTTTCCGGCGACCTGGCTGACATCGCTTCCACTTACCTGGAACGCCCCAACAGCAATTTCTGGATAGCCGAGAAGGGCGACAAACCGATTGGATGCCTGGGCATCTATCGTCACAGCGACGCCGAAGCGGAGGTCTGCCGCGTTGCGGTTGACCGTGACTCCCGTCGCCTGGGCGTGGCGTCCCACCTGATGGACCACGCCGAATCTTTCTGCCGAGATGCTGGCTATTCCCGCATCATCCTGCGGACGGCCAGCTTTCTCACCGCCGCCATCAGTATGTACCAGCGCCGGGGTTACCAGCTGATTTCCGAAGAAGGCTTTGCCAACACGACGATCATCATTTCCTGGTACGCCCTGGAGTTGTAGGCGTGTCGTTCATGCTCACCATCCGCCAGTTTCGACCCAACGACGCCGAGGCCGTCCGCGACCTGTTCGCCCACGCGCAGGACGACTTCGCGGAAAGCTATCTGCACAACGAGGCCGACCGGGAGGGGTTCCACGAATACATCGACGGCGCCCTCAACCACGACTTGGCCCACGTCGATCAGAGCTACCTGCAACGGCCCAAGAGCAACTTCTGGGTTGCCGAGCTGGACGGGCGGTTGGTCGGTTCCATCGGCGCGTACCGCCGGGACGATGAAGAGGCGGAAATCCGCCGCCTGGCCGTGGACCGCTCCGCTCGCCGCCAGGGGGTCGCCTCCCGGCTGCTGGACCAGGCGGAAGACTTCTGCCGGGACGCCGGCTACGCCCGGGCCATCGTCTGGACCGCCAACCACATGACCGCCGCCATCGCCTTCCTCAAGCATCGCGGCTACCACGAGCTGGAAGACCATGCCTTTCCGCACACCAGCTTGACGCTTTACCTGTACGCGCTGGATTTGTAGCCATGGTATTGACAGGTCTGCGTGGCTTGGCTAGGGTTTCGTATAGTTGTCGAACTACTCACTAGGAACCGAAGAGCAATGACTACAAACGCCAACCAAGCTGCTGACGGCAGCCCAGAGAACGACAAAGGCACGCTGGACGAAAGACAGGCCGAACTGACCGAGCGTCTGGCGACACTATCCAAAGTCGGCGAGACTACTCTAGCCGAACTAAAGGCGTCTGGCGCGGACGCTCGCCACACCAACAATCTGACCAGCGCCCTGCAACGCCGCAGGGACGGCGCGCTGGAAACGCTGGAACGTGCCAACGGCCAGAAAGCACTGGAAATTCCCAACGTCCGCCGCAGTTGGCAGCGACAGGCGGAGCGCCACGTCAGGTTCTACGAGACCATCCTTGAAGAACAGTCCCGCCCACCGCAACTGCTGGACCAGGTATGCCGCACCTGCGGCCTAGTAAATCCCGACGTCATGGAATCCATTTGCCGTTCCTGCTACGGCTTCGAGATCGACAACTCGGTGATGCGCGCTGCGCCGACCGCGCTGTAGTCCTGACAAAGACCGTCTCCAAATGGGAAGAAACAACCAGAGAATCGATGAGGTAGAGTCATGCGCGTCTCGAAATTTGGCATATCGAACCTTGGGCCCATCAGCCAGCCACTTGACCTGTCCTTTGACTCGCGCGTGAACGTCCTGATAGGACCAAATGGCTGTGGTAAATCCACCATCATCAGGGAGCTCTACCGGGCTGTCGCTGAACGTCCCTACCTTGAAATGCCATCGGAGTCTGACCAACAGGCCGACGTACCGGATGCTATGGGACTAGGGCATTACTCCGACCGTCAATACGATGACGCATCAGGTACGCGGCGTTACAACGTTGACGTTCTCCGAGACGAAGACAAGGAAACTTCGAATAGGGACAATTGGTACGAAATGATGATAGATAGTATATATAGTGACGATCCCGAAGTCATTGAGGCTCGGACACTCGAAAACGGTGATGAGCGCCCTATAACTGTCATTCAAGTGGACTGCGAAGGATTCGATGGTCCATTCGTTACGTTGATCCCTTCAGTACGTCTGCCTTTTCCAAATAGCTCTGCTGTATCTGGCGAGTATATTGCATATACTAATAGGATGCATGCCGATTATATCGCATATCATTATAAGAACGTCAATACGATCCCCGAAGCATTCATCCATCCACTTGATATCATGGATAACAGAAACATCTTTTGGGAGAACGAGAATCTGAACTCCAAAATACGCCAGTTTATTCGCAATGCAACCGCCGATGAACTGGAAGAAGTTGCTCGGCAACTGGAACGGCGTAACCTCGATGTGGAGTTTGACCCAACAGTTCTGTTGGAATCGTTGGTAGAAAATATAAAGCAGTCGATATTGAGGCGTATTTTTGACTGCTCCGCGATGATCTGTAAGGAGGTTGTTAGAGGCGATATTCCTTCAACTTATAATGTCTTTACCTCCGATGAACAAATTGGAAGGAATACGATACATACTATTGCTGATCTATCAATTATTACAAACGATGATACCGATAAGTCTATCACTGTAGGTGATTTGAGCTCGGGGACACAATGTTTGATGTGGATCTGGCATATCGCTATGAAATTGAATGATTACTTCATGGAGCTTGTTGGGAGATGGCTGGGTTTTGGTGATCGGTCCAGGACGATGTTCGATGGTGGGCGACTAAGTTTCGATGCTCCTTGGACACGTTTATCGCTCGTCAACGATATCGGCGATCCGTTTCCACTCGTGGCCCAAACAGATTCTGGAACTCCTCCTGATTATCTCGACGAATGGTGGAAACTGCCGTTTATTCTGGTCATTGACGAGATAGAGAACCACCTCCATCCGACCTGGCAACGGCGAGTGATTCCAGCGCTGCTGGAATATTTTCCCAATGTCCAGATCATAGCCACTACGCACTCGCCGTTTGTGGTGGCCGGATTGAAGGCGGGGCAGGTACATCTGCTGAATCGGGATGAGAACGGCGTCGTCACTGCCACCACCAATCATCAGGACATCATCGGCTGGACGGCGGATGAGATCCTCCGCGTTTATATGGGGGTCGGCGAACCTACCGATGAGCACACGGCTGAAGCCGGAGCGGAATTGCGTCGGTTACGAGATATGGGGCCGCTGGCGGATGAGCGTGAGGAAGAGCAGCGTCAGGCGCGCATCCGCGAGCTACGGGAAGTCGTCAACATAGCTGTGCTCGACGGGCCAAGGGCAGCTGAAGATGCACGGTTCAAAGCGGACTTGCAAGCCATTCTGGAACGATACCGGCAAAGTCAAGACCTGAACCAAGAGAACGGATGATATGCACACGGTAGAGCGTCCGGACGCCGAACCAGAGGAATTAACGCAACTGCGGCGTCACGGCGGCGAAAATTTTGGTGTTCTGAACGCGGCGCTTGACGAGGTATTCAGCGGCGTATGCGCTTACTGCGAGCGCCAACCCCTCTGGAGAGCTACAGAGGATGGTTTAGGAATACAGGACAGTGATTTGCCCGACGTCAAGGGAGTGCTGTTCACCTGCGACCATTTTCGACCCCGGCGCTTGCTTTGTAATCAGGATACTGCAGTCGGCCTATGCGCGGACGGCCCACCCCCTCATGCTTCAAATTGCCCGATCTACGACTGGGACAATTTGGTGTACGCCTGCCCACCTTGCAACGCCGCCAAAGGAGGGCAGTGGCCGGAGCAATCGCCAATAGATAATCAAAGCGCCGATTCGTACATCAATCCTTGTGCCGGGTTCAAGGATGCTGACGGACCGCACGCGGTGTTCACGTATGATACTGACAACGGCAGGATGTGGGTACGCGATGAAGTGACCGGGACCACCCGGGCCAACGCATTCAGAACAATTCAAGATCTGGCTCTCAACGAGCCTCGTAAGGCGATTGAGACGACACGATACAGGGCTGAGGAACGACGGGCAAACTTGGCATATCTCCGCAGGCTGCGTGTCGAAGGATTGAAGACACTCCTCGACCTGTCTTTCGCTCAGGCGCCGTTTTTGATACCGGACATCATCCGCGGTTTCACCGCACCCGGAGCCAGATTTTCCTCTATTTGTAAGCAGTTCATCGAGGAGTCGCGGTACAGACGCTATCTGACTTAAAAGTACTGCACTCACACCTAACGCGGGCTACCCAATCGGCCGTGCAAAGCTGATTTCATGCCCGTCCGGGTCGGTGATGTGGTAGTAGCGTTCGCGCCAGGGCGCGTCGGCCGGCTGGGTGTCCGGCGAATATCCGGCGGCGATCATCCGGCTATGGTGGGCGTCCACGTCGTCCACGTACAGGATGCAGCGGCCCCACCAGCGCACGTCGGCTTCGCGTTCCAGGATGAGGTTCAGGTAACCATCGCCGACGCTGAGGGATGTGAAGGAGGCATCGGGTCCGCCGTATAGTATCGGTATGCCGGCCCCGCCGTGGTAAAACGCCACCGATTTGGCCATATCCTTCACGGCCAGCGTAATCGCGCTGATGCTCTGCACCGTCATACCATTCAATCCTTAATCCTTGCGCAGCCCAAGAATCCTGTCTATCCTGCATTGCTGGCAAAACCCCTGACGAACCGCCAGCAATTATGACACAATACGCTACCCGCTCCGAGAATCCATCATGTCGCTAACCTCGCAAATCGAAGATTCCAAAAGCCCCGTTGGCGCTTTCTTCAGGGCAAGGTTCCCCAACACGCGCGCGGTGGTAACGGAGTGCAACAGGTCATTGCGAAAGGCTGAAACCATTACCCCCACCGAGCGAATAGGCAATCACTTTGGCACATTGGGTACAGCCATCGATTACCGGCTGCGCTACTATTTTGCAGCACCGCCATCCCAAGAACTCGTCGCTTGGTCTGGAGCAAAAATGGTGAGCGATAAGATGATTTGGGAGCCAGCCGAGAGTCTTACACTAGCGCCTAGGCCGCACTATGCCCAAATTATAAACTGGTCGAGCCTCTCCCTTCCGTGGTCGAGCTTCCGCCTTCCGAAGGAATTGATACTGGAATTTTTCCAGAACCTTGACGCGATGCTTGAGGATGTGCAGCCGGCCGGGCGCAAATTGAACCGAGACGATGAATCTCTGCTTAACCGCTATTGCGTCGTGCTGGCGTTGTTCGAGCAGTGCGTCCGTAGAATGCCATCAGTGGGATGGGATTTGTTCACCATAAAACCATCGTCAGCCGACGACTTGGTACAATTCCCGCACTCTGACTGGATTGATGACCTCTGCGCCATGTCCGAGTTGTTCTACAACCAAACGGGAGGCAAATTTACGGAGGATGCCGTTTTGAATCCAACCTTCGACGGCAGCGCCTACGTTGGTGGCGCGGATGCCGATGTGATATTGGATTCATGTCTGATTGACTTTAAAACGACAATCAACTCCAAAATTGAAGGACGCGCGCTGTACCAACTATTGGGGTACTCGCTGCTTGATTTCAGCAACCAATACGGAATTGAGCGGGTCGGGTTCTATCTCCCACGTCAAGGCCGATTCTTCACCTGGCAACTGGAAGACCTCATATCGCAACTACAAGTAAGCTACCCTCTTCCTATGCAAAGACTACAATTGGAGTTCAAAGATGAGATTGGATTCCCCTTGACGGATGAAGACTGCAATAATCTCGATATTATACGATCTGTTCAATATAATTGAAGTTTCCTGCGACTCGAGAAATTTGAAATCCGGTCTATCCTGTCCATCCGTGCGAAAACACACACCGGCCAAAACCATGACACAACCTCCTGAATGCCTCCCCCGTCTGGAATCCATCCTGAGTGATATGCGGTCCGTCATCGTCGCCTGCTCCGGCGGCGTGGACAGCACCCTCCTGGCGGTGGCCGCGCAACGCGCGCTGGGTAGCCGCGCTTTGGCCGTCACCGCCGTCTCTCCCGCCCTGGCCGCCCGCGACCTGGCCGACGCCGAGGCCATTGCTGCCCAATTCAACCTCAACCACCGCGTCATCCGCACCGAGGAATTGCAGCGCGAAGGCTACGTCGCCAACTCGCCCCAGCGCTGCTACTTCTGCAAGACGGAGCTGTACGACCAGCTGGGCGCTCTGGCCGCATCCGAAGGCTACGCCTGGATTGCCAACGGCGCCAACACCGACGACCTGGGCGATTACCGCCCCGGCATGACCGCCGCCGCCGAGCACAACATCCGCAGCCCGATGGTTGAGGCGGAGATGGACAAGGCCCAGGTGCGCGCCGCCGCCCGCTGGCTGGGCGTCCCCCTCTGGGACAAACCGGCCCAACCCTGCCTGTCCTCCCGCATCCCCTACGGCACGCCGGTAACCATAGATTCGCTGAACCGCATCGAAGCAGCCGAGGACATCCTGCGCGACCTGGGCCTCCGCGAAGTCCGCGCCCGCCACCACGACAAGCTGTGCCGCATTGAGGTGGGCATCGACGAGATGGAGCTGGCCTTCGCTCACCGCGACGAGATAACGCGGCAACTGAAAGCGTTAGGCTACCTGTGGGTGTCTCTGGATTTGAGCGGCCTGCGCTCCGGCAGCCTGAACGACGTGCTGCGGACCGACGTCGCAAAGCAGCGGCGATGAAAACCGCCTACATCCAGTCCGTCGGCGGCGCCAGTGGGGATATGCTCCTGGGCGCACTGCTCGATGCTGGGTTGCCTCTCAATGACGTCCGCGACGTAGTTGGCGCACTTGGCATCCACGGCGTCGAGATAATCACAGCCGGCGAAACCCGCTGCGAGGTTCGCGGCACCCGCGCCTTGGTGGACGTATCCGATGCTCCACGCTACTCGCCGCAACAGATGTTGGACGCCATAGCCGGAGCCGACGGACTGTCCGACCAAACCCGCGCCCGCGCCGCCGCCGTCCTCAGCGCCCTGTTCGCCGCCGAGGCGCGCGTCCACGGGTCCGAGCCGGACGAGATCCATCTGCACGAACTGGGCACCGCCGACACACTGGTGGACGTGGTGGGCGTGGTTCACGGGCTGGAGCAACTGGGCGTCCAGCGCGTCTATGCTTCACCGTTGGCGCTGGGCGAGGCCACCGGCCCCCGCCGGCCCGACGGCTACAGCAATCCCGCTCCAGCGACGCTGGAAATCATCGCCGCCGCCGGCGCGCCCGTTGCCCCGGAGCGTCCCTTCCACGCCAACGTCGGCGAGCTGACGACACCTACCGGCGCGGCCCTGATAACCACCCTGGCCAGCGAGTTCCGCCAACCGGCCATGACCCTGGACCGCATCGGCGTGGGCATTGGCGGCAAGAACCCGCCGACCTTCCCCAACGTGCTGCGACTGTGGGTAGGAGAACTCGCCGGAGCGGATCTGCGAACTGACCCATCCGGCCAACCCGTGCCGCCGGTCGCTCGCTGGCAGGACAATGTAATCCTACTGGAAACCAACCTGGATGATGCCACCGGCGAACAGCTGGGCTTCGCCATGGAACGCCTCTTCGAGGCCGGCGCGTTGGACGTGTGGTACACGCCGATCCAGATGAAGAAGAACCGCCCCGGCGTGCTGCTCTCGGCGCTGGGGCCGGCCGCGCTGGAAAGCAAGTTGGCCGAGGTATTCCTGCGCGACACCCCAACCCTGGGCGTCCGCGTCCGCCCGGTGGGCCGCTACGTGGCGGAACGGGACGTCGTGACGGTGGAGACGGAGTACGGCCCCATGCAGGTAAAGCGCAAGTGGCTGGGCGGCGAGGTGGTCAGCGCGGCGCCGGAATACGAGGACGTGGCGGCAGCAGCCAGGGCGTCTCGGGTCGGGTTTCAGGGGGTTGCCCGAAATATCGATCAGAGTACGAGCCGGGGCCTGTCGTCAGATTAAGTTGCCAAGCGTCGATCCGCCCCATTTCCGTCATTCCCGCGAAAGCGGGAATCCAGAATCGCCTGCTGTCGCAGGATGATTGGGGTTATGGAAACCCTTGGATTCCTGCTTTTGCAGGAATGACGGGATAAGGTGAATGACGGGACCAGGTGAATGACGGGATAAATTGACGACACGCCCTAGTTGATGTCCTCCGCCAGACCGTCGGCGCCGACGCGGACGCCGATGATGGGCGCGGCCTTCTCGTTGTAGATCTGAACGGCCTGGCTGTTGGGGCCGCCGGTGCGCTCCACCCAGCGGGGCAGCACGTTGTTGCGGCCGGCCTGGAACAGGGCGTCCTGAATCTCCTGGGAGAACTCGATGTACTCCATGCCTCCCTCGGTGTTCTCGTCAATGCCCTCCTGGGCCCAGACGGTTTCCACCCACTCGCGGGAGGTGCGCTGGTGGCGCTTGCCCTCCTCCCGGATGATGGCCTGGAGATCCGCGGGGATGGCCTCCCACACTTCCTTGTTCATGGTGATCCAGGTGACGCCGATGGCGACGATGGGGCCGACCATGTAGTCGGTGACCTCGTACCAGCGCACGCCGGAGCCGCAGGTGCCGCAGGATACGGCGGCGTCCAGCACGCCGCGCTCCAGGGCCGTGTACACGTCGGCGAAGGCCATGAACTGCGGCTCCGCGCCCATGCCGTCCAGCAGGTCGCTGAGCACCGTGCTGTGGCTGCGGGTCTTCAGGCCCTCGAAGTCGGCCAGCGACCGCAGCTCTTTGGACGAGAAGTAGTAGTTGCTCTCGTAGTAATTCTCCATGATGACGATGCCGTTGGACTGCTGCTCGATGATGCGATGCACATCCTCGCGGGTGGCGTCGATGACGGCGAAGTTCGTTTCCGAGTCGGGGTACAGGCCCCACAGGTTCGCCATGTCGATGATGGGCAGGTCGCCGCCGATGTAGCCGGAGTAGATCTCGGCCAGCTCCATGGTGCGGTCTTCGATCAACCGCAGCGAGTCCGGGCCGGCCAGGCCCAGTTCGGGGAAGGAGCTGATCTGGAAATCGACCTGTCCCTCGGTGCGGTCGCGCACGCGCTCGATAAACCCATCGATGCCCTGCTCCTCCTCGGTGGAGTAGATCAACGTGCAGGGGTTGCCGGTGCGATTGATGCAGACCAATTGGATTTCGATGTTTTCGCCCTGGGAAACCAGCTCGGTCTCCTTGGCCATCATCATGCCGTCCAGTTCCTTGGCGGAGCCGTCGGGGTTGATGGCCACGCCGATGATGGGAGCGACTTTCTCGTTATAGAGCTGGGCCGCCTGGCTGTCGGGGCCGCCGGTACGCTGGACCCAGTTGGGCAGGATGACTTCCAGGGCTACCTCGCGCATCTTGGTCTGCACTTCATCGCTGAAGGGACGGTGGATCATGCCCGATTCCACGTTGGCCGACACGCTGAACGGGTTCCATTCTTCGATGAGTGTCTTGCGGGCCAGTTCCTCGTACTCGCGGCCCACTTCCAGCGTAATCTGCTGGATGTCCGGGGGCAGCTTGTCCCAGGAGGCGCCGCCCATGGTGTAGTAAGCCACCGCCACGGAGCCGACGATGGGACCGTAGAGATAGTCAGTAACTTCGTACCAGCGCTGGCTGTGGCCGGGTTCGCCGCCGGTTACGCCGCCGTCCAGCACGCCGCGCTCCAGAGCCGTGTACACGTCGGCAAAGGCCACGAACTGGCCTTCCGCGCCCAGGCCGGCCAGCAGGTCGCCCAGGATGGTGCTGTGCTGGCGGATATTTTTGTTTTCAAACTGGTCCAGGGTTTCCAGCTCTTCCCGGCTGAAGATGAACTGGTTGGGGTAGTACTGGCGCATGATGGGCTGGCCGCCGGTGGTTTCCTTGAGCACCGCCACCAGATCATCGTGGATGGCGTCGGTCAACTCCAGGTGGGCCTCTTCGCTGGGCGACAGGCCCCACAGGTTGCCGATGTCCAACAACGGGAGGTCGCCGCCCACGTACCCGCTATAGACTTCGCCGACTTCCAGGGTATTGTCCTCGATGAGGCGCAGGGTGTCGGGGCCGGCGATGCCGAGTTCGGGGAATGACGACAGGGTAAATGTCAGCTGGCCGTCGGTACGCTTGGCGATTTCCGGTATAAAGAAGCTGTTGACCAGTTCGCAGCCGGCCACGTTGCGGTTGATGCACACCAGCTGGAACTCGAAACTTTCGCCCTGGGTTTCCAGCTGGGTCTCCTGGGCCGGCATGGCGGCGGTGGGTTGGGCCGGCGCCGGAGCGGACTGCCCGCCACTGCCACCGCCGGCAGGCGGCGCGCTTCCGCTGGTGGCGGCGGAGCTTTGCGTTTCCGCCGCCGGTTGCGCCGCGCCGCCGCAGGCCAGCAGCCCGACGACCATGGCGGCCAGAACGGCCGGCAGCAGGAACCTCAATCCAAGTTTGCGGAATCGATCGATATTCGTCTCGCTCATATTCCCTCCGGTTGATACGCGTGATCCCCACTTTTGGCGTTGCGGCGGGCCGGATTTGCACCGGGCGCAAGTTTATTTGAGCGAAATACAGTTGTCAAAAGGCGGGGCGGATTCGGAATCCGCCCCGCCCTTTGGCGCGATGAAATGCGTCCCGGGTTACTCGGTGGCAGACGCCGAGCCGTCGGCATTGATCTCCACCTTCACGATTGGCGCAACCAACTCGTTGAACAGGACCGCCGCCTCCGAAGTGGGGCCGCCGACCCGGTCCACCCAGCCTGGCACCACGTTTTGGATGGCGGACTGGCGCTGGGCGTCCTGCATCTCGTCGGTGAACTCCACCAGCTTCATGCCCTGTTCGATATTCGAGTTGATCGCGTTGGGGGCGAAGTGCTCGAACAGCAACTGCCGGTTGAGGTAGGCGTGACGCGCGCCTTCCTCCAGGATGATGTTCTGGAGGTCCTTGGGCATCTGGTTCCAGCGGTTTTCGCTGATGGAGAACCAGCTGTGTCCCACGGAGACAATGGGGCCGACCAGGTAGTCGGCCACTTCGTACCAGCGCAGGCCGTGTCCGCAGGAACCGCAGGAGATGGCGCCGTCGATGACGCCGCGCTCCAGGGCCGTGTACACGTCGGCAAAGGCAATGAACTGCGGCTCGGCGCCCATGCCGGAGAGCAGGTCGCTCAACACGGTGCTGTGGCTGCGGACTTTGAGGCCCTGCAACTTCTCCAGGCTGTCCACCTGTGGCTTGGCGAAGATGTAGTTGTGGGCCGTCATCATGTAGGCCACCTGGATGCCGCCGTTCTGGGCCGTAACCTCGGCCATCTTGGGCTGAATGGCGTCAATAACGGCCAGCTGCGCCGCCTGGGTCGGGTACAGGCCCCACAGGTTGCTCATGTCCATGATGGGGAAGTCGCCGCCCACGTAGCCGGAGTAGATTTGCGCGGAGTCCAGGGTGCCGTCCTCGATGAGGCGCAGGGAGTCGGGGCCGGCGATGCCCAGTTCGGGGAAGGACGAGACTTCAAAGACGACCTGCCCGTTGGTCCGGCGCTTGACGCGCTCCACGAAGCCGATGTCCTCGGTTTCGGCGTAGTTGCCGATGGCCAGGCCGCAGTCAACCAGGGTGCGGTTGATGCAGGCCATTTGCATCTCGAACTGCTCGCCTTCCGTCACCAGGGGAGTCAGGTTGAAGTTGATGCCGTCCTCCAGGCCACAGGAGTTGCCGGCAGGGCTGCCGCCGCCGTGGACGTCGGGCACTGCTGCGGCCGGCTCGCCGTCGCATGGCGTGGCGGCGATGGCTTCCTGGCCGCCATTGGGAGAGTCGACGATGGCGATGCTGACGTCGCCAACCTTCCGGCCGCCTTCGTCGGACATCATCATGGCTTCGGTTTCACTGGCTGTTCCGTCAGGATTGATGACCACGCCGACGATTGGCCCGACCTTCTCGTTGAAGATCTGGACGCCCTCCGAGCTGGGGCCGCCGGCCCTCTGGACCCAGTTAGGGATGATGAGGTCGAGGGCGGTCTCGCGCATCTTGGACTTGACGTCGTCAGGAAAGTCCGAGTATTCCATTCCTTCCTCGACGTTGAGCGTGATACCTGCCGGATCCCAGTCGTCCTTCAACAGGCGGAGGTTCTCTTCCTCATATTCTTGCCCCACTTCTTTCAGGATGGCTTGGTTTTCGGGAGTGATAGCGGCCCATTTTTCGCTGTTAACGGTCACGTAGGTCACGCCAATGGAGCCGACGATGGGGCCGTAAAGGTAGTCCGTAACCTCATACCAGCGCTGCCCATAGCCGGGCGTTCCGCCGGTAACGCCGCCGTCGAGGACGCCACGCTCCAGGGCAGTGTACACATCAGCGAAGGCGACGAACTGGCCCTCGGCTCCGAGGCCGGCCAGCAGGTCGCCCAAAATGGTGCTGTGCTGCCGGATCTTCTTGGCATCGTAGGCGGCCAGATCAGGAAGCGGTACGCGGCTGAAGATGTACTGGTTGGGATAGTAGTTGCGGAAAATGGGTTCGCCGCCGGTGGCATCGCGGAGGATGCGGATCATGTCCTCTTCAATGGCATCGGTCAGCGCCAGGTGAGCGTCGTTGCTGGGGGACAGGCCCCAGAGGTTGCCGACGTCGATCACCGGGAGATCGCCGCCGACGTAACCGGAGTAGATCTCGGCAAATTCCAGGGTGTGGTCCGCGACCAGGCGGATGGTGTCCGGACCGGCGAGGCCAAGTTCGGGGTAGGAAGAGATTTCGATGGTGACGGCGCCGCCGGTGCGTTCAGAGACCCGTGGAGCGTAGAAGTCCCGGATCAACTCACAGGGTCGCAGGGACCGATTGATGCACACCACTTGCAAGGTGATGGCTTCCTGGGCCATGGCAGCCGGCGCTGCGGTGGCCGCCTGTTCCTGCTGGGCCGGGGCCGCGCTGTCAGTGGTTGTGCCCGTCTGCGTTTCAGCCGCCGGCTGCGCAGCGGGGCTGCCGCCACACGCGGCCACAACCGTCATCAAAAGGGCGATGGCAACCATGGCGACCATTGCCCTCCAGGGCAGAGACGCCCGCAGGTACGGGCGTGATCGGTACGAATTCAGCATGGGCAATCCTCACATAAGCGGCATCGGAGCTGCTGACCGCGCCAGCAACCCTCGCAATAGAGTATCGGCGCAACAAACTACCAGCGGCTTGGCGCGGTGTCAACGATATAATCCTGCTCACGCGTACCCAATTGGTTGGCATGGACTGCTCCGGCGGGCGATTGCACGGGGATTTAGCGCAAAGACGCCAAGTGGCATATGGAGGCCCGTGTGGAAGGGATCCGATGCTGAATTTCGGTGTCCGGGCGCGTGGGAGCCAGGAGGGTTTGAGCAAACTTGGCACGCGGGAGCCGGGGCAATTGTTCGGGATTTCCTCCTTTTTGGATGGTCGGTGGTGTGGTTGGGCGGTTGGTTTCGGGTTCGGGGGTTCAGGTTGTCGGCGCTACGGCCAGAGAGCGTGTTTTGCGAATTGATTTCCTAAGTTTGCGCGTGCTGACCGCCCCGGCCCTTCCCCGTCTGGATTCCGGCCCCGTATCAAGTACGGGGGTGACGTTCTTTCGCCGGAATGACGGTTTGGGGGCAGAGGACGACCCTCGCGCAGCGGTGGTGAAACCCGCCGTACTGGTCTATGCGGTACCGGGGAATGCAATTACCGGCCTGTGAGCGATAGCCAGCGGTGCAGAAAAGTCCGACGTGCTATCCGCCACAGGCGCATCTACGACCGTGGGCGGGCAGCGGTTGACCGTGTTACCTGAACCCTGTGAACCCGATATTCAGATGTGATTTTGGCAGTCGGGCCGTGGCCTTGGGCCGGCTGCCTGGCGCGTAGGTATAGTGTAGGGAGCTGATGTGCGAGGGCGCAAGAGGCGAGTGTCACTGCGTCTTCGCGCCTTTGCGTTAAAACTCCGTGCAATGGCTCGGCGGGGCAGTTCATACCAACCAACCGGGTACGCGTGAGTATAATCTTGATTCAGACAATTGGCGCAGGGACAGACTTTTAACTTAGCTAGGCTTTACGCAATTCAAGCCGCGTAAGCGAGGGAATCCACCATTCGGTGGTACAGGGTGACGGGAAGTTCTCGTACATCAGGGTCGCCGGCTGACAGTGATAAAC
>DAOUJY010000020.1:0-1597 GCA_034421995.1 Dehalococcoidia bacterium | reverse complement strand
GCCTGCTTTGCCGCCATTCGCATCAACGCCCCGGAGCTGGCGATAACCGGCGTACTGGGCAGCAACCTGTTCAACATGGGCTTCATCCTGTTTATGGATGACGTGGCCCTGGTGGGCGCCCCCCTGTGGCATCCGGACCACATCGCTTCCATTCACTCTCTGACAGCGGTGATAGCAGTGCTCATGACCGCGGTGGTTCTGGTTTCGTTCGTCACTCGCGGGCGCGGGCGGCCCAACAGGTTCTTCACCTTTGAGGGCCTGACCCTGATCGGGATGTACGCCGGGGCCAGCGTTCTGGTCTTCATGCTCGGGTAGCCGAGCCGGGATTACCCGGTTGCCTCAACACGTCACCGACTGGTGTAAAATAGAAGAAAAAGAGTGTTGCAGCAGGTTGAGACGGAGCTATGGTAGCGATTGACGAGGTAAGAGAAATCTTCGCTGACGCTCACCGGATGTACGATGACTCCTTGGAGCGCTGGGACGCTGGCGACATCCGGGACGCCGCGGAAAAGGCGTGGTGCGCCACTCTGCGCGCCACCAATGCCCTAATCCTCGCAAGGACCGGCGTAGAACCGGAAGTAACGAGGGAAACTGCGTTGCATCTGGACCGATTGACACGTCAGGATCAGCGGACCAGAATCTTGGTGGGCAGGTATTATTCCCGCCAGGTTCGCCTGCACGGCGATTGCTTCTACTTGGGAATAGTCTCTGACATGGACGAAATAGAACGCCGCATCCGCGAGACCATAGACTACATCCAAGACGCCGAAGCGCTGGCCTTCCCTAACGAAAGCGGTTAATAGCCCCTACGTCTTACCTGTCCACCAGGTGCCGCATCGCCTGTGGCGCGGCGACGGCGGCCCGCTCCGTCAGCTCCTCCGGCGTCAGGGTGACTATCGGGTGGTCAATAACCGCAAGCCCATAGTCTGCGTCGCCCCGCAGCCGGGCCATGGCGCGAGCCTGGCTGACGAAGGGCTTGGTCGTCAGCACTGTTGAAGCCACTCCCAGCAGTTCCATCTCCATCGCGTCGTGCACACTGCACGACGTGCAGGACCCTCATTCCGCCGTGGCGTGAATCATCACGTCGCAGCGCCGCGCCAGGTCCTCAAGGGCGGAACGGTCGGCGGGCCACTGGTGTCCCCCCTTGTTGTACTCCACTATTCCGTCCAGCGAGTAGCGCTCGCCGATGATGCCGGCCACCATTCGCAGCAAGTCCTCCGAGTGAGGCTTGTTGTTGGAAAGCAGTCCGATAGTCTTCCCGTCCAGGCTGGCCGGACGCAGGGCCAGCGCCGCCGGCGAAGTCTCCGCCGTGTCCCTGGGGTCGAGAGTGTAGATGGTTGTCATGCTTCGTCCGCCTCCTCAGGTGGGTACGGTTATCTCCCTGGTTACGGAGCGGCTGCTTCCCCACGACGTGATGAGGGCCATGAATTCCCCGGCGTCGCCCCCCGCCGGGACGACGGTAATCCGGTCAGGCCCGGCAACGCAGCCCATCGGCTCTCCCCGGTCAGCGTCCGGCGGCAGCCTGTCCATGCGCCGCCACTCGTCCCACTCGCCCGCAGGTCGCTGGGTCTTTTCGTGCAGGAACTCGGCCACCTGG
>DAOUJY010000019.1:0-14446 GCA_034421995.1 Dehalococcoidia bacterium | reverse complement strand
GCGGCCACGCTCCTCTGCGGGTTGCGACGACCCAGGTGATGTCGGCCTGCCGCGCCGACAGCCACCATACAAGGTGAACCGGCAAAACTAATCGACGACAATTCGGCAAATCTAGTTGACGCGGGACAGCAGGTCGTGGCGTGCGTCGCGGGAATGGCTCGCCACTCTGCCGAGGACCCATTTGCTCCTGCCGGAGCCGCGCGGTAATCAGCGGAGGAGCGTCATCCAAATCGCCGCTGACGATTTACAGCTCCTGCCGCAGACGGCTGACCACCAGCTCGACGCTGTCCATGCAGGCATCCAGCGTTTCCGCGACGGAAACGTTCTGGCCGGCGCCAACCCGTGAATGCGGCAGGTGGTCGAAATAGGCGTCGACCGGGAACTTCAGGTGCCGGGCATCGGGCCATCCGGTGGTGTTGAGCAGCGCTTGGCCATAGCGCAACTCGCGGCCGACGGTCTCCGCCACACCACGGGATCCATGGTCCGGGTGAGCATGCTCGTCCACCGGCCGCACCGTGCGCAACGAAGACCGTTCCAACTCTCCCGGCCACTCACCGGTCCACCTGACGTGCGCCCACAGGCACGACTGGTGCTTGTCCTGGTTGCAGAGGTCGCGCAGCATGCCCAATCCCGCGCCGACCCGGTTGCCGTTGTTGAGAAGCTGAAGCTGCCGAAACCGGCGGGGCGGCTGCACGCTCGCGATGTACTCCCGGGCGGCGGGACCGACCCCACACAGCTGGACGTCGATTCGCCCGGGGTCTCGACGGCTACGGATGGGAAACTCGTTGTGCCGGCCCGGGCATGGAGTATCGCCGTGTAGGCCGGCACATTCGCCGTGGGCCGCGGCCAGCTGCCACACCAGCTGGTCCAGAGCCGAGCGCAGGTTGTGGGCGAATTCCCCCACCCGCACCGACCAGCGGACGGGAAGGGCGGCCGCACCGCCACGGTAGACCCACAACCGGCGCTCTCCCCACTGCTCGGGCATGATCAGCCGGGACCGCTCCCGGCAGAAATGCGCCGCCTCGTCCCTGAGAAGGCGCAGTTGGTCATGGGCGCGCTCGACCTTGGCGTCCACGGCCTCCAGATTGACCATAGTCCACTCCTGCGCAATTGCAACTTCAATGTCAGCGGTGACGCCCCTGCATTGGCCTGAGCCCGCCGGGGCGTCACCCAACGGCTACCGGTCCCGGTCGTCCCGCAAGGAGACGATGTCGTCGGAGCCGGCACTGACGTGGACGTTGACCACGTCCGCGTGCTGGATGACCACCCGCTCGTCGTCCAGGCCCAGGGACGCCTGCTCCGGCGGCGTTGTCCCCCGCGCGGAGGAGCGGCTCAGCGTCGCCACCTCCTTCCGGATGAACCCGCCGTGCAGGTGGGTCTGCAGCTGCTCCTCATCGGGCAGGGTGCCCAGACGCTGGACCACCCCGTCCGCTCCGAAGAACACCCAAGCGCCCCGTCCCTGGGCCGCCTCCATGATGCTGGCGTCCGGCGACATGTCGGCGAAGACCAGCACCGGGATCACGTAGGCGCCGATGCCCAGTCCCCTCTTGAGGGCCATGCGTACCGATTTGGCGGCCTGCCAGGTCTCCTCGATGAGGTCGGACACCGGGCTCGTGTTGCCGTCGGCGTCACGGCGGTACCAGTCGTCGTCCTCGACGGCGTACTGGCCGGGCGGGAAGGCCACGGCGAAGCGGCCAATCTCCTCGAGGAAGACGACGCAGTCGGGGGCAGGCGAGCCGGCGGCCACCCGGGGGTGCCAGAGGGCCTGGCCGGACCGGTCGCTGCCCTCCAGCTGCTCGCAGAACTGCTTCTGCGCCGGGGTCAGGGCGCGGTTGCTGTCAGTCTTTTCAACTTTCATTTTCGTTTCACCTCTATTGGGTTGTGGTTGCTGATGCGCCGAGCGCACAGACAACAAAAAGGCCGACCCGGTGATGGTTCCCGGGTCGGCCCAGTGCGGTCCGCAACCGCGGCGCAGTTATGAGGTTTGGGGCAATGCGCCCCGGTGGCTGATGACCACCCGAAGACGGGCGGACCGCGGGCGGCGGCATTACCGCGAGGTCTCTGCGATATGATCACCTTTCTCCTCCTTGCAGTGTTGATGGGATTGCCCGAACCTCTCCGAGGGTCCCGCTCGACTGCGGGCAACCCTCGACGCTTCGGGATTTGCCCTCTTTGACGATCAGTTCCGACGTCTCGTACATCGTCTCGACCCCCACAGCGGCGCTGGAGGTCCAAGAGGGAGGTCCGGCTAAGCTCTGCAGGACCGCCGGGCCGGCGAACCTGACCTCATGCCCCCGCTCGGTTCCCCGGTGGGTACTGTGGCTGATGTGCAGAATGCCGGCGCCGGTGTGGCGGTTCTGCTGGACAACCAGTCGGTGGTTCGGGCAGTCGAGAAGCCTGCCGACGGCTCCACCGGCGACGAGGAAGCCACATCAACCCTGGCGTATCTCAGGTTGACATCCCGATGGACCCCGGCTAACGTTACTCCCGCCACAGTCGAGGCTCTGGCGCTCTGCGCCACCTCAAAAATGCGAGTTTTACCGTTCTGGTAGGCATTCATGCCTCCTAGCGGAACTCGCATTTGGAGCCGGCGACTGTGGCAAGAAGCCTATCCAGTGGCCGCTAGGGGGTTCCAGATGCGGTTTTCGAGACCGCTGCTCATGCCGCCGCATGTGCCGGTGGCCCTCCCCGTTCGCTGCGCGCGCCGTTCCCAGGGCTACTTCTGCCGGCGAACCGCGCGCGCTCCAATTCCGCGAACGCAGGGATCAGGCGTTGGCGACGAACGGACTTTCACGCGCCACATCCTGGCATACGCTCCCGTGATCGTTGCCCAGTTCTTTCAGCCGCGTTGGACGGAGGGCGGGCGATGCGCGCCGGCCGTGACCCTGATGCCCTACCTGTTCATTACCACCGCCAGGGCCAACAACCGATGGTTCGAGGCCGCGCGAACCGACCTCGCGAGCGGAGAAGAGGTCCGCCTCTGGTGGAAGGCGGGCTTCCCGTTCATGGGAGCGCGGTGGGTGGTCGTCGCCACGGAGCGGCTGTTGATCCCCAGACCGGCGACGGGCGGTCCGCACACCCGCTCGATACCCTTCTCCGAGATCTATCTGGCCGACACGTCCGAGCGGGCCTACGGCGGCGGGCTGCTGCTGGCAACCACCCTCTCCAGCCGCTACCTGGAATTGAACCTGACCAACGGCGACGGCGGTCCGCATCAAGGCGGACCGACTCACGTGCTGCACCAGCGGCTCAAGTACGCGGTGGCCGAGTGGGCGCAGCGTCAGACGGGATAGCGCCGTTTACGGGTCAGACCAGGCAGTGTGACGAAACAACGCGATCCCGGTTCCATTCCGGAGAGGACACGGCGATATGACTACCAACGAATCACCGCAGCAACCCGAGCGACCCGAGACCCATAGCGGCCCACCCTCCCGGGGCCCTTTCGGCATTCCCGCCAGGTGGCTGATCATCGGCGGCAGCGGCGTCCTGATCATCGTCATCGTGGCGCTGGCCGTAATCCTCTCCGGAGCCATCGGGGGCGGAAACCCGCAGCCCAGATCGGCGTTCGACCTGGTTCCCGATGACGTTCAGGTGCTGCGACGATCGAACGTGCGCGACATTCTGGGCGACGACTTTCTCGCCGACACGCTCTATCCAGGTGGCGTCCTCGGCGCAGAGCACCTGGGCATCGACGACGACAGGATGGACCGGCTGGTCACCGCGTCGTGGGAGAACGGCGCCGTTGACGTCATCCAGGGCGACTTCAACCTCGACCACATCAGGTATGAACTGGAGGACGCCGGCTCCGAGGAGGATCCCTACCGGGGGTACGAAGTGTGGGCCGATCAGAAGGGCGGGGGCATCGCCCTGCTGAACGGATACGTCGTCGCGGCCAGGTCGCTGGCCTCCTTGGAGAGCGTTCTCAAGAACCTCCACAACGGTTCGGGTTCGCTGGAACGAGCCGATGACGACAACGACATGAAGCGCATGCTTGACAAGCTCGACGAGGGTTTTCAGATCCATGCCGAGGTGGGAACCCGGTGCGCGGTGGACCGCTGCCTGGGTTACATCACCGCGCTGACCGAGGTCGACGGAGGCGCCGAAGAGGTCACGGTCAAGACCGCGCTTCTCTTCCGCAACGAGCGTGCGGCAGACAACGCGGCCGACGACTACGACGAAGTGGCCGACTTCCTGGAACGCCTGCAGGGCATCAACATTGAGGATACCGAGGCTGAGGGGAGTTTCGTCGTAGGGCAGGCTGTCGAGGACCTGGGTGACGACAACGGCGGTTCTTCAAACGCCGGCGACCGCTCCGAATCGGCCGCCTCCGCCCCGGCGTCCTCCCAGCGTGACCGTTGGATTGACGACTGCGACGCCCTGAACCTCTCTCTTGACCGGGAGCGGGGCATCAACGCTCTTGAAGCACGGGAGTTCATCGTGATCGGGGGAGAGGGACAGTGCGCGTGCGCGTACGACGACCTGTTCTCGAAGTACGATCCCTGGCAGCCTCCCCTACTCTCCGACGTCTACAACCAATCCTCCCGGGTCGGCATGGACATCGAAAGGTACTATTCGGATGCCGTAACACTGCGGGACGCGATCGGCACGCCTAGTCTGTCCATACCATACTCCGGCTATGTGGAGCATTTGCATTACGCCAGCAATCACTGCGCCAGTCGTTGACGGCGGTGGTAGAGCCGGCGATCCGGTCCAGGCGCGCCCGTCCGCTACGAGTGCAGGTTGCGGGCGAATTCGCCCACCCGCACGGACCACCGGACGGGAAGCGTCGCCTGACCGTCCGATAGACCCACACCTGGCGATCACCACACTGCTCGGGCATGATCAGCCGGGACCACTCCCGGCAGAAATGCGCCGCCTCGTCCCTGAGAAGGCGCAGCTGGTCATGGGCGCGCTCTACCTTGGCGTCCACGGCCTCCAGATTGCGCATAGTTCACTCCTATACGTTCCAGATCCATCCTCAACGGCAAGCGCCCGGGCAAAGCGGTGAGCAATGCCCGGGCGTGCCTTTGGCCTACCGGCCCTGCACGGCCAACGGGGGAGTATCGTCGGCGCCATGACCGTGGATAACGGTGATGTCGACGTTCATGGTCTCCACCCGCCCGATGTGCATCGCGCCGGCCCGTCCGTTGACGGGCCTGGGGCCTTCAACCGGATCAGGATCCACCGCAGCGGGGCGGCTCAGCGCCGCCACCTCCCGCTTGGTGTACCGGCGGCCGAGGTGGGTCTGCAGCTCATCCTCCCTGGGGAGGTTCACCAGCCGCTCGGCCAGGTCGACCTCGCCGAAGAACAGCTGCACGCTGCGGCCGTCGGCCTCGTCCAGGATGCCCTCGTCCTCCTCCATGTCCGGGAACCAGGCCACCGGAATGACGTAGGTGTTGAGGTCCAGCTCACGCCTGAGCGCCGTGCGGACCGACTTGGCGGCCTGCCAGGCCTGCTCCAGCGGGTTGTCCACCGGCGCCATGGCGCCGGTGGCCTCCTGAAGGAACCAGCGGCCGTTCTCCACCGCGTGGCGGCCTTCCAGGATGGTGATGGCGAAGCGTCCGATCCCCTCCAAGAGGAGGACGCAGCTGGGCGCGGGCTGGCCGGCGGCCATCTGGGGGTGGAACACGGCCTGCCCGTCCCGTTCGCTGGCCTCGAACTGCCGGAGCGCCTCCAGCTCGGCCAGGGTCAGGGGCTGGTTGTCGTCGTTGTTCTTCACAACTTTCATTGTTGTTACCTCGCTTGTGATTTGGTGTTGTTGATAACGCGCCGGTCCCGCAGACATGAAAACGGGCCGGGAGTTTCCCGGATCGGCCCGTCACAGCTGGGTCCGCGGCGCGCTGCCTTGGTTTCTGGGCAGGCGTCTGCCCGCGGGGGTGCGCAGATGCGACCGGACCGTCGTAGCACCGACGGCTCCTGGGAGTCGCGCCACGCAGTCTCCGCCAGGGGGACCCCGAGCCGCCGCGTTGTCGTCAATTTCAGTGGGCATGGCGCTCTTCACCTCCTTGTGTCGGGATCACGGCGATGCGGACGTCGCCGCAGAAGTTGTCGTTGGTTATCAGCGCTGCAACGGGCGGCCTTCCGGTTTGTGCGACATCGGACCCGGCGCCGCCGCGCATCTCACCCACACGTCCAGGCGCTTCAGATATGGGATCACCTGCGCCCGCGCCGGACCGTTGCTATTTCCGGTGGGTACAGCAGGCTCCGGCGGCCGGAACCGCTGGCGGCCCAAAGCTCTGCGGTCCATCCGGTCCCAGCGGGGCAGACGCTCGAAGGCCTCGGCGAAGCGGGGATGCACTGCACCCCTGGCCGTCAGCACCAGCAGATGCCGCGCTCGGGAGAATGCCACGTAGTGCTGGCGGGCGTGGTCGAAATCAGCGATACGGTCCGGCGGCTCGAAGGCGGGCCTTTGGCAGTAGGATGCGAGCTCCCTACCCACCGAGTCCGTGTCGGAGCTGTCAAAGCCCAGCGAGCCCACGATGACCACGTCCCACTCCCTCCCCTTGGCCTGGTGGATGGTGGTCACCACCAGCGCGGAGCGAACGCCTGCTCCCCGGCGGCCGTTGGGACCGGAACCCACCCGGTTCACCGGTATGCCCGCCCGCTCCAGCGCGTCCAGGTAGCCGCCCGCCCTACGGCCCTTCACCGAGTGCAGCAGCAGCGCCACCTGGTCGTATTGGGCGATGACACCCCTGGACTTCAGGAAATTGAGCAGCTCGGCCAGCTGTCTCCCCTCGTTCCAAGCACCCCGGCCCCTCACCCTGATCACCGCCGGGTACTCCCCACGACTGCCGGGATCATGCGGGGCGATGCGCTTGGGGTGACGGAACGGTCGGCCCCGGGGATCGGGATTGGACCAGTCGGCGGCGGTGGACATCCACCCGGTGCAGAAAGCCACTATGTCCGGATGGCTGCGGTGGTTGACGCCCAGTTCCACGGTGTGACAGTTGTCGAAGTGGTCGGGGAACTCCAGCAGGTTCCGCACGCTGGCCCCGCGGAAACGGTAGATGCCCTGGTCGTCGTCACCCACCACGCAGATGTTGCCGTGGCTGCGGGACAGCCGCAGCAACAGCGTCTCCTGCACATAGCTGGTGTCCTGGTACTCGTCGCAGACCAGGTACCGGATGCCGCCGGAGATGAGATCGGCGATACACTCATCCTCCAGGAGCTCCGCCGCCCAACGCTGCAGGTGGCCGAAGTCCGCGCGCCCCCGGTCCCGGAGCAGGCCCAGGTACCGAACGTAGCACCAGCCCAGGGCGGCGTGGAACGGGTCACTGGAAGTGGCCAGCTCATCGGCGTCGACCAGTTCGTCGCAGACCCGCTCGAAGTACTGGCGACCGTGTCGGATCACCAGGTCAGGCTCCCGCCAGCGCCAGCCCTCTCCCTCCAGGATGTCCAGGTCGGGGTCGAAGACGTCGTCGAAGTGTCGCATCAGGAGACGCCTCTGCTGATCCTCGTTCAATACCATGACGTTGGTTGGGAGATCGGCGCGCCGGGTGTGGGAGCGCAGGATGCGGAGGCACAGGCTGTGGATGGTGCCGATGCGCACCCGAGAGAGGTCTCCCCGGCAGCCGGCGGTGGTGGCCAGCTTGATGAACCGCTGGCGGAGCTCGTGGGCGGCGGCGCGGGAGTAGGTGCACAGCACCAGCTCCTCCGGCTTCGCCTTTCCCAGCAGCAGGATGTTTACGCCCCGGAGCACTACCGCCAGGGTCTTGCCCGAGCCGGGACCGGCGATGCCCTGGGTGGGCCCGTCAAGATGGCCGATGAGCTCCAGCTGACCCTCATCCAGCCCCGGGTGCAGGCGCAGGATGGCGGGCGCAACATCTGATTTGTCGTTCACGTTGGTCGGCTCCTTGGTTGATAGGATGATTGGGATCGTGGGTGACGGCGAACGCGTCGTGCCCGGGCAAAGGGAGCGCCGGTGGCCCTGATGACCACCGACGCTCCGGGTCTGATCCGTCGCTGGGCAATACTGCTCAAAGTTGGCCTCCGGACCCGACGCCGCTCCAAATCCGCAGACGCATCCGCTCCACTCTCACCTGGAGCACCTTGCGACCGCCCACTGTCAGGGACAGGACCGACGGGCGCGCCTGCTTTGTGCAGTTCTTCTCCTCCGCTGGCGCATCCAGCCGGATCTGACCGTCGGTCACGGCCAGCACCTCGGAGGCGATGCGTTCCATGGCAAGCCGGTCGGACACGCGGCGGCCGTGGACGATCCTTTCGAGATCGGCCAGCAGGTGGTCCGTTCCCCAGACCACGTACACGCCCCTGCGCTGGGCCAGGCTCTCGATGTCCTCGTCGGGCTCGGTCAGGTCGGGGAACAACAGCGCCGGAATCACATAGGGGTTGTAGGACGTGCACGCACACTCCTCGATGTCGTCGTGCAGGTCCAGGGCGGCCAGCTTGGCCTCGTCCAGTGGACATGACTTGACCGGCCGGGAACCCTCTCGGGTTCTCAGGCGCCACTCGCCGTCGATGAGCAGGTAGCGGCCGCCCTTCACCTGCAGGGCGAAGCGGCCCAGTCCCTCGACCCACACGGCGAAGTCGAGCTCGATGCGCTCGTATCCCCGGCGCCACTCGTAATAGACGAAGCCCCGTCGGTCGATGCCAACCAGGGCCTCGTAGACTCTGTGTTCCGCACGACGCTTCGGCTTCCCGCGGCGACCGGATGGAAATTCTCTCGGGTACATTCTCATCGGTGTGTTGCTCCTTTTGCGCTGCCTCTTCAGGGGCCGCTGCTTTCCTGATGCCAAATGGCGGTGAGAACCTTTAATCAGCGCCGCCTGTATTCAATATTGCGTGCTATCCTTGAATAAGGTTTCGTACCATGGCCCACCTGGAAGAACGCCTCTGGACTTCCGCCTTCACCGGCCTGACCCGTCGGGACCGGCGACCCTGCCGCTACTCGGTCTACCGGCCGGACCCCCTGGCGGGTCGCCACTTTGTTCTCGACGGCGACGTGGCCGCGGACGTGGCCGACGCCGAGGCCGACCTGATACGTCTCAACGCCGCGGCGGACGCCCTGGCCGACACCGAAGCTTTGGCCCGGCTGCTGCTGCGGGCCGAGTCGGTGGCCTCCTCGCGCATTGAAGGATTGGTGGTGGGCGGCAGACGACTGCTGCGAGCCGACGCGGCACGACAACTGGGCGAGGAAGTACGGGACGTCACCGCCGCCGAGATCCTGGCCAACATCGACGCCATGGTCTGGGGTGTGGAAACGGTGGCACCGGGTGGGCCGATCACCATGGAAATCCTGCTGGAGGCGCACCGTCGGCTGATGGCCGGCTCCCGCCTTCAGGAACACGGTGGACGCATCCGCGCCGTGCAGAACTGGATCGGCGGCAGTGGGCACAACCCCTGCTCCGCCGCCTTTGTGCCTCCGCCTCCGGAAGATGGCCCCGCCCTGCTGGACGACCTGCTGGCCTTCTGCAACAACGACGGGCTATCTCCCCTGGCCCAGGCCGCCATTGCCCATGCCCAGTTCGAGACCATCCATCCCTTCGTGGACGGCAACGGACGCGCCGGACGGGTGCTCGTCCACCTGGTGCTGCGCCGCCGCGGGATCGCGACCCATTTCCTGCCGCCGGTCTCCCTGGTCCTGGCGACGTGGACGGATGACTACGTCGCTGGACTTACCGCCACCCGCTACGTCGGCGAGCCCGGTTCAGAGGCAGCCCACAACGGCATGAACCGCTGGGTTGCGCTCTTCGCCGCGGCCTCCCGTCGGGCGGTGTTGGACGCCTGGCAGTTCGAGGAACAGGTGCGCCAGCTGCAGGAAGTTTGGCGCCAGAGGGCAGGCAATCCGAGGCGGGACTCGGCAGTACAACGGCTCATTGCAGCGTTGCCGGCCGCGCCGGTGCTGACGGTGGCCACCGCTGCGGAACTCACCGGGCGATCCTTCCAGGCGGCCAACCAGGCCATGGACCGTCTGGTCGCCGCCGGCGTGCTGGTTCAGGTCAACGTGGGACGCCGCAACCGCGCCTTTGAGGCTCCCGAACTCATCAACGCCTTCACCGCGTTGGAACGACAGTTGGCCAGCCCGACAGGCGACACTCTGGTATCGTCGCCCATTCGCAACGTGCCGCAGAGACCCAACTGACCGGGCGGCGGAAACGGATGCTCGACATACGCTGTATGACCACATCGCATAAGGTTGATACCGTTGCAGTCGTAGACCGGGAACATACTGAAACCATCGCCGACGTGGACCTCTGAGCATCAGCGACCCTATCCCGGAGTAAGCGCGGTGCGGCAGATCTGTGGAGAACCTTGTCGGCCATCGTCCGGAAGTACCGGCGCGACTGCCCTTTTTCGCGGACCCGCCTGACCGACATCATCAGCGACGCGCGCCTGGAGGGAATGGCGAAAACCCTGACCCTCTCGTGACCCGAGCTCCCCAACTTTCACGGGGGAGCCCTCCACTTTCGCCGGGGAGCTCCCCAACTGGAGGGCCGAGCTCTCCAGTTGCAAACAACGTGCAAGCAAATCCGGAGCATGAAACTGCTAATCGGCGTGCTCACGCCGTCCCGACGCTGCAAATGACGACCAAGTAAATCGCGTGTCCACATGAATGTCCGTCGAATCCGTGCTCACCGCCTTGACAGGCAGGTATTGTCCCGCGTCAACCATTGTTGCCGATTCCTATTGCCTCATGTGCGACAGCTACGTGAGCAGCATGAACGTGGGGAGCGGCATGGCCACGACGCGTGGGTCGTCCATAGGCGGTGTGTCCGTCTGGGTGATGAGCAATCCGAAAGGTGATCGGTTCACCGCCTGTTCCATGAAGGAGCGGATGCCGAAGGTGTCGCGAAACTGGTCAATGCGGCGCTGGTACTTGACCTCGATGGGGATTCGGCGGTCGCCCACGTTGAGGACGAAATCCACCTCTTGGTTGCTGCCCTGCTCCGGCTGGTAGGCGATGTCGAGGCCCGGTATCGATAGCGCCGTCGCGCCGAAAGCGCTTTCTGCGATGTGTCCCGCGATAGTGGCGAGTTCGGGGCTGACCGCCAGTGCCTCGGTGTCCAGAGGAATGAGTTCCTGTAGCCAGCTGGCTCTCAGGCTGTGGTCGGCCAGGCAGATTTTGGCGTTGCCGCGCCTGCGCCTGAGGCGGGCTTCCAGCGGCCTCACCAGTCTGACGAGCATGGTGTCGGCCAGGAGTTGCAGGTACTCTCCGGCCCGTTGGGTGCTGATGTTGCGTCCCAGCGCCAGGTGGGCTTCTTCGGCCAACCTTTGGTACGACGGCGCCTGTCCGGCGTACCGACACGCCAGCCTGAAGAGCGCGTCGAGCAGCGCCGCGTCGTGAGTCTCGCCGCCGGGTGTTGCCGTGATGTCGCGTTGCAGCACCCGTTGGATAACGGTCTCGTTGAGTTGGTCGGCCAGCAGCGGCCAGTCAGTGCGGGTCAGGTTGTGTGCGACGGGGTAGCCGCCGCGCTCCGAGAAGTGACGGAAGGCTTCGTCTCGGCCTTCGGCGTGGTCCAGGCCGTGCTGGGCGAGATCCTGCCAGAACTCTTTCCGCAGCAGGTGGGCCAGGCCGTTATCGGGCAGGAACGGCGTGTCGCAATCGAATCCTCGGAACTTGGCGATTTCGCTGAGCGACAGGGCGGCGGCCTCGACGGTGTGTATTCTTCCAGCGAGGCTGTCCTGTCCCTGTTCGATCCGGAGGGCGGAGCTGCCGGTCAGCAGGACCTTGAGGGACGTGCTGTCCACCAGGAACTTGAGCTGGTTGCTCCAGCCGGGGATGTTCTGCACTTCATCCACGAACAAGTGGGCGGTCTGGCCCTGGTGGGCGAGGTTATTGAACGCGTCGGTGGCGACGTTGGCTTCCAGCCAGTCTGCAATGCGCAGAATGGGGTCGGTCAGCCCTTCGGTTGAAGCCAGCTCGTCGAACTGGACTCGCATGATGTTGTTGGGCGGCACGCCTTCGGCCAACAGGTCGGTGATGATCTGCAGCTGGATGGTAGTCTTGCCGACTTGGCGGGGTCCGCGTACTGCGATGATGGGGGCGATACCTGAGTTGAGTCGTCGTCGTACCCGTTGGACCAGGTGTCGGCGGGTGGCTGGCGTGGCCGGGGGCCGGATGCCGGACCACCAAGGGTTGAGCCGGTGCAGGTCGTCAATCAGGGCGGCCGGGAATTGGCTATGTTGGCGTGTGTTCAACTGGAGTCCTTCGCCTGATGGGTATTCCAAATGAGTAACAATGGTTACAGAGCCAGCCTGAGCTGTCCGTAACTCGTTGCCACTGGCTTGGTTCTCCCTTCATCCGGGACAGTTTCACCGGCAGTGGCATCACCGCCAGCCAGCGCTCCCCCGTCCAAGAGCATTACATCCTCGCCTACCGCGAGTAGCGCAAGTTTACCCAGGTTGCGAGCTGCGTTCTCGTTGCGGTCGTGAATGACGCCGCAACCGGGGCAGGACCACATGGGTTCCCGGCCCAGCGCTGCGTTCACCGCACCACGTCCCAGAATGTACGTCGTGTCCATTGCCACCCGCATCCCACGCTTCCCCTTCAGGTAGCCTCTCTCTCGAGCCAGCCGCAGGCTCTGCTCGAACACTTCCCGCACCTTGTCGTGCAGGATCAACTGGGCGCGGAACACCTGCAGCGTGCTTTTGGCAAACGGCCGATCCTCAATCTCAATGCCCAACGCCACCTTCCAGCGAATGTCGAAGTCGGCTCGGGCCTTGTCGTGGGTCTGCAACAGCAGCGCCGTGGCCAAGAGACTGGGCGGCACGCTGACCCGGCCATTGTCCAGGCAGTACAACTCGGCGAAGTCGGCGTCGCGAAACAGCTGGCCGCGCAACGACGCCAGCAGGCCGTAGAACGTGTCCTTGCCCACCAGGTCCAGGTGCAACTGGTCCGCCTCCCAAAGCCCCCTCTGGTCGGATCGCTCACCCAGCATGGTCCTGCTTCGCTCCGCTATCTCAGCTGGCCCGGAGTATAACCTCCCACTCCATCAACCGGGGTTGGCAACTGCTGCCAGTTTAGTATATTCTAGTTGATTATGGATGTTGTAAGTCGTCGCATCAGCTTGACTGCTTGGGGGCGCCTGTATGGCTTCGACAAAGCCACGACGGCTCGAATGCACCATGCCGGCAAGTTGCCGCCCGAGCTTCAGATAGAGCAACTACCCAACGGCCGCTACTACGTGGTGGTTCCTCGGGAAAACGATGGACGTTGCGTGGTGTACGCTCGAGTTTCTTCGGCAGACCAGAAAGATGATCTGGACCGTCAGGTGGGCCGGGTCGTGGAATGGGCAACGCAGCAGGGATGTCAGCCCGATGAGGTGGTGAAGGAGATCGGCTCCGGCCTGAATGGTAACCGTCGCCGTTTGCGGCGACTGGTCTCCGATCACACGGTGGGGACGATAGCGGTGGAGCATCGGGAGCGGTTGAGCCGTTTCGGCTTTGAGTACGTGGAGGCTGCGCTGGCGGGACGGGGAGCCCGCATTCTGGTCATGGAAGAAGGCGAGCTTGAGGGTGATCTGGTGAGGGACGTAACCGAGGTGATGACCTCGCTGTGCGCGAGGCTTTATGGGAGACGTTCGGCCCGACGACGTGCGGAGCGGGCGCTGGCGGCGGCGCAGGAAGGCTGATGCAACACCCTGGCACTTACCAGACCCGAGTTTCGGAGTACGTGGGTATTGACCGCACTCTGGGCGACAGGGCGCTGTCGGCCTATGCTGAGTTGTATGGACGGGTGGAGCGGAAGCTGTTCGCAGAGGTCGCGGCGGGCAAGGCTGCGGCGTCGCTGAAGAGCGAGTACCTGAAGCGGCACGGGATACCAGCGCGGATGTTCAACGGCGTGCGGGTGTCGCTGGAGGGGAAGATTGCATCGGTGCGGGAGCAGCAGAAGCTGCGGCTGGACGACCTGGGCCGGCGGATTGCTCGAGCCCAGTGGCGGATTGCCGATGCTGTTGAGCGCGGACAATGGGATCAGGTCCATCAGAAACGTCGCCGGCTGGCCAACCTGCAATCCAAGCTGGCGGCGTTGGAGCACGATATTGCGCAGGGGCGAGTGCGGCTGTGCTTCGGGTCGAAACGCCTGTGGCACAAGCAGCAGCACCTTGGTGAGAACGGCTACGCCAACCATCAGGAATGGCTGTTGGACTGGCGTGATGCCCGCAGCAATGAGTTCTTCGTGTTGGGGAGCCGGGATGAGACCGGTGGCTGCCAGCTATGCGTGGCCGCCGTGGCCGACGATGGGACCCTGACCCTGCGCCTCCGGATGCCGGATTGCCTGGCTGGCCAGCATGGCAAATACCTGACGATCCGAGGCGTGCGGTTTGCCTACGGCCACGAGCAGGTGTTGGCGGCGTTGGACAGCAACGCCGAGTACGCCCGTTACCGGCGTGAGCATGGCGAGAAGGCGGCGAGAGCCAGTGAGTTGGGCCAGGCCGTCAGCTACCGGTTCAAGCGGGACGGGAAGGGCTGGCGGGTGTTCGCCACCACG
>DAOUJY010000018.1:0-11366 GCA_034421995.1 Dehalococcoidia bacterium | reverse complement strand
TTATCACTGTCAGCCGGCGACCCTGATGTACGAGAACTTCCCGTCACCCTGTACCACCGAATGGTGGATTCCCTCGCTTACGCGGCTTGAATTGCGTAAAGCCTAGCTTAGGAGCACAGCTTTGGAAACGGAAATTTTGTTGCGCGGCCGCCTGATGAAGGTCAACCGTGAAAAGCGCACCGCTGAACTGCACGGTTTGGGCGATTCGCCAATCGCGCTGCAATTTGAGGACAACCTCAGCGAACCTATGCAGCGGTTGGCAACCTGCTTCGTTAGAGTAAAATGTGCCGGGAATGCCGAGGCCAATGACCAGCACGGACCCCTCGCGATACGCGAGATTAGCGTTGAGTGGCCCACTATCGACGAATTTTACGCGCTCGAACCCAAAATTTTCGACCCGGAGAAAGCCAGCAGGTTCTCCCAACGTAATTACGATGACCAAGCCGACATGGAAGAGTTCATCCGCATCATCCACGGAGGGCGCGACTCATGATGGAACGGCGCCGGGATTCCATCGTCGTAGATACCAACGTAGTGTCGTATATTCATCGCGGTGAGCCGATTGCACAGCCATACATGGCCAGAATGACCGGACTTCACGCCGTCATTTCGTTTCAAACTTACGCGGAGCTTCTGTACGGTGCTTTCAACAGCGATTGGGGACAGAGACGGACAAATGACTTGGTTGAGCATATCAATGAGAGTTACGACGTGCTCGGCTGTAATGAGAGGTTGGTAATAGCTTCCGCTCGCCTGCGGGCCGATTACAGACGTCGTGGGCGCCAGCTGGACGCTGCCGATGCCTGGATTGCGGCCACCGCCGTTTTGCTGAACTGTCCTCTTCTATCCCATGACCGCGATTTTGGCAGCCATCCGGGGCTGGAAGTAATTCGGTACGGCTGACGTCCGCGGCGGTTCGCAATCGCACGAACCCGCCGCCGTTTTCTCCTTGCCAGAAAACGCGGCGTTCCTTTACTATTGCGACAGGGCGCAAACCATAATGTTGGAAGATGCAGGATGAACAAGCTCAGCATCACATTGCCATTGGGCGCCCAGGTTTCCATCGAATCCGATGACCGGGAGCTGGTGCGTGAGGTGCTGTATTCCTTCATGCCCCAGTTGATCGGGTCCAACGGCGAGACGCCCACGCCGGCGCCCGCGCTCCCCGCCACGTCCGCGCCGCCGGCCTCTACCAACGGGCACAGCCATGAAAACGGCGTTGCTCACGAGATGCCCGCAGAAACGGCGCCGGAACCCATGGCCGTGGTTCCTCAAGTCGATACCAGGCCCGCCGTCGTTGTTCAGCAGGTCACCGCCGCCCCACCCGCGCCGGCTCCCCAGTCCGATGCGCGTAACGGCGGATCCAACGGCGTCAACCCGATGGTAAGAACGACGCCGGACCAGCTGGAGTTCATGGCCTTTTGCCAACGGGTCAACCCACTGGGCGATATGCGGAAAGTAGTCGTGGCTGCGGAGGCGGCGCACCGCTACCTCAACATCGTCAGCGTTGACCCCGACGAGCTGGAGCGCCTGTTCACCCTGATCGGCTGGCCGATACCCCACAGCTTCATCCAGACCCTCCGCAACGCGGCCCGCACCAAGTTCCGGTGGCTGGAGCGCATACCGGGCAAGTCCGGGCACTATAAGGTTACTAACACCGGCCGCAGCATCGTGCTCGGTGATGGTGAGGCCAGACCCGAACCGGAATAACCCCGATTGGGGTGGTGTAGTACAATGCCCGTTGTCGCCGCCGGCGCACGCCCGGCGGCGCTGATTTCGTCTCTACGTTGAGGAGTTAAGCCATGCGAATGTACATCTGCGGCGAGTGGGTTGACCGCGATGACAAGATGCCCGTCATCAATCCCTTTGACCAGACTGCTTTTGACACCGTGCCGCGCGGCTCGGCAGCCGACGTGGAGGCGGCCATCGCCAGCGCGGTCCGCGGCGCCGCCGTAATGGGCAAACTGCCGGCCCATCGCCGCTACACCATTTTGAAGCGCGCCGCCGACCTGATGGACGAACGCGCCGACGACCTGGCCGAGACCATCACCCGCGAAGAGGGCAAGGTCATCGCCGAGGGCCGCACCGAAGTGCAGCGGGCCATCCAGACCATCACCCTGTCGGCCGAGGAAGCCAAGCGGCTCCATGGCGAGACCGTCCCGCTGGACGCCGCCCCCGGCGTGGTGAGCCAGTTCGGCTTCACCGTGCGCGTGCCCGTGGGCGTGGTGGCGGCCATCGCGCCCTTCAACTTCCCCCTCAACCTGGTGTGCCACAAGGTTGGCCCCGCCCTGGCCGGGGGCAACGCCGTGATCCTCAAGCCGGCCGGCGACACCCCGCTGTCCGCCCTGAAACTCACCGAGATTCTGCTGGAAGCCGGCTTGCCCGAAGAAGCCATCCAGACCATCACCGGCTCCGGCGGCGAGATTGGCGACGCCATCACCGGGTCGCCCCACGTCCGCAAGATCACCTTCACCGGCAGCATGGAAGTGGGCGACCGCATCTGCCGCAACGCCGGCATCAAGAAGGTGACCATGGAGCTGGGTTCCAACAGCCCGCTCATCATCATGTCCGACGCCGACATCGAGAAGGTGGCCGCCGCCACCGTGTCCAGCAGCTTCTCCAACGCCGGCCAGGTGTGCATCTCCACCCAGCGCGTCTTCGCCGCCCGCACCATCTATGCCGACCTGCTGGACGCGCTGGTCAAGCCGACCCAGGAGTTCAGCGTCGGCAACCCCTTCGACGAGGACGTCAAGATGGGGCCGATGATCCGTCAGACCGACGCCGAGCGGGTCGAGACCTGGATTGCCGAGGCCGTGGGACAGGGCGCCCGCGTGATCGCCGGCGGCGACCGGCAGGGCACCCTCCACACCGCGACCATCGTGGCCGATGCGCGGCCCGAGATGCTGATTTCCCGCGAGGAACTCTTCGGCCCGGCCGTCGCCGTCAGTGCTTTTGACGACATCGACGACGCCATCGCCAAGGCCAATGATAGTCGCTTTGGCCTTTCCGCCGGCATCTTCACGCAGAACGTGGACTGGGCCATGCGGTTCGCGCTGGAGGTCCACTCGGGCAACCTGCACATTAACTCGTCGCCCCAATGGCGCGCCGACGTGATGCCCTACGGCGGCCTCAAGGACAGCGGCATGGGCAAGGAAGGCCCGGCCTACGCCATCGAGGAAATGACCGAGCTCAAGACCGTGGTGTTCCACATGGGCGGCTAGCGGCGCTCTTCAGTCCTTTACGGTAGGGGCGACCGGCCGGTCGCCCCTACACATTAGGGCGTGTTTACAAACTGAAAATTACACCGTCGTTCCTGCGAAAGCAGGAACCCAGGAAATCACTGCCGGCAGAAATTTATCCTTATTTTGTACTCACTGGATTCCGGCTTTCGCCGGAATGACGAAGTTTGTCCAACAGGCCCTGGGGATAGACGATGACCACCGCAAAAGAGCAGGAGGCTTTCGGTCTCGTCATCGAACGCCACCGGAGCGGCGCGTCTGAAAATGACATCAGAACCGCCTTCCAGCGTTTCGTTGAAACGGCCGGCATCGCCGCGCTGGCCGACATGACCACCGAAGTGCCGCCGGGCGTCGGCAACGCCGGCCGGATGGACCTGTACATCCACAACACCTGCATTGAGTTCAAAAGGGACATCCTGCGGGCCGGCGCAATCACGTCGGAATACGTTGACCAGCTGGACGGCTACCTCAAGCAACTGGTCCAGGCCGGCGCCGGCGTGCAGAACGGCGTCCTCACCGACGGCGTGAACTACCTGACCCGCCGGCCGGGCGACGACCGGCTGCCGGCGCAATACGGCGAAGCGCGCCGCGCCTTTGACCGCCCGGAACAGGCGCACCTGCTCCGGGAGCACCTCCACGGCGTCATCTCCGCTCCGGCCGAAAACGTCAGCCCAACTGCGGAGAACCTGGAAAGGCGCTTCGGCAGCGACTCCAGCGCGTTCCGCGTCAGCAACCTGCTCCTGAAGGATGCCTACGAAGCCCACCGCAGCAACCCGACGGTGGCCGTGAAGCGCCGGCTCTGGCAGGACCTGCTGCAAGTGGCCCTGGGCAAGGACGCCGCTACGGCCGGCGACGAAAGCGACTGGCTGTTCATCCGCCACACCTACATCACCAGCCTGATTGCCGTCATCATGCAGCAGCAACTGCTGGGCGACGTGGCCCGCCACGCCGCCGACCGGCCCGACGACCTGCTCAAGGGCCGCATCCTGGCCCAGCAGTCCGACCTCCACGGCGTCATCGACGCCGACCTGTTCACCTGGCCCACGGAAGTGGGCGAAAGCGCGTACCTGCGCGAAATCGCCCGCGTGGTGCAGCAGTTTGACTGGTCGCAGAACGCCACGGAAGTCGCCCCCACCCTCTACCAGAACGTCATCACGCCGGAAGAGCGCAAGCGCCTCGGCGAATACTACACGCCCCGCTGGCTGGCCAAGGCAATCACCGCGACCGTGGTTGACGACCCCCTGCAACAGCGGGTACTGGACCCGGCCTGCGGCAGCGGAACCTTCATCGAAACGGCGGTTGAGCACATCATCAACCACGCCAGCGGCCTGTCCGCGCCCGAGACGCTGCGGAAGTTGCAGGAAAACGTGGTCGGCATCGACATTCACCCGGTGGCCGTCCAACTGGCCAAGGCCACCTGGGTGATGGCCGCCGCCGACACCATCCGCGCCGCCCGCGGCGAGGGCGCCGGCGCTGGCACTGGAGCCGTGAGCGCCCCCATCTACCTGGGCGACTCCATGCAGCTGCGCTACGACACCGGCACCCTCGCCGCCAGCCAGTCCATCGAGCTGGAAACCCGCGAAACCCTGCCGGGCCACGCCGCGCCGATCATCTTCAGCATCCCCAAGGAGCTGGCCCGCCAGCAGGCCGACATCGACCGGCTCATCTCCGAAATGGCAGCGGCCATCGACGAAGGGCAGGACGCCCAGCGCGTCGTTGACGCCCACCCCATGAGCGACGAATGCCGCCGGAGCGTCAGGGCCGTGGCCGCCGCCATGGCCCAACTCCACGCCGCCGACCGCAACCACGTCTGGGCCTACTACATCCGCAACATGATCCGACCGGCGGTCATCGCCGAGGAGAAGGTGGACCGCATCATCGGCAACCCGCCCTGGCTCACCTACGGCCAGAGCGCGGACATCATCCGCGAGGAACTGCGCGGCATGAGCGAGACCCGCTACCAGATCTGGGCCGGCGGCAAGCTCGCCCCCCACCAGGACATCGCCACCCTGTTCTACACCCGCTGCGCCGAACTCTACGCCAGGCCCCAGGCCGTCATCGGCATGGTGCTGCCCCACAGCGCCCTGCGCGCCGGCCAGCATCTCAAGTGGCGCAGCGGAACCTACCGGCGCAAGGGCGCACGCAACGCCCCCGGCATCGGCCTGAACCTCCGCGTTCAAGAACCGTGGGACCTGGACAACGTAGTCCCCGACTTCTTCCCCATGCCGGCCAGCGTGGTCTTCGCCGAGTACGGCGGCATGGACGCGGGCGCGCCCCTGGCCCCGGCAACCGTGCAGGTCTGGCGCGGCAATTGGGAGGAAGACTACGCCGGCATCAGCCGGAAGAGCGAAGCGCTGCACCACGACGACGGCACGTATAAGTCTCCGTATGCCGAACTGTCCGCCAACGGCGCTACTGTCTATGACCGCCGCTTGTTTTTCGTTGACACTTTGCCGCACACCGTCGCAATTCCCCTTGCCAATAGTACCAACGTCCGAGCGCGTCAAGGCAGTCAGGACAGAATCAAATACGATGGTCAATTGCACCTGTTGGATGGCGTGGTACACAACGACCACCTGTTTGACGTGTACTTGGGCGAGTGCATCGCTCCCTACGTCGCGTTGGCGCCGCTACAAGCGGCTCTGCCCGTGCATCGTCCTACAATGACACTGCCCTTGCTGCCCGACGGCGGGCTTGACGTGGCAGCGTTGCACAATGCGATGCGCCGTCGCTGGGACAATGCCGCCGCAATGTATCGTGACGCTCATAAAGAGCGGGGCAATGCCAATCTATTGGACAATCTGAACCACCTCAACAAGCTCACCAACCAGCTTGAATACCTGCAAGGCGCAATCGCCGGCGATGGAACGACGCGCATTGCATATACAAAATCAGGCGCGCCTACAGCCGCAATCATCAGAGACAACCAAGCCATCTTGGAGAACACTTTGTATCTGACAATATGCCAGTCTGAAAACGAAGCGAACTACCTTGTGGCGATACTCAACAGCCGAGCTTTGACAGAAAAGGCGGACGCATTTATGACCAAAGGGCTGTACGGCGCAAGAGATTTCCACAAGCACGGCTGGAAGTTGCCCATCCCGCGCTACGACGCCACCGACCCGCTGCACGTCAGGCTCAGCCAACTGGGCGCAACCGCCGAGCAGGAATGCCAGGCGCTAATCGCCGAGAGCGACATCATGTCCAGGCCCGCCGGGGATGGTCAATCGCGGGCAGCGCGGCGGTTGCTGCGCCACGAGTGGCAGCCTAATAGCGAGACGGCGCGTATGATAGAATCGATGGTAGCAGAACTATTGAGCGACCCGGCGCAGGCGGCGCTGGCGGAGCGGCAGATGGGAGCAGGGTAGGGTGTCTCGACATTCACCCGTCATCCCGGATACTTCTTACCCGTCATTCCGGCGAAAGCCGGAATCCACTGCACAGGGAGAACCATCATGGCAGACCAACAGTGCCCAATCTGGCAAACCGAATGCGAATCAATAACCCAGGCCGAGGGTTCGGTGATAGTAACCGACTCGCCGAGGGCCGGCGGCAGCTACCAGATTTACGACGACGCGGCGGCCGAACTCGGCAACATGACAGACGCCGAAAAGGTACGACTGACTACGCTGTTGGTCCGGCAACGTCAACTCGGCAACGACTGTCCACCAATCAACGCGAGTACCACTGCCGCCGCCAAGTCGGCCGGCCGGGCGCGAATGGAAGAACGGCTCACGAACCTGCTACGGTATCTAGTGGATAGTACTCCCAGGGCCGATACGCCTGTTGTTTTGGGGCTGAACCCAGACCAATGGAGTACCTTTGGTAACCCTCAGGAGGAGGCTGCAAATTGGCAAAATACTCAATTCGCACTCGCGTATTCAGAATGCATTGATTTTGAGGAAGTTGACTATCTCGCAGAGGGCTTGGCAGAACGCGGCCTCATAGAGAAAGGGGGCGAAATAGAAACCAGCTTCGGAACTTATAGGGTCACTGGTGTCGGTTTCCTATGCCGGGTCACTACCAACGGGTATATTGCTATTGAGGAACTCCAAACTGAGCGTCAGTCAGACCAATGTTTCGTCGCAATGTGGTTCAACGAAGCAACCGACGCCCTATACGACAGAGCCATCGCGCCCGCAGTGAGAGCAGCAGGCTACCAGCCATTACGCATTGACCAGAAAGAGGATTTCATCGGCAAGATAGACGACCAAATCATCGCCGAAATACGCCGCTCCCGGTTCATGGTAGCGGACTTCACCCACGGCGATGGCGGCGTTCGCGGCTCCGTGTACTACGAAGTGGGCTTCGCGCAAGGGCGGGACATACCCGTGATATTCACCTGTCGGGATGACCAACTCGGCGACCTGCACTTTGACACCAACCACTTCCTGCATCTCCCGTGGCCCAGAGGTCATGCCGAAGCCCTGATAGATCCGCTCAAAAACCGGATTTTGGCCAACATCGGCGAGGGGCCGCACGCCGCCGGCGAGTAAGCCGGCGGCCGCGCCAACCTCACGCGCCCCCGCGTTCAACCGCGGTGTCGTCAGCATCAGGATTTGCGGGATTACGGGATTGGCAGGATTGGGTTGGCCACCCCTTCCGCTGCGCCATCCTGAAAATCCAACAATCTTGAAAATCCTGCTTCTGACGATCCCCCGGCGGGATAACGGCCAACATCGGCCCGGCCCAAGCCTCCACGCCGTCCGCGCCATTGCCCAGGCAGGTTAGAGAGGAGCAATGCAATGGGAACCGTAGTAGTCACCATAGGTATCGGAGACCCGCAAGGCCGGAGGTTCGAAAACATCGATGTAATCGTGGACACCGGCTCAACCTTCACCGCGATACCCAGAGCCATGTTACAGCGGCTGGGAGTGCCGGTAGAGCGCTCAGTACAGTCCGAACTGGCCGACGGAAGCAACGCGCCGGTGGACATTGGAAGAACCATGATCAGACTTGAAGGACTGGAATTCCCCACGCCGATGATCTTCGCCGAAGCGGGTGAGCCCTCCTTGCTCGGCGTGGTCACGCTGGAAGATGCGCTGCTGGCCGTAGATCCCGTGGCCGGACGCCTCATACCCACGAAAGCGCTGCGCCTTTAGCTCAGGAAGCCGGCAGCCAAACGGAACCCTATCCGATGACACCCCGCCCCTTGCCCAACCGCACATTAGTTCGCTACACTATACCTACGCGTCGTAGATGCGCCTGTGGCGTGTCGTAGATGCGCCTGCGGCGCGTCAGGCAGCAAGCCCAAGGCCACGGCCTACCTGCCTGCATCACATCTGAATATCGGGTTCACAGGGTTCAGGTATCACGGTCAACCGCTGTCCGCCGTACACGGACGGCACGTCGGATCTCATGCACCGCTGGCTATCGCTCACAGGCCGGTAATCGCATTCCCCGGTACCGCATAGACCAGTACGGCGGGTTTCACCACCGCTGCGCGAGGGTCGCCGCTCCGTCTCGACGGCGGGGCAACCGCACCTACCCCCGTCATTCCCGCGTTCGCGGGAATCCAGGACCACGCCTTTCGTCATTCCGGCGGAAGCCGGAATCCAGGCGGGGCTGGGTATGGGGCGGTCAGCACGCGCAAACTTAGGAAATCAATTCGCAGCCCACGCTCTCTGGCCGTAGCGCCGACAACCTGAACCCCCGAACCCGAAACCAGACCGATCATCCAACCAACCGACCAAAGGAGGCAAACCCGAACAACCCAACCACCCCGCGTTCATTCCGCCAGGCTTTGCTGGAACACCTGGTCCCAGGCCAGCGCCCACGGCGGCCGGAGATAGCCCAACGCCCGCACGTCGTCATACCATACCGACAGAGGCGAATAGCGGGTGTAGGCGCTGCCGCCGGTCAGTTTGCACAACCGACCTAGGCAATCCTCGGACAGACGTGCCACGCTCTCCTTCGCCAACAGCAGCTCGCGCCGGCCCGTGTTGGTTTCCAGGCAGCGCAGCGCGCCCTCCCAGGCCTGCCCGATGAGCCAGGCTTCCTGCTCGGCGTGGGCCCACTCCACCTGCTGGTAGGCCCGCAGGCCCGGGTCCGACGCCATGCCGTTCTTCATGCGGGGGCGCACGTAGTCCATGGCCGCGTCAACGACGCCAACGACGACCGACGTGAACGCCGCCGCGCCCAGCCCGCCGTTGGCGCCCATCAGCTCCGCCTGGTGGTTGGGCCAGGCCACGCGGGTGGCCGGGAAGTTGGCAAACTCAAAGGCATGGCTGTTGGTGGACTTCATCCCATGCCCGCGCCACTCGGCAGTCAGCTTCAATCCCGTGGAGCCGTCCCACGGATGATCGCGAACTTCCATGAAGAACAGGTCCGGCGCGGCTTCCCCGGCGGCCAGCGCGCGGGTGGTCATAAAGGAGGTGAGGCCGGAACCGCTGCCGAAATGCTTCTGTCCCGATATGCGATAACCGAAATCGCTCACCCCGTCCGGTTCGCAGACGCTAGCGGTGCGGGCAGTGTCGCCCCCGGACCCCGGCTCGCTGACGATGGTGCCCCACCAGCAGCCGCTGTGCACGCTGTCGAAAACCTCGTTCCGCTGCTTGATCCAGCCGGCGGTGAACGGCTCCGGCACGGTGGGCAGCCGCCACGAGGACAGCACCAGGTGGTGCATCGCGCTGGCCAGAGTGATGGACGGATCGCCGGTCGCCAGCGTCCGCAACATGGAGCAGATGGGCCGCGCCGACTGCTCAATACTCTCCCAGGTGCCGCCCAGGTCCGTGGGCACCGCCATCAGCGGCGCCCCTATCTGCGCCAGCCGCGCGTAGTCGCCGGGATCAGCTTTGGTGCGCTGCTGCCGCTCGGCCCGCTCCTCCGCCCACTCGGCCGCCACCTTGGGAGCCTGCTCCAGGATGGATGCAATGGTCGTCATATTCTAGTCTCCATCGTGGTTCAGCCGGGCGTGGCGGGCGAATATGAGCCGCCGCACCTCGAACACGAAGCCGGGCAGCACGTCCTCGCCAGACAGAGTTTCCGGGTTGTCCAGTATCTCAACGGGCCGGCCCGGACGAAAAATGTAAGCGCGCGTTTCGTAGGGGTCAAGATACCAGCCCAGCCTGGCGCCGCCGTCCATCCACTCCTCCATCTTGGCCAGGCCGTCGGCAAGATTGTCGGTCCGGGAGCGGACTTCAACGACGAAATCCGGGGCGCCGACGATCTCAACGCTGCGCTCATGTGGGGTGAGGTTATCGTAGCGTTCCTGCGTAATCCAGGCGGCGTCGGGCATCCGCCGGCCCACGCCTTGCAGCCGGAACAGCGCCGTTTGAGTATAGTTCTCGCCGGTGTTGTTGCGCCTCCAGTCCGACAGCGTGTCATTGACGTCGCGCTCGTCCAGGTTGCCGTCCGGCCCCGGTGGTGGCATTACAATCAGTTCCCCTTTATCGGAAATCTCAAAGTCATAGGGTTCGTTGTCGCTGGATAACCGGCACAACCGCTCCCCAAAGTCGGGCGCGCTGGCGTCAATCCCCAGCGCCGAGAGGTTCAGGCGCAGTTGGCCCGCCAAAGGTATTGCCGGCGCGTCATCGTCGGCAACGGACGGCGTTACGGCACGGTTGAGTTCAACTGTGGTCATCCTCCCTCCGGGTAACGGTCAAACACCAGCCGGCGCACTTGGAGCACGAATCCGGGCAGCAAATCCTCGCCCGACAGCGTTTCGGGATTATCCAGGACTTCGGCGGATTGGGCCGGTCGATAGATATGAACGCGCCGTTCATAAGGATCGATGTACCAGCCAAGTCGCGTGCCGCCATCCATCCATTCCTGCATCTTGGCCAGGCCGACGGCGACGTTATCGGTTCGGGAACGGACTTCCACCACAAAGTCCGGCGCGCCGGGAACGGTGCTGGTGTACTCACCGGCGCGCAGGGTGTCGTGGCGTTCCTGGGTAATCCAGGCAGCATCGGGCATGTACAAGGCTCCGCTGGGAAGTTGGAACTGAACCGTTTGGGAGTACGTCCGTCCGGGGTTGTCCAACCCCCACCCGAAAAGAGCATAGTTAACTCCCTGCTCACCGTCGTTGCTTTCGTGGCCGGACGACATTACGATCAGTTCCCCTTTCGCCGAGAATTCAAGCCTGTAGAGTTCGTTGTCTTTCTCCATTTGAAAGAACCGCTCGGC
>DAOUJY010000017.1:0-17118 GCA_034421995.1 Dehalococcoidia bacterium | reverse complement strand
GCGAGGGTTATCATCGACGGGCTGTGGTCCAATCCGTGTAGGGATACCCGATTAAACGGCAAGTTATGTTCTCGTGCCCAGTCAAGGAGCGCCCACGAAAACAGGCCACCTCCACACCCTATATCCACATGGGTTATCTGGTTACAGTCCGGCCTCGGTTGCACATATCCTAATATCTCCCGATAGCGGCGATAGCGGTAAGGCGGACGGCTGTCTCCCCGCCAACAGTACCAGTCCGTATGCCGGAAACTGCACTAAAATCAGCATCAGCCCCAACTATGTGAGAGGGCACCTGTTGCGACGGTTCTATATTATGCTCCGCCATTATTGCGGCCAAGGCGCCGTGATAGAGATCCCGGATGAACGGCGTCGGCTGCCCATACCCACTGCGAACCATGTTGCAAGGCCTCCGAAGATGCCACTATCGTAACCGCTTACCGCCGGATAATCAGCAGCGAGAAGTAGTCCAAATCCTCGGCGGACAGTTCCTGGATGTTTCGTACTACCCGCTCCCGCTCCGTGGTGGCGCGGCGCACGTAGATGGTGCGTCCGGCCAGGCCCAGCCGTTCCAGGTTGGCCAGGGCGTCCAGCAGGGTCCGGTTGACCTTCATCAGGACGATGGTGTCGTAGAGGGCGATGGCTTCTCGCAGGTCGTCAATGCCGTACACCGCCGGCAGGATAGCCAGACGCTGGCCGTGGTGGACCAGGGGTGCCGCCGCCGATGCCGCCGCCGCCATCACCGAGGACACGCCGGGGATTACCTCCACCGGCAGGTGGGGGTATTCCTCCTGGATGGTTTCCAGCACGTAGGCGAAGGTGCTGTACAGCATCGGGTCGCCTTCGGTGATGAAAGCAACGTCCCGGCCGGCCTCCAGGTGGACGGCCAGATCACGGGCCGCGCCTCGCCACACATCGAGCGCGGCATCTTCGTCGTTGGTGGGGAACTTGGCCCGCACCACTTCCTGCCGCTCCTCGTCGATGATCCCCTTCACGATGGAGTAGGCGTAACTCTCCGCGCTGATGCCGGCCTGGGGCACCCAGATGACGGGCACCGATTGCAGCACTCGCTGCGCTTTTACCGTCAGCAGTTCGGGGTCGCCGGGGCCGACGCCGACGCCGTAGAGCCTTCCCGTTGGCGCGTTTGCGGTCATTTATTTCTGCCCCCAGACGACAAAGACGGGATTCATCGCTTCCAGCCGCAGTGCCCCGTCGGGCAGCTCCCGCCCCCGCGACGCCGAGACCATGGTCAATTCCGGCGCTACGCCGGCCTTTTGCAACGCTCGATAGGTTTCGTTGGCCCGTTCCATGGCGGCGAAGTTCGCCACCAGCCGGCCGGCCGGACGCAACCGGCTGATTACCGTTGCGATTATGTCTGGCATCGCCGAACCGCCGCCGCCGATAAATACGGCGTCCGGGTTGGGAAGATCGGTCAGCGCGTCGGGAGCGGCTCCGATCACGACGGAGACTCGACCATCACCGTAGCGGGCCACGTTGTTTCTGAGCAGGTCGTCTGAGTCGGCATCCTTGTCCACCGCGTACACGAAGCCCCGGTGGGCGATCTGCGCCGCCTCAACCGCCACCGAGCCGGTGCCGGCGCCAATGTCCCATACGACGCTGTCGGGACGCAGCCTCAGTAGGTACAGGCTCACCGCCCGCACCTCGGACTTGGTGATCTGCCCTCGCAGCGGCCGGCGCTGCTCAAAGGCATCATCCGGCAGGCCCAACGACCGCTCAACGGTCTGGATGGTGGCCTTATTCGACGTCATCATCGCCTGCGGGATCAGTGGCGGTCGCCGTTATGCCGTGGCGAACGGCAAACTCGCGGATAATCTCCAACTGGTCATCAGTCGGGTTATCCAGCACCCTTGCCAACGTCGCGTTATCGTACTCGGCCTTGCGGGCTCTCCTTTTGTTATCGAAGTTTTCCCAATGTTCAAGACCTTTGCCGATAGCCCAAAACATAAACCAAAAGCTCCTTTCCCCCAGCAGTTCAACGGCCACTGCAAACATAGCGTAGGCTATCACTCCCAAGCTTGCAATATCGATGATCGGCTGCCAATTATCCCAGAATAGCCATGTACCGCCTCTGATATAAACCGACATCGCCAGCGTCATCAAAGCAGCGCCGAAAGGCGCAAACAAGGTGTGGAACCTACGCCACCGTCGGGTGATGGCTCGGTGCCACCTCCGCAATCTTGCGTTTCTCATTGCCCTTTACCCGTCACCAGGTGACGTCGACAATGCTGCGGAACTGGCGATGGCTGTCCTCCCACACGATCAGACTTGATCTGCCCTCACTGTCGTCGGGTCGCGCATGGGAATGCCGTCAGGAGAGGTGCTGGCCGAGCCCAACAGGTTGCCCTCAAAATCAAAGCACAGAGCGTCCACGATGATCGCGTCGCCGTCATCACCCAGGTATTTCTGCGCTTCCTCGCACACCATCCGGCACATCAGGGGGAACACGCCCATCACGTTGTGCTCCTGGGCGAGTTCCTGGAAGTGTCGGCCGCTGGAGGCGTCGGCCATCTCCGCCTGCAACTCCGGCGACGCTCCGCACTGGCCGGCCAGCCCGGCCAGGAAGCCGGTGTCAACCTGGTTGCCGGCCACGTGGGTGACGAAGTAGCCCATGGCCATCTTGGAGAACTTGCCCACCATACCCACGTGGGCCACGCGCTTGATGCCTTTATTCACACAGCGCTTCATAGACGGGCCGGAGAATATTCCGGCCTCGACGTAGGCCATGTCGGGCAGATCGAGCAACTCTCGCGTGTACTGCTCGCTACGGGTGCCCGTGGACAGCACCAGGTGATCCAGGCCGTTGGTGGCGGCCACGTCGATGGCCAGGTGGACGCTGGCCCGCCACGCGGCGGTGCTGAAGGGCTGCACCACGCCGGTGCTGCCCAGGATGCTGATGCCGTTCAGCACGCCCAGCCGCGCGTTGGTGGTCTGCTTGGCAATCTCCTCACCGTCAGGCACGGAGATGCGGGCGCGCACGCCGGTATCCGGCGGCCAACCGCATTCCACCAGTCCCTCAGCGACGGCCTCGGCCATCATGCGCCGGGGAACTCGCGTCACCGCCGGCTCGCCGACTTCGATGCCGGTGCCGGGTCGAGTGACGGTGCCCACGCCGGGGCCGCCGGTGATTTGCAATCCCTTGTTGCCGTCGGGGAGACGCCATACGCCGACGACGATTTCGGCGCCGTGGGTCACGTCGGGGTCATCGCCGCCGTCCTTGATGGCGGAGCAGCGCACGCCTTCCGCCGGTTCCATCGGCCAACTGCGATGCACCTTGAGGGTGGCCGGCCCGCGACCGCCGGGTAGCGGCACGGATACCTCGTCGGGAGCATGGCCCGACAGCATCAGGATCACGGCGGCTTTGGCGGCGGCGGCGGCGGTGGTGCCGGTGGTGTAGCCGGTACGCATCCCCCGCGGGTCGCGCTTGGTGGGCCGGGAGTAGTCGCTTTCCGGGCGTTCGCCATCGTTATTTCGCTCAGCGTCGGGCATAGTGTTCACTGTAGTATTCTACCGCTTCCGCAGGGAAGGGCGATTGCGCGGGTCAGCTCTCCGATTCCAGCCGGCGCACCCGCGCCAGCAGTCGTTGGTTTTCCGCCAGCAACCGGGCGCGTTCCGCTTCGTGCGCGGCCAGCTCCGCCTCATAAGAAGCCCGTTCCTGTCGCCAGTTCTCCAGGTACGTTCCGGTGGCCGGGTCGTAGAAGCGCGGCCAGCCCTCATCCCAGCACAGGTACAGCTCCATCAACTCGCTGTACCCCTTGAGGATGCCGTCGGGTTCGGTGGTCAACTCAACGGGTTGATACACGCCGTTGCGCAGGACCCAGCCGGACATGGGCTCTCCATGATGTTCGCCGCCGCTGGGGTCGAACCGCCAGTATTCGCCGATGCCGATGGTGGCGTACACGCGGGACTTGACAACGGTATCTTCAGTACCGGTGCTTTCCGAACCCACCTCCAGGGCCAGGTCGGGCGCCTTGCCGGCTTCCCAGGGCAGGTAAATCCGGCGCCGGCGGATGGCCGCCTGGTCAACGCCGAAGGCCAGATAGATGTCCGGCTGCCGGCGGACGTTCAGGTTGGCCGGGTCGTAGCAGAGGATGGTGTTGCTGCTGAGAAAGACGTCCGGGCGGTTGCCGAAATCGGTGAAACAGCTGTGCATTATGCCGAGGATTTCCTGTACGACGGGCTCCTGCTCCATGGCTTCGGGCATCGGCTCCGGTTCATCGGGGTTATAGTCCAGGCTGGCATAGTCAATCTCGCCCCGCTTCACGTAGGGCAGCATTGTCGGGGTTGGTGCAGCAGTGGTCATGGCCGGTCTCGATGGCGCCGGGCATTGCCGGCGGGATGGTTCACCCTGCAATTTTACCCCATTCGGGAAGGTTATGCGAAATCGTCGCCGGCCAAAATAAACCGGCCCGCGATGGGGCCGGTTGCGTTGCCTATGCAAGCGGAGACCGGGGCCTTTCGGCCCCGGCTCTAACTGTGGGGATAGGGCCAGCTCTCCACCAGGGGTTGAACCGGCGCGGCGGCCGGTTCAGCGATGGCCGTGGCGGCCTGCTCCGGGGAGGCTCGACGATACAATGGCTTGAGGCTTTGCTGCGAGGCCCGGGCCCGCCGGGGGGTGATGAGGATCCCGGCAGCGACGCCCAGGGCGGCGCTGGCCGTCAGGATGACAAGGCTGCGTTTGAGGCTACGGTTCATAACGTCCCTGCTGTCGGCGAATGTGGCGTCGATTGCTGACCGGCGGTTTGCCCTTACCTCTGGCCGGTGAGGATGCCTTCGTCATCCAGCACGAATTCGGCGGGATGTTCGTGGCGACCCCGCATCCGGCGCCAGAAGCCCGCGCCCCGGTCGTAGCCGGCGCGCACGCCCTGTCGAATGTCGGAGCGGGTCTCCTTGCCGCTCTTGGGCGCCAGCAGCATTCCGGCGGCGACGCCGACGGCCAGGCCGCCAAGGATGAGGGCGGTGTTGCGTTTGACGTTGTTGTTCATCGTGATACCTCCTGATATGGGTTGCGATGGTTTGTTGAATATTCGGAGCGATTCTCTGCGCTCACTGCTGGCTACTTATCACAAATTATAATAGATAATAGCACGTTTGTCAATAGTAAAAGCGCACTTCGACACCGGGGTTACGCGGAGGCATCAAGCCGAGCTTTGCGCGGCCCGCACCCGGTCGCTGGCCACCGCCACCAGCCGGTCGTCCACGCCCAGGGGCGGCGCAACCGACATCGGGATGTCAGGATACTCTTCCTGCAACTGGCGCATGGTGCCCAGAACGTTGCGGCGGAGGATCAGGCCGGGGAAGAAGATGTACGGCGCGCAGATGATGCTGCCCGCGCCGCGCTCATTGACCAGTTCGGCGGCGGCGGCGGCCATGGTCGGGTCGCCGTAGTGCGACTGCGCTACCGCCACCGCGTATCCGTCTCCCAGATCCCGTTCAACCCAACTGCCCAGTTCCTTCAGCCAAAGGCAGTCGTCGTACCGGGTCTGGGTGCCGGCCTTGACCAGCAGGATGCCCACCGGCCCGTCTCCGGTCGGTTCCCGCGCCTGGTCCGGCAACGCCGCGATGCGGTCGCGGATCAGGCCGGCGATGCGGAGGTCGGCGCCCAACCCATCGGCCAGACGCACCTCTACGCCGGGGGCCTGAGCGGCGATGTCCTCCAGAACCTCTTCCATTTCCAGGGTCGCGTGCTTGCCGTTGCCCAGCAGGTAGGGAGCGATTATGACCCGGTTCAGGCCGGCCTCGGCCAGTATCGATACCGCTTCGGGCGGGTGGGGCGGCAGAAACTCCAGGCAGGACACGATGACCTGTTCGGCATCGTCGCTTAACGATTCCGACAGACGCCGCGCTGCTTCCCGCAGTCCCACCGGCGTATTGGGGCAGCCCAGGCACCAGGCCGGAAACCGGGCGCCGTCGGCGGCCCAGGCGCAGGAGCATTCATCTCGGCTGGCTCCCCGCTGGCTGCCGTGGCACAGCAGCACCACGCCCCAGCCGTCGTTATTGCCGTTGACGTTGTTATCGGCGGGCATGGGCAGTCAGTCCTCCAGCAGGTCAAGCAGGGCGTTCACGGTAGCGGCGGCGGCTGAACTTCCCCCGCGTCGGCCCAGAATGGTGATGTGCGGCACGTCCCGCGCCGCCAGCTCGGCTTTGGATTCGGGGCAGGCCACAAAGCCCACGGGCATACCGATAACGGCGGCCGGCGTCACCTGCCCGGCGTCGATCAAATCCAGCAGCGCCAGCAGGGCGGTGGGGGCGTTGCCGATGGCCAGCACGGCGCCGTCCATCTGCGGGGCCAGCTCGCGCACGGCGGCGACGCTGCGGGTGGTTCCCTCGCGGCGGGCGCGCTCGGCGACCTCGGGCGCGTCGATGAGACAGGCGGTTTCCACCCCGCGCCGGCTCAGGGCAGCCCGGGAAATGCCCACCTGCACCATGCGCACGTCGGTGACCACGCGGCGGGTTTGCCGCAGCGAGTCCAGCGCGGCAGCCACGGCTCCCTCGCTGAAGCGCACGTCGGCGGCGATGGCGGGATCGCCCTCCGCCCGCACGATGCGGTGCAGGACGTATCGCTCGGCGTCGGACAGGAGGGCCGCGCTGGCGTCGCCGCGCAGGCTGTCTGCGACCATTACCAGGCTCTGCCGGTCGATCTCTTCCGGGAGAAGAGCGTATTTTTCAACTAGGGTCATTATGTTTCCAATCACCATGCCGAGGAGTCAGCGATAGATTAATTGGCGGGGAATCAGGCGTTGGTTGGCTTCGTCAATATCAAGGACAAATCCGCGCACCGTCCAGTTGCCCAACACCGGCTCGCTATCGTCCGCGCCATAAATGACGCTGTGGAGATAGTCCTGGCTGTCGATGCGGAGCTTGACTTCCCCTACATGCACGTCCGGGCGCGGCGTCAGCTTGTGCGCCTCAACATCCACATCGTAAAACATCTCTAACGGCCATCCCCACGGCATCGGCTCTGAAGGTTGCGGCTCCCAACCCAACTCACGCAACAAACTGCCCGGCAGGCTGGTGTGCTCGGTCCCGGTATTGGCCTTTACTCGCAGCGCTTTCGCGTGGGAACCGTCTTTGGCGCAAACACCGATGTCAACGTAGAATTCGCTCATACCCTCCCTCTACTGATGGCATTACTGGTCTGGCGCTATGTGAATCAGGCGGTGATTAACCGGGTCAACGCCAAGGGAAAGTCTCTGCAAGGCTTCTACTCCCAACAGATGGATATAGTTCGATTCACCAAACACGAACCATTCCATGCTGTCCACATCGCCCAGACGGATCCTAACCATACCAACTTGGGCAAGACCTCGCGAACCATCGGCGAGTTGGTAGTCGCGTGGTACTTCGGTCGCTTCCCAACCCAATGTCCGCAATGTATTTGCCGGCAATTGGCAGTATGTTGAACCAGTGTCCACCTTCATCGGTAGTTCAAGTATGGCAGAACCGTCAGCCGTCCAAATGCCCACCCAGACGTTAACTTCTCCCATAACGTCTTGTCACCCCACCACCACGTTCACCAGCCGGCCGGGGACGTACACCACGTTGCGCACGGTTTTGCCGTCGATGTGCGACTGCACCCGCGGGCTGTCCAGCGCGACGCTCTTGGCGTCCTCCTCGGCGATACTGGCGGGGACGCTGATGCGGTCCCGCAGCCGGCCGTTCACCTGCACCACCAGGGTCAACTCGTCCTCGGCGGCCAGCTCTTCGTCCCACAGTGGGAAGGGTTGCTGGTGGACGCTGTAGCCGTGGCCGGTGCGTTCCCATAGCTCTTCGGCCACGTGGGGGGCGATGGGGGCCAGCATCATCAGGAACTTTTCCACGCACTCGCGCCAGGTGTCTCCATCCACCGACTGGTCATTCCAAACCTTGCTCAGATGATTCACCAACTCCATCAGCGCGGCGATGGTCGTGTTGAATTTGAACTTGTCCAGGTCGTCGTAGCATTTGCGGATGGTCTGGTGCAGGATACGCTGGGTGTCGCGCACCGCCGCTGGATCCGTGGGCCGGTCATCCAGCTGCGCGGCGTCGTGTTCGACCATGACCCAAACGCGATTCAGCCAGCGAACCACGCCGTTGATGCCCTCGTCGCTCCACGGGCCGCCCTGGTCCCAGGGGCCGATGAACATGAGGAAGCAGCGCACGGCGTCGGCGCCGACCTGTTCAATCACGTCGTCCGGGTTGACCACGTTGCCCCGGCTCTTGCTCATCTTCTCGTGGTCGCTGCCCAGGATCACGCCCTGGTTGAACAGGCGCAGGAAGGGCTCGTCAATTTGCAGCATCCCCATGTCGCGCAGCGACTTGATGAAGAACCGGCTGTACAGCAGGTGCATCACCGCGTGCTCGGCGCCGCCGGTGTACTGCTGCACCGGCATCCACTGGGAGGCGATTTCCGGTTCATATGGGCCGCCGCCGTAGTTCGGCGTGCAGTAGCGGAGCATATACCATGACGAGTCCATGAAGGTGTCCATGGTGTCGGTTTCCCGCCGGCCCGGCCCGCCGCACTTCGGGCAAACGGTGTTGACGAAGGCTTCGTTGATGGCCAGGGGCGACTCGCCGGTGGGCCGAAACTCGGCGTCCTCGGGGAGCAGCACGGGCAACTCGGACTCGGGAACCGGCTGCACGCCGCACTCGTCGCAATAGACCATCGGTATGGGTGTGCCCCAATAACGCTGGCGCGAAATCAGCCAGTCGCGCAGGCGGTAGGTGACGGCGCGGCGCCCCCAGCCTCGGCGCTCCACGTCGTTGGCGATGGCCTCCATGCCTTCTTCATCGGTCATGCCCTCGTAGGCGCCGGAGTTGGTCATAAAGCCGGGGCCGAGGTAGGCTTCCGGCGGTTCGCTGCCGTCCCAATCGATGGGCGCGATCACCGTGCGGATGGGCAGGCGGTACTTGCGGGCGAAGTCGTAGTCGCGCTGGTCGTGGGCCGGCACGCCCATGACGGCGCCGGTGCCGTAGGTGGTCAGCACGTAGTCGGCCACGTAAATCGGTATGCTGTCGTTGTTCAGGCGGTTGCGCGCGTAGGCTCCGATGAAAACGCCGGTCTTCTCCCGCTCGGCGGAGAGGCGGTCGATTTCGGAGGCGGCCCGGGCCTGGTCGATGTAGGTCTGGACCTGCTCGCGGCGATGCTCGGCGGTCAGCTTTTCCACCAGCGGATGCTCCGGCGCCAGCGCCAGGAAGGTTACGCCGAAGATGGTGTCGATGCGGGTGGTGAAGGTGCGGATTTCCCGTTCTTCAATGTTGTGGTCCGAGATGTCGAACCCGATCTCCACGCCCTCGCTGCGGCCAATCCAGTTGCGCTGCATGGTCAGGATTTTGTCCGGCCAGTCCTCCAGACTTTCAAAGTCCAGCAACTCGTCGGCGTAGTCAGTGATCTTGAAGAACCACTGCTCAAAATCGCGGCGGGTGATGGGCGCGTCGCAACGCTCGCAGACGCCGTTGAGCACTTGCTCGTTGGCCAGCACGGTCTGGCAGGACGGGCACCACACCACCGGCGCCTTGGCACGGTAGGCCAGGCCCTGCTCGTACAGCTTGATGAAGAACCACTGGTTCCAGCGGTAATACTCCGGCAGGCAGCAGACCACCTCCCGGTCCCAGTCGTAGATTGCCCCAATGGACCGCAGCTGCCGACGCATATTCTCCACGTTGGACATGGTCCACTCGTAGGGGTGGATGCCCCGGGAGATGGCGGCGTTTTCGGCGGGCAGGCCGAAGGCGTCGAAGCCGATGGGATGGAGCACGTTGTACCCCTGCATCCGCCGGAAACGGGCGTGCGCGTCCGACGGCGCCATGGCGTACCAGTGGCCGATATGCAGATCCCCCGACGGGTAGGGGTACATGGTCATCTCGAACCACTTGGGACGCGGGTCGTCGTCATTGACCCGGTAGATCCCGTCGCGTTCCCAACGCTCCTGCCACTTGCGGTCGATATCGACGGCGTTAAAGCGGAGCTCAACCTGTCGATGGGCGGTGGTCATAGGAAAGCAACCCTCAAAAATTCATTGGTGGGGGACAGTATATCATCCGGCGCGAACCCGGAAATGGCGATAAACAATTGACATATTCCCACGCCATCTCATAATTACGGTGGCAAGCGCGAGCGCGCCGCCGGTTGCCACACCCACTCCCAACCTGCACCGTGGTCGCCCGGTTCCGTTACCTCCGTGAATAATCCATCCGACGGCAGTATTGAGGCGGCCAAGCAGCCGCCGGCAACAACTCCGGAGACACCTTCCGATGAGCCGGACGTATTTCGGCTAGGAAATCGGCCGGCGCCGGTTCGCGTACCCATCCGTCGGCAGCGCACCCCGCCGCGCCGCTGGTCCTCCACGCCGCTGCTCCTCCTCCTCATATTCCTGCTGCTCAACGTGGTCGGCGGCGCGCTGCTGGCTACTCCCTTTGCCGCCGCCGACGGTGACCGGGCGCCCATTCAGGCAGCCTTCTTCACCGCCATATCGGCGTCCACCGTTACCGGATTGGTGATGGTGGACACTCCGGTGTTCTGGTCGCTGTTTGGACAGATCGTAATTTTCCTGCTCATGCTCCTGGGCGGTCTGGAGTTCATTACCGCCGCCACCGTGCTGATTGGGGTCATGGGGCGGCGGGCTACCCCGCTGGAGGAGGACGTGTACCAGGATACGGTGGGCGCCGGATACACCAGGAACCTCACCTATATCGCTCGGAACATCGTCATCGCCTTCTTCATCGGATACATCGTCGGCGCGGCGCTGCTGTTCTTCAAGATGCGCGACGTCGCCGATTTCTCTCTCGGCGAAACCATCTGGCAATCGCTGTTTTTATCAGTTTCCGCCCTGAACAACGCCGGGTTTTCCATACTCCCCAACGCTCCCAGCGGCGGCAACGCGGCCACCCTGGAGGCCCATCCTTTCCTGGTGGCAGTGATCACGCCCCTGATATTCGCCGGAGCGCTGGGCTGGCCCATCATCATCGATATGCGTCGGAACTGGAACCCGCGATTGGATCCCAGGCGGTGGCGGGGCCTGTTCCTGTTCAATTTCACCCGGTTCTCTCTGGATACCAAACTGGTGCTGATTTTGACCGTTGTGCTTTATGCTTTCGCCACGTCGGTGTTCCTCTTCGCGGAATGGAACGGCGTCCTGGGCGAGTATCACAGCCTGGGCAAACTCGGCTCTTCGTTATTCCATGGGGTGAGCGGGCGCACGGCCGGCTTCGCCGCGCTGGACTGGGGAGCGACTTCGGATTTTACCCACCTGGTGTTCGGCGGCCTCATGTTCATCGGCGGTTCCACGGCTTCGGTGGCCGGCGGCATCAAGGTCAACACCTTAGCCGTGCTCATGGCGGCGGCCCGCTCTTCGGCGCTGCGCCACCCCCGGACTGAAATATTCCGTCGGGAAATCGGGCAGGCCCTGGTGGCGCGGGCCCTGCTGGTGCTCCTGCTGAGTCTCGCTTTTCTCGGCGTGGTGGTGCCCATTCTGACCTACACGGACCCACACATCGAATTCCTGCCACTGATGTTTGAAACCGTATCGGCCTTCGGAACCAACGGAATGTCGGCGGGGGCCTCCCCCCAACTGAGCCTGGCCGGCTCCATCATCTTCATGTTCACCATGCTGGCGGGACGGGTCGGACCGCTCACGATGGTAATGCTGCTGGCGCCCCGGGACGACGCCACCTACCGTTACCCCGAAGAACCCGTTAGAATTGGATAGCCATCATGCCAAAACAAGTTTGCGTAATCGGTTTGGGCCGTTTCGGCGCCAAGTTGGCCAGCACGCTGTTCCAGCGTGAGCACGAAGTATTGGCCATTGACCTGGATGAGCAGAGGGTCCAGGAGATGCTGGGCCGGGTCACCTACGCCGTGGAGGCCAACGCCACCAGCGAGACCGCCCTGCGCGACCTGGGCATTGCCGACATGGACGTGGCCGTGGTGGCCCTGGGCAGCCAGATCCAGTCCAGCATCATCACCACCATGCTGCTCAAGTCCATGGGCTTGCCCTACGTCATCGCCCGCGCCATCGACACCCAGCACGCGGAAATCCTGCACCGGGTCGGCGCCGACAAGGTGGTCTTCCCGGAGGAAGAAGCCGCCGAGCGGGCCGCCAGCCTGGACCTCAGCCCCAACTACGTCGAGTTTATGAACATCACCGAGGACACGGGTGTTCACAAGCTCCGTCCGCCGGAGCGTATGCGCGGCCTGTCCCTCCGCGACGCCGGCCTGGGCTACGATGCCCAGCGCCACCGAGTATCCGTGATGGTACTGCGACGGGGCCGCGAGTATATTCTGAACCCCGCGGACGATGAGATCATTGACGATGGCGACGTCCTGGTGGTCGTCGGAAGCCACGGGGACGTGGAACGCGCTTTCGCCCGGTGAAACGACGCGCCTCCGACCGGATTTTTCAAAAATCGCGGGGAAAGTTATGACTGACCGAATCGGCTACCTGGGCCCGGCGGGCACGTACACCGAGCAAGCGGCTCTGCTGCTTTACGCCGGCGCAGACCTCGTTCCCTACCCCACCATCCTGGCCGTGGGAACCGCCGTGGCCGGCGATGAGCTGGACGCCGGCGTCGTGCCTATCGAGAACAGCCTGGAAGGGTCGGTCACCTTCACGCTGGATTTGCTGATCGCCCAATCGGGCCTGTCCATCAGAAACGAGGTGGTCATTCCCATCCACCATTACCTGGTGGCCCCGCCTGGGGTACCCGCCGAATCGGTGCAGGTCATATATTCACATCCCCAGGCGCTGGCCCAGTGCCGCGCGTACCTGGAAACCCGTTTCCCCACGCTGCCCCGGGAAGCCTCGCTGAGCACCGCTGCCGCCGTGGCCGATATGCAGTCCAGCCGGGTCCCCGCGGCGGCCATCTGCCCACAGCGAGCCACCGAAATCTATGACGTGCAGGTGCTGGACCAGGGCATCCAGGACAACGACACCAACCAGACCCGTTTCGTGGTCCTGGCCCACGATGACCACCCGCCCACCGGCCACGACCACACGTCCATCTGCTTCTCCTTTACCGTGGACCGGCCGGGGAACCTCTACAACTCCATCGGTGAGTTTGCCCGTCGCAACATCAACCTGGTGAAGATCGAAAGCCGACCCACCAAGCAGGAGCTGGGGAGGTACATCTTCCTGATTGATTGCGAGGGCCACCGCGCCGAGGCGGACGTGGCGGCAGCGCTGGAAGGGCTGCGCCGGCGCGTCGATATGCTGAAAGTTCTCGGGTCCTATCCCGCCTGGGAACCGCAGACAGAGTAACGCGGCGCGGGCGGACGCCGGGCCTCCGGGCTCACCCGTACGCGGCCAATGATTGCGCCAGAGATGCCGTACCCGTTTCGGTCAATCTTTCTGGTGCGCGGCCACAGCATGAGCCCGACGCTGCGGGACGGCGACTTGATATTGCTCGCTCCGATGTTGGGGAACCGTGGCCGTTACGACCGCGGAGCAGTGGTCGTGGCCCGGATACCGACTTCCAGCGCGCCCGGAGTGGAAGATTCCATCAGCGTCAAGCGCGTGGTCGGGCTGCCCGGAGAACACGTTCGCGCCGGCAAGGACGGCTCCGTATGGATCGATGACCATTTTCTGTATGAACCCTACCTGACGCCGGAGGCGCGACGCGCGCCGGGCTCGGGTCTGTCCTGGCCGTGCGCTGAGGACGAGTATATTTTGATGGGAGACAACCGGGCGGACAGTTGGGGCGGCCGGCAGATTGCCCCGGTTCCTATCGAGAGGATTATCGGCAAAGTGTGGCTGAAGCTCCCGACCCGCTGGCTGCTGGGTCGGAGAACGCCGGGCCATACCCGCCAAGCTCACTGATCACGATGGCTTTTGATTCCAAGCTATACCGGGCCGCCAGCTGGGCCGGCCGCAATCGCCGGCTGTTGCGGATACGGCCGGTGTTCAAAGCATTCCAACTGCGGCGGGCCATCACGCGCCTCGCCCAACGCTGGCGTCCCCTGCGGGTGTTGCTGGCGATACTGGCGGCGGTGACGCGCAACGACGTCCAGCAGCTCACCGCCGGCATTGCCTACTACGGCATAATATCGCTGATCCCGATCTCGGTCGTGGCGCTGCAAATCCTCGACCTGGTGCTGAGCGATGCCGGTGCCCGGACCTGGTTCGCGGCGATCTCGGACGGTCTGCTGCCACCCAACGTTGACTGGACCACGCTGCGGCCAACCGAGGATATGGCGGCGGCCGGCATCACCGGCGCGTTGGCCCTGCTGGGCCTGGTGTGGGGTTCCGTCAAGCTCTTCGGCGCCGTGGGCGTGGTGGTGAACCGGATGTGGGGAATACAACCGATCCAGGTCGGCATCCTGGGGAAAACCCGCGAGTATATGTTCCTCAGCGCCATCGCCCTGGTGCTGCTGGTGTCCAGCATCCTGACCTCCGTAACCATTCCCGACCTGGCGTCCAACGTGCTGACGACGATGCAGTTGACGGGCTTGGCCAACGTGATCGCGGTGCAACGCTGGTGGCCCGGAGTGTTGGCCTGGCTGCTGTCGGTGACGGCGTTCCTGATGGTGTACCGCTACGTGCCGGAACACCGGGTACGCTGGCGGTGGGCCGCCGTGGGCGCGTTGGGAGCAAGCGTCGGCTTCGAGGTAGTGAACTACGTCTTCTCCCTGTTTCTCAACTATGCGGCGCCCTCGCACCTGCTGTACGGGCCATTGGCCTCGATGTTTATCTTCCTGATCTGGCTCTTCGTATCCGGCTTGATCCTGGCCTCGGGAGCAGCGTTGACGGCCTACGCGCAGAGCGTGTATGACGGCGACGGACCCACACCCGGGCCGGGGTGGTTCCTGACCCCGTAGGATCAATCGCCCGTCGCCTCGGTGGGTATGCTACAATTCCGGCGTGGGGTTACGGGCGTTGTTAAGGCCGTTCCGAGCGTATGTCCGTTTTCTGCGCTCCAAAGGCGGCGGCCTTGCTACACACGTCAAGGTATTGCCGTTTGGTTCAGCCGCCGGAACTTACCTGGTCGCCAAATTTATCCGCGATGGCGAGTGGTTGTTCTGGCGCGATTGGGATGCAGTGATACAAGCGGTGGGCCTGGGTGTCCTCGGATACTCGTTCATCACGGCATCAGTGGAGGCAATCATCATGATAGGCTTAATGGCAGCCGAATATCTCAACAACCGGGAGAAGCGGTCTAATGAGAAAATCGTCCGCGCAATGCTGGAATCGGCGGAAAACGCGGCGGAACGCCGTTTCGCGCTCCGCTGGGCGGACGACCACGGCGTAGACGTCGAGAATCTACGGGACGCCGAAGGCCGCCGATATTTCAGGCGGTATGGGCGCAGGGGCCGCCGGCGTTCTCGGAGATAGTCCGCGTAGATTGGAGCATGACGGTAGAAGCCGCGTTCCGCTACAGCTTCCAGAAAGTCCCCACCTGGCACACGATGTCCACCTTGTTGATGGACTCCGCCGGCCAGCCCACCATGTTGAGCCAGTCCTCGAAGTGGGACTGTTCCACCGCTTCGCATTCCGAGATCAGCAGCCCGTTCTCCAAGTCGCCGTACACCTTGAGCACGGTGGTGCGGCGGTCGGGCCGCCACTTGCGAACGGCGTCCAGCTTGTCCCGAAAATCGGCCTCGGTGATGCCGGGAACTTTGTGAATGGCAATGAAACGGGCCATTGTGTCTAACTCCAGTTAGGCGTTTTACGTGGATACAGTCGTAGGGGCGAATAATTATTCGCCCCTACGTGTCCAGGGTTTAGTCGGCGGGCGGCACGAAGGGATAGGGTATCGGCGGCCCATCTCGCAGGGGCAGCACCACCGTCGCAGTGCCCGGCATACTCTCGATGCCGTCCTGGGTTTTCATGCCGATTTCCAACTCGATGAAGCCCATCCGGTTCTTTTCGTATTTGCTGGTGATCCGACCCCACATGATCAGAACGTCGCCGGGAACGAGCATCGCCCGGTGCTCAAACCTCGCCTTCCAGGGCCAACCGTTGGGTAGGGTCCAGTCCTTCAGGTATTGGGGCACCACGCTCTGCTTCCACGAGCCGTGCACCAGGATGCTGGGGTTGCGGTCGTGGTTGAGGCCGAAGTCCAGATCGTAATGGATCCGGTGAAAGTTCTCGATGGCCGCGCTCCACCGGAACAGGTGGGTTGGCGTGGGCTTGTAGATGTACTTGGGCAGTTCGTCGCCCTCGTTAACGTCCTCGTAGTAAATCTGTTCTTTGGCGCGCAGGCCGTCGGCGTTGGGCCGCTCGTTGCGCTTCCAGATCTCCTCGGCCTCCATGTTCAGGAGGTCGTCCAGCGCGATAGTCATGGTAAAGACTCCTGGATTCCCGCTTTCGCCGGAATGACGTTGAAAACGCCGGGATGACGTTCCAAAAGTTAACGACGGATGGTGGACGCTCGGGTGATGCAGAGCGTCACGTCGTCCTGGTTCCAGTAGCGGGTCTCGCGGGTGATGATCAGGAACGGCGTGCCGTCCCGGCCCAGACGCTCCCGTATGTCCGAGTACCGGTTCTGGAAAAAGATCTTGTCGCCGATGCTGGGGTAGGCGTAAAGCTCAATCTCGTTGCCGGCGTTCAGCACCCGCACCAGGTTGGTGGGCACCGGAGGCAGCTCGCCCGGCCGTTCCACTGAGCCTATGCCGTCCGATTCCGGGTTTTCCTCGAATGCGGCGGTGATCGGGTCGTCCTGGTCCGGCCGGATGCGGCCGGTCATGTAGCTCACCATGATCGGCGGCGTGATCAATTCGCCGTAGCGCGTGGACTTGGCGAACTCGTCATCCCAGTAGCGGGGGTCGGGGTCCATCAGCGCCTGGGTAAAGCGGCGCATATACTCTCCGTCCACCACGCCCCAGGATTCGACAACGTCGCCGCTGACGCCCACCATGGCCTGGACTTCCGGGGTCAGGGCAGTGGGAGGGGCTTGTTGAGTCATGGAAAAATGCTCCCCATGTTGGAGTAATTTTGCCACGCCAGCGTAGCGCAGGGTAATCGGTACGTCAATTGGCGGATCCACTCTAAGCCCCGTGCAAAACTCGCTTGCCCTTTCTAAGCTGGACTTTGTACGTTCAAGCGGCGTAGGCGAGGGAATCAATGAGCCGGGCGTACAGTTTGGGAACGGGTTTTGCCCGGTCGTCGTCCGGTGCCGACGTTGAAAAAC
>DAOUJY010000016.1:0-62431 GCA_034421995.1 Dehalococcoidia bacterium | reverse complement strand
TAAAATCGGAGATGTTCATGGGGTTCCTCGCTGCGGAGTGTTCTCAACTCGCAGCATAGGGGAACCTCGTGGCATTTTCAAAATCGTCTCAAACTAGCACCAAAGGTTCCATAAGATAAGCTACTATTACCAGCCTGTTGTACAGACCTTCTGCCGCCGCGGCGTTGCAGTACGCGGCCAGAGCATTTGGTATCCGAAGTCCAGTGTACAAATTGCGATTCCACAACCGGCCGTGATGGGCGCATATGTTACGCAAGTGCGCCATATTATGGAGAGCCGATGACAGTATCCTTTGGTTTAAACCGTAGCGTCGTGCGATATCATTGCGTATGGGACGGGCTGATATACTTTCATACCACTTGGATAGATGTCCGAATGACATAGTTTCGGTAATTCTCCAGACGGTGGCGTCTCGCCAGTTTGGGCTGCCGCGCTCGGCATTTCTTTGGTAGCTTTGCTCGAGTTCCGGCAGGTTTTTACGATATTCCCGTCCGGTGAACAATCTCGGGTCCAAGTGGGCTTTATCGCCGCCGGCATCCGCCAGATGGCTGGCCCACAGCGCACGCGCTGAAACTTCGATCTGGCCCAAGGCTTCGGCAAGGGTTGATCGCAAGTACCCGTCGAATCTGTAATGTTCGAGCACGTCGCTGAACCCGACGCCGTTCCGAAAAGCGCAATCTCTGTCACCGTTGGAATGGATCTGGAAAAGCTGCCAATAGGAGCTCAGGCGATGGTACCCGATGTGGCGCAAGCTATGGACAGCTTGTTCCCGATCCGAGATGACCAGACCCAACCCAATGAGGTGGTCCAATTGCTGATCGGGAGTGGGCATGGCTGGATGAGGCTGGACTGGCTTCTTGCCTGCGGGCGTTGACCGACCGGCTTAAAAAATGCCCCCCCTGGTGCGCCGTTCCGATGAGAGGCGTGGGGGGTTCTGTTGCCTATACTGTACCGGCAGCGCCGTAAAATGTCAATCGCTAACCGCCCGCTTAGGCCAGCGTAATGGGGCGTCGGCAGCGCTAGGGCCGGAAACTGTTCAGCAGCGTTTCCCGCTCTGTGCTGTGCGTTGACAGGCTGTCTTCGCAAATCGCGACGAACGGTTCAAAGCCATAAGGCTTGCTGGGGTATGAGCTGGAAACGCTAGCCAAACCCACAAACCTGAATAGGCACTGGTCTGTTTCAAAACGTATTTTATACTCCAGCCGATAAAACTCCGTTCCCGATATAGTAACTTTCCGGCGCGAAACCTTCTCTAAATAGACTACATCTTCCGATAATTGCGGCAGTTGCCTATTCCAAATGTAATCCGAAAGGGATTCGAGCGCGTTGCTTCGGCTTCCGAAGGGCGGCCTGAAGTCATAGCGGATGATCTTGGCATAACGTCGCCCGGTATGCGGGTTGAACTGGGTATCTCCCTCCCCCTCAATCGACAAATACCATCCCTTTGGAATGGTCATGCTGTAGCCGTAGTCGTACCGCAGGTTGCGGTAGGTGGCGCTGGCCGGCCCGCCGGCCGCCAGCGTGTTCAGCCGGTTGCTCACCTCGTTGCTGGCGATGGCCAGGTAGATGCCGGGTAAGGAATTGCCGTCGTCATCCACCAATCTTGCCGTGTTAACGCCCACGACGCGCCCATAGCGGTCCACCAACGGTCCGCCGCTGTTGCCGGGATTGAGCGGCGTGTCGGTCTGCAAGTACCTGGTATCTTTGAAAGTCCGCCGGGCTGATGAAATTATGCCCCGGGTCAAGGTGGGGTCGTCCCCCAGGATGTTGCTTATGGGATAGCCCCACGCGGTTACCTCGTCGCCCTGGGCCACGGCGTCGGAATCGCCCAGGGGCAGCGCGGCGTAGGTTCGCCCTGCCGGCAGTCGTATCACCGCCAGGTCGGCCAGAATGCCCCGGCCCAGCACCTGGCCGGTCAAACTCACCGCCGGCCCGCCGGATGCCAGCATATTCACCGTAACAGTGGCGGCGTCATCAACTACGTGGCGGTTGGTGACCATCAGCCCGTCGGAGCTTACGACAAAGCCGGTGCCGCCGTAGGTTTTCCCGTCGGAAGGTCTGGCGATGATCTGGCCCAGGGCGGGCCGGACGCGCTGCGCCAACTCGGCGTTGGACAGCGGAGTGTTGGCCGCGGGGCGCGTGGGCGTGGGCCGGGCCGCGGGCTGCGTGGGCGTCGGCTGGGCAGTGGGGCAGGCCCCGTGCTGGCCCGCCGTCGTTACCCCAGCCGACCAGTCCGACCAGGTCGCCGGGTCGCCGTCGAAACGGGCCGTCCGCGCTCCGACGATGGTCCAGTACTGTGCGCCGGCCTTCAGGCCGCTCACCGTGTAGTCGGTATTGCTCGCCAGGACGGTAGCGTAATGGAACGCGCTCTGCCAGTCCCCCGCCGCTTGTGCCCGGTTGTAGTCGTCGCGGTTAATCCAGCCTACCGTGTAGAACCGCGCCCCGGACACCGATTGCCAGCTGACCCTGATTTCCCCAGGGTTGCCGGTGGCCGTGGCAGTGGGCGCGGCCGGCTTGGGCAGCGCGCTTTGCGCCCCGGCCGGCGGCGCACTGGCGATAATCACGCCAATCAGGGCAGTCAGGATAAGGGCAAGGAACGGAAGGGTCAGTGGGCGAAGGGAGTTGGTCACGATGGCCCCCAGGGCCGTGCGGCGGCGGGATTAACGGGCTTCGGTTTCCTTGAGCAGTCCGATGTGGGGATCCCGGCCGTCGGGAGTGTCCAGATGCGTCGGCCGGTATTGCAGCAGCTCGGGAGCTTCCGCTGTGCTGGGCCGGCGGTCGTACCAGTCCTGGATGGCGTCGGCTTCTTCCTGGGTCAGCACGTCCTTGTACACGGCCTGGTACAGCAGCCAGTCCATAGTGTCCGCGTCGGCGGTCAAGGCGTCTTCCCGGGTGATGAAGCCCATCTTATCCGGCTGCTCGTCCAGCCACTGGGCTAGAGCTCCAGAGCTGCCCGTTCCCGGCACGACTTGGCCGGGGTCCGAGCCGGGTTCTCCTCGCGGCGGTTCGGCCAGCGCCGGCGGCGGAACCGGAAGACCGGTGGAAAGGCCGGGGTTGGTTGCGTCCCTGACGGATTGCTGACTCGTTGCCGGGAATTCGGGCTGCTGCCGCTCGTTGGCGGCGAACATGGTGCCTGCCGTCAGCGCGACTGCCACCAGCGCCAGCGCCGCCGCCAACGCGAGCCAGCGCTTGCGGAGAGTTGCGATGCCGGTATTCATAGCCAATCCTCCTCCATGTTGGATGTTTCCAGATTCAACAACACAACCCTACCACGTCCGGCGCTGGCGCGTACCTTGCTTCTGACGTCATAATGCCGCAAAACGGGTGCGCGCAAGCAGCCGACGGCGGTCATTGTACGTCATCCAGGATGGCCAGCATACGGGCGACGAAGTGGTGTACCCCGGGGCGGTTCGCCTCAATCTCGTAATCCTCCAAGTAATCGTGAAAGAAGTTTTCGTGGAATCGGTTGGCGGCGGAGAATCCGTTGACGATGCCCGGGTCGTCGTATTCTCGCGACAAGGCGGTCACGGCCTGCTGCATGGCCCGGTGGCTCTTGTAGCGCCAGCCTCGCTGCTGGCAGATGGCGATTATCGCCTGCGAGGCCGCCCCGTACAGCTTCTCGGAGCCTTGCAGATGGTCGCCGGCGGCGAACTCCTGATCCGAGGCGGCCAGGAAGTCACGGGCCGTTTGGGCGTGTTCGGCTGCGGTCATCTCTCTGGTGGTCATCGGAGTTCTCCCCTCGGGTTCGCCATTCATTGTACCCGCTCTTTGGCGAAATGAGATAGCGATAGGGCCGCTGCCTGGCAACGCAGTGGCCCCAATGTCGGACGGGGTTTTGGTCGGCGGTAGTTTAGGAACCGCAATCCAGCTGGGGGATGGCAACGCCTGACGGCAGGGCGTCTCGCCCCGGCAGGAACGTCCAGCGGGGGTTGCTGGGCCAGGAGAATTCGCTGCTGACGCTTCCGCCGGCGCCACTATCGACGAAGTTGTTGCTGGTCAGGACGGTGAAGGCGTGGCGGGCACCCGGGGCCAGCCGCCTTATGGTGTACTCCGCCCGCCCGTTGCTGACCGGGATGTTCCGCGCGTTCACGTCAACATAGACGAACGCTTCAATCCATTCTCCGGTGCAACTGGCCTTGGCAAAGTGGTAATCGACTTCCATGTTGACGTAGCCGATGCGGTAGTGGGACGCTCCCGGCACGGCGTCCCAGGATATGACTGCCTCGCCGGAGCTGTTGCCGGCCTGCACGGCGATGTTCGCGGTGGGGGTGAGTGAAGGCACGGGAGACGTCGCAGGCTCAGTGCATTCCCCGGTGGGGAGGGTAATACCCGACGGCAGGGTATTGCGCCCAGTCAGGAACGTCCAGCGGGGGTTGCTGGGCCAGGAGAATTCGCTGCTGACGCTTCCGCCGCCGCCACTATCCACAAAGTTGTTGCTGGTCAGCACAGTGAAGGCGTGGCGGGCACCCGGGGCCAGCCGCCTTATGGTGTACTTCGCCCGCCCGTCGCTGACCGGAATGTTTCGCGCGTTCACGTCAACATAGACGAATGCCTCAATCCATTCGCCCGTACAACTGGCTTTGGCAAAGTGATAATCGACCTCCATGTTGACGTAGCCGATGCGGTAGTACGTGGCATCGGCCACCACGTCCCAGGACAGGGTCGCCTCGCCAGCGTCCGGGCCGGCCTGCACGGCGAGGTTGGTGATTGGCGGAGCGGAAGGAATCTCGACGGGCAGGGAAGGGTTGGGCAGGGTGGCGAAACCGTGACCCCAGGTGTTGTCCGCTCCGGACTGCCCACGCTCGCTGGCGTTCTCCTGCAGGTAGCGAACCGTGGCAGCCGGGTCGTAGTTGGGGAATCGCTGCCTCACCAGGGCCGCCAAACCCGCCACGTGGGGGGCAGCCTGGCTGGTGCCTGGGAACCAACAAGGCCTACCATCTGACAATCCTTGTGGGTAAACCGACGAACGTCCGCAGGCGACTCCGGTTATCTCGGGCTTGATCCTCCCGTCCATGGTCGGACCACGACTGCTGTAGGACGCGATGGCGTTGGTATTATAGTAGTGGGTGGCGCCCACCGCCATCATGCCCCGGTTCCGGCTTTCCTCCGGGTTCCCCATGTGGTGGTTGGCAGAATGATGAACCAGATTACTTTCCCACGCAATCAATTGTATCCACGCGGGAAGAGTCGCGCAGTCATTTTTTTCAATCACCAGACCGTAAGTCCCCGCGGCTGCGGCTGCGGTGGCTGGTTTGATAATAATCGCAGCCAGTGGATAGCTCCCTGCTCTGCCATCCTGTACTCTATCATCAGCAAAAAGCTTGACCCACCTATCAGTGTATGCAACCAGTAACAAGTCCAAGTCGCAATCCGCGTTGCCCCAGCTGTCATCCCATCGCATAGCGGCGAGTAATTCGTCGCCTTCATTCACCATAAACCTGTTTACTTCAGCCCGAGGCGTGAAGTGATGAGCACCGTCACTATCCAAGTCCTTAAAGGTACCGTACCAGACTTGCTGGGCATTGTTGCCGCCGGCGACACTCCACATGACTCCCTGGGCGACCCCGGCATCGATGGTTTTTAGCGGACTGTTGCTGAAAGGGGACGTGCCGTCGCCGGGACCGTCAAAAACCTTTCCCACAGAATAATTTATGACCTTAACTCCTTCACCGGCCATCCAGTCAACAGCATTTCTCAAATCCCCGTTCGTACGAGGGTTTGCTATGTAGAGGTCGACGGACGGTGCCACGTCAATCAGCGTCTCGGCGACGGCCGTGCCGTGATCGCCGTCCACTTCGCAGTCACCAATTTGAGAAGACGGCACACGCGCCGTCTTGAAGTAGCAGCGGGCCGTTGCGTTGCTGGGCAGTTCGCTCCCCTGCAATTGAATGAACCCCTCAAAGCCGATGTCTATGACGCCGACCTTGACGTCGTTGCCCTGATAGCCTGCACTATGCCAAGCGCCGGCTCCGTGGAGGCCGACGCCTTGGCTGATTACTCTGGTCTGGCTCTGCGCCGGTCTTGGTGGTATCACGGTATCCACGCGCAAAACGCCCGGTTGCTCGGATGCAGCCCCTAATAGGCCGGGCGGCACGTGTGCCTCAATGTAGTCCTCCCCGACGTTGCGGACGAATATGTCGTTGTCCTCCAAGTATTGCCGCACGTTGTCCAGGTGGTCTGTCGCGACGTAGAACGTAACCAGTACGGGTTCTACTGTTGCTCCGGACCCGCCGCCCTCGGATCGCGTTTGTTGGGCAGACGATGCCTCTTCCGCCAAGCGGTTCAGGTTGGAGTCCAGGTTGGGATACGTGGGCGGCACCTTGACAATCGGGGGCAGGTCAATTTCTTCCTCCGTATCAGCGGGCTGGGCAAGGACGCGCTCCGGGACGGGTGGGGTCGCCGGGAGGTTGGGGGCAAGGCTGGGGGCCGTGGTGCCGATGACCGACTGTTGGGCCAACGGTTGGGTTTCGGGTTGCTGCCGCTCATTGGCGGCGAACAGGGTGCCGGCGGTCAGCGCTACGGCCAGCAGAGCCACCATGGCGGCCAGCGCAAGCCAGCGTTTTCGCAAGACGGAAATGGCGCTTGACATGATTTGTTATCCTCCACGCTCCGGCCGGTTGCGTAGCTATCTTACGCAATTTATAAGGACACGTATCTGTTCAGGTCAACAGAAGGACAAGTGTCAGAGCCTATCGGTTTTCCATAAAATCCCCTCTCCCTTGACGGGAGAGGGTTAGGGTGAGAACTGTCCTCAGCTTTCGTCCACGCTGTACACCCGCACCGCGGTGTCGTGGAACATGGCCGCCCGCTCGGTGGGCGAGTATTCCCGGGACAGGCGCTTGAAGGCGTTGTACATCACGTTGTACGAGTAGGACACCTTGTCCACCGGGAAGTTGCTCTCGAACATGCAGCGGTCGGGGCCGAACTGCTCGATGCAGTGGTTGACCAGCGGCGCCATGTCGTTGGCCAGTTCTTCGGAGCTGGCCGGGGTGTCCCGCTCGTGCCAGTCGAAGCCGGTGCGGGGCATACCGATGCCGCCCAGCTTGATGACCACGTTGGGGCACTCCGCCGCCGCCGCGATGCCCTGCCGCCAAGTCGCCAGCGTCTCGTCGCTGTTGGAGTAGGGGCCGACCCGGAGCAAGCCGCCGATGTGGTTCAGGATGATGGTCAGGTCGGGCACCGCCTTGGCGAACTCGGCCAGCTCGAACATCTGGGGGAAGTACATCCAGCCCTCCAGGGTCAGGCCCATGCTGGCCAGCACGCGGGCGCCGGCGCGGAAGTTGTCGCTGGACATCTGGTTGGGCATATTGTGGGCGGCGGTGTTCTCCACCTCGGGATGGGGGTCCCAGGTCACCGAGTGGCGAATGCCCCGGAAGCGGTTGGGGCTGGCCGCCTGCAAGGCTTCCAGAACCGGCTTGACGCCGTCGCCCAGGTTCAGGTTGGCGTGGCCGACGATGGACGCCGCGGCGCGGCCCGGGCCGTACAGCCCGCTGGCCGAGGCCGCCGCTAGGCCCTGCACGAATTCCACCTCGCCCACGGGCCGCAGCTCCTCCGGCCCGGTGGTGCGGTACATGGAGCGGGCTTCGACGAAGACGGTGGACGTTACGTTGTGGCCGCTGTTCATGTCGGCGGCCAGCTCGTGCAGCAGGTAACGCTGATAGGGAATCCGCTCCGTGCGGAAGTCCCAGAAGTGATGATGAGGGTCGCAGATAGGTATCTCCGGCTCCAGCGGCTCCTCCTGTCGGAGCGCGTGCCAGTCATTGCCTCCGAATGGCATAATCAAGCCTCCATAGTCCTGGTTGGTGTGCGCCGGCCACGCGATCGGGATAACCCCGGCGGCCGGCCGGCGCAATCATAACACACGGTACGGAGGCGGCTTTTCAGGCCGGGATGATCCGCTCCACCGGCAGGACGATGTCCGGAAAATGCAGAGGAGAAACGCTGTCGCCAACCTCGAAGTGGCGGATGTTGGCGTATGCGCCGTCAACGGGTTCCGTGTAGGCTTCCACGCGCCGGTCGCGCAGGTTGACGATCCATACTTCGGGAATGCCGGCGCGGGCATACAGCGGCAGTTTCTCGTTGCGGTCGAAAGCGAGGGTAGTATCGGCTACCTCAATCAGCAGCAGCACGTCGGCTGGCCCGGGGTGGCCGGTCTCGTAGAAATCATCACGCCACCGCAGGAGCATCACGTCGGGTTGTGGCGCGCTGCCGCCGTCCAGATGCACCGGCCCCTGAACTCTCACAATGGCTTTTTCCCAAAGCGGCGGGAGCATGGCCGGGATGCGGTCGGTGCCCGATTGGTGTCGATTGCCAATAGGCGGCATAACGATTATCTCCCCGTCCAGAAGTTCAACGCGTTCAGTATGGGCCAGGATGCCGGCGTCGGCCAGGGCATAGTATTCGGCCACGGTGAACCGGCGGCGTTGGGGGGTTAGGGTTGCTTCTGCCGGTGGAGTAACGATTTGCGTAGTCACGATAAAACCTTCAACTCTCCTGTGGCGTGAAATTCGCCAGCAGGGCAACGCGGCCGACGTGTTCGGTTGCGGCCACTATATTGAAGAAGCGTGTATCCGCTGTCACCAACGTGCCGTCAACCTGGTAGGCCAGCGCCAGGTACACGCAGTCGTACACCGGATGGTTAAGGGAGATGGCGATGCGCAAGGCGTCGACGGCCAAGTCTTCGTCGGTGGCCCAATGTAGATTCAACGCCAGCACCTGCTCCAGCAACTCCGATACATCGCCCGGCGTCAGTATGCCGGAGCGGACTTTGCTCCACAGAGCGTTGGCCGTTTCGGTGGCCAGCACACGCGGAACGTGCAGTTCGTGCCCTTCGGACAGCAGTTGCCGGGCTTTCTCGAAATCGTCTTCCCGTACTACCCATTTGCACGCCACGCTGGTGTCAGTGACCAGGATCATCCAACCCCCACGGGTCATACAACCGCCCATGGTCACTGTCACGGTCTTCCCTGATGATCATCCAGCCCGGCTTGTCCTCTATGTTGACACCACGCTCTTGCTGCCACTGCCGCTGCTTCTCTAGGAGCGGTTCGATTTTCTCGAAAAACTCCTTTGCTCGCGCTACCCGCTCCTCTTTGTCCGGCCCCACCGCCTTCTTCAGGATATGGAGAACTTCCTCCTCCACGGAACGGCTGTTGGCGGCGGCTTTCCGCCCCAGACGCTCCACGAATTCGTCGGTCAAGCCCGTTACCGTGATGCTGGCCATGATGCGCCTCCCGCTTATCTGCACAGGTTATGATAGCATGGGCAGTCAGTTTCGCTAGGCTCGGCGACTGGCCGCCATACCACGGGAGAATCACTGCTGCCATGACCACCCCCACTCCACGCTCCCAACACCCCTACCGTATGTACGACGCCATCGCCGCCCAGCCGGAGGCAATCGCGTCGGTTATCGCGTCCCAGCGCGAGCCGTGCGCTGAGGTTGCGGAGACGCTGGCCGGCAAGCGGCGCATCTACGTCGTCGGCATTGGCACCTCGTGGCACGCGGCCCTGGTGGGCGCGCAGATTTTGAATAGATCCGGCATGACCGACGGGCCGGAGGCGTTTGCATATAACTCCTTCGAGTTCTGCACCGCGACGCCGGCGGTCACGCCGGACGACGGCGTAATCGTCGTCAGTCACCGGGGCACCAAGCGGTCGTCCTACGATGCGCTGGACGTTGCGGTGGCCCGGGGCGCCTATACGGTGGCGATCACGTCCACCGACCCGGGGCCGCGCATCCAGGTAGCCGACGCCGGCATCCGCACCGTGGCGCAGGAAGTTTCGTCGGCTTTCACCATCAGCTACACCACCGCCCTCACCGCGCTGGCGATGCTGAACCTGGGCATGGCGGGACGGCTTGGCGACGGCGACAACGGGCTGGCGGAACTGCCTGAGCAGATCGCGCAGATCATGGCCGCCGAGGACGACGTGAGAGCCGTCGTGGCCGACCACCACGAAAAACGGCGGTTCATCTCCGCCGGCTGGGGCGCGAACCGGGCCAATGCCTACGAGGTGGCCCTGAAAATCAAGGAAACCAGCCGGGCCGACTGCGAGGGGTTCCAGATTGAGCAGCTGCTGCATGGCCCCTTCTGCTCGCTGGATGCCGACTGCCTGCTGACCCTCATCGCGCCGGAGGGCGAAGACCGGGGACGCGCGCTGGACCTGGCCCAGGCCGCCCGCGAGCTGGGTACGCCGGTATGGGCGCTGAGCAACCGCACCGACGGCGGGTTGCCTGACTCTGGCGCGCGCATCTTCCCGCTGCCCGGCTGTCCGGCGAGCCTGATGCCCATTGCCAGCGTGGTGCCTCTGCAACTGTTCACTTACCACCTGGCTCTGGCGCGGGGCACGCACCCCGACCTGTTCCAGCAGGATGTTCCCGCGCAGGCGGCCGCCCGCGCCTACTATGACCTGTAATAAACACGGCGTAGGGGCGAATAATTATTCGCCCCTACATTATTCAGAGGAGATATGAGCCATGTCCACCAACGAACAAGCGCAACGCCTGATTGAAGAGGCCGCCCAGACTCGCGGCTACACCCTGGAGATGCACCGCATCAACGCCCTGGCCGACCCGGAATGGACGCAGAAGTACGGCGAGTTCATCGAGGCTACCTACACCGGCCAGCGTCTGCTAGACCGCAAGACCAAGGAGCTGCTGCAAATCTGCGTGGAAACCGCCCTGCGCGCCGACCAGGAGCAGATCCAGGCCCACATCCGCGTCGCCCTCAACGAAGGGGCCACGCCCCGGGAGATACTGGAGGCCATGCAGGCCGTGATCGCCCCCATGGGCGCGCTGGCCTTCCGGCGGGGCGTGCAGGCGTGGGCCGCCGAGACCGGGTTTGAATATTAACGGCTTATACTGACGTCGCGTCGGGTGGGGCCGGCCCGCGTTCCAGCAGTTCCAGCCAGTTGCCGTCGGGGTCCTGCATATAGCAGCCTTTGCTGGCCGCCGGGTACACCGGGTTGGGCCGGGTGGCCGGCGGGTTGACGAAGGTGGCGCCCTTTGCGGACAGTTCGCGGTAGAAGGCGTCCACGTCGTCCACGATCACGCCCAGGTGAGACGCTCCCACCTGGTGACGCTGGGGCAGAGCCACGACGTCGCCGGGCGGGTTGAGGTACTGGATCAGCTCTACCGAGTGGCGCAGATCTCCCATGCCCAGGTACACGATGTGGAGCCTGGCGTCGGGATAGCCCACCACTTCGGAGATGAAATCTCCTTCCAGGATCTGATCGCGCTCAACGCTCAGGCCCAGCAGGTCCCGGTAGAAGGCCAGCGAGCGTTCCATGTCGCTGACCACAAATCCGGTGTGGTTCATCCATTGGACTTCCATTGCTGCCAACCTCCCCTTGTCGTCAGGCGTGCCCGCTTTGGGAAATCGTCAGAATCAGGATTTACGGGATTTTAAGATTTGCGGGATTACGTTCTCCCAATCCTGCCAATCCCATAATCTTGAAAATCCTGATTCTGACGGTTGCTTCAGCGCCCTTCCTTGATAAAGTCGGAGACCTTTTCGCCGATCATTATGGTGGTGGCGTTGGTGTTGGCGCGGATGCAGTCGGGCATGACCGAGGCGTCGGCGACGCGGAGGCCCGCCACGCCCTTGACCTTGAGGTACTGGTCCACCACTGCCATGGGGTCGGAGTCGGGGCCCATCTTGCAGGTGCCCGAGACGTGGTGGGACGTGCCGGAGTTCTTGCGCAGCCAGTCGTCCAGCAACTCGTCGGAGGCCAGCTCCTCGTCGGTGGGCATGATCCGGTCTTCCACCAGGTCTGAGAACGGGGGCCGCTCGGCCATGCGGACGCCCAGGCGTATCGCCTCACGCATCCGGCGCAGATCCTCCGGTTCCTGGTAGTAGTTGTAGTCCAGGAAGGGTTGCACATGGGGGTCGGTGGACTGGAGCTTCAGTTCGCCCTTGCCCAGGGCCAGCTGGAGGCTGGCGCCCATGCCGATGTAATTGAGGTCCTCGTCGATGGCGACGTGGGCCGGGCGGTGCTCGCTGGTCATCAGGTTGGGGCTGAGCTGCATATCGTTGCGCAGGTCGGAACCCTCGACGGTGTAGCGCAGGCCCACCTGGATCACCGGCGCCTGCACGTCGGGTTTCTCCCCCCTGGCGAGATACAGCACGGATGCGGCGGGATGGTCACGCAGGTTCTGGCCGACGCCGGGGGAGTCGTGAACTACGGGGATGCCCATTTCGCGCAGATGCTCCGCCGGCCCGACGCCGGAGAGCATCAGCAGTTGCGGGGACGCCACCGCGCCGCTGCTCACGATGACCTGGTCGCCCTCGACGGTGAAGACCTCGCCGCCGCTCTCGGCTTCGACGCCGACGGCGCGGTTGCCTTCAAACAGGACGCGCCGGGCGGTGACGCCGCCGCGGATGGTCAGGTTCAGGCGGTGGCGGGCGATGTCCAGGTAGTTGATGGCCATGCTCATGCGCACGCCTTCGATGGTGTTGCGAGCGCGGGGCGAGACGCCGGTGGACTCGGGGTGGTTCTGGTCCTCGTCCTGGGGGAAGCCCTCGTCCAGGGCGGCCCGCTCGAAGGCGACGGCGTGGGGCAGCCACTCGCTGCGGGGCGCGCGGCGCACCGGCACCGGGCCTTCGGAGCCGTGGAAGTCGTCGCCGCCGAAGTCCAGGTCGGTCTCCAGCTTGTTGAAGTGGGGCAGGCACTTGGTGAAGCTCCACTCGTCGTTGCCCCACTCGGCCCAGCGGTCGTAGTCCTCGGGGATGCCACGATACAGCACCTGCCCGTTGACGGCGCTGGAGCCGCCGGTGGCCTTGCCGCGGGGTATGACCAGTTCGTTCTGATCGTCGGTTATTTTGGCAGTGTAGCCCCAGTTGTGGGGGCCGTAGGCGGACAGCCAGACGTTGTTGCCCAGTTTCAGGTCGTCGGGGAGTTGCTCGAACACCGGATAGTCCGGCCCGGCCTCCAACAGCAGCACCGAGCGGTCCGGATCCTCGGACAGACGGCTGGCGATGGTGCATCCGGCGGAACCTCCGCCCACCACGATTACGTCGTACTTCATGCTATACCTCCGTGCGGTTCAGAGATCCGGTCTGTTTTTAACGCAAAGGCGCAGAGACGCGAAGACGCAAAGGGTAAATTTTCATTCGGTTACTGCTCAAATTCGCTGTTTGAGAAGTATAGCTCTACTTCGCCTTCTTCCTCGCGGTCGCCCCAGAAAATGGCAATTAGTCCCGTTTCCTCATCTGCCTCAATGTAATGCCAGTTGAGGAAATCTTTGGCGACGTCGGGCAAGTCCGGCACGTGTTCGGTGAGGACTTGTGCCATGATGCTTTGCCTTTCCGGATGATTGGAGACGGTTCTGGGGTCAATGGTGACGCCGAAATGCCTGACTTGGAACGAACCGGGGACGATACAGGAGTCGCCATCCACGTAAGGCTTTTCCGGTTCTTCAAAAACGGGTTCGAGACCGGACTCGCCGACGCGCTAAAGCGCGTCGGCGAGTCTTTGCGGAACGCTGATGGTAACTCGGTAGCTGGGGTCGCCGGTATGTTTCTGTATGAAGCAGGTAATGTCATCCAGGCTGGCGCCGGTGAGTTCAGCGGCGTAGTCCTGGGCGAACCGTACCTTGTCCCCTTCTGCTTCAGGCAACTGGTGGTCAAGGAAGTGGACGTGATAGACATTGCTGTTCATTGGTCAAAAATCGCATTGGTCAAAAATCGCATCGCTGGCATTCCGGCGGCGCTGCTACCCGGCCGGCTTGAAGTAGGGGATGCTGATCTGTGGCGTGGCGGTCTGGAAGGTTACCTCCACGGGCATTCCGATGTGGACGTCGCGGGGGTTGCAATCGACGATGTTGGTGAACATCCGCACCCCCTCCTCCAGCTCCACCAGGGCCAGCACGTAGGGGACCATCTCGGCGAAGCCGGGGGTGCGGTTCTGGTAGGTTACGGTGTAGGTCCAGACGGTGCCGCGCCCGCTGGCCTGCACCCAGCGGACGCTTTCACCCCAGCAATCGGCGCAGATGCCCCGGGGATACCACTGGTATTCGTCGCAGCCTTCGCAGTACTGGATGACCAGCTGGCCGCGGCGACAGGAGTCCCAGAAAGGCTTGGTTTCGCCGGAGACGGTGGGCAGGGGTTTGTTCCAGGGTGTGGTCATGGTCGTTCCTTGTGAGGATTACTGGATTCCGGCTTTCGCCGGAATGACGGGTTGATGGCGGGAATGACGGTTCAGTCGCGGGCCAGGATGACGGTGCCGCCGCTGTGGCGGGAGCCGAGGGCGCCGCCGGTGCCGTGGGCCAGGGCGAGCTGGCAGTTGGGAACCTGGCGTCCGGTGCCGTCGAATTCGTGGCGGAGCTGGCGGGTGGCTTCCAGGAGTAGGAACAGGCCGCGCATCCCCGGATGGTTGGAGGACAGGCCGCCGCCGTCGGTGTTGATGGGCAGGCCGCCGCCGACCTTGAGCCGGCCGTTGCTGACGAACTCGCCGCCCTCGCCCTTCTTGCAGAAGCCCAGGTCTTCCAGCGTCTCTACCACGGTGATGGTGAAGGAGTCGTACACCATGGCCATGTCGATGTTGTCGTGGGTCACGCCGGCCATCTCAAAGGCGCGGGGCGCGCTCTGGTGGGCGGCGATGTAGATGAGGTCGCGCTTGCCGGCGCCCTGGTGGGCGATGGCCTCGCCGGTTCCCAGCACCCAGACCGGGGTATGGCGGCAGTTGCGGGCAACCTCGGGGGATGCGACGACCACCGCGCCGCCGCCGTCGGTGATGACGCAGCAGTCCATCAGGTGCAGCGGGTCGGAGATCACGCGGGAACCTACCACGTCCTCGACGGTGATGGGGTCGCGGAATAGGGCCTCGGGGTTCATGGAGGCGTGGTGCCGCATGGCAACGGACACCTCGGCCAGCTGCTCGGAGGTGGTGCCGTAGAGGTGCATATGCCGGCGGGCGATCATGGCGTACAGGCCCACGGTGGTGAGGCCGTAGAGTTCCTCGAAGCTGTCGGGGGACGGCTCCAGGATGGGATGGCCAAAGCGTCCCACGCCGCCGGTGCCTACGGACACGCCGCCGGAACGGGCCAGGCTGCTGTAGGTGATGACGGCCACGTTGATGCGGCCGGCCGCGATGGCGGTGAGGGCGTGGGACAGGTGAAACTCGAAGGACCCGCCGCCGACGGTGGTGTTGTCCACGTAGCTGGGGTACAGGTTGAGGTAGTCGGCCAGGTTCATGCCGCTGTTGCGGGCGCTGCTGGAAGCGGTGAAGAGGCCGTCCACATCGTCCTTGGTGAGGCCGGCGTCGGCCAGGGCGTTGATGACGCTCTCGCCCTGGATTTGCAGTTCGCTCTTGTCGGGAGCGTAGCGGGTGACGTGCTCGTGGATGCCCACGATGGCGGCGGCGCGCCTGAGGTCAACCATGGGGGAAGTACCTCCGTTGGGATTGGTTTTGGAAGTCGGCCTATTATGCCACAAAATATATCCACGTTGATTGACATTATTTTGTGGGCTGTGCTGTACTGCATTAAGCCCGCAATTGAGGTGCCGTTATGGCGGCAAAGAGGGAATTAACGCCAGCCCAGGAATCCACTTGGGCAGCGTTGGAACGAATGGGCCTGAACCCGGAGGATTATTATGACTTTGACGCAGATGAAGTCATAGACTTTCCTCCGATGCCGGCCGATTTGAGGGGGAAATTAACGGAAATCCGCCGCCGCACGCGACCGGCGTTGGACAGATTGGAACGGAGACTGGATGATTAGGCGGATTTCTTTGATTCCAGCTTGATACCGCACTTACAGCGCCATGACTGTGCAGCGTTGCTGGATGCTCTGGATACCTTTGAGCAGCGCTACAATTCGTTTCAGCAATACCGGGTACTCATCAGGGGCGAAGTGGAACGTCTATATCGTATCCAGCTGGCGTTGCTTGGCTAATCCGAGGCATCGGGCCGGCGTCGGAAGATGACCACCCTGAGGAAATCGTTGAGGCGGGATTTTTGCCAGTGCGGGTCGAGGTGCCGGAAAAAGTCAACGATGTCGCTGTCGAGGATGACTTCCTCACGCTGCTTGGTAACGGGAGGTTTCGGGGGCATTTTGATTTTGCCGGCGCGGTGAGCCTCCACGAACTCGGGGTCAATTTCCGCCATCGGGCGCATTTGAGCGAACTCCTCATCGGTGGGCACCCATGTATCAGGGTCAGTGGCGATACCGACGTTGATGGCGGTTTCTTCGTCGTAGAGAGCCTCAATCTCAACAAAGGTCAAGTGGGCCACTTTCTCGTAAGGGGGCAAAGCGGCAAGTTCTTCCGGCGTAAGCCCGTTTTCCAAGTATCCGTCAGCCATGTCGTTGTACCTCGCTGAGCCTGGTGGGGCGAAAGCTGATGATGCGCTTTACGTCCCCCCGCCAAGTGTATACCACTGCGTGCAGGCGGGATTCAAAATAGGCATAGGCTATCCAGCGGGATTCGCCGCTTCGATCGCTTGACCTGATGACGGCGGTGTCCCACCCGAATCGATGCACGTCCTCGAAATCGAGGGCGTGCTGATCCAGGTTAATCTGCCGCTTGGCCTCATCCCACTCGTATCCTGAGTTCATTCTACTGCCGTCTGATTGCTAACAAAAGAAGTCATCCTATCATTCCACAAATGGAAAGCGGCGGAGTTTGTCAGCGTAAACTGGAGCTTCGGCAACGCCGGTAGGTTCCCGCGCGCCCGCAGGTGCGTGCAAAGATGCGGACGCAGATCACGATAACAAACGGTTGCGACGTAATTCGTCTATATCATAATGATATACGACGATAATTATGAATATCTATGTGTACAAGCCTTAGACATCGTGATATGGTAGGCGGGCAAATCCGAAATCCGCTGCAAGAAGAGGTAGGGGTTATGTTTCGCCATGACGTTTTCAAGGGAAGTCGCTGGGCAATGGTTCCGGCGACGTTGGCTCTGGCGGTCATAGTGGCCTGCGGAGGCGCCGCCACTCCGGCGGCGGAACCGGAGCCGGCCGCGCCGGCGGCGCCCACGGCAATGGCGGCCCAGCAGGCCGCTCCCACCGAAGCCGCCAGGGAATCCGCGGCGGCGACGGCGCCCCCCCAGCAGGCCCAGGCTGCGCCTACCGCGGTGCCCGCCGCTACCGAGGCCGCGCCGCAGTCGATGGCCATGGAACCGGCGGGCAAGATAACCATGGGCCAGGAGGAGATCAACATCTTCAGCGGCCACCCGGCCCATTCGGTCAACCCGCAGCTGTTCGTCATATCCACCGCCCCCGTGGTGGAGGGCCTGATGCAGTGGAACAGCAACCTGGAGGCGGAACCGCTGCTGACCGAGTCCTGGAGCATCTCGGACGATTTTGCGACCTGGACCTTCAACATCCGCAAGGGCGTGCAGTTCCACAAGGGATACGGCGAAATGACCGCGGAAGACGTGGTGTATTCCTATTCCCACTGGATCACCAACACCAAGCACGCCCGGGCCAGCGCCCTCCAGCGGTTCTGGGACCACCCCGAGGGCAGCGTCGAGATTGTGGACAGCCACACCCTGATGGTCAACACCGGCGAGCCGATGCCCGACGTGATCATGTCCGAGTTCCACCGCGTCCCCTCGGGGATCGCCACCTGGGTCGTCAGCAAGAAGCAGTCGGATGAAATTGGCATCGAAGCGGCGGACAAGGACATCGCCGCCACCGGTCCCTGGGAAATCGTCGAGCATCGTCCGGCCCAATACTGGCGGATGAAGGCGGTTCAGGACCATTGGCGCCAGACCCCCTTCTTCGCCGAGCTGGAATTTCAGGAAATTCCCGAACAGTCCACGCGACTGGCCGGGTTCCAGACCGGAAATCTGGACACCTTCGTGATGGCCTTCGACTCCATCCCCCTGGTCCAGGCGATGGAAGGGGCCAAGCTGATGATAGTGCCCGACCAGGCCGCCGGCGAGATGCTGCTGCACTTCCACGGCGGACTCTACTTCAACGTGGGCACCCCCGATCAGGAAGCCGCCTACGACCCGGACCTGCCCTGGGTTTCGTCCAACACGGAAATTGGCTCGCCGGAGTGGGAACAGGCCAAGAAAGTGCGCCAGGCCATGGTGAAGGCAATCGACGTACAGACCATCGCGGACACCCTGTTGCAGGGCTATGCGCGGCCATCACCGGTGGGCGTTGGCGGCTACAGCTACTCAGCCCACCGGTTCCCGGACATCCCGCCGCTGGAATACGACCTGGAGGGAGCCAAGGCATTGATGGCCGAGACCGGCTACGGGGACGAAGGATTCAGCATCACGCTGGTGCCGGCCCTGCGGGGCGCGCCCGCCGAGGTGGAGGTGGCCGAGGCCATCGCCGTCATGTGGGAAGACATCGGCATCGACGTGAAGTTGCAGAATTTGCCCTACGGCACCTACCGGCCCACGGTCATCGGGCGTACCTTCAACGGGGCCACCAACCACGCCACGTCCCCTTCCAACACCCCGGCCCGGCTCTACAACGCCCTGCAGGACCGGGGCAGCTTCGTCCGGCACACCCACCCCTTCCTGGACGACATCACCATCCGCGCCCAGAGCGCCGTCACCCTGGAAGACCGCACCCGGCTGGAGACCGAGGTGGGCAAGTTCATGTACGATGAGTCCATCTACGCTTCCCTGTATATGTGGAACGCGGTTTGGGCAGTGGGGCCCAACATAGATGACAAATCGTGGAGCGAAAACCTGTTCTACGGAGATATTCGCAACATCAACGGCTACGAGTGGATCGAGCCGCGAAGGTAGGCTAACGACGGGCCGGGCTGGACTCCGCTGATGTCTGAGATCGGCGTTCAGCCCAACCCCATCATCCGCGCCAGCGTTGCCAGGTCCGGCACGGTTAGGTCGGGAACGGTGTCGGTGTGGCGGGTGCCGCCGCCCCGGTCGGCGCGGCTGACCCATACCGAGGCGATGCCCAGCCGGTTGGCCGGGCCGATGTCGTGGTGCAAGCTCTCCGCGATATGCAGCCAACCGTCCTTTGCGACGGCCATGCGCTCCCTGGCGAGGTCGAAATTGCGCAGGTTGGGCTTGTAGCTCTGCGCCTGTTGCGAGGTGATCACCGCGTCAAAGTTGATGCCCATCACATCGGCAGTCCTGGCGAACAGGTCGTCGTCCACGTTGGATATGATCGCCAGCCGGTAGCGTCTCTGCATGGCGGTCAGCGCGTCGGCAGCATCGGGAAAGACCGGCCAATGGGGCAGCGTGTCCGCCAGACAGCCCAGCTCGGAATCAGTGAGTTGCAGACCTAACTCTCCTCCGATCAACGACATTACCTCCCGCAGCACGCGGCGGTATTCCAGGTAGTCGGGCAAGCTTTGAACCCTCGGCTCCGCGTCGGCGAAGAGTTGCAGGATTTCAGCCGTGGATCTGCTGATGCCGTGGGCCTCCAGCAATTCGGCAACGGCGGTGGAGATGCCGGTTTCCCAGTCAACCAGGGTGCCGTAGCAGTCGAAGCTGAGCCATTGGAAACGGTTGAAGTCAAGCATGATCCCTCTCTGGCGAAGCGGGACGGCACCGGCTACTGAGACCGCTCCACACAAACAGAAAGCGGCCAGTCTGACGTCTCAGCACTGGCCACCGATGGACTGGTAAAGAATTTGGTGGGCTGGACTGGACAAAATCGAGAACCGATGCCGACTCCCGCGTAATCCCATCCTGTGGCATGGGGATAGTGTACGTCAGCGTTGCCTCGTCGTCCACGATTTCGATGCCCTGCACGAAGTTGCGGATGAGGGCCTTCCGCTCCGGGAACGTTCCCTCCTTCAGGAACTCGCGGAAGTCCGCCACGTATCCCTTGATCTCACGGCTGGTGGGCAAGTCCGCCCGCCGCCGCTCCAACTGGTCCTCGGCTTCCTCTTTCGCCGCCACCAACTGGTCCTGCCGGCTCTTCAGCGAGAGGATGCGCGGCGACAACGCCTCGATGGGCAACTGCCTGGTTTCCAACGCCTGGTAGAGGTTCTCCAGCCGGCTCTCCACGTCGGCAAGCTCCGCGCCTATGGCCTTCAGCCGGCCGTTCACCTCACCGGCCAATGCGTCAATCTCCTCGGCGACCAGGGCCACCAGCTCGGTGATGGTCTCCTCAGTGAGGATGCGCTCCCTGACCTTCTCGATGATGTAGTCCTCCACCTTGCCAGCATTCAGATAGCGTCCGTTGCTACACGCTCCCGCGCCTTCGCGGAACAGGCTGGCGCAGACGTAGTAGGCGAACTTCCCGCTCTTGGCCGCCTGGCCCGAGTAGGGCTTGCCGCAGACCCCGCAGCGCAAGAGCCCGCTCAGCAGGTACTGGCTGCCCACCCGTCCGGGCCGCTGCCGGTTGGGAGCGCGTTCGTGGAGTCCCTGCTGCACGGCCTCAAACAGTTCCCTTGACACCAGGGCGGGCCAGGCGTTCTCCACCCGGACCGGCTCGCCGGCCTTGTCGTCTTTGCTGTTCACCCCCCAGACCGCCATTCCGGTGTAGGCTTCGTTGGTCAGCAGGTAGTGGACCCCGTTCTTCTGCCAGCGTTTACCCCGGTTGGTGATGCCTCTGCCGTTCAGCTCCTTGCAGATTTCCTTCAAGCCGTTGCCCCGCCGGGAACTCTCGAAGATTTCCCTGATGACGGGCGCGGCGTCCGGGTCAACTTCCAACGTGGGACGGTCCTTCACCCCGTCGCTGACCTTGACGCGCTTGTAGCCATAGGGCGCACGAGACGCCAGGAAGTAGCCCCGGGAGGCCGCCTCACGCATTCCTCGCACGACCTCCTGGGCCAGGTTCTCGCTGTAGAACTCGTCCACGCTCTCGATGATGGCTTCCATCAGCTTGCCGGTGGGTGAGTCGTCGGCGTGCTCGGTGATGGACACCACCCTGATGCCTTTCCTGCGCAGCATGGACTTGAAAGCCACGGCGTGTTCGCGTTTTCGGGTGAACCGCGAGAATTTCCAGACCAGGATCACCTGGAAGGGAGCGGTGGCCTTGCCGCCCTCCTCGATCATCTTGCGGAACTGGGGCCTATCGGCGATGCGCCCGCTCTCGGCCTCGTCCACGTACTCACGGGCTACGGAGTAGCCGTTCTTCTCGGCGTAGTCGCGCAATGCTCGAAGCTGGGCGGCCACGGAGAGGTCCACGTCTTGCCTATCGCTGGACACCCGGGCGTAGAGCGCCGCCGGCGTCAGGGGTTGGAACTGCTGCTTCTTCATATGTGCGTCCTTTTTTGTTGTCTGAGTCGTGGCCGGGTCGGTCATCAAGGGGGTGTGTCATTCCTTATTTGCGTCATTTGCGCCGTCGCCGATGGGGACGGCCTGTAACCGGAAGCCCAGGGACCGCAGCACCCGGAGGACGGTGTTGAACTCGGGGCTGGCTCCAGCCCGCATCGACTTGTAGAGACTTTTCTCGCCCAGACCGGTCTCCCGAGCCACCCGCCGGACTCGGTGAGCGCGGGCCATTTCACCCATCACGCCCATGATCCGGTACAGGTCGCCGGCTGCCAGGGCGGCGTTGAGGGACGACGTCATCTCGTCGGACGTGGCCGGATACGCCGCCCGTGTTTCTGTGCTGCCCATCGCCGTTCCTCGACAGTTGTGAGTGTGACTCCTGCCTACTATGTTATCCCACCGGATACCATGCAGGCAACAGGGAAACGTCAGCAATTGGGGCAATACTGCCGACCGAAGGGAAAGGCGCCAGGAAATCGCCTGGGGAAACGGAAACTACTTGGCCGTGTTCTTTGTCGCCGTGGCCTCAACCCAAGCACTGCTAGATTCCCAGCGACGCCCGGAGTTGCTGAACTACCATCGACGTGGCGCCGACGAATTCAAACCCGGATCTTGTGGAGAAGTCAGCGAAGTCGGAACGGTCGGCGTTGGGGAGAGCCTTCCAGTCTGCGACAAACCGGCGCGTCCAATCCAGGCGATAGTACCGCACGTCCAATTTGTTCAACCCCAGGTCGTCTATCGTCCGCAGCGCTCTCTCGTGGGCCTCGGCAGACAACCCCGGCATTGGGATTATCTCACCCGTTTCGGCGTCGTAATCAAAATACCGTTCCGGCCGCTCCTGCTCATCGGCGGCGCCGGGGTCCACGTAGCCCGAGGCCGGCCATTTATCCTGCTTGTTCTCCCCGTTGCACCGGCGGCAACTGAATATCCAGTTGGACCACCGGTAGGCCAGCTCCGGATAGCGGCTCAGCGGCCGGAAATGGTCAACCGTGGGTGCCCTTCCGATCTCATCCGCATCCCGTTGGCATCGCCGCTCGCAGTACCAGCAGGTGTTCCCGGAGCGACTGCCGAGCAACTCCCTGAATTCTCGCCAATGGGAGTCATTGGGGCGTTCCCCAACCCCTTCTTGAAAGTATTCGACCCAGCCCTGGGTGAACTGCCGGGCATACCCTTGGACGCCGCCCGGCTCCGGTCCCCGGTCGATCCACCGCATCGCCGCCTAGCCGCCATCCTGGGACAATTCCGATTGCCGGGACCGCAGGAATTCCAGCATCATGTCTCCGTAGCGCTCCCGTTGCGCTTCCAGGGGCGTGCTGCTGGAAATAAAGTCCTCGTTTACCCGGCGGCGCAGTTCGGCCAGCTCCTCGGCTTCGGCGTCGCTGAGCGTTCCCTTCCCCCGCAGCTCGCGCAACCGGTTGGCCCGGTTGACCGTCAACTGGTCCGTCGGTTCGTCAACCCCCATGAAGGTCCGCAGAATCTCATCGGTGGTCCAGCCGACGATGTCGCGCTCGTTGGCGCTGGCCATAACCACTCCATCCGTATCCCGCTTCAGCATGTGCACCTGGCCCACCCTCAAGCCGGCTACCACAAAGGGCGAGTGGGTGGTGGCGAAAATCTGCAACTTGGGGAAATGCTCCTGCAAAGCGGGAATCACCCTCCGCTGCCAGGTCGGATGCAGATGATTCTCGATCTCGTCAATCAGCAGGACGGCCGGCCGTGCATGCCACTCGTCGGCGAATTCATAATGATTGAGCATCTTCAATGCCAGCCACAGTATCCACAGGAGAGTTGACTGCGACCCCGAGCTTAGGTCGCCGACGTAAATCCGCTGGGAACCGCTCCCTCCCAGGTCTATGGGCCGTTCTTCGGGCCTGATATGGCCGAAGCTGGGGGTATCTATGGTGGAGATGCCGAGCATCCGGTTGATGGAAACGCCATCTAGATGAGCCAACGGTTGGTCGGCGAGAAATTCAATATCGAAGCCGGTCGGATAGTTTAGCGCCGTGGCCGAGGTGAGCAGTTCTTCGCAGATGGACTTGACGCACGAATGCGCCACATTGTCCAGGTATATGAAATGCCAAGCCCTCCGCTCTCCCGTGGGCAGTTCCTCCCGCTGTTCCTGCTCGTACATCCCGAGGGTTTTGGTGTACAGCAAATCGATGGCAGCTTTCAGTCTGGCCCCACAGAACGGCCCCGACAGCGCCTCTTCCACCGTGGAACCGTAAGTACCCGATTCGCCCAACTCGGATATGCCGGGGAGTCCGGTTCTGGTGGGTTCGATGTAAATTACGGGTGGGGGCGTGGTCTTGTTCGGGCCGTAGCGCGTGTTGAAAAACTCCGAGTCGGCGAGGAGGAAGTTCCCGCCCTCAAGCCAATCGTCGGCCCTTTCTTTTTCTTCGGCAAAGGCCAATCGCAGGTGGTCTTGACCGGGGTTCAAAAGCATGTGGCGCCGGGCGCCTTTATCGTTAAGGCAATCGTCAATCTCCGACAGCAGCCGGCTCTTTCCGGTCGCGTTCTCCCCCACGAACACGTTGACTCGTTCGTCGAATCTGAGTTCAACCGGTTCGGTGAACGGCGGCACTCCGCCGAATCGCATCCTGGTGAGGTGCATATCACAAACTCCGTGCGACCATTCTACTCCAGTTGTCATCTCCCGGCCATCTCCTCACGGCTGGCCTACGCTTTCGGGTGGTAGATTGTCGGCATCGTTCTTGCTCCGGCGGGAGTGGGCCCATTTCTCCTGTGGCTATGCGTATCGCTACTGAGACCCTGGGTGCAAGGAGTGCCCGTCATCCGAAGGCACAGGCCGGCTCCAGCACGTCGGGGTTGCGCCAGGCTCTGCCCAGGGGACCCACTTCGGCCACCAGTTCCCGGTGGGACACCCACAGCGGAACCTCCACTCCCGTCCGCTCCATCTCCCGCCGCGCCACTCCCAGGAAGTTGGCCTCCACCGGCGCGTCGTCGAACACGATCAGCGCCAGCGGCCACGCGCCGTGATCATGCAACGGGCGCTGCGAGGAATAGTAGCGCAGGTACGGCGCCAGCCGCGCCGCCATGGTCCCGGGCCGGACCGCCCTTCGCTCCCACTCCAGGAAGAAGGGCACGCTTTCACCCTCTTTGCTCAGCATCCCGAAGGCGTCGGGATGGATGGACCGCAGCCGGCCCCGGTGCCGGAAATGCCGGGAGGCCCGGTGCGGCGGGTCGTACTGCGCCACCCGGTAGCCCCGCTGGCCGACCTCGCGCGACAACCGGGCCAGAAACCGGTGCACCGCCTCGGTGTGCTCCAGGTTCCGGGCCAGCAGCCGGCTCCGCCGGCCAGATACCTCCCGCCACCACTCCGGCTCACCGGCATCACCCGTCATGGTCACGCTCCACTGCCGGCGCAACCGGCCCACCGAGGTGCGGTCCCGGCGGGCCAGCGCCGCCAATCCCCAATCCGACAGCCCCAGGTGGCGACGGCGGCCCACCGCGACCCGTTCCACCAGCCGGCCGTCCACCAGGCGGGCCAGCAGCTGGGATACCCGCATCTTCGACACCCCCAGCAGGCCCTGCAACTCCCCGGCTGTGATCCAGGGCCAGTCGGCCAGCAGGTCCATGACCCGCTTCTCCCCGGGCCTCAGCATCGCCGGCAGCAGGTAATCCGGCCCCCACAGCCCGGTCCCGGGCACGTCGCAGCCCTCCGGATGCCTGACCTCCGCCAGCGGCACGTCCCGCGGCGTCCGGCCCCGCCAGACGCCGCGCTGCAGCACGCCGGAAATTCCCAGCCACGACGCGCCCGACGGGGCCAGCCAGATGGGGTCTTCCGGAGCGGCTTGGACGGCGTCGGACTCCAACCCCACGAAGGCCAAACCGTGGAACTCGGCCATCAACCGCCGGGTGTGGCGAGCTCGCACCTCGTCGGGCGCCAGCGCCAGCACGGTCTGGGGTCCGCCCTCCTCTCGCAGTCGCCAGGCTCGCTTGGAGAACCCCGTGCGGTCCGTCGTCGCACCCTGGCGCAGGATGCCCAGCGTCCGGTTTCCCGGCAGATGCAGGGCCGCGTCCAACGCCCGGCTCCGGTACCAATCCATGCCGGCCAATCCGCCGGCTGCTATCGCCAAGTTGGCGGCCACCCGGTAGATCACGCCCACCGCGTCCAACCGCTCTAGCAGCAGCCGCTGCCACCGCCGCGACACCGGGTAGCGGCGCAGCGCCTCTTCCTGGCTAGCCCCGTCGATGTCGGCCAGCCACTCCACTCCCTTGCGGGTCAGGTGGTACCGCCGGGTGGGCGCCAGGAGCGGGCTGCCGTGGCTCACGCCGGCCACCACGCCCAATTCCTCCAGGTCCGCAATCTCCTCGTACACCCGCTGGTTGGCCTCCCCGGCCACCTGGGACAGCTCGATGCGGTCCAGGAAGGGCATGGCCCCAAGCAATCTCAGCAGCCGCACGTCCCGATCCCTGCTGCTCGGAATGTCCTCCTCCCCGGCGACCGGCCAATCGCGCCCGCGGCGCCCTGGATTGGTTTGCTGGCAGTCGCCGTTTTCCAGTTTCCGCGAGACCGCCGGATTGGAGCAAGGGCCAGCTGTCACCAATCCTGCCGCCGTCAGGGTCGTCGCCCACGCCGTTGTGCCGGTACCCAGGTAAAGGACATTTCCCGACGTACCCGCTGTGGCGGCGTAGTACAGGGAAAAGAGAAATTGTAAAAATACAATCGGCTGCAAATCCCTACCGGATTTCTGTTGCTCCGGCCCCCTACCGGACGGTCGCAGCGAACAGTTTGGTTTAGCCGGTGTCCCGAACCGCAATTGCCATCGCAATTGGGGGAATTGTAAAACTGCAATCGGACGGGAACCGGGGGACGGGCGGTTTTCGTGTGGCCGGCCGGTGGGTGAGTTGGCCGGCCGGGTGGCCGGGGTGGCCTCCGCTGAGGGACTCGGCGTGAACCGCCATGCACGGGCGGTGTTCCGGGCTTATGGTCGTGTCGGCGGCGACGACCTCGATCTGCCCGGCCAGGACGCCATTGACGTGATGGGCGCGTTCATCGGCAAGGATGATAAGGAACCCATGACCGGCGGCCGGCGGCGTGGTCCGCCCATCCGTGCCGGTAATGGCGCGGATGCCCTATAAGGGGTGACGCCGGCGTCACCCCTTATAGGGCATGGTGTTTCGGTGTGCCGGTGTGATGTCATACCCGTGTACAGGGATTTGATGCTGATTGCAGAAAGTCAATCGGCGTCCGGTCAAACGGGAAATCGGTGTAAAGCGCCCCCTATCGGACGGTGGCAGCGAACACGTTGGTTCCAGGGCAGATTCCAGCCCCGTGGGACAGTCCCGTGCGTGGCAATTGCAGAAAGGCAATCGGGAAAATCGGGGGCGGGTTGACGGCGGCCCGTTGCGAAGTTGCAGAAGTGCATTCGGGGAGGTCGAGAGCATGAACGGCGATGAACAATACCCGGCCAGCAGCCGGAGCGTGGAGAACCTGCGGGAGGTGCGGCTCCTGGCGCTGCTCCGGGACGTGGTGGCGGAACACGGGAAGGTGAAGGCGGCGGAGACCCTGGGGGTCAGCTTCCGCACCCTGTCGCGGGCCGAGGAGACGCATCGGTTGACCCCGCGCCTGGCCGACGCTTTGGAAAGCCACCTGGTGCAGGGCGGCGGTACGGCGGCGGCCCAGCAGCGACGGCAGGTGGGGGAACTGGCGGACCGGGTGGCGGCGTTGGAGAGCGCGTTGCGGGACGGGTTGGCCGAAATCGGAAAGGAACAGGCCCGGTGGCGGGAACAGGCGGAAAAGCGGCTGACGGCATTGGAGACGGCGGCGCTCGTGGTGGGTTCAAGCGCAGGGGGGAGCGGACCGGAGAGAAACACGGCGCCGGGCAGAACCCAGTCCAGCACTGCCGCGCCGGGCAACCCCGCGCCAGCGGCAAGGCCCGTGGCCCAGCGGCCCCGTCGGGATTACTACGACGTGGTTACGGCGGATGCGGAACCCGGCGAGGAGCTGGTGTACGGCGACGCGGCCACGGCGGTCATCGTCCAGTGGCGCGAAGCCAAGGACGCGGTGAGGCAGTGCAAGTATGCCCTGGACCGGCTGAACGCCCGGGAGCGATGGTTGCAGTTGGAGGTGGAGTTGATTGGAGAGCACGAGCTGACCCTGCCCCCGGCGACCTATCCCTGGAACTGGGGCGACCGGCGTCAGGAGGTGCGGCGGCGCAACGAGATGCTGGACGACACGATAGTGGACCGCAAGATGCTCAAGCTGCGCCGCTTCCTCACCTTCGGTTTGTGGCGGAAGTAGGATGGCGCGGGTTGCCTCTGGGGGTGCTGGCGGAACAGACGTTGGAAGTGTGCTGTTTAAGAGTGAGCACTTTGCCCGGAGTGGCCTGATTACCCCGTCCCGGCCCTTTACCTCCTCCGGCGGCGGGGTGATACTGAATGCGTTGTCTGGCTTTTTCCAGTGTTTCCGGCCCAGAAAACTGGAGGGTCCATCCACGACCCGGACCGTTGTTCAGGGATCGAGCCCTGCTCTCCCTGGGACGTTCCATCAAGGGATAAGCGCCCGCCCGCTGCGTGATGCGGAACCGGGGTCGAGCCCTGCTCCTCCGGCGTCCACGTCGATGCGGTGCACCAACGTCATGCTGTCGAACACCGTCGGCATCGCCAACATCGTCCATGAGGTGAAAACCGGAACCAACACCGAAACCCAGGACCTGAACGCTCGGGTCTGACTCTCCCTGAGCGCGCACGACGCCGCGCCCACCCTTCAATCTGCGGCTGGAACGGGCATCGCCATCCGGTCGCTCTCTCACGCCTCGGCACCGTGGCTCAGCAGGGACATTAGCTACTCGGCAGCCGTCTCATGGCGCTCCGGCACGACGACGTTGCCAGGCCGGACGCGCAGATTTGCAATGCAGTTGCGGCTGACGCGACGTAGCCGGACCGCGTTCCTCACCGGTTCCCTCGCCCGGTGGCTACACAGGACCGCCATCACCCTGGGCGCAGTGCGTCTTTCGCCAACCCCCTGACCGGCGTTCTCGGTTGCGCTTACTACCCAGGGCGACGTGCGTCTTGCGTTGTGTCGCATCGCCGCCTCGACGGCATACCCGGCCGGGGTTCCCCACTTCATCCTCCCCCATAGTGTCGGTTCGCCAGCACTCGCGGGCCGGCCGCTTCACGTTGCCCGTTGCCCCGCAGTCTGGCCGGTTGATCAAACACTGGCCCGGCTGCCTTTTTGGCCAACTCGCCCACCCGGTCTTTCCCGTTGCCGCCCTGCCCTGGGCGCAGTGCGTCCGGTGCCGGGGCGCATCACCCGTTGCCCAACGTAGTGTACCAAACCAGGAGACGTCTATGCCCATGATTGAAGAACGATTCGACCAACCCCAGGCCGTCACCCTCCTGGCCGGCGGCGTTATGAAGCTACACCAGCCGGATTCCATCGCGGCTGCCGGTCCGGGCGTTGGCTCTCTGCTGCCCGGCCGCGCTCCGCCCAGCCGTGGGGTGGCACCACCCACACCCTGACCTCGGGGCCTCCGGGCCTCGCAACGCCATCCCAACCTGAACGGGCCGCTCTCCTCCGGGGAGCGGCCCTTCTGCATTGCCCCAAGCGGGCGCTGGCGGCCCGGGGCCGCCCGGACGACCTCAACCACACCCACCAACCAAGCGGGGTCGTCTTCGGGCGGCCCCGCTTTCTGCATTTCGGAGGAAGCGACATGACCGCCACCAACACCAACCGGACCAACAGCACTACTACCACCAAACAGAAGACGACGGCATCCAGGAAGAGCCAGCGCAAGCCCGAAAGCGAACTCCGCGCCGCCGCCCGCCGCCACGGCCTCACCATGGGCGAACTGGCCGACCGGATGGGCATCTCCACCCGCTACCTCTCCATGCTCTCCACCGGGAAGCGGGCCTGGTCTCCGGCCCTGCGGGAGAAGGTCATCGCAGTCCTGGGCGAGGTCCCAGGCCAGGGCGTGGTCTATCGCCAGGGTGGCTACGTCGGCGGCGAGAGCACCTGCATCCGGGAACGGGCTCGGGAAATGGGCCTGAGCATGGGGGAACTGGCGGAGCAGGCCGGAGTGTCCAAGAACTATATATCCGACGTGTCCCGGGGCAAGCGAAACATGGGGGTGAAGGTGCAGCGGCGGGTGGAGGCGCTGTTGCAGGCTCCGGCCCAGGCCGCGCCCGCGCAGAAGCTCACCGTCGATTGCCGCACCCTGTGGGACCGCATGGACGCCCACGGCATCAGCCAGAATGAGGCCGCCCGGCGGGCCGGCATCAGCACGGGTTACCTGTCGGAGATCATGGCCGGCCGGCGCACTCCTTCGGGCGGCGTGCTCAAGCGGCTGCAGGGGGTGCTGTTCGCGCCTTCGCCCCAGGAACGGGTCATGCCGGTGGAACTCAAGGTGCTGGGTTGGAAGAAGGGAGAACGCAACGGGATGGTGATCAAGGGCGCCGGCGGGCCGAACAGCAACGGCAAGCCTGGCGACGGGACCATCCGCGTCGGCGGCAATGTGCCCTGGGGCGCCGAGGTCGAATACGCCTACACCACCGGCTACGACGGCCACGGCCGGGTGTCCGTCAACCGCATCGTTGACGAACGGGGTTGCTCCGCCTTATTGGAGAAACCCCGCACCACCGACGCCGAGGCTGGGGCGGTCTCCGGCGCCAGCTGAGGCGGACACCGGGCTAGAAGAAGGACCTGATCTCCGCCAGAATTTCTGCGGTTTTGGAATCGGTCAGGCGGGCGAGGGTTCGCTGGAAAACGCTTTCATTCAACGTGGTGAGCCGGTCCGGACGCGCCCTGCTGTTGCGTCTGCGCAATTGCCCGGCTTGCAGGTCCCCCGGCATTATGGCCACTTCCCGGGCGTGCGTGGCCCGACCCCATCAGCCCGGCTCCCGCAGCGAGACCAGGAGCCACTTCCCGGGCGTGCGTGGCCCGACCGCTGGTTATTTCGCACACGATCCAATCGCGCTCCGTGCCATCACGCACGTCAGCCACTACCAGGACGGGCCTGGTCTTGGTTTGCCGCAAGTTGGTGAAGGGAAATGGCGCCAATACAATATCGCCCACCATCGGCTAATTGTCGCCCTCCCTGATGTCCGGCAGCGACGCCAGCCAGGCCTGATATTCCGGGTCATCATCAGCTTCGTCATGGCGACTGAACATGGCCTCCAGCCCCAGCATTGACCACTCGCGCTTGTCCCGGTCGCCGAACACCACCAACTGACCGTCTTCCCAGTAGGCCATGTCGTCCACCACGTCCATGGTCTTCATGCTCACCGCGCACACCCGCCGCAGCAGGTCAATCACCCGCTCCTTGTGGTCGGCGAAGCGGTAGGCGTTGAACCGCTCGGCGATGGTGGGGTCCCGGGGTTTGCGTTCCTTGTACTGGTCCAGCACCCACTCCAGGGCCGAGCGGCTGCCCAGTTGGTAGCGCCAGGCATCGGCGGGGACGCCGGTCAGGGTGGTCTGGTCGTCCAGGGTGATTGTGCCCCGCTCCTTGTCGGCCCGCAGGATCACCCGCCTGGGCTCTCCATCCAGATCCACCCGCTCCAGGGGCCACGGTTCCGCCTCTTCAAACCCGAGGTGCAAATCCAGCAACTCCCGCCCCATCTCCCGCCAGAGGCGGAAGTCGTGGTAGAAGGGCAAACGGGGAAACTCCCGCAGCAGGTCCACCCGGTAGTCGCGGCGGTACACCGGGTCGTGGAGCACGGCGTAGGTGTAGGCGAAGATGTCCTCGGCGGTGATGCCCTCGGGTCCGGCCAGGTCGTCAAACGCCTCGCCCCACTCCTGACGGTAGTGGTCGTTGAATTGCCGGATGCCCCACTCGGTGATGTTGCAGACCTTCTCGCCGTCGTCGTTGTAGCGGTAGAGCGGAAGGCATTGGTTGTCGCCGACGAAATGCAGGTCAACCAATTTGTCCGAGGCCAGGACGTGGAATGACTGATTCCGAGCGGCGAAATTGATCGTCGGGTTGCTGTCATTGCGGTGGTGAGGGAATATCTGAGGCATCTGGTACCGGCGATGGGTGACGATGGGCGCGTAGTAGCAATGCTTCACCACGAAGGGGCGGTACATGGCGCGGGTCATGTTGATTTCCGAGAAATGGATTGGGTCTCCCTTTACCAGATGAGTTTCCAACTCGGCTGTCCACTTGATGGACCTGTTGACCCAGTTGCCGAGGGCGCTACGCTCCGGCGCTTCCTTCTCGAACCGCTCTCTTTCTTCCCGGTAAACCTTCGAGAAGTACAATGCTTTGGCTGCCAGCGCGTCAAGGTCGAAATCGTAAACCCATTCGTCCCGGTTCGTGGCAATTCCGAGGGAATACAAACCGAATACCGCTCCCTCGTCATCCGTCCGTTTCGCCAGCTTGGTTTCCCGGTTGGCCAGTGGCAGCAGCGTCTCAAAGTCGCTGTTGGACTGGTTCAGCCATTCCGATTTGGCGTCGGGAACGATCTCCGCGAATTGAAGGGTGTCGATTGCATTGTCTCTGACGTAATCAACCTTGTCGGACGCTTTGGCGCAGTCGTCCACGGAGTTGTAAAACACCGTGAACCCGTCGGCGTCTTGGCGCCGGACCAGGAAGTAAACCGCTATCCCCACCCTGATCTTGTCATTGAAGACGTTCCCGCCCTCCCGCCGGCGTCGCTCGCCGCTGGTCCGCGCGTTGCCCTTCAGGTCAATGGCCCACAGCTCGTTGAATTCCTGCGCGACCACCTTCCTGAACCCGTCATCCTGGCGGGCGTCCAGAAACGCGCTGTTGCTGACAAACCCGATGATCCCGTCGTCGTCCAGCCTGTCAGACGCCCAGCGGATGAACCGCTTGTACATGTCGTACTGCTTGGTCTTCTGGGCGGTGCTGGCCGCGACGTAGGTCTCGCTGATGCGCCGGTCTATCTCCGGGTACTCCCGGTTCCGGTTGTTGTCGTTCTCGTTCTGCTGGTTGGCGTTGTACGGCGGGTTGCCGATGATCACGCTGATGGGCTTCTCGTTCTGTTCCTGCACCCGTATCCAGTTTTCTGCCGACAACGCCCCCAGGTTGAAGGCTCCCTGCCGTTGCACCGCTCCGCCCGTGGCGCCCCGCTGCTGCCAGTCCATGTTGTCCAGCGTGTCCACGAAGCACAGGTTGGGAAACTCCAGGTACTCACCCGTCCGCTCCCGGTAGGTGTACTCGATGTTCAGGTTGGCGATGTAGTAGGGCAGGATCGCCACCTCGTTGGCGTGGATTTCGTGAAGATACTTGCGCTCCAGCCGGTCCAGGGGCAGGTGGTTGATCAGGTTGGTGATGAAGGTGCCCGTCCCCGTGGCCGGGTCCAGGATCTGCACGTTGTCGTCGGCCAGGGTCTTGCCGAAGCGCTGCCGCAACAGCCAGTCCGCGCCCCGGATGATGAAGTCCACCACCTCGTTGGGGGTATAGACCACGCCCAGCCGGTCGGCAGCGGCGGGATTGTACGCCTGGTAGAAGTCCTCGTAGATGGCCTTCAGGAACTGCTGCTTTTCGGCGTAGTCGGCGATCTCGTCGGCGGCCCGCCCGATGGCCCCGTAGTAGGCCCGCAGCCGGTCGATGGCCTCCCGACGCACGTTGCCCGTGAAGAACGTCCCTTCCAATTCGTCCAATTGGCTGGCCACGTTGTTCTCCCGGTGGAACTGGTCCTCGTCAAAGACGCGGTGGAAGATGTCCTTGGTCAGGACGTGCTGGAGCAGCATCTCCCGCACGTCGGCCTCCGACACCTCCGGTCCGATGCTCCGGCGGCAGAGGGCCAGGAACTCCGCCGCTCTTGCGCGGTAGTCCGCGTTGCCCGCCTCCGCCGCCGCCACCGACTGCCGCAGGTTCTCCAGCACCGCCGGCAGGTCGGTCTTGAACTGCGTCTGGGCCTGGCGGAACTCCTCGATGCCGGGCAGCTCGTAGTCCAGGAACCGCCGTATCAGCCGGTGCAGCTCCCCGGGGCGGCGCATGTCCACCCGCAGGGCCACGTCGCCGTTCTGCACCAGCACTGCCGTCTCCGAGTCCTCGAAGACGATGTTGTCTTTGGGATAGCCCCGGTTGAACTTGGCCTGAATCTCCGCGTCCAGGTCGTCGTGGCTGTCCTTGGCCTCCCAGTAGCCCCGGGCCATGCGCAGGGTGTCCTTGACCGTGCCGTCGGGTATCACGTTGCCAGCCGTCTTCAGCTCGGGAATCAGCGCCAGACGCTCCCTATGCTCCCGGCAGTAGGCGTCCAGACAGTTCTGGAAGGCCGGGCGGATATTCAACTCGTTGTCCGAACCGCCGAACTCGACCAGTTCCCGCCGCCTGGCGTAGTAAGCTTCTATGTGGGGAAAGTCGGGCATCTTGTGAATACGATACCCAACAGCGGTTGCCGACGCAACCACTTGCTCATGTGTTGACCACCCCCGGCGAATCTCATGCCTGACGCCTGGATCACTCAGAATGGCCGCATCATAGAATGTACCATCCCTTCAGGCCCGTCAATTGAGCACGATACCGGAGCGTATATCTCTTCCGCCAGTCCTACAGGGCACCACCCTATGCCCTACCAGCGAACTAGACGCGATCCCAGGACTTGGCCGGCTAAATCTGATCAAACAAATCTGGTTCTTGGGTTGGAACCAGAACCGAATAAGGGTTGTCCCTACGGTCTAAGTTAACACCAATACAAACCGCTCCGCGAGATTGTTGAGCGTTATCTTGCCCGAGGAAATCGCCTATCACCTCGTCCCTCTTTTCCCTATACGTGCTGAAGTAGGGATATAGGGCAATGCAAAATTGGCGTTCGGCCGGAACCGTGAGGAGCTCGACCCAGGTTCGCGGCTCTTCACTTCTTTTGCGCCTTGCACGGTCGCTGAGCTTTGCAAACTGACCCTCCAGCTTTTGCTGATCGTCGAAGGGAACATTCAAAAGCATGATTGCTGCATCAAGCCGATCCACGCTCAGGTTTCTGTCGAGGCGTTGGAGCATCTTGGTCCACCAAGGGGTCAATCTTAATCTGGGCTTGTCGACTGCAACGTCAAGAATCTGGCCTACGAAGTACGGATCCAGCACCTTGGACCACGAGGTAAGGTGAACGGATCTATCGCCGGAAAATTCCATGTCGCCGATGTTGAAGCCACGATCCAGGTAAAACGCCAACACGTCCATCTCGTACCCGTACAACTGCATGCGGGCACCTAACTCCCTCCGCCGGAACAGGTAATGCACTTTCTCAGACTGGAGTTCCAAGACTTCGAAGATGACCATCAAGTCCGTCAGACTGAGCACTTGCGCGAGTTCAGACGCTTTCCGTTCACTGATCCCCGCGTCAGCGAGGTTGCGCAAATTGCTAACTAATCCGAACTGTTCCATGGTCACAGTCAACGGCAGAAAATACCGAACTCCGCTGACGTCGATCCTATTTTCCGCGCCGGACTTGGTAACGAACGATTGCGGACCCTTCTTTTCTTCGAGAACTCGAATGAACCGGTACGCCTGATCGGCTGGCTCCGCGATCAATTGCCTTACGGTATCCACAAACCGCTTGGGCGCCCCGCGTTGCGCATGGGGAGACAATGAACCGGACTTAGCTTCCACCACGATGGCGACAGAACCCAACACCATAGTCAGGTCATTCTCGCCTTTGTTACCGGCAGAATCTTCCCACATACTTCCACGGTAAACCTGTCCGCCCGGGAAGCCCGCCCTGAAAAGGCGTTCGACTTCGTCCTCCAGATATCGAGCCTTCCGGTCGCGATATTTTTGCTCCAAGCCGCCATCCTCGGTCACCAGGCCCTCAAGCAAGCTGGGAACGTAGTGCGGGATGTGGCCTGCCAAGGCCAAAAAGTAAGTTTCGTCATCGAGTTTGATAAACGGCCGCTTCCATACCGGATTGTCGAGAATCACCCACTCCTTGTTCTGACCTGCAAGATCGCCGAACTCAAACGCCAACTTATCAATCACGGCCTTAACCGCTTGCTGGTCAACGCATTGTCCGTACGCCCCTACCACGTCATCCAAGGTGAATGCGAAGCAATCCGCGAGCCACATGTCCGAGCGGTACACCAGTGCCGCCTTCATGCTGCGAAGCTTTCGCCCCATAAGCTCAAACAGTTGCTCGGCGTCAAAATCAAGTTCATCAGGGAAAGCCTTTAGGTACGAGGAAGCCACTCCCTGGAAGGTCTTTTCCCGGTAGAAACTGCCCACGCTTTCACGGTGGTCAGTCAGACGCTCCATCGCAATTTCGGGCAGGTGGAACAACGCATCCACCAACCGGACCGAATCAACACCATGGATATCGGCGAAATCTTCGCGGATCGTCTCTGCCAAATCACGCGCGATTTGGTGAATATGATGTGGATAGCCAGGGTTGCGAACCGCCCTTGTCTGGGCACGCATACTTGACAGGACGAAATTACGCTTACTTTCACCTTCGTCTTGGTCGATGATGGCCTTGAAGCCCCGGATGCTCTCGGCTTGCCCGATGGCACTCATCACGTCGAGAAGTCTGTCCGCGTCCGGACCCAGCGGGCGGTCCGAGAATGTGCGTTCCTGCATCAGAGAGAAAGCTTGGAAAATTTCCAAGTGGTGGGGATAGAATTCCAACTTTCCGCTCACCTCAGGATCTACTCCGGCAGGATGGCCCACGAAGTAATAGCAGCAGTAGGCCAGCAAATGGAGCGCGTCGTACTCTTCGAACCATTTACCCAAACTGAAATAATTTCGCTGGAACTCATCCTCGGCCGCCTGCGCCACCTCCTGAAGTATCGCAATGCGCTCCTCGCGAGGCATGGAATCAGGAAATATCGGCGAACCCTCGTACAACTTCATTGGGACCGGTTCCCAAGGGGTTTGTCCCGCCCAAGGGACTGACCGTTCAGTGGAACGGCCTTTTGGTCTTGCTTGCTCCTGGCGCAGCCGGCGCTCGCGGCGCTTCTGCTTTCTTTGTTTCTTGTTGGCCATCGCTCAAATCATCTCAACGGTTGAGACAAGCACCATGGCTGGTTTTCTCAGGTCGCGAAACGTGGTGGACAATGTTCGATAATCGAGCGGAATCCATCGGCACGGCTTTACAAGGATCACCGTGAAGTTGGCTGGAACCCTGATAGCTCACTGGACCACTACATCCGCGAGGCTCCCATATATTTTACCTCTAAACCCGAATGCACAGAAGCGATTCTGTCGAGGTGGTCAGGTTAGGAACGAGAGGCGGGGAACAAAATTTGTGGGGCATTGACCTCCATGCATCCGGCTGGATGCATGGCGTGACTGCCCCGGAAGCGGGTTGTTGACAGCCGTAGGTCGTGTCGGGGGACGCAATCATCGAGGCAGATTTTTTGGGGAGACGCGAGAGGCCGACTTGGTGTGGGTGGGCCAGGCTGTCAAGTGTGCTGGTGAACTGGTCAGACGCTGTTGAGCAATCAGACAGGGAGTGGCAGACCGCGCAATCGGACCACGGGCCGGTTCACGGGTTGAGCATATAGCCCAGCCGTCTGGGCGGCACACAGCGCACGTCCATGGTCATAAACCTGCTGTGCGGTGTCCCGCGTCAGGCTTGTTGCTAACTGGCCAGACCGAGTAGCGAAATTTCCTTCGTGGGGACTCGAACCCGATCAACTCGGCGATCTCAGCACAGTCGCGCTCACGACATGGACCGAGTTTCTTTACCGAAACATTCACCGTCACCATCGGGCCGCAGTAGGGCAGAGAGGTATCAACGCTTCTGGCGTTGGCTGATGGAAATGAAGCCCTCGCCGAGTGGTAAGGACTTCATAGTGGACAGAGCCAGACACAGGATTGGCGCGCCGCCTATATCCTGACAGGGTTCACTGTCGGACCGGGCGGAAAGCCGATTACGGTGTCAAGGCGAAGGTAATGGTGAAGGTTCTTGATTTTGTCCAGTTTGGTGGGCCTGGATGGACTCGAACCAACGACCTCAGTCTTATCAGGACTGCGCTCTAACCGCCTGAGCTACAGGCCCACAGGGGTCTCCCATTATACCAACGTCGGGGCGTAGCGCAATACGGCGGATCGCCTCACGCGTACCCACTTTCCGTCATCTGTCATTGCGAGAATGCCGTCAGGCATTCGTGGCAATCTCGTTGCGGTATTTACGGCTGTTCGCGGAGAACCATTGCTACGCCGACGAGATTGCCACCCCCGCATCAAGCGCGGGGTCGCAATGACAAAGTGGGTACACATGAGGGCGGATCGCATCGCTCGTCTGGCAGCGTTCCGCTTCAGGTGGTTCGGTTGATAATCCGTCGCTCCGGCGCAAGCCGGAGTCCAGAAACACTACTGGATTCCGGCATACCAAAGACGCATCTGCGACTTTCGCCGGAATGACGAATGTGATTCAATCCAAAGGCGATTGCCCGAGTCGATGCCCCGGATAATTGAACTTTGCGGCCGGGCCGTCCGGCGCGTCGGCGGGGTATTGTTCCGGTTTTCCCTCCTTTGGATGGTCGGTCCGGTTGGTGGGTTGGTGGGTGAGTGGGTGGTCTGGTTTCGGGTTCGGGGTTCAGGTTGTCGGCGCTACGGCCAGAGAGCGTGGGCTGCGAATTGATTTCCTAAGTTTGCGCGTGCTGACCGCCCCACGCCCGGCCCCGCCTGGATTCCGGCTTTCGCCGGAATGACGAAAGGCAGAACCCTGGATGCCGGCTTTCGCCGGAATGACGGGAGTAAGGCGCGGTTGCCCCGTCGGGATAGACGGAGCGGCGACCCTCGCGCAGCGGTGGTGAAACCCGCCGTACTGGTCTATGCGGTACCGGGGAATGCTATTACCGGCCTGTGAGCGATAGCCAGCGGTGCATGAGATCCGACGTGCCGTCCGTGTACGGCGGACAGCGGTTGACCGTGTTACCTGAACCCTGTGAACCCGATATTCAGATGTGATTTCGGCAGTCGGGCCTTGGCCTTGGGCCCTTTGCCTAGCGCGTAGGTATAGTGTAGCGAACTAATGTGCGGTTGGGCAAGGGGCGGGGTGTCATTGGAACGCTACCTCACTCGTCTCAGGACCTTGCCACAAAAGGCTCGCCCCGAAATCCGGCATTTGTCATATAATGGTTGGCCGAAGCCGGGCAGCGAGGGCGCCGCAGCCGTCGTTGCAGCAACAGCCAGCCGCAGTTTCCGGGCGGAGCAATTAATTGAGGAGCATTCCAATGGCCGACGAATTTGTCAAAGTAGCCTCTGTAAGCGAAATCCCGCCGGGCGACATGATGTCCGTGCGGGTGGGCACGGAGGAGATCCTGCTGGTCAACCTGGACGGGGACCTGCACGCGTGCGACGACATCTGCACCCACGCCTACGCCAATCTGTCCGAGGGAGACCTGGAGGAAGGCGAATTGGTCTGCCCGCTCCACGGGGCCGTTTTCGACGTGGTCAGCGGCCGTCCGGTCACCCCGCCGGCCACCGAGGCCCTGCGCAAGTTCGCCATCCGGGTCGAGGGCGATGACGTCCTCGTCGGTCCGGTCATCGAAGCCTAATAAAAGCCAACGCCCTACTTGGGAAACCCCCAGGCCGACCGGGGCCAGTAGATGGCCCACACCCGGCCGATGATGTGATCCTCCGGCAGCGGCCCCCAGTGGCGGGAATCCCGGCTGCCGGTGCGGTTGTCTCCCAGGACGAAATACTCGTCGCCGGCCAGTTGCACGGCGTGCATATGGGTGTGGCCGAGGAAGTCCAGGTACGGCTCGTCCAGCGTCCGGTTGTTGACGGTGACTTTACCATCGGCGATTGCCACCAAGTCGCCGGGTTCGCCGATGACGCGTTTCACGAACTGGCGGTCCGGTTCCAGCGGGTAGTCAAAAACGATCACATCGCCCCTTTGCGGCGGCCGGATGGCGTGAATCAGCTGCGGCTCGGCGGGATTCCAGAAGGGGATGATCTTCCCCAGCCGCTCGGTGTCCACCTGGTAGTACACCAACTTGTTGACCATCAGGTAATGGCCCGGCAGCAGGGTGGGCCTCATGCTGGAGCCTTCCACGCGAAAGTTCGCCACCGCCACCTGGATGGCGATGAAAACGAAGACGCCAATCAGGGCGGCCTCGAACAGTTCCCGGGTCCAGTTGGTCTGGTTCATGGTGGTTCTTCCTGAATCCAAAATCATTTTAGCAAAGGCCGTGCCCGCGCGCCGGCCCGTTGACTACTATCGGCTGCCCAATTACCATTACGTAGCCGACCGCCCCGCTGCATTTGCCGCCCTCCAAGCCGGCCATGCCGTCTCCAATGCTGCCATCCCGAAGGTGCTGTTATGCCCACGCTTGACGAACTGAAGGTATTTTCCGGCAACGCCCACCCCCGACTGGCCCAGGACGTGTGCAACTACCTGGGCATTCCTATGGGCGAGAGCGAGGCGTTCAAGTTCGCCAACGACAACACCTTCGTCCGCATCGGCGAGAACATCCGCGAGCGTGACGTCTTCATCGTCCAGCCCACGGTTGCGCCCACCAACGACAACCTGATGGAACTGCTGATCATGATCGACGCCTGCAAGCGGGCGTCGGCCGGCCGGATTACCGCCGTGGTCTCCTACTACGGCTACGGGCGAACCGACAAGAAGGACCAGCCCCGGGTTCCCATCACCGCGCGGCTGGTCGCCGACCTGCTCACCACCGCCGGGGCCGACCGGTTGCTGACCCTGGACCTCCACGCCGGACAGATCCAAGGGTTCTTCAACATTCCGGTGGACGAGCTGACCGCCGAGCCGATCCTGTCCAACTACTTCGCCGAGAAGGGCCTGGAGGACCTGGTGCTGGTGGCCGTTGACTTCGGCATCAGCAAGCGGGCCCGGGACATGGCGGAGCGCCTGGGCGTCCCGGTGGCCGTCATCGAAAAGCGCCGCACCGCCAACGACGACCGCTCGGAGACCCTCAACGTCATCGGCGAGGTGCGGGGCAAGCGCGCGCTCACTTTCGACGACGAGATTCTCACCGGCGGCACCATCGTCAACGCCGCCAACGCCCTGCTCGACGCCGGCGTAACCGAGGTATATTGCTGCGCCACCCACCCGGTGTTCGCGCCCGCCGCGCCCCGGCTGCTCAAGGAAAGCCCCTTCAAGGAGGTGGTGGTGACTGATTCGGTGCCCCTGGTGTCCGATCAGCGCGTGGGCAACCTCACCGTCCTGTCGGTGGCGCCCCTGCTGGGCGAGGCCATCCGCCGCATCCACGAAGGCCGCTCCGTGGGCGAGATGTTCCAGTAGTTCGGCGCCAGCGTGTCGCCGGCCCGGCCCGGGTCAGCGCAATCGGACTAATTATCCCGTCATTCCGGCGCAAGCCGGAATCCAGAGATGCGGCGCATCAGGCAAGGATTCCTGGATACCGGCTTTCGCCGGTATGACGGATTTTGAGTTGCGACGGTGCCGCAAGTCTGAACAGATACGCTTGACAATTCAATTTTACGACACGCCATAGGCCCGTGGGGCATTATAAGCGCCCTTCAGCCTGCTGATGGGAGTTTCGGCGTCCGGGAAACCTTCCCGGTCAAACACCAGCCGGAACACGCCTTGGGCCGGCCCGTCGTGAATGGTCATTTTGCCGGCGTTGAAGGTTTCTTCAAGCGCGGCGAACACCCGCTTTTTGTACTCGGTATCGTCGCTGCCATCCCGGTGTTGGCCTTTGGTCTCGAACACCAACACACTCGGCTTGCCGTTGGTTTCGCCGCCCATGGCCACAAAGTCGGGCCAGATGCGTTCCCGACGCCAGCCGCGCAGGTAATACTCGCCATGCTGCCGAACTGCTATCCGGTGCCACCACTGCAACGCCATTTGCTCGTCCAGGTAGAAGGCGAACCTGCGCTCCAGGTCGTTGTAATCACGGGCATAAACCGTCTCAAACAGACTCAATTGGACTGACTCGCCGAAACGTTGCAACTTCCCGTCGTTCTCTGCGACAAGTATTTCGTATGACTTGCGCAGACGATGATTGCGGTCGCTGGCCGCCAGGTCAAAGCGAATTTCGCCGCGGGCCAGTTTGGCGCGAAAGACCTGCTCGGCCAGTCGGTCCGACTCCTGCACCACGTGCTCCCGCAGCTGCGCGGCCAGGGCGGAACGCTGCCCATAAATGGCGTCGTCGCCAAAGTCGGCGTCTCGCATCTTACGCACCAGTTGCGACGCCGCTTGCGCCGCCCGGAAGGGATTGGGCATCACGTGAGAGATGCGTCGGGCGTACCAGTTGATTTTCACGGCAGTGTCTATGAACAACTCCCGAGGGTCATCGTACACCGCCCGGGTGTCCGCCCCCGCCAGGTCAACAGCGGCGGCTGCGCTCTGCGGCGCCTGCGCCTGGGCGAGTTGCGGGTCAGGCGCGCCGATGCCGTTCCAGTCTATCGCCGGCGCAATGTGCCGCTGGTAGTCCAGCTCAACCCAACCTTCCCGGTCGTCCTTATGCAGCACTTTGGGCAAAAAGAACTCGGCGTCCCGGAACCGTTCGCGACGCGGCACGGCAACCGGGCGGAGCCGGGTCTGCGTTCGGCTCTGAACCTCGTCATCCAACCCGGTCATTCCTTCCTGCTCCAATCCGTCCTTGACGTGCTGCACGGCGGCGTTCACGTTCACGTCCTGGCAATAGACATAGCACCGGTCCAGTAATTCCCGCCCGGTGCGATGGGCCTCGGGCTGACGCATCACCCGGCCCACCAACTGCGTGATGGCAGTTCTGGCGCGGGTGTTGTCCAGCATCACCAGCAGGTAGGCAAAGGAGCAGTCCCAACCCTCCCGCAGGGCGTCGCGGGTGATTATCCAGCGGACGGGCGACGATCCATCGAGCAGATTCTCGTTGCCCAACTCGTCGTTCTCCGACGACTTGACGCGCACGGCTGCGGAGGGAACCCCGAGGACCTGGGTGAGATGCCTTCGCACGTCCTCGGCGTGAACGGTATCCAGGTCAATCTGCTTTTTGCCGGTGTTCTCCACACGCACCACCGCGATGGGGCGGATGTATCGCCCCGCGCTGTGTTGCAGTGAAACCGCCTCTTGATCGAGCCGTTCCAGTTGGGCATGGGCCTCGCCCAGCGTGTATTGCCACTCGGCATCGGTGAAGGACTCCACCATCACGGGCAGTTTGATCATTTCCTCGGTTTGCAGGTCGGTCCCCGCTATGTCCACCAGCAGATTGCTCTTGCGGCGGCTGGGTGTTGCCGACAACTCAATAACCAGGCCGGGGTTCAGCCGATTGACGGACTGTACGAACTGCTCACTGTCATTGCCCTTGCCGCCGTAGGCTTTATGGGCTTCGTCCAGCACGATTACCGGACGCTGCATCTTGAACACGTTGAACAGGCTTTGCGCCACCGGGCGGTCGCCGGCCGGCGGATCAAGGTCGGGATATTTGCTGCGGAGTCGAGCATCGCCCAGGGCGTCGTCGTTGTCCGGAAAGAAAGACGTGTAACGACCGGAATCCTGGAACATCTTGAGGAACTCTTTATTGTTCTTCCGGTTGGCGGACTGCAACGATATGAGCATCACGCAGAGGTAATGCTCAAGGTCGGCGGCGGTGAAGACGTCATCCTTTTCCAGCATCTTGACGCGCCGGCCGCTGGCCCGTTCCAGCATATCGCGGTAGGGATGCTCGCGGTTCCACAGGGCCGCTTTGGTCTGGCGGTAGATGGCGTTGCTGGGCACCATCCACAGCGCCAGCCCGGTGGGGCGGTTCAGCCGTTCCAGCGCGCCGGCGGCCAGCAGCGTCTTGCCCCCGCCGGTGGGCACCTTGAAGCAGATATGCGGGATGGGAAAACCGGCGGCGGCGGTACGCTCGACATACGGACCGGCGCTGGCCGCCACCTCGCCGGCGTCGGCCAGCTTTTGCCAGGCGGCCCTGGGGTAGTTGCGGACGTCGTCCGGGACCGGCCGGCCGCGTCCGGCGTAATAGGCAGCGTCTTCTTCGGACTCCCGTCGCGCCGCCGTCAGCGCGTCGCGCCAGCGTTCAAAGGCGGCGAGGGCGCGTTCCTGGTACTCTTTCAACTCCATCTTACGAAGTCTTACCGTTGCTGCGAAACGCCGTTCCCCATATCCCTCTCCCGGGCCACTTCTTCCAACCAAGCCGCAATCTCCGGCCTGTTGTCCACACGCGCTTTGGCTTGCATCTCAGCCAGCAACTCCGACTGGGCCGCGGCCTGCTGTGAGGGCTGCTCGCGCAGCGATTCCAGCGTGATGCCCTTCTCCCGCACCTCTGCGGCTACGCGCGCCAGCCGCTCCTCGTATTGTTTTTTAACTTCCGCCCGGCCCTCGGCCCGCAGCTTTTCCTGCCGTTCCTTGTGCTTCTCCCAAGCCCAGAACATGAGATTTCCTCCTTTTTCCACCAGTACGGCCAGCATGGCGTACAGTACGGCGCCATAATCCACCGCCGACAGCGCCAGTTCCCAACTGGCTCGACCCTGCCATTGCCACTGCTCCAGGTAAAGCGTCAGCAACATCGTCGCAGCCAAAATCCCGAAGGGCGCAGCCGCAGCGTGACGGCCTACCCATGGCCTTTGCCACCACGTTGCCGTAGCAAGGTTATTCTACCATTACCCCACGCTGCCCCGGTGCATCTCGTAGGGTATCTGGCAGAAGGTGATGCCCAGGTCGGTGAGGAACCGCTGGCCCATGTATTTGTCGGCGGCGAACACCACGGCCTTTCTGCCGGCGCTCTGGATGCGCCGGGCCTGCTGCTCGTTCAGGATGGCGTCGTTGCTGCGCAGCCACTCAATGTCGGGGCGGTAGAGCAGGTAGTAGTCCGTGTCGCCGTTGCGGTAGAACAGGCCGTCATCGTTCTGCGCCGGCAACTGGCCGGTGGCGGACAGGCCGGACGCCGTGTGCAGCAGATAGGCGGCCAACTCGGAATACTCCGGCAGGTTCTCGCCGGTGAGCATCTGCTCAACGTCGATGGGCCGGCCCAGGGTGCAGTAGGTGAAGGAGCCGCCCAGGCCCTCTTGCAGCGTTTTATCCTTCGCGCCCGGCACGCCGTTGATGACGCGGCGGACCCGCTCGGCGGTGATGGTATCGGCGTAGTCCTCGCACTCCACCAGGATGAACTTGCGGTTGCCGCCGTCTTCTTTGTTCAGGGCGAGGACGGCGTGGGCGGTGGTGCCGCTGCCGGCAAAAGAGTCTAAAATTATGCCACCGTCGGGACAGCCTTGCAGAATTATCTGCCGGATAAGCTCGACTGACTTGGGGAATTCAAAAATTCGTGAGTCGAAAACTTCTTCTATTTCTCGAGTTCCGTCTCTGGTGAACACACCATCGCCGACTATCGAAGAAAACCCGGTGAATTTGGTTTGCAGATCATTTAGGAAGACTTTGACTCTCGGACGTCCTTCCGGTTTTTCGGGCCAGAGTATTTTATCGTCAGCAATCAATTCTGCTATACGCCGCCGGTCATACCGCCAACCCCGGTCGGGGCAGCCGTAGTTGATTCCTGTTGTAGGGTCGATGAGGTCAAAATGTAGATTTGGTCTAGATTCCCGAGTTGCCAGTCCAACCATATTGCCGCTGGCCCAATCGCCTCTAGGGTCATTATCCGGGTTAGAATACATTCCAGATTTCCGGTCGTCGCCGCGGATAGATGAGCCGTAACAAATAATATATTCGTGGTCGATAGATGCCCCGGTGACGTTACGGTTATCCCTATTTTGACGACTTTTCCAGATAAACTCCGCTAGAAAATTGCTTTCTCCAAAAATCTCATCCATCATCATCCGCAAATGGTGCTGCTCGTTGTCGTCGATGGACACAAAAATCACGCCGTCATCCGAGAGCAACTCCTTGAGCAGGTGCAGACGGGGCCACATCATGCACAGCCACTTGTCGTGCCGTTCCAGGTCCTCGCCGTCCACCGGATTGGCCTCTTTCAGCCACTCCCGCATCAGGGGGCTGTTCACGTTGTCGTTATAGACCCAGCCCTCGTTGCCGGTGTTGTAGGGCGGGTCGATGTAGATGCACTTGACCTTGCCGGCGTAGCGGGGCAGCATGGCTTTCAGGGCGTGCAGGTTGTCGCCGTGTATGATGAGGTTGTCATCGGCGTCGGCGGGATTAAGCGACCGCCCGGCGTCGGGGAGCAGCGGGCGGTAAGGAACGGTGAGGTGGTGGGCGTAGATGTGCTGCTTGCCCTTGAAATCCAGCGTGGGCATGGCTATCCCCCTATGGAATGAAGAGACCCAGCTCACGCGCCACCGTTTCCTGCTCTTCGTCCAGGGTGATGAAGGCCAGTCGGTACTGTCTGCTGGTCAGCGATTGCCTCTGTCGGAAGTACATGGCGTTTGCCAGATGCCACAAGGGAGAGGCTGGCAGCGGCGCAATCTCCAGGATGGATGCCAATTCCTCGTCCAGCCGGCGATGCGGCGTAATCCACTCGTTTATCTCCGATATGAGAGAAACGGCGAACTCTTGCCGTTCGTTTTCAAACGCCGCCCGCAGCTCTGCCTCCAGCAAAATTGAGGACAGCAGAATCGGAAAACTCTCCAATCGGATACGCGTCTCTTCAGGCTGCCCATCGAAGAGCCGCGGTATCAACGCTGACGGGTCAACGTATGCCATCAGCGGTCGCGTGCGCTCTACCGTCGTCGCCATGGCTTGCTGCCCCGCGATATAAGGAACCGGTCCAGCGCGCCGGGTAGGTACGCCACTGTCCGCAGGCTTCCGCGTATGCCGTCTCCCTTTATCAGGACGCCTTGTTCGCGGAGTTCCGCCAGATGCTCTTCCAAAAGGCGGAGTTCTTCGGCATCCGGCTCCGGCCAATCTTCTTGACTGCTATTGTCCTGCCGCCCGACAGGGGGTTGCTGCGCGCTCATAATCGTCACCACCTCGGCAAGTTGCATCTGAATTGACCAGTCCATTGTAATGGCGGCCCATTCCACGCCGCAACGCTCCGTTCATCCCAGTCCGTCGGCAGCGGCCTGTACAGTTCCACCATCCTTATACAACGGGGATTAGCGCGGTTGGGTCCAGGTATGCTATTGCCAGGCTGGATGGAGCCACCATCCCTAGCCTCGTTCATCTTGAAATCTTTTCAGCGCGCCGGGTCTGTACGCGACCGGTTTCATCGGCTTGCGAGGCCCGGCGGCTCCGGACAAAATCCCTTCGGCGCGTAATTCTTCAAGCCGCTCTCCCGGGCGACGCGTTTCGTCAGGATCGGACTCGGTACGGTCAGTTTCAACTTCGTCAAATTCTTCCCGATTCTCCTTGTTCATAATGCTGCCTCCTATGACTTGCTGGGCGTAGATATGCTGTTTGTCCTTATGCAATAGGCGACAGAGCAGTCGCATCTACATACGCCGCCGGGGGACGTTGCAACGGCGTCATCGGCTAACCGCGCCGTTCCATGGATCAGGCCAAGGCCCCGGGGATATGGGCAAAACCGTCTGCGGTCTGCCCTTGGGTTCGTGACCGTCAGCAAATATGCCCTGTTCGCGCAGTTCCGCCAGCCGCCGCTCCACTTTTTCGAGTTTTGCGTCAGACGGAGCGGACGGAGGACTTTCGGCAGGGCGGCTTTCATTGCGGTCTGCATCATGCTGGGTACTCATAAACTGCTCTCCCGTCAACGGCAGGCGCCTGGATTGTTGACCAAATTATACCTGTCAGCTTTGCGCCGCTGCGCCGCCGCGATAAACCGGTAATTTTGAACGGTGGCTTGCGTCGTCAACGCTGGACATCCCCGGCGCCGCTGGGTATCATTCCCGGACAGGCTGTAGCGCGGTGTCGCGCTGAGGTGTGGGCCGGCCGCGCCCGCGTCTCGTCAGATCAGGAGGGCGCCTATGGTCGCGGTTGCCAGCGAGTCCACCGATCTCATCGCTCGCGTGTCCGAATACGTGGACGACGCGGCCCAACTTGACCGCATCAGTTCGGCTTACGATTTCGCGGAACGCTGCCACGACGGGCAGATGCGTCTCTCCGGCGATCCCTACATCGTGCATCCCCTGGCTGCCGCCACCATCCTGGCCGACCTGTATCTCGACCCCGACACCATAATAGCGGCGCTCCTCCACGACGTGATGGAGGACTGCGGCGTGGCCATGGCGGACCTGGAGGGAAGATTCGGCCGGGACGTGGCCCGACTGGTGGACGGCGTTACCAAGCTGACCCGCGTCGATTACCGGCCTCCTGATTCCGAAGTCAACGGCGCCGCCCCCCTGGAAAACCTTTACGCCGAAAGCCTGCGCAAGATGCTGGTCGCCATGGCCGAGGACATCCGGGTGGTCCTCATCAAGCTGGCCGACCGGCTCCACAATATGCGGACGCTGGACCCGCTGCCCGAGCACAAGCGCCAGCGCATCGCCCAGGAAACCCTGGACGTCTATTCCCCGCTGGCCCACCGCCTGGGCATCTGGGAACTGAAGTGGCAGCTGGACGACCTGGCCTTCCGCCACTTGAACGAGGCCAAGTACCGGGAAATCTCCCGGATGCTGGCCGCTCGCCGCTCCCAGCGCGAAGCCTACGTGGCCGACGTTGCCGAGAGCCTGCGGCACGAGCTGGCTGAGAACGGCCTGCGCGCCGACGTGAACGGGCGACCCAAGGGTATCTACTCCATTCACCGCAAGATGGAGAAATACGCCGCCGAGGGCAAGGAACTCAGCGATATCTATGACCTGTACGCCCTGCGGGTCGTCGTTGATGAGATCCCCGACTGCTACGCCGCCCTGGGCATCACCCACCGGCTGTGGAGCCCGATGCCCGGTCAGTTCGACGATTACATCGCCACGCCGAAGCAGAATATGTACCAGGCCCTGCACACCACCGTGGTGTGTGACGGTGGGCATCCTCTGGAGGTGCAGATCAAGACCAGTGATATGCACCAGGTTGCCGAGTACGGCGTGGCGGCCCACTGGCGCTACAAGGAGCGCGCCGGGTCCAACGGAAGCAGCGCCAGCTTCGAGCAACGCATGACGGGCCTGCGGCGACTGCTGGAATTGCAGCGGGAAACGCCGGATACTGACGAGTTCCTGGACCGGGTGCGGGAAGACCTCTTCCACGACCAGGTATTTGTCTATACCCCCAAGGGCGACATTGTGGAACTGGCCGCCGGGTCCACGCCCATTGATTTCGCCTATAAGATCCATACCGACTTGGGCCATCGCATCTCCGGCGCCAAGGTCAACGGCCGGCTGGTATCCCTGGACACCCCGCTGGAGAACGGGGACACCGTGGAAGTCGTCGCCGGCAAGACCGGTCGGGGACCGTCGCCCGACTGGCTGAACCCGGCGCGGGGCTACGTCGCCACCAACAGCGCGCGGCAGAAGATCCGCTCCTGGTTCAACCGCCAAGCCCGCAGCGCCAATATTTCCCGGGGCCGCGACCTGCTGCGCCGCGAGATGCACCGCATGGGCGTCAAGATGTCCGACCGGGAGGTGCTGGAAGCCTGCCGCTACGACACCATGGAAGACCTCCTCGCCGCCATCGGCTCCGGCGAACTGAGCGACTCGGCGCTGGGCGCCCGGCTGACCCAGCATCGCCAGGAGGGTACAGAAGAAGCGGAGTGGATGCCCAAGCTCCGGGGCAACCTGCCCCTGTCCAGCCCCTCATCGGGCATATCCGTGCTGGGCGTGGGCGATCTGCTCACCAGCATCGCCCGGTGCTGCAACCCCATCCAGGGCGATCCCATCATCGGCTTCGTCACCCGTTCCCGGGGCGTCAGCGTGCACAAGGTCGGCTGCATCAACGTGCTGAACGAGGACGAGAAGGAACGGCTGGTGCCGGTGTCCTGGGGGCAGAAGCAGGAGTTGTATCCGGTGCGCATCCGCATCGAAGCCATGGACCGCGTTGGCCTGCTGCGCGACGTGACCACCAAGGTCTCGGACGACAAGATCAACATCGCCTGGGTGGTGACGCGGGAGAACGACGACGCCACGGTGAGCATGGAACTCACCATCCACGTGAAGGACCTGGAAGAACTGAACCGGGTGTTCTCCCGCATTGAGGGGATACGCGGCGTCACGTCGGTCAACCGGGTCACCAGCAGCCCGCTGCGCCAGACCGAACGCTAGCGGAAGGCATATACTCCGTCACTCCGGCGAAAGCCGGAGTCCAGGAAACGCTACTGGATTCCGGCTTTCGCCGGAATGACGGGCCGGATTCCTCGATGCGTTAGCCTTGTCCTTGCCAAATGGCTAATCACAGCCTACCCACACCCTCTGCATTCGGGCCGGCCGTCTCCATCCCGGCCGCCATCAAGGTTCTGGTATCGGTGGCGCTGTTCCTGGGCATACTACTGATGCCCACGCCCGAGGGGCTGACCGAGGCGGGGCAGCGGGCGCTGGCGGTAATGGTGTTCGCGGTGGCGCTGTGGGCCACCGAGGTTATACCGGTCGCCGTGGCCGGGATCAGCGGCGTGGTGCTGCTGGTGCTGGTGGGAGGCGTGCCCGACGTCGCCGTTGCGGTGTACGGGTTCTCCCAGCCCGTCGCCTACTTCCTCATCGGCATCCTGACGTTGGGCCTGGCGGTGCAGCATTCCGGTTTGGCCGAGCGTTTGGCGACCTACCTGATGCGGGGAGCGGCCGGCAGCCCGCGCCTGCTCTACATCCAGATGCTTTTCTCCTTTGCTGCCTTGACCTTCGCCCTGCCGTCGGCCAGCACCCGGGGGGCCATCATGGTCCACGTGTACGAGCAGGTGCTCTCCCACTGGGACATACCCCAGGGCCACCCCTTCTACAAGGCGACGATGATGGCCATGGGCAGCCTGAATCGCCTCGGCTCCACCGCACTGCTGGCCGGCGGCATCACCCCGGTGGTGGCCTCGGGCCTGCTGGGAGACTTTTCGTGGGGCCAGTGGTTCGTGCTGATGAGCGTGCCCTTCTACGCCAACCTGGTGGTGGGCGGCACCGCCCTGTTCCTGTTCTACCGGGCCGGTTTCCGCATCCAGGATGCCGTGGCGGCTCCGATGTCCCTGGAACCTATGAAGGCAGTGGAGTGGCGCGCCGGCATCATAGTCATGCTGACCGCGATGCTGTGGTTCACGGACTTCGCCCACGGTCTGCATCCAGCGGTGCCGGCGCTGTTGGCAATGTGTCTCATCCTGCTGCCCCGGGTGGGCATACTGTCGTGGGGGGAGTTCGAGCGCAACGTGGGCTGGTCTAACTTCTTCGTCATCGCCACGTCGCTGTCCCTGTCCCACGCGCTGGTGACCACCGGCGCGGCGGCTTGGTTCTCCGAAACGCTGGTGGGCGGCGTATCCGGTTTCGCTTCCGCGCCGCTGCTGGCGCTGCTGGCCCTGTGCGTTTGCTTCGCCGTGCTGCGGATGCTGCTGCCCAACATCGCCGGATACCTGGCGTTGGTGATCCCGGTGACCATGGCCGCCGCCGAGTCATTGGGCCTGGATCCGCTGGTGTGTGGCATGGCCGCCGTGGTGGTGGGCGATTCGGCGGTCTATTACGGCGCGGGCGGGACCTCGGCGGTGTTCGTGTTCCAGCGGGCCGGCATCGGAAACCCGGAGATTTTCCGCTTCGGCATCACCATGACCGTGCTGGTGATCGCGGTGCTGCTGCTGGCGATCATCCCCTACTGGGGATTGATTGGACACCCGCTGGTTCCATAGGCAATGTTGCGAATCGGGTGTTTCAATTTGTAGGGGCGAATGATTATTCGCCCCTACACGCACTACCACGGCAGCGCGTCCACCAGCATCAGCAGCGCCACCAGGATCGCCAGCGCGATGGCGGCCGCGCTCCACACTGACAGCCGGCGCACGCGACGCCGGCGTCTTCTCGCCCGCCGCAGATCGGCCCGGTAGTCCCAGGGACGCTGGGAACGCCGGCCGTCTTTCCAGACGCCGCGCCGGCGGGTTTTTGCCTCGGCCTCCGCTTCCGGGAAGCCCAGCTCCCGGCCCCCGTAGCGGCGATACCACCAGGCCATGCCGGAGCGCACCATCGCCACGTTGACGCATTCGCGGCGGCGGGAGCCGGGATATACCAGCCCGACGGTGCGGCCAAAGCGGTCCTTGGCCATCTCCTCCAGCCGCAGGCCGCGCCCGCGCACCAGCGCGGTTAACTGATCCCGCGCCTCCGGCCCGAAGGGTTGCGCCAGTTCGGGCGCATCAATGCCGTAGAGCCGCACCTGGAAGGGTCGTCGCAGGAAGCTGAGCAGCCCGGCGTATTTGACCTCCAGCGAATCGCCGTCGATTACCCGCCGTATGCTGACCTTGCGGGATTTTCGAGAGGCCATTGTTGCCAACATGTAGGGGCGAATAATTATTCGCCCCTACGATTACACCGTCAACGGCGTGTCGTCCCGGTTGGCCCACTCTCCCATGGAGGCGTCGTAGTTTTTGGCGTTCTCGAAGCCGACGAGGCGGAGTACGAAGTTTCCGTGCGCCGCACGGATGCCGGCCTGTCAATAGGAGTACGCCGTCTTGTCCGGCGTGATGCCGTGCTCGGTGAGAATGCGGCGGATTTCGTCGGCCGGCTTGAACTCGTGGGTGTGGCGGTCCATGAGGTGGAACCATTCCAAGTGCACCGCGCCGGGAACGTGCCCCGCCCGCTTGTTGACGTAGTTCTCGGCGGTGCCGTCCCATTCCCCGTCACTGCGCACGTCCCACACCACCACGTTGTCCCCGATCCCGCCTTCCAATGAGCAGGCGGCCTTCAGCTCGTCGCCGGATGCGATGAAGGATTCATCGGCGCGAGGGGTGAAGGTGACTGAACCCGGAGCCTTGGGCCGCCCGAAGTCGATAGGCTGGCCGGCGTTGACCCACGCCCGCCAGCCGCCGTTGAGCACCATCACGTTGCGATGGCCGTAGTAATTGAACACCCACCAGATCCGCGCAGCGGTGAGGCTCTGGGCGTGGTCGTAGGTGACCACGGTGGTGTCGTCGCCGATGCCCAGGCCCTCGGCCATGGCCTTGAACTGATCAGGCGTCATCACGTGCTGCCCGCGAGCGCCGGGGCCAAGGGCGGAGTCGGGATCCTTGGCCCAGTTGTCGGCAACGTGGGCCGCCCCGGGAATATGGCCGCGCTGCCAGGCGTCGGCGGTGTTGGCGCAGTCCAGCACGACCACGTTGGGGTCGTCAAGATGCGCGGCCACCCACGCGGGGTCGGTGAGGTATTCAGGATGAGCGTAGTCGTTGGCGGATGTGGTCATGAGAGGCTCCTGGAGGGAAGCGAGTTGGGCGGATTGTAGGGCGCGGCAGACTGATGGGTCAACGACCCCCGATACCCTTAACCACGATGTAAAATGGAACGCATCATCCGGTCCCGCCATGTCTCTCGTCACCGTCACCCAAATCGGCCAAGCTGCCCTATCGGCCCTCGCCGCCGCCGTTGAGGCCGCGCAGCAGGACGATCCCAACGATCCCTTCGCCCGCGTGGTCGTGGTAACCACCCACCTCGACGTGGCCGCGTCAGTACGTCACCTGTTGGGCGCGCGCAACGCGCTCAACGTCACGGCGCAGACCGGCGAGAGGTTGGCCGCCGAGTTGGCCCGCTCCATCCTGCGCCCGGCGGGTGACAATGACGCCGCGCCGCCGCGCCTGGCGCTGAACCGTCTGCACGAATCCCAGGCCGTGCGCCGGGTGGCTGACGAGTGGCTGGCGTCCGACACTCTCCCCCTCTCGCTGGCGGGGCGACGCCGGCTGTACGGCGAGCTGGCCGGCGCGTTTCGCCAGTGGGAGCAGCGCCCCGCCCTTGACGACGCCGACACTCCGCTCGTGGTGAGCTTGTCGAACCACGCCGGTCTGGATTTGCCCAGGCTGTACGACAAATTCCGCGCGCTGCTGGACCGGGACGGCTACTACACCCGATACGAACTGCCGAGGCTGGCAGCGGAGGCGCTGCTGAAACATTGGCCGCCGGGCGCGGAGCCGGCCGTCATCTACTATCTGCCCCGGCATCCCACCGAGGGCGAGCTGAAGCTGATGGAGACGCTGCTGGAACGCGGCAAGTGCCGGGTCATCATCGGATTGAACGGCGATGGCGACGCCGACGGTCCGGCTCGTGATCTGCATCGCCGCCTGACCGGCGGGGAAGCCGCGACGGATGGCGCAATGCCGTTGCAGCGGGCGGTTGCCGACGGCGTCCTGTCCGTCACCGTCGCGCCCGACCCGGTGGAGGAGGTTCGGGCCGTGGTGCGGCGTATCATCGCCGTCGCGGATGACGTCCCTTTTCATCGCATCGCCGTGGTGCACCGGCAGGAATCGCCCTACGCCAGCCTGCTGCGTCAGGAACTGGATTTCGCCGGCATCCCCAGCTCCGGAGCGCCGCGACGGACGCTGGCCGACACCGGCGCCGGGCAGTTCCTGCTGGGCGCGCTGGCGTTGCTGGCGTCAATGGACGGCGGCGCGGACGCCGAACCCGCCATCGACCGGGAGCAGTTCATCAACCTGGTTATGTCGTGTCCGGTGCAGTTCCCGCCGGCTCCAAACGCCAATCGGCGCCGGCGTCCGGTCGAAATCCCGGCGACGCAGTGGGCCGAACTGGCCCGGGCGGCGCGGGCCAACGGAACGGCCCGGGAGTGGGCCGCCCGGCTCGAGGCTTACGTCGAGCAGCAGGTCCGGCGGGAGCGGGAACGCTCCGGCGAGACGGTCGGAACCGGGCCACCCGGCGCCGGCGTCCTCAGCGCTTTTGTCCACCGACTGGCCCGCCGCCTGCATCAGCTGCGCCGCCCGGACGGAACGGATCAGACGTGGCAGTCGGCGGCGGAGCGGCTCAAGGCGCTGCTGGCCGATTACCTCCGGCGCGCCGAGGGCGATGATGAGGACTACCGGCGCATTGAGGAAGCCCTGGACGGCCTCGCCGGGCTGGCGGATTGGGATATTGAGTACGACGCGGACGTTCTGCGTGAGACCATCGGCGACGAGTTGCAGAGTCCGGTGTCCCACCGGGGCAACCCCGTCGGCTCCGGCGTGTACGTTGGCCCTCCGGCCGGTATCGTGGGGGCGCAGTACGGCATGGTCTTTGCCGTCGGGATGGCCGAGGGCCAGTTCCCGCCGGCCCAACGCGCGTCCATCGTGGACGAATGGCGCGACGGCGCAGCGGCGGCCCGGACCCGGCGCGCGCTGGAACGTTACGAGTTCCTGGGCGCGGTGGCCTCTGCCGACCGGGCCATGTTCAGCTACGCCGTGGCCGGCGCCAACCGCCGCATGACCTACCCGTCGCCTTGGCTGCTGGAAGCCGCCAACCTGCTCCACGATGCCGCCGGCGGAGATGGACGTCTCACCTCCGAGAATATGGTGGCGGATGCTGGCCGCAAGCCGTGGCTAACTGTCATCCCGTCCCGCGAGATGGGTCTCCGGCAACTGGCCGCTCCTGTAACCGATGAGCAGAACAACGTCATAGCGCCGGCCCACCTGGCCGACTACAACCTGATGCACCTGCTGGCCAATGCCGGCGGACGCCTGTCGGCGCATCCCGCCTGGGCCAAGGACGCCCGCGTACTCAATGCCTTGGACGCTCGGCAGGCCCGGCTGGGCGCAACCCTCACCGAGTGGGATGGGCGTGTGGGTTCCGGCTCACGGAGGGTATCCGGGATCGGTGTCCCGGACCGCCCGGTGTCTCCCAGCGCCCTGGAAACGTGGGCCACCTGCCCCTACCGCTACTTCCTCAACCGCGTGCTGGTTATCTCGCCGCCGCCCGTCGCCGACGAGGAGGGCGAAATATCCGCGCTGGATCGCGGGGTGCTGGTGCATCGGATCCTGGAGGAGTTCGTCAATCGTAATCTGCAATCTGAAGATGAGCTGCTGGCGCTGGCCGAGGCCGAATTCGCCGCCGCCGAGGTCATGGGCATCACCGGCTACCCCCTGCTCTGGGAGATGGAAAAAGAGACTATAAGGGCCGGCCTGCGGCGTTTCTTCATCGAGGACACCGAATGGCTGGGCGGGCCGCCGTTGGAATCCCGCTCCGAGCAGAACTTCGACGACGTGCGCATGGATGTGCCGGGTCTGGGTACGGTCCACTTTCGCGGCAAGATCGACCGGCTCGACGTGCTGGCCGGCGAGGTGCGGGTGCGCGATTTCAAGACGGGCAACCCGCGGCGCTATCTGGCCGGATCCCGAGGGGGGCAGCCCGATTACACCATCGCCAACGGGCGGGCGTTGCAGCTTCCGGTGTACACCGCGGCTGCCCGCCAGCTCTACCCCGATGCCAGCATCACCGCATCCTACTGTTTCCCGCTGGGCGACGACCGGATTTTCGACCGCAGCCCGTACCACGACGCGGAAGGTCTGGCCGGCTTCCACGACACGCTGCGCCGCATCCTGGGCACGGTCCGCTCCGGCATATTTCCCGCCACACCGGAGGAGGGGGATCGCGGCAACTGCCGTTACTGCGACTTCAACCGCCTCTGCCCGGCCCGCCGGCGGCAGATCTGGGAGCGCAAGGGGCGCAACGATCCTGACGTACAACCCTTCAACGCCCTGGGCGGCCGGGCCGCCATCGAGACTGATGACCAATCCCACTGACGACGCCAGCGCCGCCCGGCGCATCGTCTGCGACCTCGACGCCAACCTCATCGTTGAGGCCGGGGCCGGCACTGGCAAGACCTACGCTTTGGTCAGCCGCGTGGTCGCGCTGGTGAAGGCCGGCGTCAGGATGGAAAACATCGTTGCCATCACCTTCACCGAGATGGCGGCGGCGGAACTGTCGGAACGCATTCGCGCCCGCATGGACGATCTGCTGGATGACGCATACCGGGCCGGCTCGGATGATCCTCTGGTCCGAGACGGGATGGAGCGCATCGTATGGTCGGATGAGGAACTGTGCCGTCTCAGTGACTCTATTGCGGAGTTGGATCGAGCGTCCATCCAGACCATCCATAGCTTCGCCGCCCAGCTGCTCCGCCAGCGGCCCATGCAGGTCGGACTGCCCTACGGCTGGGCGCAGTGGGACGAACTGGACGCGGCCCAGGATTTCGCTGAAAGGTGGGACGGCTGGCTGGAGTGGGCGCTGGGCAATGGCCCCGATGCGGACCCGGAGTTGCAAGGAGTCCTGCGCCATCTGCTGGCTGCCGGCATCGGGCTGGGACACTGGCACGACCTGGCCGCCGCCTTGCGTCGGGCTTATCACAGCATCCCCGACGAGAACCGCCTGCCGTCCGTTGACCTGCCCGCCATCTGCCGGGACACATTGGAAGCATTGCAATCGCTTGCCAACGAGTGCGGCGACGAATCCGATGTGCTGTTTCAGCAGTTGGGGGATGCAATCGTGACTGTCGAGGCAGTGGCGGACGCCGCCGATGACCCGGTGGCCGCCGCCGAAGCCTTGGCCGACGGCTCCAAAGTGGACTATTCGGGCAACGTCGGAACCCGGCGCAACTGGAGCGTTCCTGCCACGGCAGTCCGCGCGCAGTTCCGCGAGACGGGCACAACGTTCCAGCAATCCGTGCGGTCGGCTGTCCTGTACCCGCTGCTCCTATACCTCCACCGGCATTTTGCGGTGGGCTACGCCGCCGCTCGCAAGGCCGACGGCGCGGCGACTTTCGACGACCTGCTGGTGTGGGCCCGGGACCTGCTGCGGGACAACGACGACGCCCGACGCTACTTCCAGAGCCGCTACACCCATATCCTCATCGACGAGTTCCAGGACACCGACCCGTTGCAGGCCGAGATCGGTTTCTACCTGGCCGCCACCGGCGACGCCCCGGTGGGGCGGCAGCCTTGGCACACGCTGCCCCTGGCTCCGGGCCGGCTGTTCATCGTGGGCGACGCCAAGCAGTCCATCTATCGCTTTCGCGGCGCCGACCTGGGCGTCGTCCAGCAGGTGAAGCGGGGCGGTCAGCTGAGCGAGCTGACCTTATCCGAAAACCGCCGCTCTCAGCAGCCCATCCTGGAGTGGGTCAACGCGGTGTTCGGGCCGGTGATGGGTGAGGACGCCTCCGGCTTGCAAGCGGAGTACGTTCCATTGCTACCCAACGCCGGCGTCCAGCAGACTGGCCTCGATGCCGGCGTCAGGGTGTTCGGAGAACCCTCCAACGACCGGGCCGACGATGTTCGCCGCCGGGAGGCCGCGCAGATTGCCCGCCTGATTGCAGCCCACACCGCCGACGGCAGTGACCGGCTGGATGTGTACGACAAGGATGGCGGCTGCGCGCGGCCGGCCCGGCTGGGCGACGTGTGCATCCTGATTCGCAGCCGCACCGGGCTGGGCATACTGGAGCGCGCCCTGGAGGACGCCGACATTCCTTATCGCATCGAGGGCGGCTCCCTGCTGTTTGACACCCAGGAGGTGCAGGACCTGCTCAACTGCCTGCGCGCCATCGACAATCCCGCCGACGCGGTGGCGGTGGTGGCCGCCCTGCGCTCGCCGGCCTTCGCGTGCTCCGACGTTGACCTGCTGAACTGGCGGGAAACCGGCGCGACGTGGAACTATCTGGACATGGCAGACGGCGTGGCGTCGTCCCCGGTCAGCGACGGCATGGCCCGTCTCCACGAGTACCACCGGCGTCGCCACGAAGCGCCGGTCTCCCGTCTCATCAGCGAGTTCGTGCGCGAGCGCCGGCTGGAGGAGCTGGATCTGGTCGAATACCGTCCCCGGGAGATGTGGCGGCGCCGCCAGTTCCTGGTGGAGCAGGCCCGCATCCTGGAAACCGATGGCCCCACCGCCGGCGCGCCGGCGTCGTGGAACCTGCGCCAGTTCATCCTCTGGGCCGAGCTGCAGCGGGATGACGCCAGCCGGATCAACGAGCTGCCGGCGCCGGAGAGCGACGACGATGCCGTGCGCATCATGACCATGCACAGCGCCAAGGGGCTGGAGTTCCCCATCGTCATCCTGCGCGACCTGGATTACGCGCCCCGCACCGATGCGCCCGCCGTGCTGGTGGATCCCGACACCGGAATGGCGGAAGTGTCCATCGGGGCGGCCAGCGCACGCATCCGCACTCCCGATTACGCTGCCCGGTCCGATGCCGAGAACGCCCACAGCGTCGCCGAGGAGGTCCGCCTGGCCTACGTAGCGGCCACTCGGGCCCGCGATCATCTATTGGTCAGCCGGCACTGTCGTCTATCCAGCAGCGGGTTCCCCAATGCCGTTATCCAAACCATCACCGAGGAATCGGATACTCTGCCCCACCGGGAGATCGAGTTTATCCCGGATGGGCCGGGCCGCCTGCCGACTACAGTGCCGTCCGACAACCTGATCCCGCTGGCCTACGACGCCGACACGTGGCAGAAGGGGCGGGCTGTATCCATAGACAATCGCTCGCTGCCGCAGGCGGTTACCGCCACGTGGCTGGCCCGTCAAGCCGGCGGGGCTGCCGACGCTACCGCCGTGCTGGAAGAGGCCGAGCCTATCATCGAGGACAAGGACGCCGAACCCGACGAGGAGCAGCCCTGGCGGGGCGGGCGCGGCAGCACCGCTTTCGGCAGCGCGCTGCACGCGGTGCTGCAGTTCGCCGTGAACGAGATACTCCCGCAACTGCCGGCTACCGACGATTTGTCGCTAGCCCAACTGCACGAGCAACTGGACCGCGCCATTGACCGCCTGGCCGTGTGGCAGGCCAGCGAGGGCGGAGTCCACGGCAGCGCCGGCGACATCGCCCGGCTGGCCAAACGCGCCGTGCGCCACGAATGCGTCATGGCCGCGCTCAAAGCGCCGAAACTGTGGCCGGAAATTCCGGTGGCCGCCCAACTGGACACGCGCAACGGCCCGGTGGTCATTGAGGGCATCATCGACCTGCTCTACCTGGACCACGACGACCGGCTGGTTATCGTCGATTACAAGTCCGATGACGTGCGCGACGACGCGGCGGTACAGGGCAAGATGGAGCATTACCAGTGGCAGGGCGCGTCCTACGCCGCCGCCGTGGAACGGGCCGCCGGCAAAAAGGTGAAGGACGTGCAGTTCCTCTTCGTGCGACGAGATCAGGCCCGGTCGATTCCTAATCTCCCAGAGTTGCTGGAACGGCTGCCGCAGGTGATTGCGGCGCTACAAAATAGGAAGATTTCGTCAGAATCAGGATTTACCGGATTGTCGGATTTTCAGGATTATCCGGGTCAAGCGGGGGATGCAATCCTGTCAATTCTATAATCTTGAAAATCCTGCTTCTGACAATTCCCCGGGACATAGGCCCCTAAACCCGCCGCAGCAGCTCCGCCTCCAGGCGGTCGGGGTCGAAGACGCCGCTGGCCTCGGCGACCTTGATGTCGCCCTCGCGGACCATGCGCTCGGCTTCGCTTTCCTCCATGACTTCGGGCAGGGCTTCTTCCCGTTCCCGCTGGCGGATCACGTCGCGGTTGTGGTCCACGAAGAGGCGCCGCATGACCACCACCACCGAGTCGGTGGAGGACAGGTACTCGGGCATATTGTACTGGGTGTACTTCTCCGCGTCGTAGTCCTGGTTGCGGAAGTTGAAGTTCAGTTCCCAGTTGCGGTAGGGCCAGGTGACGCTCTTGACCAGGCGGCGCAGGAACCCCGGCTTGGTCTCGTACCGCTCCACGTTGAGATAGACCATGCGGGTCAGGTTTTCCTCCACGGGCACCGGCCAGCGGGTGCTGCGGAAGTAGCGGGCGTTGCCGCCGGTGCGGGACATTCCGGGCAAGCGGGTGCCGTTCCACTCGTTCACGTCGGGCGTGCTGGCGGATGCGCCGCGGCGGTAGTAGGGGTCCTGCCCCCGACGCCGTGCCTTCCAGTCGAAGAACCACGTCCAGGCCAGACGCCAGCGGTGCAGCGGCCAGACGCCGTCCACGCCGGGGTAGTACATCTGGTAGGGTATCTTGCCGTCCTCGTCGTAGTAGTATTGCTCCACCGAGGACTTGCCGCTCCCCGGACGGTAGTGGACGTTCTTGTTGTTCACCAGGTTGACCCGGTAGCCCAGAGGCGTGCGGGGGCGTCCGCCGACGCGGCTGCCCAGGATGCGCAGGGCGTTGCGATGCACCATGAAGGCGTTGTGGGCGTCCATGGTGTTCTCCAGCACCAGCACCCAGTTGCAGTCGAACATACAGAAGGACGGCCGGCAGATGTTGTGCTCCTCAAACATCTCCGGGGGTATGTCCTCCTGGGGGTCCACCGGCTCGCCCTCGCCCATCCAGACGAAGACCATGCCTTTCAGCGTCACAGTGGGGAACTTGCGGGCCTTCATGCCGGGCGCGCCGACCATCATGGACTCGGGGCCTTCGGTGAGAAAGGCCACGCAGTTGCCGTCGCCGTCGAAGGTGGCTCCGTGGTAAGGGCAGGTCAGGAATCCCTCGAAATAGCAGCGCCCCATGGACAGATAGACGGCGCGGTGGGGGCACCAGTCCAAAAGGGCCTGCACCTCACCTTCCTTGTCCTTGAAGAAGACCACGTCGGTGCCCAGCATCCGCAGCATGGCCGGCTTGTTCTTCTTCACGTCCCTGGCCGGCAGGGCGGGATACCAGTATTCGCGGAACCCCAGGGGAGGGATGCGGCTGCGCCGGTCCCGGGGGTTGCCCTCCGGCACCTTGAAGGGCGGCGTGGAGTCGAACCCCTGGAATCCCCGCCGCATTTTCTTGTAGCCGCCGGGATAGCCGGAAAGCGGTTTGAGCAAGAGGCGTTTCAGTCCCATATGCGCTGCTCCCGTCTCATAACGTGATGGATCCCCGTCATATTAGCAGAACGCTCAAGGAAGAGGTTGCAATCTCGCACTGGCGAACTGAAATGGAACGCAACGTCGGCAAGACGGCCATTTGCCGCCGCATTGTGGCGTTTCAGCGCCGGTCGAACAAGGACTGTGCGGCGATGAGCCTGCGTTCTTCCTCAGATAGCTGGGCGAAATCCCTGATTGCCGTCTCAGCGCGAGATATGGCATTGAGGGTATCGGAATGGATGATCAGCGCGTTGGGGTTGTAGTCCGCCTCATCACGCTGATCTTTCAGCTCGATGAAAATGGTGGCAAAGTTCTGTCCGTTTTGCGATAGCCGGTTGAGGATGCCGCGCAGATTGTTCTGAGCTCTGCCATGGTCAAGGCGTCGATAGACCCGGTCCCACGCATAGGAGGGAATAGCAGATTGCGGCTGGCCGGCAATCAAATCAGCATTGGACGCGGCGAGGGTGTGGAACAATGCGTAATAGGCGGTACTGATGGCGCGGCGCAGTTCCGCCTCGGACGGCTGTTGCGTGGAGGCTGCTGGCGGCACGAGCTTGTAGCAGGCGTCGATAAGCTCCTGAGGGTCTATCATGGCGCCGGCGCCGGAGGAACAACCGGCTTTTTGGGTGACCGCCACCTGGTGGGGTCGTTGATTTCGACGTAGTGGATCAGCCGGCGTGCCGTAATGCCGGCGGCGAGGATGGGCTCGTCGATGACCCTGAACAAAGTGTTCATCAGGCTACCGTCAAGCACGGGGTTGGGGGCGGTGTACAGGAGTTCCACGTCGAGGAACTCCTCGTCGTAAGCGTCCAATCTGACGGTGACGTTGGCGTCGTGGAACTGGACGGGGGGTGGGAAGTGAGTTTTCGCTCCGGCCAGAATTATCGCCTTGACGCTTTCCATTTCTTGTTCGGTGATGGGCATTGAGGGCCTCGCTCAGAGGTCGTTTCGGTTGTGATGTGAAGGTTACGGCTCTACTAAATTGATCTTGATTAGAGCGCGCCTCAGAAAAACACGCTCAGGTTCTTCGCCATGATGACGTTGGCATCCAGGACGATGGTGCGGCGCGCTATTTTCCAGCTTCCATCCACCGGGCGCAGCACATCCTCCCGGTAGCCGGCGAAGATGTTTTCCTCGGTCTCGTAGTGGGAGCGGTACAGGATGAAGGCCGTTTTCGCCCTGACCTCGCCGTCGGCCTGTGGGTCCACCACCAGGTTGCCCACGATGTGCCGGGTGCGCGACGGCGGGTCCTCGCCCAGGCCATGCCCGTCTCCAGCCGTTCCACGCGCATGGTCAGGTAGGTCTTGTCGTCCTCAAAAATCGCTAGGTCGCCGACGGGCGTGAGCTCCCGGTCTGTCTCATGGCGATGTACGTTGAGGCGGCGGGGCATGAAGTAGAACACGTCCTCGGTGAACAGGTCCAGCCACTCCCGGAAGCGCCGTTCGTCCAGCAGCCACGCCTCCTGGATGTAGAACTCCATCAGCTCGTGCCAGAGTTCCATCCGCGAGACAGTTGCGGTTCGTGTCTCGGTAGCCATAACCCTCCAAGTCTCCACTCGTACCTGCCTTCGCGCAAATTGTCAGAATCAGGATTTACCGGATTAGAAGATGCACAGGATTAGGGATGTTCTACGACCAAACGGCTCCAATCCTGTCAATCCCGAAATCCAGAAAATCCTGATTCTGACAATCCACCAAACCGAGAACGCATAAACCTCTAACCCCGCAGCGTCGCCGTCCCCTCATATTCCATGGTCTTCGGTTCCAGGGGGATGTCCTCCCAGTTGTCGGCGTTCATAACCTTTGGTGCTAGTTTGAGACGATTTTGAAAATGCCACGAGGTTCCCCTATGCTGCGAGTTGAGAACACTCCGCAGCGAGGAACCCCATGAACATCTCCGATTTTAT
>DAOUJY010000015.1:0-9743 GCA_034421995.1 Dehalococcoidia bacterium | reverse complement strand
CCAAAAACGCCGCTGGCAAAGGCGAGCGCACTCACGCCACCATCACCCTGCCGGCGGCGCCTCCGGAGCCGGAGGAGATACCCGGCCCAGTGGTTGACCTGGAACTGACGGCTACGGCGGACAGCGTAACCGTCAGTTGGCAGGCTCCGGCAACCGGCGGCGCGCCCAACGGCTACATCGTGCATCTGAAACCGGAAGGCGGCGGCAAGGGTAAAACCAAGACACCCAGCGCCCAAAAGATCTCGGTGACCTTCAAAAACCTGGAGGCTGGCGCTACCTACCAAGTCTGGGCGCGGGCACAGAACGAGGCGGGCAAGGGCGAACGGGTCCACGCCACTATCTCAGTACCCGAGTAGAACCCATCGGGGCAGGGAAACGGTGAGTCCGGATAAAGGCCACCTACTCAGCAAACCCGTTCGCGCGGTTGCGTGAGGGTGGAACCCCAGCAGCGCCCGGACCGCTGGGGTCCGGACACCGGGAGATCACCCTTGATCTCGGCCGAGACGGGCGTGGCAAACGCGCCCGCCGGTTCTTCACAGTCATGGTCAACAAGAAACAGACCCAACGGCGTCGGCCATTTGAGCCAGGCCACCGAGGATCGCCTCTCGCATCAACCACGGGCTGACGCCAAGCACTTCAGCGGCTTCCGACACGTGCTGGCTCTTACAGAACCCCGTCGTGGTCTCCAAACGCATCCGACACGCGAAAGCCAGCGCCACGATGGACATCTACGCCCACACCCTTTCGGGCTGGCGAGCGAGACAGCGGAGTCCGTCGCCCGATTGATCAACCCTGACTTTTAGGATTGTGGGACAAATGCGGGACAAACCCACAACGTCAGACCGCGTTACACCGAGTCACAGCAGCGCCGGTCAGCTCCTCGGCCGCGCCGTGCGGGGGTCCAGCAGATCCCGGAGCCCGTCCCCTAGCAGGTTGAATCCTAGCACCGCGACGAATATGGCCATGCCCGGCAGCAGCAACAGGCGGGGCGCGGTTTGCAGGTGCGGCCGGGCGTCGTTGAGCATGGCGCCCCATTCCGGTGTGGGCGGCTGCGCGCCCAGCCCCAGGAAGTTGAGGCCGGCGATGCCCAGGATGATCCAGCCGACGTCCAGCGAAGCGATGACGATGATGGGCCCCAGGATGTTGGGCGCGATGTGGCGGAGAATGATGCGCAGGTTGCCAGCTCCGGCTGCCCGCGCCGCTGTCACGTACTCCATCTGTCGCGCGCCCAGGGTCACCCCACGAATGATGCGGGCATGGCCCACCCACCAGACCGCCCCGGCCGCCAGCAGCACATTGAACAGCCCGGGGCCCAGCGTTCCGGCCACGGCCAGCGCCAGGATCAGCGAGGGGAACGCCAGCAGCAGGTCAACCACCCCCATCAGGGCGGTGTCCGGCCAGCCGCCGTGGTATCCGGAAAGCATTCCCACCGTCAGCGCGATGGTCATGCTGAGGGCCAGGGTGGCGGCCGCGGCCAGCAGGGTCATGCGCGCCCCGTGAACGATGCGGCTGAAGGTGTCCCGACCCAAATGGTCCGTGCCCAGCAGGTTTTCCGCTGACGGAGGGAGCAATCGTTCGGTCAGGTTGATCTTGGTGGGATCATCCAGCGGCAGCCAGGGAGATAACAACCCCGCCAGCAGCAGCGTCGCCACCACGAACAAGCCCAGCGCGGTACCCGGCTCCCGCAGCAGCGCGGCCCACCGCCGTCGCCGGCGCGAGCCTCCGGCAATGGCCGGTGCGGAAGCGCCCTCCCCTACGGGTTTGGTACGAACTGCCATCGGCCGCTACCTCTCGCCGCTCCCGAAGCGCAGACGCGGGTCGGCGAAGCGCAGAGCCACGTCGGCAACCAGGTTGACCAGAAGGACGACCACCGCGATGTAGGTCACGAACCCCTGCACCACTGGGTAATCCCGGGTCACGGCTGCGCCCACCATCAGCTGTCCCAGGCCGGGCCAGGTGAAGATGGTCTCCACGATGACGGCGCCACTGAGCAGGTAGCCGAGGTTGACGCCCGTGGCGCCGATGGCCGGCAGTAGCGCGTTGCGCAGGGCGTGCCTCGCGGATACGACACGTTCAGACAATCCCTTGGCCCGCGCCGTCCGGATGTAGTCCTGTCCCAGGGTCTCCAGCATGCTGGCGCGGATCAGGCGCATCAATTGGGCCATGGGCGCCAGGGACAGTGCGATGGCCGGCAGCACGACCTGGGCGGGAGAGCCGTAGCCCAGGGCCGGCAGCCACGACAGTTTCACCGCGAACAATATGATCAGCCCGTAGGCCAGGACGTAGGACGGCGCCGCCGCGCCCACCAGGGCGGCCAGGCGGGCCGCCGCATCCAGGGGGGCGCCGCGGTGGCGTGCCGACAGTATCCCCATCGGGACGGCGACCAGCAGCGCCAGCGCCAGCGCGACTGCCGTGAGCAAGGCCGTGGGGACGGTGCGTCGAGCCAGCTGGTCGGCCACGGGCTGTTCCGTGAGGTAAGACCGCCCCATGTCGCCGGTCAGGGCCTGCGACACCCAGCGTGCGTATTGTGCCGGCAAGGGAGCCTCCAGGCCGAGCTCAACGCGCATGGCCGCCACGGCCGCCGGGCTGGGCAGCTGGCCGGGGTTGCGCTGGCGCAGGACGATCTCGGCGGGATCGCCCGGCGCCAGGTTCAGTAGCGCGAAACTGACCGCCGAGATGCCCAGCAGCAGCAGCGGCAGCGTGGCCAGCCTTCGTACCAGGTATGCTCCCATGCTGGGGAACCTTTACCTGCGCCCGTTATCCCGCTGCCTCGCTTACTCGCTCAGTCCAATCCGGTGGTCGAAGAAATACAGGTTGGCCGGGTGGGGTTCAAAACCGGTGACCCGTTCACTGACGCCGTACACCATGTACATGTGCGCCACGGGCAGAAACGCGCTTTCTTCCGTAATCACCGCCAAGGCATCGCAGGCGATCTCCACCCGCTCTTGCGGCTCAACCGCAGTGCTGGCCTGGGTCACGATCTCCACCAATCCGGAATTGTCGTAATGGCCGTAGTTGTTGGCGCCGCTGCCGCTGGCGTCGGCCCGGAGACCGGCAAACTTGCTGACGTTACGCACCGGGTCTCCGGCTTCGATGACGTTGTTGTACCACCCAAAGAGGTCCCAGACGGGTTCCTTGACTGCGGACCATTCGGTGATGAGCACCTCGGCCTTGATGCCGACTTCAGCAAGCATCGCTTGGCCGGCTTCGGCCATGATGGGCAACTGGTACCGTTGGGGGTAGCCGCCGATCACTATCTCGAGAGGCTGGCCGTCCTTTTCAACGATGCCGTCGCCGTCCGTGTCGGCGTAGCCGGCCTGAGCCAGCAGGTCGCGGGCGGCGTCCGGGTCGTAGCCCAGTGCGTGGACGCCGGGGCAGGATGCCATGTCTTCGGGTAGCAGGAGTTCCGCATAGGAGCCCGACCCTTCGGGAGCGACCAGAGCGGCGATAGATTCCCGGTCGATGGCTTGGTCCACGGCCCGGCGCACCAGCGGGTCGGCCAGCGTTCCACGCTCGAAATTCACCCACCACAGGACCAAGGCGATACCCTTGCCGGCGGTCTGGCTGTGCATCCCCGGATGGGCGTTGATGGCCTCCACCCCCTCCGGTGATATGGTGACGGCAATATCAATGTCGCCGGCCTGCAGGGCCAGTTCCCGGCTGTTGGGGTCGGGGATGGCGATGTGTTCGATACCGGCCAATGGGGGAGCACCGCCCCAGTAATCGTCGTTGGCCACGCTGCTGAGGCGTTCTTTCTGGATGTACTCCGTGGGAATGTAGGGGCCAGTCAGGGCGCCCGCCGCAATGAAATTGCCCTCTCCGGCAGCATCGGCGGCCGCGGCATCGGTGATGGCCACGGCGGGGACGGCGAACAGACCCGGCAGCGTCGGTTGCGGAGCCGTGGTGACTACGGTGATGGAGTGCTCTCCCGTGACGGTCAGGGTGTCGATGGTCAAGGACTCAGCCGACGCCGGCGACAACCGGATGGTCCTCTCCAGGGAAGCCTTGACCGCATCAGCGTCCATCACGTTTCCATTGTGGAACTTGACATCGGACCGAAGGTCGATTTCCCAGGTCAATGGATCCACCCGCGTGGCGGCCGTCGCCAGCCATGGTTCGGGACTGAGGTCGGTTGCCGAAAGGCGGAACAAGTTCTCCGACATTCCCGATTGGTTGGCAACCCAACCGCTCTCCACCGGGTCCAGCGGACTGTCCAGCCAAATGACGCCCGCCGTCAGTGTGGGTCGGTCCACAACGGTCGCAGCCGCCGGCTCGGCCGGTTGCTGCGCGGGGGATGATGACTCCGCCGGCTGAACCGGAGCGGCGGTCGCCACCGCCGGCTGCGGGACAGTCGCCGCCGGGGCGGTTGCCGCGGGCGCGCTGCCCGCCGCCGGCGGGGCCGTCTCGCTGGTCGCGGCGGGAGACCCGCAGGCTATCGCCAACAGGAGCATCAGGCCCAAGGCTAATGGCAATGCAATTTTGAAATTGTTCGACAGTATGTTAGGCATCTTTGTCCTCCAGGACGTCCCGTGTTTTCCGATGAACACCACTGCTCCAGCGAGTTCCAACTTCGGAGGATCAGCGGCGCGGGGGCGCCGTCCGCGTTGGGACAGCAAAAGACCCCGTCCGCACTGGGTGAACGGGGCTCGTTTTCGGGCGTCCTGTTGGGCCGTTGCAGATTCGCAACCTGCCAACAGGTCTGCTTCACTCGTTCCGCGAAGTGCAGCTAGAGTACCCCTGATGGCAGGCTTCCTGGCTGATGGCTTATAGCGACGCGTCTCCACCTTCCCATCCGCTGGGGCGGACAGTGGTTTTCATCGACATCCCTTCTGGCAGGATGCCGCAAGAAGCGCGTCTCGCCAATTACAGTGGCGCGACCGCACCGGATTTTCACCGGATTTCCTTTTGTCCCGCGCTTTCCGACCGACTGCCGACTGATGTCTGCAAAAGGTTGGAGCGACGGGCCACCACAGGCGTTGGTTGAGATGTTCAGTTGTTAACGCCCGTAAATTAGCACGACGGTCTCGGGCAGTCAACCTTGCGGATCCAACCGCCATCACGACGCCGTTATCACTTTTATGTTCGCTGGTCCAGACTGCAAGAATACGCAGCGGATCCGAGGATGAGCGCCGGCTCAATATTTCCGCAAGTTCGGCTGAGGCGCCCCGATCAACTGGCGGCGCGCCGCCGACCAAACTTGAGTTGCCGCCGATTGAACGGCCGAACGATCTGCTCCGATTATTTTCACGCCTACGCCATTGCCATCAGGCAGCAGCGACGCCCCGGCGTGGGATCCTACGCAGCTCACGCGCGATTCACGGACCAGATCCAGAACCGCGCTCGCCAGCCCCGCGTCGCACAGCACGAGGATGGACGCGAACGTATGCCAGCCGGCTCCGTCAGTTTCGGAAGGGGCCGGCGAACCCAGAACGGCCCTGCCCATCGGATCTTCGTTGGCCGGAGCGAGGTCGAAAGCTTCTCGATATACTGCCTCCCGTTGTTGCCGAAAGACCGCCAACCGGCTGCTTATCTTTCGATACTGAAATGCCTCGCCGCCGGCCACTCGACCCGGCGTTATTACGTCGCCGTACACCAAAGCGGCGCCCGGTTCGATGGTGATGATAGTATTCTGAACCAGTCTTGCGTTACGAAAAGGTATGAGCGGGTCAGGCAGATACTCCAGATAGCCGCCACGACCGACACTGAGCGCAACTCGCTGCTCGGCTTGACCGTGCGCCATGGTATGTATTTTGGTGGCGCTTTGAGTCGTGACATGGGCTTGCGCCCCCGGACCAACGGTGACGGAAATTTCCTGGCGGTCGCCTTCCAACAGGCCGCCGGTTGGATTAGCCAGAAACACATGGGCCAAGTCAGGCGCGCCAGCGTCGGGGTAAAGGGCCTGCTGGACCAGCAGAGGCGGTCGCGTGCGTACCCGCGCCAGGCGCGTGCGGCCGGCCCGGTGTTCCAGTCCCAACTCCGCCAGGCCGTTTTGCCCCGGCGGCCCGACGTCAACAGGTTGTCCCTTCACCGACGGCATTTACGATCCGGTCCAGCACATGCTCCAGTCCCTCGCCGGTGCGGCAATTGGTGAAAGCGTAGGGCCGCGACCCGCGAACCGTGCCCAGGTCGCGGCGCATCACGTCCAGGTCCGCGCCCACGTAAGGCGCCAGATCGGTCTTATTCACCACCAGCAAGTCGGTTTGCGTTATGCCCTGTCCGCGCTTGCGAGGAATTTTGTCGCCGGCCGCCACGTCGATTACGTAAATCTGGTAATCGGCCAGGGCGGGGCTGAAGGTCAGTGTAAGGTTATCGCCGCCGCTTTCGATCAACGCTATGTCGGAGTCGGGGTAGGCATTGGTCAGCTCTTCCACGGCCAGCAGGTTCAGGCTGGGGTCTTCCCGGACCGCCGCATGGGGACAGGCTCCGGTGGCGACGCCGCGGATGCGCCCGGTGTCGAATACGCCCCGCAGAGTGTTGGTGACGTGCTCGGCGTCTTCCCTGGTGAAGATGTCATTGGTAATGACCACCGGATGCCAGCCTCGCTCCAACAGCATGGGGACCAGCTTCTCCACCAGCGTCGTCTTGCCCGACCCCACCGGGCCGCCGACGCCTATGCGTGGAACTCTGTTCATCGGTTTTCTCCTGTTGCCGAACCCTCATCAACTGGCGAACATGCGAACCTCGTCATGTTCATGCAGCATGGAGGCGATGTCAGCCTGGGGTGTGAACGATGTCATATCCAGCCAATGTCGAGTTGCGATTTCTGCAACCATCTCGGCCACCGGCTCGTGAAGCGAGTACAGAATCTGTTGCGCCTCAGAATGGGTCAACGGGAGCAACCTTTGCGCCGCCCCCAGCGCCCCCACCGCAAAGCTGTGGCAAAACGCCAGCAGCGCCGTTGCCCCGTCGATCCCGGCGGCATAGGCCACTACGCCAAGAGCCACCGCGCCCGTGCCCGGCGTCTCCCCGTCCGCCACTATCTGCCGAAAATGGGCGCAGACGAATGATCCCTCCCGGTTGGCCAGCAAAGGCGTCGTTTCGTCCAGTATGCGGCGGCCGGCGAGACGGGACGCCAACCTCAATTCCTCGGGCGCCTTCATCGCATACAGATGCCGGTCAATGTCGGACGCCATGGTCAAATCTCCCATTTGGGCTGCGGCGCGGGCGTTGACCAATGCCACGCCGTCCGACGGCAGGACCGACCAGACCAGCACGTTCCGCAGGTATTCCCCCACTTCACTCGCCCCTTTGACCCAGCCCCGCGACACCATGCTCTCCAGGCCGTGAGAGTGGGCATACAGCCCCGACGGGAAGAAAGAATCGGCCAACTGCAATGCGATAAGAAAGCGCCGCGCACTGTCGCCCGTCATGTCAGTCCCCACCATCAGACCAGGAAGTGAAGTTGCGCCAGGCTCAGGCGTTCCGCCGCCGGCACGGTGGCGATCTCGCCGTCCACACGCACCGTGTAAGTGTCTGGATCAACTTCGATCACCGGCATGGCGTCGTTACGTACCATCTGCCGTTTGGTGATGGTGCGGCAGCCGCGCACCGGCTCCACCCGTCGGGTCAGGCCCAGTTCCCGGTGGACCCCAGCCTCGTAGGCTGCGGCGGACACGAAGGTCAGCGACGTGCTGGACACCGCGGAACCAAATGCCCCGAACATGGGCCGGTAGAAGGACGGCTCGGCGGTGGGTATCGAGCCGTTGGGATCTCCCATTACCGCCCAGCAGATCATTCCGCCCTTGATGATCATTTTCGGCTTGGCCCCAAAACTGCCCAGCGGCCACAGCACGATGTCCGCCAGCTTCCCCGGCTCCAGGGAGCCGACCAGGTGGGATATGCCGTGGGTGATGGCTGGGTTGATGGTCAGTTTGGCCAGGTAGCGCAGAACACGGAAATTGTCATGGTCGGGCGAGTCTTCAGGAAGCTTGCCCTTCATTTGGCGCATCTTGTCGGCGGTTTGGAACAGACGCGTGAAGTTCTCGCCGACCCTACCCATAGCCTGAGAATCGGAGGCGTACATACTGATGACGCCCAAGTCATGCAGCACGTCCTCGGCGGCCATGGTCTCCGGGCGAATCCGGCTCTCGGCGAAAGCCACGTCTTCCGGCACCCGGGGACTGAGGTGGTGGCACACCATCAGCATATCCATGTGCTCGGTGAGGGTATTGACGGTGTAGGGCCGCGTGGGATTGGTGGAGGAGGGCAGCACGTTTAACTCGGCCGCGATGCGAATGATGTCGGGCGCGTGTCCGCCGCCGGCACCCTCGGTGTGGTAGGTGTGGATGGCCCGGCCATCGATGGCCGCGATGGTGTCCTCGACGAACCCGGCCTCGTTCAGCGTGTCGGTGTGAATCGCCACCGGTATGTCGAACCGGTCGGCCACCGACAAGCAGCAGTCGATGGCCGCCGGCGTGGTACCCCAGTCCTCGTGGAGCTTGAGGCCGCTGGCTCCCGCCAATATCTGCTCCTCCAGAGGAGTGGGAGCGCTGGCGTTGCCCTTGCCCAACAGGCCCCAATTCATCGGCAACGGTTCGGCGGCTTCCAGCATCCGGGCGATGTTCCACGGGCCGGGGGTGCAGGTGGTGGCGTTGGTGCCGTCGGCCGGCCCGGTTCCGCCGCCGATCATGGTGGTGATGCCATTGGAAAGGGCATGGTACACCTGTTGGGGCGCGATCATGTGAATGTGCGAGTCGACGCCGCCGGGGGTTGCGATGAGGTGCTCGCCGGCGATTACCTCTGTCCCCGGACCGACCACCAGATCTGGATCCACCCTGTCCATGACGCCGGGGTTGCCCGACTTGCCAATCGCGACGATATGGCCGTGTCGCACTCCGATGTCGGCCTTGATTATGCCCAACACCGGGTCCATGATGATGGCGTTGGTGATTACCAGGTCGAGGGCGCCGTTGCGGTTGGTTATTTCTGAAGCCTGCCCCATACCGTCCCGAGCCGATTTGCCACCTCCGAACACCAGCTCGTCGCCGTGGGCGAGCAGGTCCTGCTCCACCTGGCAGACCAGGGCGGTATCGGCGAGGCGGAAACGGTCCCCGACGGTGGGCCCGTAGAGTTCCACGTATTGGCGGCGGCTGATTCGGGCCATGCTATGCCTCGTCGGTAGGGTTTGATGCTGCGGTTGGTTGATTGGCGAACCCGCGCCGGGAAATCTGTTCCACCGCCCGCTCCCGCACGAGCGGGGAGTCCAGACTGCCGACGGCCAGGCCGTTGAGACCTCTAACCCGGCGCGTACCGCCGATGGCGACCAGTGGGACGTCCTTGCGGTCGCCCGGCTCAAAACGCACGGCGGTCCCGGCCGGAACGTCCAACCGCATCCCGAAGGCCGCCTCCCGGTCGAACCGCAACGCCCGGTTCACCTCGAAGAAGTGGAAGTGCGATCCTACCTGTATCGCTCGGTCGCCCGTGTTCCACACCGACAGCGTGCGCGTGGTCCGGCCCGCGTTTATCTCAACCGGTTCGTCGGCGATGATGTAGTGTTCGCTGGGATTGCTCATCACTGCTTTGCCCTGTTTATCCGTGGGAACGTCAGAATCAGAATTTGCCGGATTGCGGGATTATCAGGATTGAATTGGCGGTATCAGGAATACGAAAATCCTGATAATCCGAAAATCTTGAAAATCCTTGTATCTTGGAGAAGCCACGACGCGGCAGACCGTTAATCCTGGGGCTCGCTGTGCGAAGCCGTGAATCAGCAAGGTCGCCGCGCCGCATACCCTTGGCTAACC
>DAOUJY010000014.1:0-25603 GCA_034421995.1 Dehalococcoidia bacterium | reverse complement strand
GGCCGCCTTCAACCTATTGGTGAACTGGAATGGCTTGGAACCTGACGAAACCGGACGCATCCATCGCTCCATCGCTAACTTCACCCTCTGACACAAACTAGCACCAACGGTTTGTAGAATCCTTTGAACACACCGGCATTGTTAGCGTGTACGGATGCCTTATTAATCAATGACGCTAACAGCATATCGCGGAGGTCTGCCGGCGTGTCATCTATCAGCCGGCGATAGTTGTCCAAGCGGCGAGCGTTGCTAACCGTGTAGAACACCCGGTCGTCAACAGTGATGTTGGTTTCATCTTTCGGAGCGTACAGTTGCTCGATGAATCCTTTTGGAAAAGATTCGGATTCCACTCGCTCATTCAATTCCGCCACTATCCGCGATACGCGGGCTGAATCAACGGTGCTCCAGTTACGCAGGTAGCAACGCGCGATTACGGCAGTATAATCTTCAATATCGTTGCTAATCAACAGCGATGCGTGGGCTTTCAGAAACCGGGATACCACCCCGGAACCGCTGAAGGCATCGAGAACGCGCAGGCGATCTTTCCCCAAACGTTGCTTTACCTGCTGCACTGCGTTACCGATTTGACCAAGCAACGCACGCTTGTTGCCGATGTAGGTAATAAGCTGGCGGGACAGGTAATCCGGGTTTTCGGCGACAGGGGCAACGGGTGCGACAGTGTTCCAGCCCTCAAAGGGCCCAGCTTGACCGTTCAGATCTAATGCCATTTGATCGCTAATCGCGACTGCCCGTCGGCGGTCAGCGATCAGGGTACTATCAGTCTTGGTTTCCAAACGGTGAGCCATTGCAGCATCCCTCATGTCAGAGCGGGGCAGATTATACACCATACGACTACGCCCCCGGCACAATCGTCACGTGTATGCTCCGCACCCCGGCCTCCCCGCTCAGCCTAGCCAGCGCCTGCTCAATAGGAAAGCTGTGAGTGTGCAGTCGTTCCATTGGGTATTCTCGCGAGTGGATGGTATCTACCGCCCGGCGGAAGTCCGAATACTCAACACCCAACACACCGCGCAGCGTAACCTTCTTCCAGATGATGTCGTCCGGGGACAGACCCTCAAATCACAGTCATAGCACCGGGTGTAGTTGCCCCGCACCCGTCGCCCGCAATCGGCACAGGCTCGGAACCTCGCCAAGTTCACGCCTCCGGCGCGATGGCGGCTATGGGCCTGATTAGGAAGCTTGCGCCTGGTGTCCCGGCCATTCAGACCATCGCCGATGCAAGCGCAACGGATGAACCGCTGGTCCGCCATCGCGTCAACCGGATTTTAAAACTCCGGTTCGGGGTGGGTATGGGTATGGAATCCAGTTTCATCCGGTAATTGGGCGGGTCCAGCGCAATTTCCGCCCGGTGCAGGACCGTCGCTATGATGAGCGTCATCTGGACCTGCGCCGCCCCTTGTCCCAGGCAGCTGTGCGCCCCGAAACCGAAGGGCGCGTATGCTCCCGGCTGCCCATGCTCCCGGCGTTCCGGCAGGAAGCGGTCAATATCGAAACGCTCCGGATCCGGGTACAGCTCCGGTAAATGATGCGACACCGGCATGGCCACCCACACCGACGTGCCCGCGGGTATCCAGTAGCCGGCGAACTCAAAAGAGTTCACCACCGTTCGCACCATTACCGGCACGACCGGATGCAGCCGCAGCGTTTCCTGAATGGCGCGCTGGGTGACCGGCATATTGTTTATGCCGGCCGCCGTTGGGAGGCCGTCGTCAAACAGCTCATCAGCCTCTGCGCACACCCGCTCCAGCACGTCGGGGTGCTTCAGCAGCGAGTAGAGCATGAAGGAAGTCGCTGAGGATGAAGTGTCCGCTCCGGCCAGAAATGGGCCCATGGCATCGACGAACAGGTCGGTATCCGTAATGAAGTCCGGCGCCGAGTGTCGCATTTCCATCAAGGTGTCGGAGAGGTTCGGCGTTCCCCCGGCGCGCAGCGTCGGCTCGTGGGCGGCCAGCACCCGCTCAAAGAGCGCTTCCACCCGACGGCGCGCCCGCCGCACCTTTGGCGTATGCGCCATAAATCTCGGGTACATTCTGGCCATATAGACCATTTCCAGCGCATGGGCAAAGGTCAGTATATCTTCCAGGCGTCCCTGGGGAGATATGCCGGACATCAGCGTGCCCAGTTGCTCCACCACCATACGCTGCACGCTGGGATAAACCGAAACCGGACGGTCTTCCGGCCATTGCCGCATCTCATTCTCCACAATGGCCACGGCCTGGGGAAGATCCTTCACCAACTGCCCCCGGGAGTAGCCGTCCCGCATGAGCTGTCGCAGGCGCGTGTGTTCCGGGCCGTCCATCCCGGCCAGGGCCCTGGTGCTGCCGAATTGCTGGGCAAATCCCTGCCAAGCCACGTGGTCGGTATTCAGGCAATTCTTGCCTTCCTGCAGCAAAAATCGATTGGCTTCCGGCCCCGCCAGCACCAGCCATTTCTTGCCCAGTAGCGATATTTCAAATACCGGCCCCAGGTTCCGATACTGTTCCGTCAAAAATCCATTTATCGTGTTGCGGAATTGCAGCGCGTGGCCGATGATGGGCAGATGCCCCGATGCCCGTGGCCAGCCGCCGCCTTTCTCCTGTATGGCGCGACGCCGGGCGTAGGCTTCCGCCAGCGTCAAGTTGCGAATCCCGTCGATGACCGACCGGCTCAACGGTTCACGCCGGGAAATCAGCTCAATCCGCTCGTGCGCTTCCGCATATCCCATAGGTGGCAGTATCCGCTGGAATATGTCGCAGGCCTGGGCCAGGCTGATAATAACTACATCCCGCGTGTCGGGAATATCGTCGCTGAAAATAGCGCGCAATACCCGAAACCACACCTCTTGCTCGTGCTGGCCGTCGGTTGCAGGGCGACGCCGGCCCCCAGCCACCAGACGCGAGAGCGAGAAGAACCCCCCGTCGTCGGCCTCCACGACGCCGGCCGCCGCCAGTCGTTCCAGCGTCAGCGAGCGCAGTTCCTCCGACCGCTCGGCCACCCGCCGCACCCAGAATTCAGGATTGCGGTTACCGTCCTTGGATACCGCCACGATGTCGGCTAGAACCGGGTCCAGCAGGCTGTCATTCAGCGGCGTGGGGTCGGCTACTTCCAGGGCCTCAGGGCTGGCATTGATGCGACCCTGCAAGGCCAGTTCCAGCAGCGCCGCCCCGGCCAGGGCGTATCCCAGCGTGCGCGCCGGAACGCCGGCAGCTTCGCCGCTGCCTTCATCCATAACCAGAAGCAGCAACTCTTCGGCTAGATTGAGCATTGCTGACAGCTCCTTTACGTGGTCATACTCACATCCTCACTTGGCGGTGTAGCCGCCGTCGATGACCAGTTCGCTTCCGGTCATGAAGGATGATTCATCGGATGCCAGGAACAGCGCCCCGTAGGAAATATCCTCCGTGGTGCCAACCCGTCCCAGCGGTATCTGGTCGATGCGGGCCTGGATTTCCTCGGCCGTCTGACTGCCCATGCCCTCGCGCCGCATATCGGTGTCCACGCTGCCCGGGTGAATGGAGTTGGCGCGGATGTTCTCCGATGCGTACTGAATGGCGGTGGACTTGGTGAACAGTCGCACCGCCCCCTTGGTGGCAATGTACGCCGGCGGCCCGATGGACACCATCCCGCTGATCGACGAGATGTTGATGATGCTGCCGCCGCCGGCCCGCCGCATCGCCGGTATCACCGCCTTGGTGCCCAGAAAGACGCCCTTGGCGTTGATCTCCATGATGTTGTCCCAGTCCTCGCCGGTGGTCTCCTCGATGTCCTTCCGCAGCACTATGGCGGCGTTGTTCACCAGCACGTCCACCTTGCCGAACCGCTGCTCGGCGGTGTCAACCGCCCGCTGCCAGTCGTCGGCGCTGGCGACATCCAGATGCAGATAAACTGCCTCGCCGCCCAGCTCGCGGATCTCCGCCTCCACCTGCGCCCCTAGCTCATCCCGAATGTCGCCAATCACCACCTTCGCCCCTTCCTGAGCGAACATCCGGGCCTCGGTAGCCCCCTGCCCCCTTGCGCCGCCGGTGATAATCGCAACCTTGCCTTCCAGCCTCATGTCGTAGCCTCCTGATGGTCGCTGGGCGCTAGCTCTTTCAGGGCTAGGTCCTCCCTCATATATAAAAGCCTGAACCGATACGAAACCAAGACACAGGAACCAGAAGTGAAGATCAGGATCACGAATACTAAAATGTCAAACCATTTGATCCGATCTTCTGGGGAGGGCATTGGCATTCCGTCGGCTTCATCTGTAACTACGACATCAGAAGCGCGCTCAGGTTTTTCAACCCCCTCCGTTGACGGATCAATTAGCGGGCGGAAGCCCTGATTTGCCATGAATGTAAATGACAGCGTAGCAACCGCTATGCCTATGGTTAGCCAGAACCTGCACCAAGCCAGATTCCGGTCGTAGGATCGCTGATGACTGGAAGGGACGCTACCAGTCATCATTGCCTATCCGCAGCACAGCGTAAGGGAACAGGAAACCAGCAGCCAAGAACAAAATCCCGATCCCGTACACTACTAGCCCCGCAATCGCTGGATGGACGTTGCCGGCGTCGTTGACTGCATTGGCAGCTTCGGTCCAACCCCAGGTTCCCAAAATGATGATGACCGCCATGCCCAGCAGTAAAATGCCAATCCGTGTCCCGCTCATCGCTGATCGTCCCGATTGCCTCGCAATGCTCGAACTATACTCTTTGATCCCATCATACGGTGTGTTGACCCTTCATGCCAAACCCGCCACCGCCCGCTCCGCGAACTCCGGCCGCACGATGCTCTCGTAGGGATGCGCCTCCCGCACCAATCCGCCGGATATAAGCGCGTCCCGCATCCGGTCAAACCCGTGCCGCGTGATGGTCGGGTCGGTTGCCCATACGCCGGCGTCCTTGTACCGCTGCGCGCCTTCCGTCAATGCTTCACGCTCGTATTCCGGAAATACGCCGGCGATGCGGTCCGCCACCGCTTCGGCGGGACTGTCCGCAACCCAACGTTGGGCGCGAGCATAACCGTTCACGAATGCCTGCACCGTGTCGGGATTCTCGGCCAAATACGCCGGCGTAACCGCAAAGCTGCTGTAGCAAACGAAGCCGCTCTCCATGCCCAACGTAGCCGCCAGGTGGCCGGAGCCTTCTCGCATCAGCTGCGCCGCGAAAGGGTTGGGAACCTGGAGGTAGTCGGCGCCCCCGTCGCGGAAGGTGCCCAGCATCTCCTCGGCAGACAGACCGCCCAGCAGGTTCACGCTGGCCGGGTCCACGCCGTGCCACCGCATCGCCGCCTGCAACGTCGTGTAGGGAACCGGCGTGAAACCCACCGGGATCAGCGTGGCGCCCGCCAGATCGGCCCAACGCCAATTGTCGGTGGGCCGCCTGGACAACAGAAAGAACCCATCCCGCTGGTTGATCTCCGCCACGTGCAGCGGCGGGTCACTGCTGCCCGCGTCCAGGTCCATGAAGCTGCGGCTGATCCCACTCTGGGTTATGTCAATTTCGCCCGCTTTGAGCAGGTCGGTGCTGGCCCGCCCGGCCGGTATGTGGTCAAAATCGACGTCGAGACCCCGGTCCGCCAGGAAGCCGCCCTCCACGGCAACGTATATCGTGGTGTAGAACATATTGCGGAAGGCCACCCGCAGCCGGATGCGCTCCGAATTGGATTGCTGACTCATTGCGTTCCCCCAATCCTGCCAATCCTGTAATCTTGAAAATCCTGATTCTGACGAATGCCAGCGGCCTATACCGCCACCGGCAGCCGCACGTTGCCGCCGGTGAGCACCACGCCGTCCTCACAGATGCACTCCACGCCGCCGCTTTCGTACTGCTCATCATACAGCTGAGCATACAGCCCGCCCTGGGCCAGCAGTTCGTAGTGCGTGCCCCGTTCCACAATCCGGCCCCGGTCCACCACGAAAATCACGTCCGCCGCCATGATGGTGGAAAGGCGGTGGGCGATGGCGATGGTGGTGCGCCCCTTCATCAACGGCTCCAGCGCCGCCTGCACGTACCGCTCGCTGGTGGTGTCCAGCGACGACGTGGCCTCGTCCAGTATCAGCAGGCGCGGGTCGTGCAGGATGACCCGGGCGATGGACAGCCGCTGCCGCTCGCCGCCGGACAGCCGGTAGCCCCGCTCGCCGACGATGGTGTCGTAGCCGTCGGGAAACTCCATGATGCGGTCGTGAATGTAGGCCGCCCTGGCGGCATCGTGCAGTTGCTCTTCGGTAGCGTCCGGGTTGCCGTACATCAGGTTCTCGCGGATGGAGGCGTGGAACAGGTAACTCTCCTGGGATACGTAACCGATGATGCGGGCCAGACCCTCCAGCTTGATGCGCCGCACGTCCACCCCGTCTATGCACACCTCCCCGGACGTAGCATCGTACAGACGCGGTATCAGATACGAAATCGTCGTTTTGCCCGCCCCACTGGGGCCAACCAGCGCCGCCAGCTGGCCGGGCCGCACTTCCAGGCTCACCCCGTCCAGCGCCCAGAATTCTTGCCCCTCATCCTCAATCTTATAGGCGTCCGCCGCCAGACTGGCCGGATGGTAGTTCATCCGCACGTCCCGCAGGGTCACCCGGCCCTCAACCCGTTCAATGGGCATAGCTACGGCGTCCGGCGCGTCAACAATGTCCGGCCGGATGTCCAGGTAGCCGAAGATCCGCTCGAACAGCGCCAGCGACGATTGCAGTTCCACCGAGGTCCGCAATAGCGTGCTGATGGGGAAGTACAGCCTGGTTTGCAGCGTGGTGAAAGCCACTATCGTCCCCGCGGTAACGCCGCCCTGCCCGATGCTGCCGAAGATGATGTACCCGGCTATCACGTACACCACCACCGGCGTCAGCGAGAAGAATATCTGCATCCCGGCCCACACCGCCTGCCCGGTCATCTCCCGCCGTATCTCCAAATCCGACAATCGCACGTTCTGGTCGTGGAACCTGGCGACCTCACGACGCTGGGCCCCGAACAGCCGCGTCAGCATCACGCCGGACACCGACAGCGTTTCCTGGGTGATGGCCGTCATCTCGGCGGTGGATTCCTGCACCAGCGCCGACATGGCCCGCCGTCGTTTGCCCACCAGGTAGCTGAACACGGCGAACAGCGGTGTGATGCCCACCGCCACCACCGTCAACTCCCACGACAATATGGTCATTGCCACCAGCGTACTGATGAGAATGACGACGTTGGACAGGATGTTGCTGACCGTGCCGGTCACCACCACGCGGATGCCGGCCACGTCGTTGGCCACCCGGCTCTGTATCTCCCCCGTGCGCCGCGACGTGAAGAACCCCAGCGACAGCGATTGCAGGTGCGAGTACAGCCGGTCGCGCAGGTCGCGCATCACCCGCTGGCCCACCTGCTGCGTCAGCCAGGTTTGCAGCACCCCCAGGCTGCCCGTCACCACCACCACGCCGCCCATGGCCGCGGCCAGCGTCCACAGCAGGGGCAGGTTCGGCCCGCCCTCCGCGAAGAGCGCGGAGTCGAACACCACCTGAATCAAGATGGGGTTGACCACGCCCAATCCGGCGGTAACCAGTATCAGCAGCCCGATGGCCAGCACGCGAGGCCAGTGCGGCTGAAACGCGGCCGCAATCCGCCGGTTCAGGTGCGGCACCCGCCGGCTCGGACGGTTCCGGCTGGAGCTGACCGACCGCCGGAAACCGTGGGGCATATTTTCACGCACCGGACGCATCATCACCGCCCGTCATTCCACGTATCTCCTTTCAGACCATAATGCCATGATACCGGCAACCGGGACCGGCAACAATGTCGGAACGCTGCCGACGCAACCCGCCGTTGACGCCCCAAATGCCGCCCCCATATAATGCCGACTGGAAAATTACGCACTGCTGATACACCCTTCCCGCCCATCGTCCCAAGGAGTCTCCAGAATGACCACCGAAGTTTACGAATCCGTTTTGCATCCGGGTTCCCTGGTAGCCGAACTGAAAAAGAACAACGTTTCCCACGTCGTCTGGCTCCCGGACAGCGAAACCAACTTCCTCTACAACATGATGCTGGAGGAACCCACTCTGGACCTCATTCCGGTGTGTCGCGAGGGCGAAACCATGGCCGTCGCCGCCGGACTCTGGGTCGGTGGCGCCAACCCCGTGGTCCTGATCCAGAATACCGGCGTATTCGAGGCCGGCGATTCCATTCGCGGCCTGTGCCTGGACCTCAACCAGCCCCTGGTCATGCTGGTGGGCTATCGCGGCTGGACCCGGCGCGGTCCCACTCCCGACTCCGCGGGCCGCTTCATCGAGCACATCCTCCACGCCTGGGGCATCAACTACTACCTGGTCGAGACCGACGACGATGCCGACCGCATCAGCATCGCTTTCGAAGAGTCCCAGCGCCTCAGCCGCCCGGTAGCGGTCCTCATCGGCACCGAGTTCGGCGCCTAGCCATTCCAATCCCCAAAACCGTCATTCCGGCGAAAGAACGTCACCCCGTACTCGATACGGGGCCGGAATCCAGAACCCCCGGGAGCGAACTCCATGATTACCAACACCGACGCCGTCCGCGTCATCGACAACAACCGCGAAGACGCCGTAGTCATCCCCACCATGAACGCCGGCAACGTCCGCTTTGGCCTGCCTTCCGTCACCTCCAACCAGAACCTTGACCTCCCCATCTCCGGCGCCATGGGCAAGGCCAGCAATGTCGGCCTCGGCGTCGCCCTGGCCCAGCCGGGACGCAAGGTCATGGTGCTGGACGGCGACGGCAGCCTGCTCATGAACCTGGGCGCCCTGGTCACCACGGCCACCAAAGCCCCCAGGAACTTCTACCATTTCCTCTTCAACAACGGCGTCTATGCCGTCACCGGCGGCCAGCCCATCCCCGGCTCCGACGGCGTCACCGACTGGCAGGAAGTCGCCAAAGGGGCCGGCTACGCCGCCGTCTTCTCCTTCGACAACCTGGAAGACTTCACCACCGGCATCAGCGAAGTCCTCGCCGCGGAAGGACCGGTCTTCATCCACCTCGCCGTGGAGCCGGAGATCGAGAACACGCCGGTGCAGTTCCGCGTCCGCGCCTCCCGCACTGCAAAGCAGGCTTACGACGAAGTAACCGCCGCCCTGGCCGGCGACAACTAGCGCTTTCCAACCCGCCCGCCGATGGAGCACAACCGGGGTTCGGGCCAACGGCCCACGCTGCCGGAGACCATCACGGCGGGCGGCGTCACCAGATGGCTGACCAGGCACTTGCGTTATGAACCCTACCCGGACGTTACTGCCTCCAGAATTCAACACGCCCTGGAAAACTGGGTTGTCCGGGGAATTTGCTTGGACGGACGAAGGCGCCGCGAAACGATAACCTATTGGGGATTCGTCCCGGGCCGAAACGAGCTGTTTCGAGTCGTGATCTCGCTGGATGACCAAGAGATTATAACGGCCCACTTTGACAACTCCGTAGCCAGGCGCATTGAAGAAGAAAATCGTCCCTGGTTCAGGCAACGTTGCAGAGACTTGGAGGTACGAGATGCGGGTTAGCTACTACCCTGAAGACGATGCTTTGGTAATAGAGGCGTTCCGGGGAGGATGTAGCGGCGGTACCCTGCGGGACGATTTCGGCGTTATCCTGAACTTCGCGGACGTAGGCAGCGAGGACGTTGCAAGGATAGACGTACTGCACGTTACCGACTTTCTCCCGCTCGACGCGAAGCGGGGCTACGACGCCGACACCGACACCCTGACCCTGGGCGACAAGCCCGACGCGGACGCCGACTACCGCGTGGTAGACAACGGCGACTTCGTGAGCTACCGGCAGTGGTTTGACGACGGCAGCCAATGGGACGTAGTGGCGTTGGACCTGCGCCAGGCGTCCAAATATCTGGCGGAAGCGATTGCCGCTTTATCGCAGCCGGAGACCGTCAGCGCCTGACGACTCATCCAGGCCGGCCATGCCCAAGTTCCGTCCCTTCAGCATCTTCGGCCGCCTGCTGGCTTCCGCCGTGGTCGTGGCCGGCTTCTACCTGCTATGGCTGGGCTTTATGGAAAGCAACGCGCTCAAAGCCGTTCCCGGGGCCATCCTGATTCCCGCCGGCCTCTACGCGATGGTCTCGTCCCGTCGCGCTGAGATCCGCCGGGAGTCCGACCGCAAAACCAACACCGATGACTGACCACTCATCCTGTTCAAACCACCAAAATCCCGTTCATCCTGTTCATCCATGTAAAATGATTCCATCCCGCGAAGTCGCCCGCGCCATCAACTACCATCGCCGGGAGTCGCTGGTGGTGTCCACTTCGGCGGCCTTGCGCGACTGGCACCAGGTATCCGACCGCCGCGATCTGGACATCGACCTCACCGACTGCATGGACCGCGCCCCCGCCGTCGGCCTTGGCCTGTCCATCGCCCAGCCCAACCGGCGCATCCTGGTGCTGGACTGCGACGCGACCCTGCGCACCGACCTGGCCAGCCTGGCCACCATCGGCGAAGCGGCGCCGACCAACCTGGTCCACTTCGTGATGGAAGACGCCGACCACACGTCCACCGACGGAACGCCCATCCGCGGCCTGGACCGCATCGACTTCGAGGGTATGGCCCGCAGCGCCGGATACGCGCACGCCTGTCGCTACGACAACCTGGAAGAGTTCCTCATCGGTATGGAAGAAATCATGCGCCGGCCCGGCCCGATCCTTGTTGCCGTCAGGGTAATGCCCGGCGCGGAACCACCGCCATTCCCGGAGCGCACCATGGCCCAGGGTTGGGCCGAAGTGCGCCGCGCCCTCAGCGACTGACCAAAACTGTGATTACGAGAATACCGTCAGGTATTCGTGGCAATCCCGTCGCCTTCGTCTCCACCGCTCTCGTCCGGACGCAACACAATCTGCCGCGCCACGTTGTAGCCGATGGAGATGCGATCAACTTCCGTCTCCACCTGCATCACCCCCAGATAGGGCATTGCTTCCAGCAGGGTGATGCGGCGCTCCGGCACCAACTGCGCGCCGCCCAGGAACTTCAGCAGCTCGGCGTCCTCTTCCGGCACCCGGTCCACGATATACGGCGCACCGCTGGTGGCGTTGTCCAGCGTAACCGCCCCCCGTGTCGGCGTGGTGGGCCCGCTGCCCGGTATGGGCCAGCCGAAGGGCGAATGGGTCGGGTTGCCCAGCCGTTCCATCAGCTTGGCCTCCAGCGCCTCGGACATCCCGTGCTCCAGCTGGTGGGCCTCGATGTGGGCCTCGTGCAGTTCCATGCCCAGCAGCCTGACCACCAGCCATTCGGCCAGCCGGTGGCGTCGCGCGATGTTCTCCCCTTCCTTCTTGCCCCGCGCCGTCATGCGGATGCGCTTGTCGTTCCCGATGTCCACCAGCCCCTGCTTCTGCATTCGCCGCAGCATCCCGGCCACCGACGGCACCGATGTGCCCAATCCCTCGGTGGGCGGCAGTTGACGCAACGCTTCCGTCAGCTGGGTCAGCGTCGGGATCTCGGCATCCTCCCACATCTTGTACAGCGACAGCAGGTAGTTCTCGGTCACCGGCGACAGGCGGTCCGTACCATCATGCCCCTGGGCCTGAGCAGTAGTAGCGGCATTGGATTTACGCGGACGTGGCATGGCAACCCCCACCTAACCATGCGGATTATGACCGGATTATACCCCAATCGCCCTTGCAAAACCGTCATGCGTAGCAGAGCCTGGCAATCTCATCGCGGTATTGGTCATCGCCGCCAGGACGGAATTTCCACGTTGTCACACTCCCTCGCATTGACAGACTGGGCGCCCACAAATTTCCTCGTCTTGACAATGTAGTATCTATATTGGTACTATCACAAGCAGCATTATGCTTCAATTCAGGCTTTTTTTATGCGGGAGGTGAAATTATGTGTGATTGCCGAAACACGGCCCAATTAGGAGGACGATATGGACTTGGCCTCTGTTATCCAGGAATTGCGACGCAACCCGAAAGGAGTTCGATTCCAGGAATTGGCCCGTATTTGCGACTACTTCTTCGGGGAACCTCGTCAAAGTGGGACAAGCCATTTGGTCTATCGGACCCCATGGCCAAGCAATCCCAGAGTCAACATACAAAACAACCAAGGCATGGCCAAGCCGTATCAGGTACGCCAGGTTGTCAGGGCCCTTGAAAAGCTTGAGGAATGATGGTTGACCATTACACTTACCGGGTCACCTGGTCCGCTGAGGACGAGGAATACGTCGGCCTGTGCGCCGAGTTCCCATCGTTGAGCTGGTTGGACCCGACGCAAGACGGAGCCTTCATCGGGATTCGGCAGTTGGTGGCAGACTGCGTCGCGGATCTGCAAGCCAACGACGAGATGCCGCCGGAGCCACTGGCTGAACGCACCTACAGCGGGCGCTTTCTAGTTCGGGTACCGCCTGAAACGCATCGCGCGCTCGCCATAAGGGCCGCCGAAGAAGGAGTCAGCCTGAATCGGCTGGTCAGCGCAAGATTGGCTAATGACACTGCACCATGACCTGAGCATACTGAACCGGGAGCAACGCCATGACCACCGCCAACCCGCTGCCTCGCGGCGAAATCACCCAGCAACTGGACGGCACTTACGAGCTGTTCCCCCTGCCCACCGACGAGGAAATTCTATCCGGCATCCTGCGCGACTGCCTGGCCGAGTGGGCCAACATCCGCATCGGTCTGCTGATCCCCGGCGCGGTGTGGGAGATCAAGCCGCCCCGCGAACCGCGCATCGGCTACCTGGACGGCTATCTCACCGTGGACTTCCAGGAATGGCACCTGCACCTCTGCATCGGCGCTTCCAAGTCGTCACCGCCGGAAGTGGCCCGCTTGCGCCGCGCCGCCCGCGCCGAACTGTACCGTCGTCTCAACCCCGACCACCAGCCCACGTCCTGGGGCTTCCGCCTCTTCAACGGCGGCGGCCAGCAGCAGATCACCGTCCTCCTCCCCAACCCCCACCTGGACGAGCGCCAGAACTATATGGAAAGCCCCGATTGGGACCGCCTCTACCTATGGGACCGCCTGCGGGAGAAATATCTGGCGACGGGCTATGATCCGGTGGACCGGACGGCGCCGGGGTTTTGGCATGGATAACCAAGCCTACGTTCACTGCTCACGCGCACCGCTTGCGCCCCACCCCTTCCCCCGCTACGATACGCGCCATCCATTCGCGGGAGCCACCCATGCACCACTGGAACGTCGGCGGCGACATCTACATCGGCTGGCCCGACCATGGCGCCGAGGAACGTCGCTACACCATCGTTGACCTTGATCTGTTCGGCAAGGTCTTTCGCGCCCGGGTCACCGACGGCGCGCGGCAGGGCGGCTTCATGGTCATCTTCGACTGCCCCAACATCATCATGGAGCAACTGGCCGAGCAGGCGTCCCACGCCCTTGGCTTCCGCGTCATCGTGTCCAGCCTCCGCACCAGCATCGAGGGCACGGTGGTTCGGAGCTTCGACTACGAATGGTATCCCACGCCGGAGTACGAGGAGCGTCCCCACGCGCTGGCGACAACCCTGGCCAGCCTGTACAACGAAATCGCGCCGGGACAGGCCGGCTAAAGGGCAGCGGCGGTTGGAAAATAAACCCGTCGTTCCTGCGAAAGCAGGAACCCAGAAAAGTCTGACGGAAAGAAACGTTGCGGGATCTTTCGCTCTCTGGATTCCCGCTTTCGCGGGAATGACGAGAAACAGCGAAACGGTTTAACCACCCCCTGGTATATTTGGATGCCCCCACAGCGGATGCCGGAACGTCGGCGCCAGCGCCGGGTTCAGCTCCCGCCGCGACCGGCCCGCCGCGCCCCCATCGTGGGCCGTATCCGTACTCGTCGCAACCCCGTCGCCGTCTTCCCCTTCGGTTCGACGGCGCGCTGACGGCGGCGCCCTTCGGGCCGTCAGATGGTTCAAATGCCGCGCCAATTCCTGAAGGCTGTGCAGGTTGTGGGCCGGCAGGAAGTCGTCGATGTACGGCAGCGCCGCCTGCATCCCCCGGGTCAGCGGCTGGTAGTCCGGCGACCCCAACAGCGGGTTCAGCCAGATCAGGCGGTGGCAGCTGCGTTGCAATCGCGCCATCTCTTGCGACAACAGTTCGGGGTCACCCCGGTCCCATCCGTCCGATATGACCAGCGCCACCGCGCCGCCGCGCAGGGTTCGTCGCGCCCACCGGTAGTTGAACGCCTTGATGGCCTCGCCGATGCGGGTGCCGCCGGCCCAGTCGGGCACCGCCCGCGCCACTTCGGACACCGCCCGGTCAACGCCGCGATGCTCCAGATGCCTCGTGATGCGCGTGAGCCGGGTGGCGAACAGAAACGCCTCCAGCTGCTGACCGCTCACCACCATCGTGTGTACAAAGTGCAGCAGCATCCGGGTGTACCGTTCCATGGAGCCGCTGACGTCGCAGATCAGCGCCAGCGGCCGGGGCTTGGTTTTGCGCTGGCGGTGGGCCAGGTCAACCATCTCGCCGCCGTGGGACAGGCTCCGGCGCATACTGCGGCGCAGGTCGATTTCCGACCCGTCGCCCCAGGTCAATCGCCGGGTCCGCCGGCGTCCCAGGTCCCACGCCAGCTCGGTCATCAGCGAACGGGCGGCGGCCACCTCCGCCGGCGTGTATTCGGCAAAGTCCCGCTGCCGCAATACCTCCCGCGCGCTGAAGGACCGTTGCAGGTCCACCACCGGCTGCCGGTCGCCGGCGTCCTCCCCGCCCTCATCCTGCGGTGGCCCGTCGGAGGTATCCTCCCGGTGGGGCATCACCCGGGGCGTACGGTAACGCCGCTCCTCGCCCATGGAACGCAGGTCACGCATACTGCGTCCGTGGGCCGGCCGCCGCCAGAACACCTGGAACGCCTCGTCAAACAGTTCCAGGTCACTACGGCGATGCACCAGCAGCGCCCGCGCGGCCAGGCGGAAGTCATTGCGGTTCCCGCCGATGGGCACAAACTCCGTCGCCCGTACCAGATCCAGCACATTGCCGGAACCAACGTCCAACCCCAACCGCCGCAAAACCTCCCCGAACATCAGCAAGTTGGGGAGGATGGCACCCGCACCGGCATCGGCCGGCGCGGTGTGCAGGTTGACGCTGAGGGTGGTGGTCATGCGGATCCGGTGGCAGCGACCGCAGCGCCTTCCGCCTGGACCGAAGGAAGATCATCCCGCCAACTGGTCAAGTAGCGAATCTCCGTCGGAACTAGCACTTCGTACTCGCCCCAGAAATAGCGCGCGTGGGTTTGCTTGATGGTTTCTACCGATGCGCCACCCAGGACAACATACTCCATACGAACCGGCTTGCCCGCCTTCAGGCAAGCATTGAGCTCGTCCAACTGGTCAATGTCCAGTTTGTAAAGTCGTTCTTCGGCGTCATCAACGTTCTCGTACACCGTGATCCTGGTAGGTATCTTTCCGTGCCGGTCGTGTTCAACCAGAAAGTTCAAACTCATCTTTCGTCCTCCGGTATTTGGCTCGTCCCGTTCACTCGGAGTGAACTGATGTTATCACATCGCGCGCTTGGTCAATGTCAGCTTCGGGCAATTCAACGCCTTCCAAGTCGTATCGCCAAGCCAACTCTGACAAGTCTTGCAATACCCGGCTGACTTCCGGCCGGCCGCCGCCGTACTTGATGGAAATATCGTATCCCGCCGCCAGTTCAGAAACCATCTGCCAAAGGTGCTGATTGCGCGTCTGCACCTGGATTTCCACCAACTGCCCAAGGTAACGAATGTCAAGATGGACGGCCCGATATCCGAATCTGGGATTGTCGCTTTTATCGTCAACTTGCTGAACATCGTAGATTGCTCGCAACCGGGCTACGATTGCCTGTTGCTCAACCCGGCCGGATACGATGACACGACAGCCGGCCAAGTCCGTTACTTGAGACAGCGCCAGCTCGGGACGCCGCTCCAATTTTGCCGCCACCGTTTCTACTCGCTTGGTGCGGGAGCCTGTTCCAGCGCCCGGAGCCAGAGCGCGTAACTCCGTCTCCAGATCGAGCCTGAGCCGGTTTAACACCCTGCTATATTCGCCGTACACGGTCCGGTCGGCAATAGTAATGCCATCCCGCAACCGCTCGCCAAGCGCATCAATTTCGTCATCCGTCAATCGCGTCGTCATTCCTGTTCTCCTCGTCTCTGAAAATCCTAACGCCGTCAAGCGTCAGCCAACCACCTCGTACCTGCTCCCCCCGAAACTGCGCGGCAGCATTGCCGCCGCCAGGATCGCCAGGCCGGTCAGCCCTCCCACCACCAGCACCCCGGTGACCGCCGACCCCGACGCCTGCGCCAGCGCCCCCGCCAGCAATGGCCCGCCGCCGAACCCGATGGCGCTGAACGTCTGCACCAAACCCGCCAGCACCGACACTTCCCGGGCTCTGATGCCCCTGAACTCGAAGGGCAGTATCTCCATCGCCGGCACGAACACCCAAACCAATCCCACGCCGGTCAACGCCACGGCTACCAGCAGTTGACTTCCAGCCAACAGCGCGATGACGGTGAAGATGGCGTTCATCGCCGCCGGCAGCAGCACCATCAGCCTCCGGTCGGTAATGTGCTGAAATATCCGACTGCCCAGCAGCCCGCCCGGTATCAGCACGTAGTACATGAAGCCGAACAGCATACTCCCCGCCGAAATTGCGATGCCCCGTTCCTCCTCCAATATCGTGGGCAGAAAGGTCAATACGGTTGTCCATGACGCCGACAGGCACAGCATGACCACGCCCAACAGCCAGGCGTGAGGGTAGGCAATCAGCGCCTTGACCAGCGGCGAGCTTGCGCTGTCCTCCGCCGGCGCGTCGCTGTCTCCTGCGCCGGAGCCATCCGTCCCTGCCGGGCGCGATTCGTCAAAAACGGGTTCCGCCCTGCGGGTCAGGACTGCCCACGCCAGCAGGTGGAGGCCCATCAGGGCGGCCTGCAGGAAGTAGGCCAGACGCCAGCTGTCCAGCAGGACGATAATCAGCGGACTGAAGGTCAATGCCGCCGCCATGAACGTGGAGTGCAGCGACAGGCCCACCGACGTGACTGTGGCGTACTGCCTCGGCGCGGCCCACCAACGCAGCAGCAGTGGCCGCGCCGGAGTCATTCCCGCCTGGGTCAGCACCATCAGAAACCGTGACACCAGCAGGGTCCAGAACCCCAACGCCACGCCCTGGGTGAACAGGAAAGGAGTGAGCAGCGCCAGGCCCACCAGCACCCGGCGGTTGGGATTGAACCGGGCGAACAACACGCTGAAGGGCACCAGCAGCGCCACGGACGCTCCCCACGATACCGCCTGCAGCGCCCCGATTTGCAGGTAGCTCAGCCCCAGATCTTCCTGGATGAAGGGCAGAAACAGCCCGAATCCAAAGGACGACAACACTACCGTGCTGTAGTGCAGCCGGTTGAGCAGCAGGACTGTCCAGCCCCGGACCGACGTCGCCATTTCGGACCCGAGTGCGTCCGCCGGCGAGGCGGCAGTCTCCGGCTCGCTAGCGATGTCCTGCCCTGGGGTGCGCCATCTCCGCAGCGGCCTCCGCCGTCAACCCGGCGAAACGCTCCGGTCGGTATAGCCCCAGCACCGCGTCGGCCCGCACACCCTCGCAGATTTCCTGCGCCGCCAGTTGGCTCAGGGCCGGCGCCAGCGTGACCCCGCTGTGCGTCAGCGCCACGTACAGGTTCGGCGCTTCCGGCGCGAAACCCATCACCGGGTAACCGTCCAGCGGCATGGGGCGCCAACCTACCGGCACGGGTATCGCCTGCGCTCCGGCCAGACCCGGCAGATAGTGGCAAGCGCGGGCCAGCAGTTCCTCGGCGTGGGCCTGGCTGTCGTCCTCGGCCAGGCTCTCCTGGTCTCCCTCGCCAATCATCAGCCGCCCGTCGGGGCATTGCCTCAGGTGTATTTCCCGGCGGCCTTCCTCTAGGGGCGGCGCGTACACCACCGGCACGTTTCGCAGCAGCGGCGGCATGGGCGTGGTCCGCATCACCACGCCCGGGCTTTCCGCCTGCGGCACGTTGACGCCGGCCAATGCGGCCAACCCGGTGGTATCGGTTCCGGCGGCCAGTACCACCGCGTCAACCTCAATATCGCCGGCCGTGGTCTGCACGGCGCGGACGGTTCCATCACCGGCCTGCGCCAGCCCCACCACCGAAACGCCGGCGAGAATACCGGCCTCCAACTCGGCCAACCGCCGGATGCAGGCATCGACGACCAGCTGCGGCTCCACCTGCCCTTCGTTCTCGTTGTACTCCGCCGCTGCCACCGGGCCGATGTTCAAGGCCGGCTCCAGTTCCTCCAGCTCGGACTTGGACACCAGGCGGCTGGGATAACCCCATGACTGCAACTGCCGCACCCGTGCCGTCAACGCCGCGGCGGCTTCCGCTTCCGTCTCCCACGCCACCTTGCCGCCCCAGCGCAGGCCCACGTCTTCACCCAGCCCTTCGGCGAACCGGGGCCACATCTCCAGGGAACGCCGGTTGAGATTGTGATACCCGATGGGTTCCTTCGCCCCGGCGTTCACCCAAGCGAAACTGTGGCTGGAAGCCCCGCTGCCGGGTTCCCCTTTGTCAATGATGGTAACCCGCGCCCCGCGCCTGGCAATGCGCCAGGCTATGGACGCGCCGACGATGCCGGCGCCAATGACGGCCACGTGTAGAGGAGCATCGCTAACGGTCATCCAAGTCATCATGCCAGCCCAATCTCAAATCGGAAACGCCCAGTATGTCCGCCAACTCGTCGATGTCCAGGTCGTCAAAATCGTCGAAGTCGCCGTCGCCGTCCGAAAAACCACTCGCCAGAGTGTCAATCACCTCCAGCGCGGCAGTGGCGGCTTCAAAGTCCATCCGTCCGTCGGCCACGCTGAGCAGGATGGGCCGGGTCGCCACCGCGCGGAACATCGCCACCCCCACCGTTTTGGCATCGTCCGAACCGTCTTCCTCCATCAGCGCGTTCAACGCGGTCATCGCCAGCATCGCGTCCTCATCGCCTTCTTCCGCCATTTCAAACAGCGCATCGGCGACCCGGTCGGCAACGCCCCCGAACTCTTCCTGTTCGTTGGGGTCCGCCACCAGGCAGGCCAGGTACAGCATCAGCAAATCCGCCGCCGTGCCATCACCCTTGGCCAGAACCTGCTCCACCGCCTCGACGGTAAGAGATTGTTCCCCGTCAAGGTCCGGCGTGTCGAAGTAGTTGTTCACGTAGCAGTCCTTTCCAAAACCGGGACGAAATTATCCCCGCCGTCCGCCCCGTCGCGGCCCCCGGTTGCGGGAGCGTTCCAGCAGCGCCCGCACCGGCTCGCCACGCACGGCCTCGATGTCGTCCTGGTACTTGAGCATGATGCCCAGGGTGTCGTCGATAACCTCCGGCTCCAGCTCCCTCATATTCAGCGCCATCAATGCCGAGGTCCAGTCCAGCGTTTCCGACACGCCAGGGATCTTGTACAGTTCCGTATCCCGCAGCTCCTGGATGAACGAGGTTACCTGTTGCGCCAGCTGCCGGGGCGCGTCGGGCAGCCGCGCCGTGACAATCTGCATTTCCTTCTGGTAGTCCGGGTAATCAACCCAGTAGTACAGACAGCGACGCTTCAGAGCGTCGTGAACCTCCCGCGTCCGGTTGGACGTAATCACCACCACCGGCGGATGCGTAGCGTGGAAGGTGCCCAGTTCCGGAATCGTGATTTGATAATCCGCGAGCAACTCCAGCAGGAAGCCCTCAAATTCTTCATCGGCCCGGTCCAGCTCGTCAATCAACAGCACCGGCGCCCGGTCCCGAGCTTCGTCAATGGCTTCCAGCAACGGACGCTTGATCAGAAACTGGTCGCCGAACAGGTCAACCCCGCCGTCGTCCGCTTCGTTCCCGCCATCGCGCCTTGCCTCCATCAGCCGGATTTCCAGCAATTGCCGGGTGTGGTTCCACTCGTACACGGCGTGGTTGACGTCCAGCCCTTCATAGCACTGCAAGCGAATCAGGTCGGTGTTCAACCCGGCGGCCAACGCCCGGGCGATTTCCGTCTTGCCCACGCCGGCCTCGCCCTCCAGGAACAGCGGCCGGCGCAGTTTCAGCGCCAGAAAAATCGCAATCGCCAGCCCCCGGTCGGTGATATACGCCTGATCGCGTAGCAGCCCCTGGACATCCTCCACGGATGCGGGAGCCAAAAGGTCGTCGGTGTGTAGAACAGTCAAAGAAAAACTCCGGCGGACGGAATACGTACCGGGCCATTGTAACTTATTTGCCCGTCAGACGCGCCGCAGTTGCTGCCGCCGGCGATAGGTGCCCACCCGCCAGAGCCATTCCGCCGGGCCGAAGCGGAAACGGCTGAGCCACGCCTCCGACCACCACAGCTGCAAAGCCCACACGCCCAGAGCGAACAGCAGAATTCCGGCCCGGTTCACCGCAACATCTTCCAGGAGAATGGCAAGTATCACGACTCCCAGAACGCTCTGCGCCAGATAGTTAGTCAGCGCCATTCGGCCCGCGGCCCGCAGTCGCCGTTTCAGCCAGTCGTCCGCCCCGCGGTTCCAGAGAATCAGAACGCTCATATATCCCAAGGCAGCGGGAATTGAACCCAGATTGTTGGCCGTGTTGCCGATAAACGCCACCTCTCTGGAAAAGTCCTTCGCCGCTACAAAGACCACCCCCAAAGCGGCAAGGGTCAGCCCGACGCCAATACCGGCCACTGCCGTCCTGAGGTAAAGGGCGGTTGGCAAGATACCGTGCATAAACCCCAGCCGGTACAACCCGGCGCCAATCAGCATCATCCCCAAGGCGCGCATAAAGTAGTTGAATACCAGCGACAGGCCGATGGCCTCCTCTACATCCGCCCCCGGTTCCGTCCATATTCCAACCAGTGGAGCCTCGGTTGCGTTGACTATGGACTGCATCCAGAAATCGTTGGCGATGGGCAGAAGGTACATGGCGACGCCGGCGACGATAAGGGCCCGGGGCGGCAGCCGGCGCAGCGCCAGCAGTATCACGGAGCACAGCGCATAGACCGTCAATACGTCGCCGTCCCACAACTGGTAATGGAGCAGCCCGACGGCAAGCAGCAGGACATTGCGCCAGAGATTCAACCGAATGGCCCGCCGGCCCCGGCTTGCCGCGCGCTCGATGAACAACGTCACCCCGGCGCCGAAAAGCAGGGAAAACAGCCCCATGAACTTCTGGTCGATGAAAATCTCCCCGCAGATGCCTACTGTCCAATCTAGCCAAGTCTCCGACCCACCGGCGCTGAGGTTCAAGTACGGAACCAGCCCGTACCTGAAACTGACGGCGTTCATCAGGAGAATGCCGAGAACCGCCACTCCGCGTATCAGGTCAAGACCCGTGATTCGCGCCTATTCCGCAACGGGGCCGGGTTCCTGGCTGCCCGCGTCGCTACCATTATTGGAACCCGATGCCTCTGCAATCAGCCCAGCCAACCCGGCACGAACTCCCGCACCAATGCCCGCAGCGCGTCCCAATGGTCGCCCAGGCTGGCCCGTTCCGCCTCGGTCAGCCGGTCGTAAGTCCTCCCGAACTCGGCGAAGTGCCACAGGGGAAACACCCAGAACCCGTCGCCATCGGTCGCGCCGCCCCGGTCGGCCAGCCTATCCACGATGCGCCCCGTCGCCCCCCGCACTTCCCACGACGCCAGCGTGCGTCCACCGTCGGCAATGGCCAGACCTTCTACGAAAGCGGCCTTGCGGTCGTCTCCGGTCAAGGGCCGCAACAGTTCCAGCAGCCGCCGTTGCCGCTCGTCATCATCCGCCGCCGGCCCGGCGAAGCGATGGGTGTAGCGGCTCTCCCAATTCGCTCCCAGGGACGGCACGAGCAACCCCCCGTCGCTGGCGATGGCCGGCATCCCGGCGGCTTGTGACCATTCCTCGGCCTTGGCCCGGGCAATCGCCTCGTGAGTATCCGCCGATTCGTCTGGGTCGGCCGACACGCCGGCTTCGGCGGGCGTGACGCCAACAACGGGCAGCCCCTCCAGCAGCCACGCCAGCATCCGCTGCTTGTCGGCGTTGCCCGTGGCGAGCAGAATTTGGCGGGCTGACACCGGCGAACTGCCGTCAGGAAGCGCGGACGCTGACGTTGATGGGCAACCGCGCTACCTCGTTGCCGTCGATTACCACGTGAAAAGCGTGGGGACCGGATTGCTCAAAAGTCACGCCGTTGACTTCCGCGATGATGCGCGCGTTGGCGTCCACGACTCCATCGCGGGCCGGCAGGGCGATGACTTGCTCAACGGGCGGCAACACGTCCTGAGCGTCCGGCCCCAGCAGCCGGATCTCCATTCGCTTGTCCCCGGCCTCAAACACTGAGTAGCGCATCACGCACACCACCACGAAGCGCGGGTGGGTCATCGGCAGCGCATTGCCCTGCACCCCGTCAATGCCGATGCCCATGGCGTGCAACTTGCCCCGGTCGTCCAGGGCAGAGTCGCAGAGAAAGGCCAGTTCAGTGTTCATGCACAGATTCCCCGCTCATACACAGCTTCCCCGTCATTCCGGCGAAAGCCGGAATCCAGGAGTTTCTGCAACCAAATCGTTCTGCAACAGAAGACGACGCTGTATTCCCACTTTCGCGGCAATGACGGTATATGCCAACTAGCCCTAGTTACCGTCCCCGCCCACGTTGCCGAAGGCCACGCCAGTGGCCGCCGCGGCCGGCGGCGCCACCGCCGGGATGCTGGCGGCGGAGGGCGTCCTGGCTTCCGGCGGCAACTGGTCTTCCCAGTCGGGGATCAACTGCCGCTTGGTAGTCTCCAGGGTCAGGATGATAAAGACACCCAGGCCGCTGAAAATCATCGACAGGATGAAGGCCGGTATGTATCCCCAGAACTGGATGATGACGCCGGCTACCAACGTGGAGATGAAGTGCCCCATCATGGCTCCGGAGATCTGGAAACCGTACACCGTGGCCACCGGCCCCGTGCCGAAGTACTGCCGGTTCACCACCGGATAGGCCGACATCTCGCCGCCGAAGCCCAATCCAAACACGCAGGCGAACAGATAGAAGGCCCACGCATGACCGGCCATATACTCGCCGGCTATCAGCAGGATAATCACCGACCCGGCCTGTATTCCCAGCGCCGTCGCCATAATCAGCTTGCCGCCGACCCGCTCGGTGATTATGGGCACCAGGAAACGGCCGCCGATGCTGAAGACATTTATCAGCGTCAAAATCACCGCCGCGGTGGTGAACTCAATTCCCCGCGTCACGGCAAAGTCCACCACGAAAATCAGCACGATGCCGTGCCCGGCGCACCCCATGCCGTGAATAACCGGCAGGTTCCAGAAGGCCCGGGTGTGCTTCATCTGCCGCTGGAACACCTTGAGGCGCAGCCGGGAGGCCTCGGCGCTGAACGACACCGGCGGCGGGTCGTCGGACGACGCGCCGTAGGCCAGCAATCCCTTTTCCGACGGCTGATTGCGGAAGAACGGCATCAGACCCAGCGTCAAACCGCCGCCCACCAAGCCGATGGCCACGAAGGTGGCCGTCCAGCCAAAGTTCACCAGCAAAACCGAATAGACTGGAGCCAACGCAGCTGCGCCCACTCCTCCGGCGGCCCACATGAGGCCAATACCCAGCCCCAGCCGGCGCTTGAACCAGGGGTTCACCGCCGCCATCAGCGGCACCATGGCGATGGACGAGGTCAGGGCCAGCATTACGCTGTACACCAGGAAAAACTGCCAGACATGGGTGATGAACCCGATCAGCACCATGCTCACGCCGAACAATACCCCACCGGCCACCAGCAACTTGCGCGCTCCCAGTATGTCCCCAAACCGCCCGCTGAACGGCGAGGTCAGCGAACCCACCAAGTAATAGCCCGCCAGCGCAAACCCGATCACCGCCGGCGACCAGCCGAACCGGCCTCCTTCGTCCAGCGGCATCCGCAGCTCGGGCACCATGATGCCGGCCGACATCGAAATCGACTGGCCGAAAATCTGCACAATCGACAGAATGGCGATGATTACCCAGGCATAATGAAACCCGCCGCCCGTTTGCCTGGTGGGAAAGTTTGTGGCCATTAGAGGGAACGCCTCCCAAGGTTGACGTTTTGCTATTTCATACCGTCATTCCGGTCGCAATTTCATGCCGTCATTCCGGCCTTGAGCCGGAATCCAGAAAGTCCAAGCGTGGTCAATTTCATTTCATACCGTCATTCCGGCCTTGAGCCGGAATCCAGAAAATCCGAGCGTGGTTAATTTCAGGCGGGTAAATCCAACACGCCCTAATGCAGCGGACAGGCCCCGAGGAGCGCTTTGCCCCACCAGGTTTCAGCCGCGCTGCCCGACGACGCCGACGCCAGCCTGGGCACGGTATCGCCTTCAGCGCCAACCGCGCCCGTTTCCGATGCCACGGATTGCGGCGACACGCCCCCGCTGAATCCCGAAGCCGCGCCGGACAGCAGACCCCCCAGGTCGGCGTCCCCGCTGGCCGATACCGCCCACGCGCCAAAGAAGATAATCAACAGCAGGCACACCACCATCGCCCCGATGGAGGTGAGCATCGCTATGTTTCGCCTGGAGTATCCAACCATGGCGGCCACATTGTACTACTCACCGAGCGGGCGCGCCAATCGCCTCACTCGCGTGGAGGATTGTCATGTGAGCGGGTTTATCCAGCGCAGGCCGGGGAAGCGGGCGAAATCAGAATCGTTGGTGTGGAGCTCGGCGTGGTGTTCCATGGTCAATGCGGCTATGTGGGCGTCTGTAACCAGCTTGGTTCCGCTGCCGGCGACGGCGAGGTTTTCTTGGAAGAGTCGCATGTGGCCGTCGCCCGGGTTGATCGGAGTGATATGGCCGTGTCCGAACCAGCCTGCAACGTGATCCGCGGCGCTGGCCGGCGACATGGCAGAAATTAATACTCCGGGAATGCTGATTACGCGCACGAACCCCGTTGCTACCGCCCAAGGAATGCCGACGCTTTCTTTCCCGTAAAGCAGGCTTTGCCACCAGCGCTGGGCCGCCTCATGCTCTGGCGCACCAGGGTTGTGAGCATAGACCAGCATATTGATGTCCGGTACGATCATGCGCTGCGTTCCCTGATTCTCCGTTCCTTTTCGAAGTATTCTTCATCCATCAGTTCATCGTTCAGCCGATTGTAATTGATCGGTTGGTTTCGGTCGGTGAGGCTCTCGTGGCCGTCAATGGTCCAAGGTTCCGTCCCGGCGGTCGGCGCATCAGGCTCTGTGGCGGAGATTTCCCCGATATCCAGGGAGACCAACGCACCTTCCGGTAGGTCAATGGCTTCCAGCGGCGTTAATATCCCATTGGCGAATCGGGCTTTCACGGTTTGTATCATCGCTCGCCTCCTGCGGTACCTTGCTTGATCGTTCCATTCAGGCAGTGTAGCACGGGCTGTGTGGATTGCATTTGCCGTGGTTGTAGGGAATTTCGCTACTCTGACGTCTGTGCTGCGTACCGGGTCGGGATCGCCTGCATGGGCTTATCTTACTGAATTAGGGAGTAGCGAAATTTCCTCTCCGATGACAGCTACCCCTTGCGTGCCCGCACATTAGTTCTCTACACTATATCCTACGCGTAAGGCAAAGGGCCCACGGCCACGGCCCACCTGCCTAAATCACATCTGAATATCGGGTTCACAGGGTTCAGGTAACACGGCCAACCGCCGTCCGCCGTACACGGACGGCACGTCGGATCTCATGCACCGCTGGCTATCGCTCTCAGAGGGTGTCTAAAAATTGGAAAGGTGGGCCAACCTACGTAGCAGGATGCCGGTCATG
>DAOUJY010000013.1:0-21443 GCA_034421995.1 Dehalococcoidia bacterium | reverse complement strand
TATCTGGAAACATTGATTACGCAGATAGAGTCGGATTTTGGCGATTTGCACTCCAATATTGATCTAACGAGGGACATATTTCAGGAACTGTCACAACCGGGGCAACCCTTTTCGAGCTACGTGGCGGCTTTTGCCAGGTCATTGGGTGTCCAAGTGCGCTGAGGTCGAAGCATCGACCACTGCGCTCCAACCCACACCCCTCTCTCGCGCCGCCGCCACACCCTCATGCTACGGCGCGGCGCTGACCACCACACCGCCCAGCCACTTGCGCTTGAGCGCATTCTTGACATACGTTTTTGGGGCGCATAGACTTGCCCCCGCGTATTGAGACACCCGATTTTGCGAATGTTTCGGTTGAAATCGGGTATCCTGCGTCTCGCCCTGTGACCTCGCTAGGCTCCGCTTGAACCGACCTGAATGAAACCCGGAGGCCCCCGTTGAGCACTCAAGCCGTTCAGCCCACGGTGGACGACCAGCCGGCCACCATCACCATAACCCGAGCCATCTATAAGATGGACGGTGGGTTGGACTACGCCTATCGCATTCTCGGCTACATCTGCGGAACGCTGCTCCTTCTGCTTGGCCTGTTCATCACCTACCAGGTGATCGCTCGCAAATTGGGCGGGCCCATGGCCCCTGGTATGGACCAGCTCAGCGGTTACGTGCTGGCCTTCGCGGGGACCTGGGCCTTTTCCTATTCGCTCCGCACCGGCTCCCACGTGCGCATCGACGTACTGCTCCCGCTGTTCTCCCGCATCCATCCCTATATGCGTTCCGCCGCCGACTGGCTGGCGTTGGGATCGGTGGGTTTCTTCGGCGCCATCACCGCCTGGAAGACCTGGGAAGAGGTCTTGGAGTCCTACTGCATCAGCAACGATCCCGCCACGGGAGCCTGCATTCAGGCGTTGACCAACACCTACCCGCTGACGCCCCTCTGGATACCCCAGACGGTGGTGGCCATCGGGTTCACCATGCTGGCTTTCACGTCCTTCCAGTGGATGCTGAGCATGGTGGTACGCGGCATTTTGGAGATCATCCACAAATCCCGCGGCGGCGACGTTGCCGATCTGGCGACAACCGACACCGTCCAGGAAGCCGCGTCGGGCGTTTAGGGACTTTGGCATCTAGCGTCATTCCCGACAACCCGTAGATTCCGGCTTTCGCCGGAATGACGGGATAGAAAGCGGGAATGACGAATTGAAATACCGGCCTCAACTGACCGGAGGACTGCAAGAAAATGGCGATCATCACCGCTTTCAGCATGATGGGGGTCTTCTTCCTCATTGGATTGTACGTAGCCGGCGCCCTGGGGGTGCTCTCGCTGGTGATGATGCAGGCGTTTTCCGATGCGCCGTTGTGGAACATCCTCGGCAACAAGGCCTGGGAGAGCAACACCAACTTTATCCTGGTGGCGGTGCCGCTGTTCCTGCTGATGGGCGAGCTGATGCTGCGTTCCGGCATGGGCGAGCGTATGTACGGCGCCCTGTCCCGCTGGCTGGTGTTCCTGCCCGGCGGCCTGCTGCACACCAACATCGCCTCCTGCGCCGTGTTCGCCGCCTGCTCCGGCTCCAGCGTGGCCACTTCCGCCACCATCAGCCGGGTTTCCCTGCCGTCCTTCCGGCAGCGCGGTTACAGCGAACGCCTGGTCATCGGCTCCCTGGCCGCCGGCGGCACTCTGGGCATTCTGATTCCACCCAGCATCGGCCTGATCATCTACGGCGTGCTGGTGGAAGAATCAATTGGCCGGCTCTACATGGCCGGTTTTTTCCCCGGCTTCCTGCTGGCCTTCGTCATGATCCTCATGATGGTATTTACATCCATAGTAGTGCCGCGCACGGCGCCTATGGATGAGGAAGTGAAGCGCCTCTACCGGGGCTGGTTCCATGGCATTGGCGTCCGCCGGTACGACGACGAGCGGATGAGCGTGTTGCGACAGGAGCAGGAGACGGAGGCGGGCCTCAGCAACGTCACCGATCCGGAGACCGGCATTTCCCCCCGCCAGGCCTACCGCCGGGGCCGCTCCACGCTGAACTATCTGGAAGCCACCTCCGAGTGGCTCCGCATGATCGGCGAGGCCATCGTCGGCCTGGTCGCCATCATACCGGTGCTCATCATCATCGCGGTGGTGCTGGGCACGATCTACCTGGGCATCGCCACGCCCACCGAGGCGGCGGCATTCGGCGTAACCGGCGCGCTGGTCGTGGCGGCGGCCAACGAGCTGTACAAACGCCTCCTGGGCACCTACTCCAACTGGGGCCAGGCGTTCCGCGCGGTGTACCTGATGCTGCTGGACGCCATCATCTCCACCGTGCGCACCTCGTCCATGATCATGCTCATCGTCATGGCGGCCTTCACGCTGAGTTTCGCCTTCGCCCGCCTGGGCATATCCCAGGACATTTCGGAGTGGATCACGGGTCTGAACCTCAACGCGCTACAGTTCGTGATCATTCTGGTGTTCTTCTACCTGCTGCTGGGCACCTTCATGGAAAGCTTCGCCATGCTGGTGACCACCATACCGATTCTCACTCCGGCGTTGGTGAACGTCGGCGTGGATCTGGTTTGGTTCGGCATCATAATGGTAATCCTGGTAGAGGCGGCGTTGATCAGCCCGCCGGAGGGCATCAACCTGTACATCCTCCACGGCGTGAGGCTGGACGTTGACTCCCAAATGGCGGAACAAACGGAGGCCGCCCAGGCGGCCTTGCAGGAGAGTACCATCACCGACGTGTACATCGGTGTGCTGCCATTCATGGGGTGCATGGCCGCCGTGATAGCACTTTTGTTCGTCTTTCCTGATATTGCCTTATGGGCGCCGTGTATGATCTACGATGATCCAAGCCGGGATTTCCTCCAGCACATCAACGTGGAACGAGATGCCGCCGGGTTCTGGGAGCAGGTGCAGTTTTGCTCCTCCGAGTTCCGACCGCGGGCCTACGAGTAGGGGCAATCGCCGTCTGCCCTGCCATATAATGTCAGGGAGCGCCCCGGCCGCCGTCGCGGGGCCGGGGCGCGGTATCGTTACCAAACCGCTCCGTCATTCCGGCCCGCTGCCGGAATCCGGCACCAGCGAGGAAAGGCTATGAAGTACCGGGTTTTGCTGCACAAATCGGAAGATGGGTACACCGCCATTTGCCCCGGCTTGCCGGACAGCAAGGCGCAGGGAGCTACCGCAGAAGAAGCGCTGGAGAATATAGGATTTGAAATTGCCGGGTCGGTCACTGAGCGCGAAGGTCAGTTCTGGCAGGACGGCCCCGAGGACGAGGAACTGCGGGAAGTGGAAGTTGCTGTAGGCGAGCGTTTGGACGCCGGGCGGGGCGGGTCTGCGATGCGGTACAAAATTCGGATGATAAAGTATGAGGAGGGTTACTACGTTTCCTGCCCCATGCTACCCGGCTGTCATTCGCATGGCGACAATATGGATGAGGCGTTGACCAATATCCAATACGCCATTCGCGAATGGCTCATTTTTATGCAGGAGATACTGCTGCTGGGCAAGCCGGATGTCGAAGTCATTGAGGCTGATGAGGAAAGCGAGGTCATCGCGTAGCTGCTATGCCTAGAGTTCCCGGCGTTAGCCACCAGCGCGCGGTACGCGCTTTGCGGAAGGCCGGCTTTCGCATCACCAATCAGGGCAAGCACATCAAGATGGAAAAAGATGATGTCAAGGTTTCCATACCACGCCACAACCCCATCCCCCCATTTACAATGGGCGGCATAGTTGTCCAGGCCGGGCTGACTGTTGAAGAATTTCGCAACCTGTTGTGATCCCCGACCCGCCAGCCGCCATTGACCCAATCCCCTGTCGGGGTTAGCATATCCCCCGCTATGTACGCTTTGATACTGGCCGGGGGGAAAGGCGAGCGGCTTCGTCCCCTCACCGACACTCTTCCGAAACCGATGATCCCCGTGGATGGCCGGCCTATTCTGTGGCACCAGGTTCGCTGGCTCCGGGAGGCCGGCGTGACCGATGTAGTTTTCCTGGTGGGTCACCTGGCCGACGTGGTGGCGGATTATTTCGGCAATGGGGCCGAAAGCGGGATACGCGCCCATTACAGCCACGAGGCCACTCCCCTGGGCCGAGGCGGCGCTCTAAGGCAAGGATTGGCCATGCTGCCGCCGGACGCGGGTGACAACCCGGTCATCGCCACCAACGGCGATGTGATTACCGACGCCAGGCTCGATGAGTTGCTGGCCGACTACCACCGGCGCCGGCGCAAAAATCCCGCTCACGTCGCCACCATCTTGACCGTTCCCATGACCAGTCCCTACGGCATCGTTGACGCCGGCGCCGATGGGCTGGTCCGGCAATTCCGCGAAAAAGCGGTCCTGCCCTACACCATCAACGGCGGCGTGTACGTACTGCATCCCGACATTCGGGATCTGCTTCCCGAGACCGGTGACCACGAGACCACGACCTTCCCCACCTTGGCCGCATCCGGCTGTATGTCCGCCGTGCAGACCGGCGCTTTCTGGCGCAGCGTGGACTCGCCCAAAGACCTGCGAGAAGCGGAAGAGCATTTCACTCGCGCCGCCGGCGGCGCAGTCGGAGCGGCGCGGTGATCACATCCGCGCAGGCGCAGCAAATCGCGGATACCGCCGCCGCAATCCGGGATAACATCCAGCTGGCGATAGTCGGCAAGGATGAGGTAATCGAATACACCCTGGCGGCCCTGTTCAGCGCCGGTCATATCCTGGTAGAGGACGTACCCGGCATCGGCAAGACCACGCTGGCCCGGTGCCTGGCCTATTCGCTGGATTGCGAGTTCCGTCGCATCCAGTTCACCCCTGACCTGATGCCCTCGGACATAACGGGAATCCACTATTACAACCAGCACAACGGGCAGTTTGAATTCCGCCCCGGGCCGGTGATTTCCCAGGTGGTCCTCGCCGACGAGATAAACCGGGCCACTCCGAGAACGCAGTCGGCGCTGCTGGAAGCCATGGCCGAGCGACAGGTTACGATAGACCAGGACACCGTGCCGTTGCCGGCGCCCTTCCTGGTGTTGGCGACGCAGAACCCCATCGAGCTGGAGGGGACGTTTCCCCTCCCCGAGGCGCAGATCGACCGTTTCCTGCTGAGATTGCGGCTGGGTTATCCGTCGGAAACCGACGAAGAGGCCATGCTGGAGCGTTTTGAAGATGCCGATCCCCTGGGGTCGCTGCGCCCGGTGGCGTCAGCCGACGACGTACTGCGTATCCAGAGCATGGTGCGCCAGATCTACATTGACCCGGTGCTCCGGTCGTATCTGGTCAGCGTAATCCGGGCGACGCGCGAGCATCCCGACGTTGAGCTGGGGGCCAGTCCCCGCGCTACGCTGGGCCTGTACCGGTGCGCCCAGGCCCTGGCCGGCATACGCGGTCAGGAGTACGTGACGCCGGACGACATCAAGACGCTGGCTTCTCCTGCCTTGGCCCATCGGATCATACTGAAAAGCATGGCCCGACTGCGGGAACGGAATCAGGAATCAATCGTGGCCGAAGTGCTGGAAGCGCAGTCGGTGCCCATATAGGCGGGGCGGGTTGAGCAACCCGCCCCGTATCGCGGCGAAGATTTGTGGTTCGCCTAGAGGCGTCCGCCGCCGCCGGAGACGCGCTCGTTGACGCCGTAGAAGACGGAGTCCAGCTTGGTGAAGACCTGGATCCGTGACCGGGCGGTTTCCACGACGAAGATGCGGCCCTCGTCGTCGCACTCCACGGCGATGGGGCCCCAGAACAGCTTTTCCCGGTCCAGGCCCTGGGCGATTTCGCGCTCTTCCCACATTTCAGGGTTGGCATCGATCTTGCCCTTGCCCCAGGTGGAGATGGTGGCCTCGCCGTAGGTCATGCCGGCGAAGGAGCCGTCGGGATGGAACAGCTGCATCCGGTCGTTGTTCCAGTCGGCGACGTAGATGGTGCCCTCGTTGTCCACCGCCACGTCGGTGGGGCGGTTGAACTGGCCGGGGCCGTCGCCGGTCTCGCCGAACTGCATCAGGAACTTGCCGTCGGCGCTGAACTTCTGGATGCGGTCGTTGCGCCAGTCGGCGACGTACACGTTTCCATCCTGGTCAGTTTCAACGCCGAAGGGCATATTGAGCTGGCCGGGGCCGTCGCCGAACCCGCCGAACTGGCCGACGTACTCACCATCGGCGGTCAGCATCTGCACCCGGTGGTTATTGCTGTCCACCAGGTACAGCGTGCCGTTGGGGCCGAAGGCCAGGCCGCTGGGCTTGTTCCACTGGCCGTCGCCGTCGCCGGGGCGCTCCCACTTGGTGAGGTACTCGCCCTCCCCGGAGTAGATGCTGATACGGTCCAGGTATTCGTCGGCGAGATAGACGTTGCCGTTGGGGCTGACGGTGATGGCGGTGGGCCAGATGATGGCGCCGTCGGTGGACACGGCCTCGCCGTCGCCCTGCTCGAAGACGCCCTTGGCGAACTCGCCGATGAACTCCTCGTCCACGGTGCACATGGTGATGCGCTTGCCGTCGGGACGGTAGTCATAGGATCGGTTGGCGACGTACATGACGTCGTCCTCGCCACGGGCCATGGCGGTGGGGTTGCGGAACCCCGGGCCGGAGAACTCGGCCCGGCCGATGGTGTGGCTGTACTTCAGGTCAATGCCGACGGCGGGCAACGCCGTGCGGTCAATGGTAGTGGTCATAAGACATTCCTCCGCTGGTACTGGTGACGGGATTTGCGGCGAGTAGGGGCGAATAATTATTCGCCCCTACGTGACGGTTAGATGAAGTTGAACTTCTCGAACGTCCCGTTGACCAACGGCTGGGCGTCCAGACCCATCCAGTTTTCCAGCAGGTCGGTGTAGATGCTGCGGAAGTCGTTGTTGAAATGCAGGTCGCCCTCCAGCAGCTTGTCGGCCTCCAGCGAAGGATATTCACCGTACATGCCGCCCTTCACGTTGTCGCCCACGACGAAGGCCACGCCGCCACTGCCGTGGTCGGTGCCGGAGCCGTTGTCATGCACGCGGCGCCCGAACTCGGTGAAGACCAGCAGCGTAACATTGTCGCTGGCGTCGTGCTCCCGCAGGTCGTCCATGAAGTCGGCGATGGCGTTGGAGGTGTTCCCCCAAAGGCTGGCGTGCGCGGCCAACTCGCCGGCGTGGGTATCGAAGCTGTTGTAGGGAGCCGTGGTGTAGAGGATGCGAGTGCCGAACCCGGCCAGGTGGACCTGAGCGATGTTCTTCATGTACTGGGCCACCACGTCGCCGCCGTACTCCACGGTGGAGGCGTACATCTCCGGCGCGGTGCTGAGGATGTCGGCGCCCTTCAGCGCGTCGGTGCCGGTCTGGGACAGGTACTCCACGACGGCGCTGCGCCCGATGGTGGGCGAGTACATCTTGGAGAAGATGTCCAGGGCATCCATGCGCTGGTCCTCGGCCTCGATGCCGGTCAGCACGCCGTAGGTGGCCAGGTTGCCCACGGAGGCAACGGGCACGCCGGGGGCGGCCAGGGCCCGGGGGAGGCCGCGACCGAAGTTCACGCCGGTGAGCACGTTTTCCTTGCTGGGGTCAATCTCGCGGATGGCGCGGCCCAGCCAGCCTTCGGTGCCCTGCTTGTCGGGCTCGCAGGTGTGCCAGATGTCCATGCTGCGGAAGTGGCTGCGGTTGGGGTTGGGATAGCCCACGCCCTGGATGACGGCGACCTTGCCCTCATCGTAAAGCCTCTTCAGCGGCCCCATGTTGGGGTTGAGGCCCGCGTAGCCGTCCAGGTCCAGCGCCTGGCCTTCGGGCACGCGAACCGAGGGGCGGTTGTCGTAATACAGCGGGTCGCCGTGGGGCACCAGCGTATTGAGCGCGTCGTTGCCGCCGGAGAGCTGGAGCACCACCAGCACCGGATCTTTCTTCGTTGCGGTCATGTTGTTTCTCCTTTCGATGGAGTGGATTGGCATGGCATGTACATCGTCGTTTGCGTGCGGCTACACAGTAGCAACTAGAACCAGCGTCGGTGCCTACTTTCCAATTTGGGCGGAGGTTCGTTGAAGGGTTCGCCTTTCGCCGCGGCCTCTTCGCGTCGCTGCAACCAGGCTTCCCAGCGGCGTTGGTGGCGTTCTACTGCACGCCGTACCCGATATTGTGTCCAAATCTCGGCTAGAACCATTTCCCGCTTCCCCAGCAGGTCGTTCCCTATGGGCTTTCCGGTCCGGGCGGAGGAGGCGGAGGTTCGTCGAAGGGCATACCTTTGGCTTCAGCGTCCTTAAGGCGCCGGAACCATGTTTCCCACTGATCATGATATTCCCGCCGTCCCTCTGCCCGGCCTTCCTCTCGGCCCTCCTCCCGGCCTTCTGCACGGGCTTCCTGGACTTTGCGTTTGGTCCACATTGCGCCGATAACCATTCTGCTTACCTCCGTGATGACGGGCGATGCAATGAGGGCTACCCCACCAGCTTTCAGCATTTCGCCAACGACGACATACTGAACCGCTTGCCATCCAGTTATCTGCTGCGTTGCCAGTACAAAAAGCGTGTTGGTGACGGTCAGGTAGGCGGTGATTGCGTTGAATACCGAGAGATACCAACGCACCGCTTCAGCAGGAATGTTGGGAATGCCTATGCGCTGGTTGCGTTCTGGTTCATCCTGTCTGGCCATCGCTACGTTCGCAAGCCGCCCCGACTATCATCAGACCAATCAGGGCGGCTACCGCCAACCAGTTCCTATGCAAACTGGTACTCCTGGGTGCTGACGATGAGCTGCAGCGTCTGGGCGATGGTCTCGGAGTATTCGGGCGTGCCGATGGCCGGGTTGCCGTTGCTGCTGGCGTAGTCAATCAGCTGGGCGCGGGTCTCGGGGGCCAGCTCGTAGGCGCCGACCATTTCCAGGCAGCGGTCCACGATGTTCTCGGCGCCGGCCACTTCCTCGCTGCCCAGGCGGGATACGATGTCCCGGATGCCGGGCAGGCTGGTGTTGCCCACCTGGTCGGCGGCGAAGTTGATGCGCTCCACCAGGGTGCCGGAGTCGATCCACTCGGCGCCGGTGTGCCAGCCCTCAACCGTCGGCGGGTTCATCAGGTCCTGGCCCATGTAGCGGATGGTGTTGGCCAGGGGGTTCAGGCCCAGCTTGGGCGACGTGAAGTCCTGCACCAGGCGCATGGTGCCGATGACCACCTCGGTGGGACTCTTCACCTTCTCGAACCGGGAGTTCTTGAAGAAGTCGGAGTTGAACAGCACGCGCAGCATGGCGGTGAGGTCGTAGCCGGAGTCGAAGTAGGTCTGCTCCAGCAGGGCGATGGCTTCGGGGTCGCGCGGCGGCGTGTTCTGCCAGGCCGGCACCTGAACCTCGTCGGCGACGAAGAAGTTGTAGAGGTGGCGGGAGACGAAGCGGGCGGCGGATTGCTGGCGGGCGATTATTTCAACGATGTCGTCGCCATTGAAGTTGCCGGTCTCGCCCAGGAAGGTCTTCTCGTCGTTGTCGTGGTCGTAGGGGTTGTAGATGAAGTTGGACTCGTAGCGCCCATAGGGATAGCGCGGCACGGCGTTGGTGATGGTCCAGCCGGTGAAGGCGCGGGCGGCTTCCTTGACGTCGTCCTCGGAGTAGTTGGCTTCGCCGTCCATGCCGACGCCCAGGGAGAACAGCTCCAGAAGCTCGCGGCCCCAGTTCTCGTTGATGGCGCCCTTGTGGCTCATGCAGTTGTCCAGGTAGAACACCATGGCCGGGTCGCGGGCGAGGCCCTTGAGCAGGACGTCAAACTTGCCCATGCCCAGGTCGCGGAACATATCCAGCTGGAGCTGAATCTGGCGGCCATGCTCGCACTTGGAGTTGCCGGTGCAGAGGATGCCGTGCCAGAACAGGGCGACCTTTTCCTGCAACGGGCGCTTGGTGTTGATCATCCGGTAGGTGAGATAGGCCTGGTTGACTTCCAGGGCGTTCATCTCTTTCCAATCGACGAAGTGACGCTCAAGAATGTCCATTTCCAGGTCGGGCTGGGAGATGGGATTGAGCAGTTCTTCCACGGTGGCTTCGTAGCCATTGGCGGCGCGCTGTTCCAGTTCGGCGTAGGTGGCGCCGAAGCCGGCCCGACGCATCAGGTGCGCCATCTGGGCAATTTCCTGGTTGGTGGGCATAGCGTGTACCTCCTGCGGGTAATATGACGGTTTCGACCGTTACAGGGGCTGATTCCGACGGTTTTCCGCACGCCCATAGGCAGGTTGCCGTGGGCATCGGGAAACCCCCGGGGAATGGCCGCATACTACCCGCCGGCGCGGTTGAGTGTCAAGGAAGGGAGGCCGGCCGGTAGCGTTCCGTTTCGGTGGTTCGGTTGATAATTTGGTTGGTCGGTGGTTTGGCTGGTTGGTTTGCTTCGGGTTCGGGGGGGGTTCAGGTTGTTGGGGCTACGGCTAGAGAGCGTGTTTGCGCATTGATGCGCTAAGTTGGCGCGTGCTGACCGCCACACGCCTCCCCGCCTGGATTCCGGCCCCGTATCAAGTACGGGGTGACGTTCTTTCGCCGGAATGACGAAAGGCGTGGTCCTGGATTCCGGCCCCGTATCAAGTACGGGGCAGGCTGTTCTTTCGCTGGAATGACGGGGGTAGGCGTGGTCCTGGATTCCGGCCGAAGCCGGAATGACGGTGGTGGGCGCGGTTGCTCCGCCGTAAAGACGGAGCGGCGACCTTCGCGCGGGGGTGGCGGCACCTGCCGTGCTGCTCGATGCGGTAGCGGTTACCGTCCGGTGAGCGATTAGCCAGCGGTGCATTAGATCCGACGTGCTGCCGGGTACGGCGGCAGCGGTTGACCGTGTTACCTGAACCCTGTGAACCCGATATTATTCAGATGTGATTTCGGCAGATGGGCCATGGCCATGGGCTTGCTGTCTGACGCGTGGGGTATAGTATAACGAACGGATGTGCGGTTGGGCAAGGGTTGGGGTGTCATCGGATAGCGTTCGGTTGCAGGGGGTTTATGGGGCCGGCGGCTTGGCAGGCGCGGATAGAAGACATTCGCTACTGACCAGGCGGTTTCGCTACTCGTCGCGGCAGAGTGGATGAGACTAGGTTTGGGCCAATAGGGGGCGGAGCTTGTCCAGGAGGGCAGCCACGTCGTCGAGGCTTTCAGCCACCAGGTCGGCCTCCATGTCGTTTTCGTAGAAATTCTCGTGGAGTTCGCTGGCTGAGTTGAAGAAGCGGCGGATGTCGCCGTCCCCGGTCTCGGCGCGCAGCCGGCTGGCCGTTCGGTGGTAGTGGCGGTGGCGGCTGTGCTCCCAGCCGCGCTGCTCGGCGATGGCCTTGAGCATCTGGGCGGCAGCGCCCCAGCCCTTTTCGGAGGCCTGCGCCAGGTCGTCGTCGGCCAGTTCCCGTCTGGCCTGCGCCAAGAAACGCTCACTGGCTTGTAGATACTGCTGGGTCGTCATTGGTCGTTGCTCCTACTGCTATGACAGGTTAGCGTATCAAACCTATTCGGGCAATGATGCTGCCGTGCTCACGCGTACCCACTTTCCGCCGTCTGTCATTGCGAGAATGCCGTCAGGCATTCGTAGCAATCTCGTTGCGGTATTTACGGCTGCTAGCAGAAAACCTTTGCTGCGCCGACGAGATTGCCACGCTCCGCTCGCAATGACAAAGTGGGTACGCGTGAGTGCTGCCGCGACCTTGGTGATGTTCGAATCGGATTAGCGAAATCTCTGCTACTGACAGCAGGCGATTTCAGAACTCCGGTACGCAGTGGTAGAATCGCGCCAACCAATAGCGGAGCGAAACCGAGAGCAGGACCTATGGGCAAACTGAACGTGGCCAACCGCACGCTGGCGGTTATGGACAACCTGGCGTTTCTGCGGCGGCTGAACAACGAGTGCATCGACCTCATCGCCATCGACCCGCCCTTTGCCGCCAACGAAACCTTCACCGGCAACCCCCGCCCGCCCATCAGCGACGCCGAGTACGCCGAGGAAATCGCCCTGGCCCAGGCCCACGGCGTCGCGCACAACGAAGGCCAAGGCCTGACCCGCGTCCACGACATCTGGAGCTGGGACGAGGACGTGCATCCGGCCTGGAAAATGAGCATCGAGGACGATTACCCTGAAGTGTTCGCCGTAATCCAGGCCGTGGAAGCCTGCGCCTCGGAAAACGAAGCCGCCTACATCGCCTTCATGGCGGCAAGGCTGCTGGAATGCCGCCGCGTGCTCAAGCCAACGGGCAGCATCTACCTGCACTGCGACAGCCACGCCAACAGTTATCTGCGGATGCTGATGGATACTGTGTTTGAGGCCGGTAATTTCAGAAGCCAAATTACATGGCGGCGGGCCATATCTCACAATGATGCGCGTCGTTATGGGAACATCACCGACACATTGCTTTACTACGTCAATGGCTCAAGATTCACATGGAATGGCGTTGCCATATCCGAGCCGAAAACAGCAGAACAGTTAGCCACGGCCTACCCGTCTCGCGATGAACGCGGCGCGTACCGTAATGCGGACTTGACTGGCGCCGGCACGCGGGAAGGGGAGTCAGGTCAAGCGTGGCGAGGTTACGACGTGGACGCCAGAGGCCGACACTGGGCACTGCCGAGAGATAGCAGTTATGCCCTATGGATTGCGTCAAACATCGTACCTGAATACCTTCAGATTGAGGGCGTCCATGATCGACTTGATGCTCTCGACGCACACGGATTGATTCACCACCCCAGCAGGGGCGTATGGCCCGGCCTGAAAAGGTACGCTGAGGCTGACACCGGCAACCCTCCACAAAACTTAGTGCTCGATCCCATCGGTTTCACAAACTATAGCACCGGTGGCGGGGAATACTCCGGCTACTCCACTCAGAAACCGCTGGAACTCTACGAACGCATCATCAAAGCCAGCAGCAACCCGGACGACGTGGTGCTGGACATATTCGCCGGCTGCGCCACGACGGCGGTTGCGGCGGAACGGCTGGGTCGCCAGTGGATTGCCTGCGACATGGCGTACCGGGCGTGGACCATGCTCAAACGCCGTTTCTACCTCAACGGCATCGCGCTGGCAGGAACCACCGACGCCACCAAAGACGCCCTGGCGTCGGTGCGGAAAGACCGGGGCTTCCAGGAACCCCAGCAGTGGACCACCAGCCGCGTCATCGGCCCCGCCGACCTGCCGGAGCGGGATGACGATGACCCGGTGCCCCATCACGCCCTGCGCTCCGCCGCCGGCGGACGCCGGGGCGCTCGCCAGAGCACCCAATCGTCCGGCTGGTCCGGGCGCATCTCCAAAGATGAGGCCAAGCAACTGCTGATGGACAAGTTCGGCCCCCAATGCTGGGGCTGCGGCTACGAACCCCGCCGGCCCAACGGCAGCCTGGACGAAACCCTGCTGGAAGTGGACCACATCCGGGCCCGCCGGGCGGCTCAGGGAACCCAGGGCAACGACGAACTCTACAACCTGGCCCTGCTCCACCGCACCTGCAACGGCATCAAACGCAACCGTATGACCCTGGAAGAACTCCGCCACCACAACGCCATGAACGGGTTGCTGTACGTTGAAAAGATAAGCGACCTGGTTGACCTGTACGAGGCGACACAATTCGCGGCGGAGCAGATAGCGATACACACGGCGAGGTACGGGTTGCAAACGGATCTGCCCCAGCCGGCGGGCAGCCCGGCCTAGAGCCTGTTGACAAACTGAAAATCACACCGTGGTTCCTGAGAAAGCAGGAACCCAGGAAATCACTACCAGCAGAAAGTTGGCCTTATTTGGTACTCACTGGATTCCGGCTTTCGCCGGAATGACGAAGTTTGTCAACAGGCCCTAAAGCGCCGGCTATTTCGCTTGACGCATTCATCACAGCATATAGCCGACTAACCCGGCGCCACAAACCCCGACACCCGTTCCCCAACCCACTCTGCCACTTCCGGCGAGAAGGCCGGTTCCGGCGGCGGCTCGTGATACCGCGCCACCTGGCCGTAGCGGACAGTGTGGTGCATGGCGTTGATAATCGCGCCCAAGTCAACCTCCAGCTCTTCGTCCTCGGGCAGCAGGGGTAGCGTGAACTTGGGGATGGCCTGCTGTACGGTGAACGGATACAGCAGCGCGCTGGGATGCTCCAAACTGCGGCAGACCAGAATGCGGTAGTCGCTGGCCGGAGGCGGCGTTTCCAGCGGCATCGGCTGCCCACGGCGGAGCAGGTCTATCTCCACCAGGTTGACGTAGCCAGCGGAAATCGCCTCGCGCTTGCGCAGATACTGGAGGCGTCCAGTGCCCGGCGCTTTGTTGGTGGGTGACAAAACTTCAACTATGGTAACGACGTCCCTTTCAGGCATAGCTTCTACGCGAAGCCAAGTGACCCGGACTTCCCTGGGCATTCGAACTCGCACTGCGGCGGCCTCTTCCGGCGGAGCGGCCACGGCGGTCGCAGTGGCCGTTGCCTCCGGCGTCGCGTCAAGCGGTGAGGGTGCGGGTTCGTCAGTCACCAGCGCGTCCGGAATTATCAAGGCCAGGTCCGGCGCGGGACCGAGGGGTGGCACCACCTCGGTTCGTCGCTGCAACGAAATGTGATACCGGTCGGGGAGTTGAGGATTCAGGGCGGAACGTAGTTGGGAAATCAACTCGTTATGAAAGTCGGGCCAGATGCCCTCGCTCTCCAGGTAAGGATTCATCCCCGGAAACGGATTGTCGTACTGCATGACCATTCTCCCCCGCAGTATCCCGTGTCTCGGTCAGCCGCCGCCCCGCCGCCGCTTGTGCTGCCGCAGGATGCAGTGGTTCACCGATATGCTACCCCGCCGCCACAAACCCCGCCACCCGTTCCCCAACCCACTCCGCCACTTCCGGCGCAAAGGCCGGCTCCGGCGGCGGGTCCTGGTAGCGCGTTACTTGGCCGTAGCGTGCGGTGTGGTGCATCCTGTCGATGATGGGACCGAGGTCAACTTGCAGGGGTTTGTCTTCGGGCAGCAGGGGGAGGGCAAATGGGGGAATGGGCTGCTGCACGTTGAAGGGATACAGCAGCGCGCTGGGGCGCTGCCAGCCCTCGCACACCAGGATGCGGTAGTCGCTGGCCGGCGGCGGCGTTTCCAGCGGCATCGGCTGCCAGCGGCGGAGCAGGTCTATCTCCACCAGGTTCGCGCCACTGCCGACGATGACTTCGCGCTTGCGTTCATAGCGGTTGCGTTCTCTGCCCGGCACTTTGTTGGTGGGCGACAGCACTTCAACGATGGTTACCAGTTCCCGGTCAGGCACGGTTTCCACCCGAAGCCAGAGTGCTTTGATGCCACGGGGCATCCTGACGCGGATGGGGCCGTCGTCTTCCGGCATCGGGGACGGTAGGCCGACTGGCTGCTCATACTCTACGCGCTGTTTCAGGTCAACTCGGTAGTTGTGCGGCAACCGCGGGCCCAACGCATTGGCCAAACCCGCGACCAGACTGAAGTGAAAGTCCGGCCAGATGTGCCGATGCTCCAGGTAGGGGTTCATGCCGGGGAACGGATTGTCGTATTTCATGGTCATCACTCCAGAACCACCGGCACAAATATATCACCTGCCGCACAGTGGCGCGCGCCGCGCGGTGGCGTTCCGTTTTAGGCGGTTCGGTTGTTAATCCGTCGCTCCGGCGAAAGCCGGAGTCCAGAAAACGCTACTGGATTCCGGCTTTCGCCGGAATGACGGGAAAACTAAACCACCTAAATTGCAACGCTACCCGACGCACATCTCGCGTTGTGCCCATGGCGGTATGCGGCTAGAATGGGCAACCGAATTTCAACCGGGGGCTGAATATTGACTAGCGGAGCACTGGCCGGCGTCAAGGTGGTTGACCTGACGCATCACATCGCCGGGCCCTACGCCACCAAGTTGCTGGCCGATTTTGGGGCCGACGTGCTGAAAGTTGAGCGGCCCGGCGGCGACCCGGCCCGGCGACTGCCGCCCTTCTTCCACGACGAGCCGGACGCCGAAAAAAGCCTGCCCTTTCTGTACCTGAACACCAACAAGCGCAGCGTCACGCTGAACCTGAAAGCGGAAACGGGCCGGGGCATCCTGCTGGATTTGCTGGCCGACGCCGACGCTCTGGTGGAAAACTTCGCCCCCGGCGTGATGGCGTCCCTGGGGCTGGACGAAGACGCGCTGCGGGCGCACAACCCCCGGCTGGTGGTGGCGTCGGTGTCCAACTTCGGGCAAACCGGGCCGTGGCGGGATTACCGGGCTACGGACATGGTGGAGTACGCGCTGGGCGGGCTGATGTACATCTTCGGGGCCTACGACCGGGAACCCCTGAAACACGCCCTGCACCAGGCCCAGTTCAAGGCCGGAACTAACCTGGCGTCGGCGACGCTGATGGCGCTGTACCACCAGCGGCTGACCGGGGAAGGGCAGCGAGTGGACGTTTCCATACAGGAGAGCATCGCGTCGGCCCTGCGCGACGTCACCAACAACTACACCTACACCGGCGCGGTGCGGCGGCGGCAGCCCAACCACACCGGCGACCTGACGCGGCTGCGGGCGGTCTCAGACGGTTACGTGCTGCCCAACCCTGGCATTGGGGCTTCGTTGGACTGGCAGATTCTCGTGGACTTCCTGGAAGCGCCGCAGTTGGACGATCCGCGCTTTGATAACGCCTCGGTGCGGCTGGAAAACGCGGAGGCATTGGGCGACATCCTGGACGAAATATTCGCCACCAAGCGGAAGCAGGAGATTTTCTACGCCGCCCACGAAAAGCGCTTCATCTACGGCGTCATCGACTCGCCGGAGGAAACGGTGGACAACCCGCAGATACAGGCGCGGGGATACTACGTGCCGGTGGAGCATCCCCATCTGGGGGAGATCACATTCCCCGGCGCGCCGTTCCTGATGTCGGATTCGCCATGGCAGGCCAACGCCGCCGCGCCCCGGCTGGGCGAGCACAACGCGGCGGTGTTGGGCAAACTGGGTTACGGAGCGCAGGATCTGGCGTACCTGCGGGCATCGGAGGTGATCTGATATGGCGGGGCCGTTGCAGGGAGTTCGCATCGTCGAGATGGGCCAGCTCATCGCCATACCCTCGGCGATGAAGTGGATGGGCGACATGGGCGCGCAGGTGATACGCCTGGAGTCGGTGCAGCGGCTGGAAAGCTACCGAACCGATTCGCTGTACCACAACGACGTGGATGGCGAATTCTGGAATCGCGGCGCCAATTTCTACGAGCAGAACCGCAACAAGCTGGGACTGACGCTGGACTTGAGCCGCGACGAGGGGCGGTCCGTGCTGCGGGACCTCATCGCCGTCACCGACGTGTTCGCCGAGAACTTCACGCCGCGGGTGATACGCAACTTCGGGCTGGAGTACGATGACCTGCGGAAAGTCCGGCCCGACATCATCATGGTTTCGTCAACGGGCTACGGCTTCGACGGACCCTGGGCCAACTTCGGCGCTACCGGGCCGGCGACGGAAGGGGCGGCCGGCCTGGCCTATATGACCGGTTACCGGGACGGCAGTCCGGTGATGTCGGAAATACCGTTCACGGATTACACCGCGGGCGAACATACCGTAGCCGCCGTAATGCTGGCCCTGATGCACCGGCTCAACACCGGGCGCGGCCAATTCATCGACATCTCCCAGACCCAGACGTGCAGCGCGACCATACCGGAGGCCCTGCTGGACTGGACGGTGAACGGCCGGGTGCAGGAGCGCGTCGGCAACGAAGACCCCGCCATGTCGCCCCACGGCTGCTATCCATGCGCCGGCGACGACCGCTGGATCGCCATCGCCGTGGACAGCGACGCGGCCTGGCAGGCGCTGTGCCGGGTGATGGCCCGGGCGGATTGGGCAGCGGACGCGCGGTACACCGATGCGCTGGGACGCATCCGCCACCGCGCCGAACTGGACAAAATGCTGGCCTTCGAGACCCGCACCCACGACAACCACGAACTGATGGCAAGGTTGCAAGCCGAGGGCGTGGCGGCCGGCGCGGTGATGGACAGCGAAGACCTGCTTTTCAACGAGCACCTGAAAGAGCGCCGCTTCTACGAGGTGGTGGAGCATCACCCGGACACCGGAATGCCCCCGCTGCCCTACGCCGGCCGGCCCTGGAAGCTATCCAGCACGCCGGCGGTTCCGCCGCAACCGGCGCCGATCATGGGCCAGCACAACCGCGAGCTGCTGGTGGAACTGCTGGGCAAGACCGTTGACGAGATCGCCGCGCTGGAAGAGGCGCAAATCATCGGATACGCCCCGCTATCGCCCCGCGGCGTGCGCCGGCCGTCGCTGGACGAGCAGGTGCGTCAGGGACGGATGCAGCGGTACGACACGGATTACGCGGAGCGGGTGCGGGAGCGGTTCGGAATCGAACGTCAATAGGCCAGAGATGGTAGAATGAGAGGAAGGCCAGAAGCCTACGTGGCGATTTCGAATGTGAGGAACACTATGAACCAAGAAGTGCTCACTTGGACTATGATTGTGGCCGGATGGGTGGCTGTGGTCGGCGTCATTCTCGTAGCTTTGGGTCTTGCTCTGTGGGAAGGGCTATACGCTATCGTATGGCCGGCGGCGGGGTGGATGATCGTACTTGGTCTCTTGATTGGCGCGATTGCCGGGGCTGCGTCGATGCTGGAGCGGCGCTATCCATCCAGGTGAACCAGATATGAGCCAAAAGAGTTACGTCTTTCGTATTGTCGGACTAAGCTTTCTGCTTATATTGCTATCAGTTGTCGCGGCAATTCCGGCGCTATATGCATCAAACGCGGTGTCTTTCCCATTTAACGCTCAATGGGACCAAATTGTGAGAAACGTTGGATACAGCATCATAGCCGGCATAGTGCTGATTCTCCTGGTGGCTATTTATGACGCGCTTCGCGCCGCGATAAGAGAAAAACTACAATAGAATTGCCCCGCTGAGGAATTCCTCGGCGGGGCGTTAAATTTGTTTCCCTCGTGCGGGTCAGCCCTGCCGCGCCTCGTAGGCCGAGATAGCATCCTCGTGCTGCAGCGTCAGGCCAATGTCGTCCAGGCCGTTGAGCAGGCAGTAGCGGCGGAACTCGTCCACCTCGAAGTCCACGACGATTTCCTCGTCGGCGTCGCGCACCTGCTGGGCCTCCAGGTCAACGGTGAGCTGAAAGCCGGGATTGCCCTTCGATTTGTCCAGGATGCGGCGGCAATCGTCCTCGGGCAGGGTCAGGGGAAGCAGGCCGTTCTTGAAGCAGTTGTTGAAGAAGATGTCGGCGAAGCTGGGCGCGATGACGCACCGGATGCCGAAGTCCTCCAACGCCCAGGGCGCGTGCTCGCGGGAGGAGCCGCAACCGAAGTTAGGGCCGGAGACCAGGATCCTGGAGTTGCGGTAGGCGTCCTGGTTGAGGATGAAGTCGGGGTTTTCCGAGCCGTCCTCGTTGTAGCGGTAGCGGTCGAACAGGTGCGGGCCGAAGCCGACGCGCTCAATGCTCTTGAGGTACACGGCGGGGATGATCATGTCCGTGTCCACGTTGACGGCGTCCAGGGGAGCGACGACGCCTTCCAGTTTGACGAAGGGTTCCATGGATATTTACCTCGCGTTACGGTTGCGACGAGATTGCCACGCTCGCTTCACTCGCTCGCAATGACAGAAAACGTTTAGAACTCGCGGACATCCACGAAGTGGCCGGCGATGGCGGCGGCGGCGGCCATTTCGGGGCTGACCAGGTGGGTGCGGCCGCCCTTGCCCTGTCGTCCCTCGAAGTTGCGGTTGGAGGTGGACGCGCAGCGCTGGCCGGGATCCAGGATGTCGGGGTTCATGCCCAGGCACATGGAGCAGCCGGCGACGCGCCAGTCGAAACCGGCGTCCTTGAACACCTGATCCAGGCCCTCAGCTTCGGCCTCGGCTTTCACGCGGGCCGAGCCGGGAACGACCATGGCGTACACGTCGGAGCTGACCTGCCGGCCGCGTATGACGTTGGCGGCGGCGCGCAGGTCGTCAATGCGGGCATTGGTGCAAGCGCCCAGGAACACGCGTTCGATCCTGATGTCCTCGATGCGCTGGTTGGGTTCCAGGCCCATGTACTCCAGGGCGCGCTCGGCGGCTTCCCGCTCAGCCGTGGTCTCAAAGGCGGCGGGATCCGGCACCCGGTCGGTAATCGACGCGACCATATCGGGCTTGGTGCCCCAGGTCACGAAGGGGGCCAGGTCGCTGGCCTGGATGACGATGGTGCGGTCGTAGGTCGCTCCAGCGTCGGTGGCAAGCCCGCGCCACTCCTCTATCTTCGCTTCCAACTCGGCGCCCTTGGGGGCGTAGGGGCGGGTGCGGACGTAGTCGAATGTAGTGTCGTCGGGAGCGATCATGCCGGCGCGGGCGCCGCCCTCGATGCTCATGTTGCAGACAGTCATGCGCCCGTCCATGGACAGGCCGCGGATGGCGTCGCCGGTGTACTCGATGACGTGGCCCGTGCCTCCGTTGACGCCCATGTGGCCGATGATGCCCAGGATCACGTCCTTGGCTGACACGCCGTTGGGCAAATCTCCTTCAACACGGACTTCCATGGTCCTGGGCTTGAACTGCCGCAGGGTCTGGGTGGCCAGGACGTGCTCCACCTCAGAGGTGCCAATGCCCACTGCGAAGCAGCCCAGCGCTCCGTGAGTAGAGGTGTGGCTGTCGCCGCATACCACCGTCTTGCCGGGCAGGGTGTAGCCCAAGTCGGGGCCGATGACGTGGACGATGCCCTGGTTCTCGCTGAAGCGGTCGTAGTAAAAGGGCAGACCAAACTCGGCGGCGTTGCGATCCAGCGCGTCCAACTGGGCCTTGGAAATCTGGTCTTCGATGGGCCGAGTAAGTTCCCAGGTGGGGGTGTTGTGGTCGGCGGTGGCCACGGTCAGGTCGGGACGGCGCACCTTGCGGCCGGCCAGGCGCAGGCCGTCGAAAGCCTGCGGCGACGTAACCTCGTGAACCAGGTGCAGGTCTATGTAGATGAGCGAGGGCTGCCCCGGCTCTTCGTGAACCACGTGGGCGTCCCAGATTTTTTCAAACATGGTGCGGGCGGCCAATTCAGTTCCTCCTCGGGCCGGGCGGACATAACTATGGCCGCGCCGGCAAATATCACGATACGGCGCGGGTATTATAGCATTGCCGACCAGGTTTCATCCGCCGGGTGCCCATGACCCCCAGGGCTATCGCATATGAATATTGCCGGTCAGATTGTATTTCCAAACCCTGCACGGGGCTCCAAATTTTGGGCGCTTGGCCTCACCGCTATCCGACTTCAGGCTGCGTTTAAGCCCAAAACTCTGACGAAAATCACGGTTTGCGCCTTCAAATTTTTCATATGCGATAGCCCTGCCATGACCCCGGACAATCGCATCGTCCCCCATAATTCCGGTGAAAGCCGGAATCCAGTAACCGAAATCAACAGCAAGTTTCTCGATTCTTTCGATTTATGGCTCCTGGACTCCGGCTTTCGCCGGGGGATGGGCCTGTAAGTTATAAATGCGATTGCGGTGACGGTTGCCAGCGCTCACGCGTACCCACTTTGAGTTGAGGGGTTGAAAAAGGCCGGCCTCTCCGGGTAAGGAACGGGTTACGAAGCACCGTTGCCACCCAGGGAGGCCGACCATGCCATGGTATC
>DAOUJY010000012.1:0-5621 GCA_034421995.1 Dehalococcoidia bacterium | reverse complement strand
CGTTGCGGCATTTACGGCTGCTCGCGGAGAACCATTGTTACGCCGACGAGATTGCCACGAATGCCTGACGGCATTCTCGCAATGACAGATGGCGGAAAGTGGGTACGCGTGAGGACCTCAGTGGGATTGACTTCACCGGCGTGGACCTCGCCAAGGTCAACTTCCAGGGGGCGAATCTGGCCGGCGCGCAACCTCCGTCAATGATGCTCCATCCCTACCACACGCCGCCGAAGCATCTGCTGGGCCCGGTTGACTATACGAAAATCATCACCATAGAGCGGGATAAGCGATTCGGAAAGCCCTGCATCCGCGGTATGCGAATCACGGTAGGCGACGTGCTGCAATACTTCGCCTCGGGTATGTCGGAGGAGGAAATCCTGAACGATTTCCCGTACTTGACCCACGAAGACATCCTGGCGTGCTTTGCTTTTGCCGCTGCGCAGGAACGGCGGGCGTTGCCGATCAACTCCTCTCCTTGACTACCGGTCCTGTTCCTCTGCCGGCATGGGCATACCCGGACGCCAGCCGCGGGGCACCGGGTGTCCTCGGCGGTTGTGCCGGCCCAGCGCCCAGAGGAAGGCCGTAACGTCGATGCCGGAGCGTTCCAACTCGCTGCCCAATGTGGGTCCCTTCAAGGGAGCGCGGCCCCAGTCAGGGAGTGTGATGGTAACAACGCCGTTGGTCATGTTAACGTGACTGCCCCGTCCACGCCTTCGGCGACGACCTCGCTCAGTGACTACCCTGAATCCGAACCTGCGAAATGCTGCTACTGCTTCACCAAAGGTCACGTTGTTAATCGAAACCGGCATCTAACAGTTGACCCATACCTTTGCCGTCTCCACCAGATAGCCTTGCTCCGTCCACTCCGCTATCAGCCTGTCTTTTTCGTTGGCAGCCACTTCCGGACGCTCGGCAAAATCCAGAAACGTTTCTATGGCGTCCTGCACCCATTCCAAGGCTTCTTCCCAATCCTCGCCTTGCGATGCGCAGCCGGGCAACGCTGGCACCAACACCGCGTAGCCGGTTTCCTCAGGACATGAGAGCAGCAGCACCTCGAACTCTTCGGCCTGGGGCATTGCGTCGTCTTTTGGCAACTCCGACTGGTCGGTTCGCGCAACCATAGTGGCATCCTCCAAAGTTGCGGCGCGTAGGGGCGAATGATTATTCGCCCCTACATCGTTTCCAATGGATTCCGTCCCCATATCAAGTACGGGGTGACGTTCTTGCGCCGGAATGACGGTGAGGTGGAACGTCAGCCTCGCTACCGCCCCATGGCATACCCGTCCCGCCGCAGGTCCGCGCCGCCGAACAGCGCGCCGCGCTCGCGGTCAACCTCGATGGCGCACAGGGAGCCCATGCGCGGGGTCCATTCGTTCCACACGTCCACGTCGTGGCCGCGCTTGCGCAGCTCATCCACCACCGACGGGTCGATGCGGGACTCGACTCCCACCAGACCGGGCCGGTAGGCGTGGGGCCAGAAGGAGTTGGGGAAGCTCCAGGTGGAGGCGCGGGGCTGCTCGATGGCCTGCTGCACGTTCATGCCGAACTCGGCCACGTTGAGGAACAGCTGCACCATGGACTGGGGCTGCACGTCGCCGCCCGGCGTGCCGAAGGGCAGCCAGGGCTTGCCGTCCCGGAAGGCCATGGCCGGGTTGGGCGTCAGGCGTGGCCGCTTGCCGGGGGCCAGGCTGCTGGGATGGTCCTCGTCCAGCCAGTTCTGCGAGCCGCGAGCCGACGCCATGAACCCCAGCCCGGGGATGATGGGCGCGCCGCCGAAGCCGTCGCTGGGCGTGGCCGAGAAGGCGTTGCCCCAGCGGTCCACCACGCAGATGTAGGAAGTGTCGGCGGACAGCGGGCCGGCCACCGCCTCCGGCTTGCGGGCGGCCCGGCCGCTGCCGGCCTGGTGCGCCCACGGGTCGCCGGCGTCGGGCATTTCGGGATTGGCGCGGTGGGGGTCAATCTCCCGGCGGCGGATGTCGGCGTACTCCCGGGAGAGCAGGCCGGCCATGGGCACATCGACAAAGTCGGGGTCGCCATAGTAAGCGTGGCGGTCGGCGAAGGCCAGCTTCAGCGCCTCCAGCACGGTGTGGATGTAGTCCGCCGAGTTGTGCCCCATGCCCGTCAGGTCGCAGCCCTCCAGGATGCGCAGGGCGTGCAGGTTCATCGGCCCCTGGCACCACGGGCCGCAGGCGTACACGTCGATGTTATCGCCAGCAGAACTCCGGTAGTCAATCATCGGCGGGTCGTCCACGCCCACGGAGAAGTCGGCCAGGTCGTTCATGGACAGCCACCCGCCCTGGCTGCGGTGGAAGGCCACCATCTCCTCGGCGATGTCGCCCTTGTAGAACAGGTCCCGCGCCGCCTGGATGGCGGCCTCCCGGCCCTGGCCCCGGACTCCGCGGTGAGACGGATTGACGGCGCGCTCCACGTCAATCATGCGCTGGAAAGTGCGGGCCAGGTCGGACTGCACCAGCAGGTCGCCCACGCCCAGGGCCTGGCCCCTGGGGTAGAAAATCTGCATGGTGCTGGTCCACTGGCTGGTGTCGCCCTCGTCCAGAATGATGTTGTCGCCGCTGCTCACCAGGGCACGGTGCAGCGTGGCTGGGATGGGAAAGCCGCCGGCGGCCAGTTCCAGGGCCGGCGTCACCACCTGCTCGAAGGTCATGGTGCCGTAGCGAGACAGCGCGGTGAGCCAGGCGTCGGGCGCGGCCGGGGTGACGGTTCGCATCACGCCGTGGGGCATATCGCCGTTGTGCTCGCGGCGGAAGTAGTCGATGGACGCCTCGGCCGGCCAGCGGCCCAGACCGCTGATTTCCTTGGTATCCCCGCTGGCGGCGTGGTGGATGATGGTGGGCGCGACGCCACCGAAGCTGGTGTACTGGGGCAGCGTAACGTTGATGGCGATGCCCGCCGACACGCCGGCGTCAATGGCGTTGCCGCCCTGCTCCAGGATGCGGTAGCCGGCCGCCGTGGCGAGATAGTGGCCGGTGCTGACCATGTGGCTGACCCCGCCGACCAGGGGGCGATAGCTATTGAGTCCCAATGCCATAGTGATTGACCTCCGCAGCGGGGCTGCGTCCAAAGATTGTGCGGGATTGCCAACCCCGTATCGAGTACAGGGTCGCAATGGCAGCGTGGGGATGCCAGCCGGCAGTATAGGGCAACGGGCCGGGAGCCGCCAAGTTTGTGGTCAGAATCAGGATTTGCCGCAACCCTGCTATAATCCCGCAATGGTGGAACCGGGAGAATTCAGGCGACGACGCGAGCGGCAGGACGACGCTGACCCGGCCAGCGACGGCTCGGCCAATGCCGAGCGCCGGGAGCGGCAGTCGGGGCTGCGGCGAACCCTCCGGGAGCGGTTCCCGGAGCGGGCCAGAAGCAATCTGCTGCCGGCGCTGCATTTTTTGCAGCATGAGCACGGATACTTGCCGGAGTGGGCCTTGCAAGTGGTGGGCTGGCACCTGCGAGTGCCGGCGTCGGAGGTATATGGGTCGGCCACGTCGTACTCGGAGCTGCGGCTTGATCCACCGCCAGCGCTCGCCGTCACCGTTTGCACGGGATTGGCCTGCTGGCTGGCCGGCAGCGACGAGCTGTTGGCGTCGGCGCAGAAAACGGGATCGGAAAGCTCGAGCGTCGGAACCACTGCCTGCGCCTTTCTCTGCGGCGTTGCGCCGGCGGTCAGCGTCAACGGGCGATGGCTGGGGCGCATGAACACGGGGCATTTGGCGGCGGTCATTGCAGAGGCCAGCCAATGACAGAGGTCGATAGTCTGGCAACCTGGGCGGCTATGGTTATTGCGGCGCGCCAGCGCATCGCCGGATCGGGCAACCCTGCTCGGGTGATGGTCCAATGGGGGCACTGCAGCCAGGCGGTGGGCGCGGACGTGGTGTACCGGCGGCTGACCGAAGCGCTTTCGCGTCGGCGGGATGTCGCGGTGATTGCAATCGGCTGCGACGGCGCCTGCTTTGCGGCCACGCAAGTGGTGGTGGAACGAAACGACGGAACCGCGCGTTTCTTCAACCAGATTGGCGTGAATGATGACCTGTCCGACATCGTCGCGTCGGTTGATGAAGACGGACCAGAAGACCGGGCGCGTCCGTCGCCAGCCCTGGAGGCTTTTTTCGCGCCCCAGCACATCGCGCTGATGGAAGGAGTTGGCGGCATCAATCCACGTTCGCTGGACGAATACCTGACCGCAGGCGGCTACGAAGGTTGGGCCACGGCCCTATCCATTACTCCTGAAGCCGTCATCCAACTGGTGCTGGACGCTGGACTCTTGGGACGCGGCGGCGCCTATTTCCCGGCAGCGAGGAAGTGGCAGGCCGCCCGGCGGGTCAGCGCTGCCCATCGCCATCTGGTGGTCAACGCCGAGGAGGGCGAGCCGGGTTTGTTCAAGGACCGGCACCTCATGGAGGGCAACCCGCATCGCATCATCGAGGGCGCCCTGATCGCCGCCTACGCCGCGGGCGCAGATAGGGTGGTGATCTACGTCAACGCGGAGGCGGACCTGTCGGCGGAACGGTTGTCGGCGGCGGTGGCTGACGCCGATGCCGCAGCTCTCTTCGGCCCGAATGCTCTGGGCAGCGAATTCGGATGCGCGGTCGAAGTGCGTCGCGGCGCCGGCGGCTACGTTTGCGGCGAGGAGACCACGCTGCTCAACACCATCGAAGGGCGACGTCGAGAACCACGCTTGCGCCCGCCGTTCCCCACCGACGCCGGGTTGTATGGCGAGCCGACGGTGATCAACAACGCCGAAACGCTGTGCAACGTGCCGGCGATACTGACCGGCGGCGTGCGCCGTTTCGCGTCCATTGGACTGAACGAGGCCAGGGGAACGCGGCTGGTATCGCTCAGCGGCGCAGTGCGGCGACCCGGGTTGGCCGAGGTTCCCCTGGGGACGACGGTTCGTCAGGTGGTTGAGCAGGTCGGCGGCGGCGTTCCGGATGGACTCCGCCTCGGTTTCGCGGTGGTGGGCGGCCCATCCAGCGGGATCCTGCCGGCGGCGGAGTTGGACGTCCCGCTACGCCCCGGAATACTGCACAGCAGCGGCGTGGTGATGGGGGCTGGAGGAATCACGGTGTTCGACGATCAAGCGTCTCCGGTGGAGGTGACGCTGCGTCTGGCCGAGTACAACGCCGCCGAGTCCTGCGGAAAATGCACTCCCTGCCGGGAGGGAACGCCGCGCATCGTCGAGGCGTTGGCGCGAGTGGCGTCCGGCGACGGCCAGGCGTCGGACCTTCAGGATCTCCGAGACCTTTCGGAAATTGTGGGGGCGGCGTCGCTCTGTGGTCTGGGCCAAATGGCGGGTAATCCGGTGAACAGCCTGCTGCACTTCTACTCGCATGAGTTTAGGGATCAGTAGCTGTTCAAAGTTGAGAGTAGTATCTGGGCCCCGACCCGTCATTCCGGCGAAAGCCGAAATCCAGGAAGCCTAGCTGGGGTAAGCGACGTTGTGGTCTGGAGACGTTTCTGGATTCCGGCTCAAGGCCGGAATGACGACGTAAGACGGCTCACGCGTACCCACTTTGAGTTGAGGGGTTGAAAAAGGCCGGCCTCTCCGGGTAAGGAACGGGTTACGAAGCACCGTTGCCACCCAGGGAGGCCGACCATGCCATGGTATC
>DAOUJY010000011.1:0-6700 GCA_034421995.1 Dehalococcoidia bacterium | reverse complement strand
GATAAAATCGGAGATGTTCATGGGGTTCCTCGCTGCGGAGTGTTCTCAACTCGCAGCATAGGGGAACCTCGTGGCATTTTCAAAATCGTCTCAAACTAGCACCAAAGGTTATTACGGTGTCGCCGTAGACGGTTATGGCGACGGTCTTTTGGGTCTCTGTAGAACTAAAGGTAAGCTTGCCCTCAAGCGGCTGGACGTAATAGTCAGTACTCCAACTTGCTGTGCCTTCCTTGGTAACTTGATAAGATATGTAGGGCGACCGCTCGCTGGCCGCGCTGAGCGTGGCCGTAAAAGTCAGCGTCGTCGTTCCACTGTCGCCCTCGGCCACGCTGGGGGAATCGATGGACACCGTAGGCGTACCGTCATTGTCATCAATCAGGACACTGGCCCGGTCCGGGTCGGCCGGCGCAACGCCCGCCGGCAGAGCGCCGAATTGCAGAATAACGGTTTCGGATACTTCGTCGCGGGTGTCGTCGGAAGCGGTGAACGTAATGGTTTCGGTCAAGGCGTCGCCGCTGTCACCGGCTTCAAAAGTAACGCTGCTGGCCGAAAGCGAGTACTCGTTGGCAAGGTCGGAACTGCCCGTAATGGGAATCTCCACCGTGCGGCCCGGGTCCGCGCTCAAGGTGATTGTCACGTCAACGGTTTGGCCCTCATCCAGTCGGTAGTCTGATTTCCCAAAGGAAACAGTCACCGGGGTAGGTGGTTCGTTGGCCGTGGGAACCCAGGCGAGCGCGGCAACCGGCAGCATGACGATTCCCGATGCTAGTACCAGAAAGTACCACATGGCCCGCCAAGCTCATTGTTGGATGGTTTCTCTACGGTTTGTCGTACAGGAGCATCACCACGCCGGCGGCAGTATCTGTTCCCGACACGGTAACGGACATTTTGTGCAGGCTGGTTTGGTGGTCGTCGTTTTCATCCGTTGGCCGCTTGATATCGAATTTTTCAACACGCAACAGGGTCGTCGCGTCGGCGGTCACTACGGTTTCCCCGCCGAGAGCCACGCTGGCGCTGACCGGGTCTCCACCTTTGGAATAGCGGCTGGTTATCAACACTGCTGCCGAAGCCCGCACGTTGGCGATATTGGGCGGAATGACGAAGTTGACGGGACTGGACTCGCCGCCGCTGGCCGCGTTGCTGAACAGCAGGAAAGCGTTGCAATCTGGGTACTGCCAGTGATAGTAGCCAACACCGTCGTGGGGTACCGACGCAAGTTCGGCGGCTTGGAGAACCTCGTTGATGGCCAGCACCAGCAGGTTTTGGTTGAGGCCGGGGTCGGCAGTGTCGTGCCGCCAGATGGCCGCCGTTGGCTCGTCTTTCGGCAAATAAGCCACCACCCAGCCGCGGTCGTCGTAATAGACGGTTATTTTCCTGGGGTCCACCGGATAGCCGCCCACAGCAGCGAACATGGGAAGCTCGACGATGGCGAAGTTGGCTCCCAATTCCTTTTGCTGACCTGGGCCGGAGCGGGCTGCGTTTGATTCGCCCGGCTTGTCCAGCAGTGTGCTGGTAACGTTAACCACGTTGAGCCGGGGTTGGGTGTCGTCCTGGTCGTCAACCCGGTAATAGGCTGAAAATCCCGCCTCATCTTCGGGGAAGGCTGTATTGGGGTCATCCGGGGACGGTGCCACCAAAGGTACGGGAGCCGTCGGTTCCGTCAGTTCCGGCGCGGAGCCGGGCAGGCGGCTGCTCTCGGCTGGAGTTCCGCCGGACAGCCAAACCGCCAGTGTGGCCGCCGTTATCAAGGCGGTGATAGACCAGAGGCGGAGAAGGTTGATATTGGCAATGGAGTGGGGAGGTGTTTGACGTTTAACGGTCATAGAGCAAAGAATGCGTTGGGTAAAATTTCGCAGCAATTATAAAAATTTGAAAATTTTTGTCAAATTTTCAAAAAATGCCGGCCCGATCAGTCCCATTCCAAAACGGCGGCACTCATCGGCCAAGGTCCTTGCCAAGTCCTTTGGTCATTGTGTATGCAGTGTGACCATTGCTATTCTGACCGCCCCCGCCCGTGGGGTATAATGCCGCGCAACCAACTGCGCGGCAACTGACCTCATCCTCCCGTAACCCAGCAGTCAACCCAGAAGTGAGTCTCACTATGAAAGTTGCCGTTCTTGATGATTACCAGAGCGTGGCCGCCGACATGGCCGACTGGGCCAGCCTGCCCGACGGCATGGACGTGACGTTTTTCAGCGACCATTTGGCCGATGAAGACGCGCTGGCGCAACGGCTGGCCGACTTCGACATCGTGATGGGGATGCGGGAGCGGACGGCCTTTCCCCGCTCCCTGCTTCAACAGCTGCCGGCCTTGCGCTGCCTCATCACCACCGGCGCCCGCAACGCATCCTTTGATGTTGACGCGGCCACCGAGTTGGGCATTACCGTGTGCGGCACCCCGGGAGCCGGCGAAGGACCGACGGAGCTGACCTGGGGCCTCATCCTCGGCATACTCCGCCAGATACCGCAGGAAGACCGGGCCGCGCGGGAGCAGGGCAAATGGGGCATCCACGTGGGCGCCAGCCTGCAGGGCAAGACGCTGGCCTTGCTGGGCCTGGGACACATCGGCTCGCTGGTGGCCCGGGTGGGCAACGCCTTTGACATGCGCGTCATTGCCTGGAGCCAGAACCTGACCGCGGAACGTGCCGCCGAGTGCAGCGCGACGCTGGTGGACAAGGACACCCTCTTCGCGGAGGGCGACGTGGTTTCAGTCCACGTGCGGTTGAGCGACCGTACCGTGGGGTTGGTGGGAGCGCGCGAGATCGGCCTGATGAAGCCCTCGGCCATCCTGGTCAACATCTCCCGCGGACCCATCGTTGACGAGGCGGCGCTGGTGGACGCTTTACAACGCCGGGCCATCGGCGGCGCGGCGCTGGATACGTTTGACGTGGAGCCATTGCCGGCCGGACATCCGTTCCTCACCCTGGACAACACCCTGATCACGCCCCACGTCGGCTACGTCACCGACGACGGCTACCGGGCTTTCTACTCCGGCGTGGTGGAGAACATCCGCGCCTTCGCCGCCGGCGAGCCGGTGCGGGTCGTCAACCCCGACGTGTTGCAGGCCGCTAATCTGCGTGGGCCGGCGTAGGGACGGCGGATGTTTGTCAGAATCAGGATTTGCAGGATTTTAAGATTTTCGGGATTGCGTTCCCCCCCAATCCTGCCAATCCAATAATCTTGAAAATCCTGATTCTGACAAAATGGCGGATTAAGGTTGCAATAGGAGAAATTACGAAATGAAAGCCCTGCGAATTGAAGAGTACGGGAGCGTCGAGGTCTTGGAGTGGAAGGAAACGCCGGACCCAACGCCCAGCCCTCACCAGGTTCTCATCAAGGTGGACGCCGCCGGCGTGAACTACGCCGACCTGATGCGGCGGCAGGGCAATTACCCCGGCCCCGACCTGCCGGCTACGCTGGGTCTGGAAGCGGCCGGCACTATCACCGCGCTGGGCTCCGACGTCACTGACGGCCGGCTCGCCGTGGGCCAGAAGGTGATGGCCATGGGGCCGCAGGGCCAGGCTGAGTACGTGGCAGTCAACCACAATTTTGTGTTCCCCTATCCCGATGGCATCGACCCGGTGCAGGCCGGCGGTATGCCCATCACCTTCCTTACCTCGTACCACCTGCTGAAGACGCGGGGCGCGATGCAGCCCGGCGATACCGTGCTGATCCAGGCCGGCGCGTCGGGTGTCGGCACCGTGGCCATCCAGTTGGCCAAGGAATGGGGCGCTCGGGTGGTCGTCACCGCCTCCACCGAGGACAAGCTGGAACTATGCCGCTCCCTGGGCGCTGACGTAACTATCAACTACACTGAGGCGGACTTTGAGGACGAGGTGAAGGAACTCACCGACGGCCGCGGCGTGGCGCTGGTGCTGGAATGCGTGGGCGGACCGGTGCTGGAGAAGTCGGTGCGCTGCGTGGCCTCCTACGGACGGCTGGTCAGCTACGGCAACGCCAGTGGACAGCCGGCCAACCTGGCCGCCGCCGACATCACGACCCTGAACCGCACCGTCATCGGGTTCAGCATGGGCCGCTCTCCCATCGGGTCGCTGGACCACCAGGGCGCGATGAACGACCTGATCCCGATGATTACCGACGGGCGGCTCAAGCTCATCGTGGACCGGGTGCTGCCCATGTCGGAAGCCGGCAGCGCACACCTGCACCTGGCCTCCCGCGGCACCCGGGGCAAGGTGATCCTGACGCCGTGACCTCTGCTGCCGAACGCTACGCCGCCGTGTACGACCGGGCATTGGCGGCGAAGCGATTTCAAGACCACCACCAGCCCGGCGACCATTGGGCTGACGAAGCGGAGCTGTTTCGCCTTGACCCGAATCGTCCGCTGGACGGCAATTTGGCGGCCATCGCCGGCTATTTGCAGCCGGGCGACCGTTTGATTGACGTGGGCGGCGGCGCCGGACGGGTCTCGCTGGCGCTGGCCGGGCGGGTTGGCGAGGTTGTGCTGGTGGAGCCGTCGGCGGCCATGCGGACGCAGTTCGTCGCCTCCCGCGACGCCGCCGGCATCGCCAACGCCCGGGTTACGGCGGATTGGTGGCTTGAGTCCGCCGAAACCGGCGACGCGGTTCATCTTGCCGACGTAACTTATTTCGTGCGCGACATCGCGCCGTTTATCGCCAAGTTGCACAACGCGGCATCGCGCCGGGTGTTGATAACCGTCTGGCATCCCACGCCCGGCGACTTTGACGCGGAGCTGCTTCGCATCGTCCACGGTGAAAGGCCGACCCGCTGGCCGGGCCTGCCTGAACTGGCTGCCGCGCTTTGGGAAATGGGCTTGCTGCCCGACATCCGACCGCTGCCCGAACGGCCCTGGTGGATACCGGAAGTCGCCGGCGGCCTGACCGAGGCACAGGCTATTGATTTGGCGATGCGGCGTCTGGATACGCAAGATGACGGCGTGCGCGAACAGGTTACGATGAACTTGGAGCGCCTGTTCCGGCGCGACGCCAATGGTCTGACGCCTTGGTGGCTGTGCCCCATGCGAGAGGTATTGATTACCTGGGAAACCGGGGGACGGCAGTTGAGTTAGCGAGGAAATGCCATGGAAAGGATAGGAGTCGCGTTCGCCGGGGGCGGGATGACACCGCCGCAAGTGGTGGAATGCGTGCAACTGGCCGAGGAACTGGGCTACGAATCGGCCTGGGTTGCCGAGGGCCATGGGGGCGACCAGTTTTCCATACTGACCGCCTGCGCCGTAGCGACGTCGCGGATCAAGCTGGGCACCAGCATCAGCAGCGTTTTCGTCCGCAGCGCGCCGACCATCGCCATGGCGGCGGCGTGCGTGGACCACTATTCCGGCGGCCGGTTCATCCTGGGCCTGGGCAGCAGCCACAAGGTGCAGGTGGAACCAGAACACGGGCTGGAATTCTCCGGGGCGATTCCGCGAGTGCGCGATACGGTGGAAATAGTGCGCCGACTGTTGCAGGACGGCGTGCTGGAAAGCTATCGCGGCGAAGCGATAAACATCGACACCTTCGACTTCCACTTTCCCGTCTTCCGGCGCGAAATGCCCATCTACCTGGCGGCCGTGTTCCCCAGGATGCTGGAAATCGCCGGCGAAATCAGCCAGGGCATCCTGCTGACCTGGTGTACGCCAGAACACGCCCGGACGGCGGCACAGCACGTCGCCATCGGTGCGGAACGCGCTGGGGTCAATCCCGACGACGTGGAAGTGGCGACGCTGGTGGGAGTGGCTGCGCCCGGGGCCGACGACGGCGGGATGCGGCGGGTGGCCGCCACCTATGCCGGGCGGTTCCCCCGCTACCGCCGGCTGATGTCGGAAGCCGGCTTTGCGGACGAAGTGGAGATGGTGCGCCGCGCCTGGCGTCAGGGCAACGTTGCTGAGGCGGAGGGCCTGGTGCCGGAAGGTCTGATTGACCGGATGTCGTTGCCGTCGGCCCCGGCGGCCCGAAAAGAAAGATTGGCCGAATACTGGGAGGCAGGCATTACGCTGCCGATCATCGCGCCCCGAATATCCGGCCCGAACGCCTTTACGTCGGCTCAGGATATCATCCGCGCCAACGCGCCGGCGTAACGGGCAGGCCAGTCAGTAGGGGCGACCGGCCGGTCGCCCCTACGTCGGTTACGAAACCGCTATTCGTCGGCGGGCAGCCAGGGGGACCATAGGGTCAGGGGGATGGTCACGGAGACGCGGGGCTGATCCCCGACCACGGCGGTGGTGTGGCCCTGGCCGGTGAGGTCGTCGGCCAACAGCACGTCGCCGGCCCCGAACCGACGCTTGGTGCCGTCGCCGATGCCGACTTCCATCTCCCCGGCGAGCGTGATGACGTACTGCCGGCGCGGGGCGGTGTGCCAGTCGGAGAAGTAGCCCGGCTCAAAGCGGCGGAAGTTGACGCCGGGCGTTACTTGCATACCGCTATGCACGGCGCGGTCGCCGGGCAAGTCCAGGTCCTGGAAGTGGGTTTGGCCGTCGTCTCCGGTGTAGATGCGAACGAACGCCATGGTAAAATCCTCCTGTTGTCAGCTCATTTCCATTGAGAAAGGGTTTTGCGACAGATGCGGCCGGGCCGCTGGGTTTCCGCCGATATTCTAGCGCATTGCGGCGTCGGCCTCACGCGTACCCACTTTGAGTTGAGGGGTTGAAAAAGGCCGGCCTCTCCGGGTAAGGAACGGGTTACGAAGCACCGTTGCCACCCAGGGAGGCCGACCATGCCATGGTATC
>DAOUJY010000010.1:0-9977 GCA_034421995.1 Dehalococcoidia bacterium | reverse complement strand
GATACCATGGCATGGTCGGCCTCCCTGGGTGGCAACGGTGCTTCGTAACCCGTTCCTTACCCGGAGAGGCCGGCCTTTTTCAACCCCTCAACTCAAAGTGGGTACGCGTGAGGTGTCCTACTCCGGCGCGGCGCCGCTGGGAGCTAGCTACCAGCCCACCCAATGACGGACGACGCGCCCCTCGCGCCCACCCTGCAAATTGGCCGATTTGCAGGGCATCGTCAACATACAAGTGACGGGTGAGGGATTTCATATGCGATAGCCCTGGGCAGTCCATGCGTACCAACTTTGCCAATGCGAGGAGCGAGCGTTCTTGCCGACAGCCGCCGCGTTGGGTATGCTTGGCCCAGGCATCTCGCGCCTTTCACTCACTCACGTCAACTCAACTGCACAACCGATCCGATCCGACCACGCCGCCGGCAGGAGGTTCCAACGATGGCAGGGCAGAAATTCACATCCTGGGTACACGGCTCCGCGATGACCGGAGAATATCTAAACCGCATCACCGCCGTACGCCACTGCGGGCCTTTCGCCCGCATCGAGGGCAATGAGGGGCAGAACGCCTGGATGCACTTCGCCATACCCACCCCAACCGTCCAGAACGGCAACCGCACCAAGGCGGAGTCGGTATCGGTGGCCTTCCGCGCCCGCTCTCACGCCAACGTGGCCGAGGTGCTGGTGTACGACGGCGAGAAGATCATCGCCGAGCACCTGGGCATGGCCATGAAGGGCGACAACCTGGACGCCACGTTTGAAATCCCGGGCGCGCCCGAGGTTGATCGCGGCATCAACGTGGTGGTCTGCGTAACCTTCGACGAGGGAGCGCCCGACCTGCGCGCCATGCAGGTGGAAATCGTCGGCGTCGGCGTGGACTTTGAGGGGTAGCGGCGGTCGCTGACAACTCATGTGGCAAGACCGGGAGGAACTAGCTGCATCGGAGCAGGGCGGTTGGAAATCGGATCCATACCGCCCTACATACAGCTGTATCTTCGCAGGAGCCAACAGTTCGGATTCAAATTTGTACGCGAACTAAGGTACTGTCCATAAAGGTGCGGGCCAACTTGGAGATTTGCAGAGGTTTCCGTACAAAGTGAACTGACGCTCTCAGGCTAGCATGCGTGATATAGGAGCGAACTACATCAAACCGGTAAGGTGAAGAAACATACTATCCACGAACCCAAACTCCGTTCGGAAATATCAGTAAGTTGGAGGTTCGTCATGTTAGAACAAAATCTGAAGACAGCTGACACAGGGGACGATGCGGATCCCTTTGTGCACGTAGGTCAAGTCTTGCGGCAGAAGTTAGATAATGCGGGTATAACGCCGAGGGATTTCGCTCGCATAACCTTTACATCCCCAATTAAAATTAGCCAGATCATTGCAGGCAAGAGCCGCGTGACTGCCGATGAAGCGGTTCGATTCAGCTGGTGCCTCGAGCATGAGGCCCAATATTGGATGGATCTCCAAACTCGGCATGATATAGCCGTTGCTGAAGCGAGATTGTATGGCCCAGATGCAACATCGGAAGAATGTCTGGAAGATCAACAGACCCGCTTTATCGTTGACCTAACTCCTGACCAAGCTCGGGAATTTCTGCTTAAACCAGAAAGCTATTGCACGATAGACTTGCCGAGTTATTTCCAATTTACCACGCTGTTGAACAATGTTGCCGACGCTTTGCCGGCGAGTGAGCTCTCGAGTCGTACAGCGAGGCGGGCCGACGATGTGAACCACCGAATCATGACCAACAAAGATGGGCGATATGCTTGGCGACCATTGGAGCTCATCCATCCGGCTTTGTATATCGATCTTGTGAGGACGATCACGGAACCCCAGCATTGGGATGCGATAAAAAAGCGGTTTAGTGAGTTCTCAACGAATGAGAACATAAAGTGTCTGAGTTTGCCAGTAGAATCACTATCTGATGGAAAAGATAATGCTGCACAGATACAACAATGGCATACCTCGGTGGAACAAAAGTCCATCGAATTATCACTGGATTATGGACATCTGATTCAGACCGATATCGTGGACTGCTACGCTTCCATTTATTCCCACTGCATTGCGTGGGCTCTTCACGGGAAGGAAGTTGCGAAACGGGAGCGGCGACCTGGCAAACTGCTTGGCAATTTTGTGGACGCCAAAATTCAAGATATGCACCTGGGACAGACCAACGGTATACCGCAAGGGTCCGTCCTAATGGACTTCATTGCGGAAATGGTGCTTGGCTATGCAGATGAGGAACTTGCTAAACGGTGTGCCGACGATACCGTTGTCGATTATCGGATACTGAGGTATCGGGACGATTACCGTATCTTCGTGAATAACCCCACTGATGGCGAAACGATTTTGAAACGGTTAACGGAAGTTCTGATAGAACTAGGGTTGAAACTAAATCCTGCGAAAACCGGGGTCAGTAATGAAGTCGTGCGTTCGTCCATAAAGGCAGACAAGTTAGCCTGGATCTTCCGCAAACAGAGGGGCAGGACGTTGCAGCAAAGTTTGTTGATGATCCATGACCACGGATTGGATTTCCCGAACTCAGGAAGGTTTGTTTCTGCAATGTCGGGTTTTCATAGGCGCCTTCATAGACTTCAGACATACGCGTCGCCTTTGCCATTGGTTGGTATCGCGGTAGACATAGCGATCCGCAATCCTAGGACTTATCCGTATGTAGCGGCGATCTTGGGTGAGCTTATCAAATTCATCGATGACGATTGGGAAAAGCTGACCACCATCGAGCGGATTCAGAAGCGGTTTGCTCAAGTGCCTAATTCCGGACACATGGATGTTTGGCTCCAGAGAATCAGTTTTCAATTCGACCCGGATATCGCATTCCGGGAACCGCTGTGCCGGGTGGTCTGCCAACAAGATGCAACGATATGGAACAAGGACTGGATTACATCTAGTGATTTAGCAGGTGCGGTTGAACCGTCTGTGATCGTAAACAGGGACTTCCTCTGGGAAATGGAGCCTACTATATCTCCCGAGGAAATTGAGCTGTTTAAATTCAGTTACTGAAACCACACAAACTCGCTCTGCTCCACTACGCCGCAATCGCCGCCGTCCGCCCCGTCTCCGCCTGGAAGTCCCGCGTCAGTTGGGCCAGCAGGAAGAAGATGTTTTCCACGGCATTGGTGGCATCGACTATGATGCGCTGGCGGCCGTCGTCTTCTTCGGGAGCCGCCATGGCGAGGTAGCGGGCGCGGACGTCCTGCATGAGGCTGCGGCGGTCGCCCATCACCTGCTGCACGAAGGCCCACGAGTCGGCGTCGTTTTCTTCCAGGGCGTCCAGGAAGATGAGCAGGGCGGCGTCGGTGCCTTCCACCACGCTGATCTGGAAAGTCTCCAACACGAGATCATCCTCGGGCAACTCTCGCAGCAGGTCCGGCAGGGTGGAGAACTGCTCTTCCAGCCAGGTGATCAGCTTCTGCCGGCTCAGGACGGCGTTGCGTCGCTCGCTGTCCTGTCCGGGGTTGCGCTCGCCCAACTGGCTCAGAAACTCGTCAATGCAACCGTTCACCGCCAGCGTGGCCTCGCGCACCGCACCCAGGGGTTGACCCATGCGGGCCTGCTCCAGGTATTCCGAGAACCGGCCCAGCACTCGTTGCTGTTCCAGGTGGGCCAGGTCTAATGCCGTCGCGACGTCGTCGATGGCCTGGTCGTGTATGTACTGGGGCCGCGACCGCTCCTCCTCCGCGCTGGCCGGCCAGATGCGGGCGAACATTCTCATCGTCCAGTCGGGCGCGGAAAGCACCACGAAACGGGACGGCATACCGAACACAATGACGGCCAGCGCCATCTGCGGGCCCAGGCCGATCTCCGGCCAGGTCACCAGCGCCTTGACCAGCGGCGCCCCCGCGTACACCTCTATATAAAGGAGTATCACCAGTATGGCGGCGGAGAAGAAAACCTGCACCGCCCAGAACATGCCCAACTGGCGGGCGGTTCCGGTGAGGCCATAGGACACCACCGTCACGCTGACCGCCAGGCCCACATAGGAGCCGTAGATGTACATCAGCACCTGCTCCACGCCCACCAACTCGGCGGCGGCCAGCCCGATGCCGAAGGCCACCACCGGCACCAGCGCCTGCACGATGAACGTCAGCAGCGCCCCCAGGATGAAGGACAGCAGGATGGAACCGGCGGAGAGTTCCAGCCCGGCCTGGAACCACGGCTGTCCGGCCAGCGGCCCCGCCGACTCCTTAATTAACACCAGCCCGAAGAGCAATGCCGCTACGCCGAAGAGCATGGCGCCGGCCTCCCGGTAGTTGCCCCGCTGGATCCGGGTCACGGCCAGCCCGCCCACGCCGATGCCGTAAAGCGCGGCCACCCGGATGTCCACCGTCACTATAAATAGGATAAGGCCCACGCCCATCTGCGCGCCCAGGGCGATGGGATAGCCCTGCTTGGCCGAAATCAGCCCCGACCGCAGCATACTGATGGTGATAAAGGTGACGGCCGGCGAACTCTGGGTGATGGCTCCCGCCAAGGTGCCCCACCCGAAGGCGGCAAAGCGGTTGTCGGCCAGCCGGCTCGCCAGCATCCGAAGCCGCGGCCCCACCACCGTCTTCAGGTTCTCGGAAAGCAGCCACATCCCGAAGAAAAGCAGCCCAACGCCGCCGAGAATGCCGCCCAGGACTTCAATCATGAAAACCTCTCACCAATGACAGCATCGCGCCGGAAAATCAATCCCCGTTTCGTGGTACTGGCTTGCCGCTTCTAATCACGATGTCGGGTCTGCTGAACGCGGCCGATTCTCTGAACCTTGTGGCTGGTTTGATTACTCCAAAGGTATGGGTACGCCCTCCGCCGCCCGCGCCGGCGCTGCTCCCTTCGTACTTCCAGTCGTGCTGTTCCAGAAACGCAACGTGAACCCGCCAAACTACCAAATGTCGGCCGGGTTCAATCGTTCCAGTGGGGTCAACCAGATAGCGAATGATGCAGTACCAACCCGAATGGTCGTAGTGGGCCTGTACTGCCCAGGGACGCAGGCTGGCTTTGACCTCCAGGGAGTCGTTGGCTGACGGTGGGTCCCCGGAGCCGCGACGTTTCAGATCGGGAAAGCGCTGTTGCGCCAAGTCGCTGTGTCTTGGCTTTTCATATACCGTCAGAGCCGAGAACGCTCTGGCCGCGAATATGCCCACCAAAGCGCTGAATACGTTGGCCTGCTCGAAATAGACGCCGACGAACTGCTCAACTTCGTTTTCCACGGACGCAACAACCCGACCAAGCTGGCCCATGGTCAGGCCGGGTGGCAGGAGCACATTATGATCCCACCAACTGTCGCGGGGATTTTGGTCACTCATCTTTGAGTTGTGCCAGCAACGGCACTGCCCGCCGCGCCATGTCGTGATACTCCGGCGATGCCTCGATACCTATGGCGCGCAGCCCATTCGCCCTGGCCGCCGCGACGGTGGAACCCGAACCCATAAACGGGTCCAGGATGGCGCCAGTACCCAGCGGCAAAGCGGCTCGCGTCAGTTGACGCATCAACCGCTGCGGTTTCAGCGACGGGTGCGGGGCGATGGCGCGTTCCGCTTTCGACGCCGGCGGGCAGACGATAACGTCCCAGAAGGGTTGTTCGTCGGAAATGCGCCGCAAGCCACCGACCCCCCAGCGTCGCAGGTTGTCCTGGACACGGCCCTCAATCGGCTTGCGAAACAGGCCCCAGGGTTCCCAGCCTGAGCGCGGCATCACCGACACGTCGGGAAACTCCTCGTGCGCCCCTTTGGGCCGGTCGCCGCCGCGCAGGGTTTTCACGATGCGGACAATCTCGCCGCGCTTTTCGAATCCGGCCTCCAACATCGGGCCGTACACGTGGTGGGAGAGCAGCGGGTTGGTGGCGATGAAAACGTGCGCGCCGGGAACCAGAACGCGCATCAGCAGCGGCGCCAATCGGCTGAAGAACCGTTGCAGGCCGGCCTCTTCCGCCGGCGTCAGCACCGTGAAGCGTGGCACCGGGCTGCGCTGGGCGCCGTCAAAGCTCGGCGGGATGCGCCAGACGCCGCCGGATCCGTTCTTCCGCTTGTCCAGCTGGTCCGGCCGGTATTCAACCAGTCCATACGGCGGGTCGGTTACGACCGCGTGAATCGATGCGGGTTCCGCTGCAGCCAGCCACTGGAAAGCATCGGCCCGGATAAGATCCGCGTCGGTAGCCTCACCCGCCGGAGCCACAGCATCGGCGGCAGCAAAGGGTTGAAGTTCCGGTTGGATAGCCATAGGGTGATCCCGCAGCGGCCCAAGAATAGCGCAGCCGCCGGCGCGTTGTCTATTGGCCGCCGCCCGGCCCGTCGCCCCACGGCACTTCCGGCAGGTTGCGTTCCCGCCGCACCTCATTTATCGTCAGCACGCCCCGGTCCAGCAGCGCCGTTTCCCGCTGGACGCGGTTGTTCTCGTCCTCCTGCAGCGCCTCGATCACCGACAGGTCGAACTCCACGCACAGGTTTGGATAGCCCAGGCGGGGCAGCAGCATCCGGTTCAGCTGCTCCTCCAGGAACTTCACCTCCGGCACGATGGTGTTGCGCCAGAACATGCGCTCCGACGCCTGCACGTTGGCGTAGGTGGCGCGCTCGAAGTCGCCCAGCAGCAGCTTGGGCACTCCATACGCCCGGCTAACCTCCTCCAGGCTCCAGCGCAGGCCCTGGATGAAGTCGATGTCCCGGTGGGACAGGCCCAGCGTCTTCACGTCGCGCACCGCCGACGCCACCGCGGGACGGTGGGCGTTGCCGGCGCCCTGGTAGCGCGCCTCCCAGCGGGCGTAGAACTCCTCCAGCTCGCTCTCGTTCAGCTCGTGGTTGGTGAGCAGCAGGAAGTCGGGCCGCGCCGAGTTGCGCAGCAGGTGGCGGTTGAAGGACAGCCCCTCGTGTCCCATGTCGGCGGAGAGGCGGGCCGGCGCCAGGGGCGACAGGCCGGCCAGCTCCTCCAGCGGGTTGAAGTAGCGCAGCCACACGATCTCGTCCGGCGTGTAGGCCACCGGCTCGGCGACGCCGCGATAGACGAACCCGCGCACATACTGCCTGCGGTCCGGTATCACCACCATCCGGTCGGGACGCAGGGGCCACAGCTCCGGCTCGCCGTCCTCGCCCCGCTCGATGGACCAGAAGGCCGCGCCCCACAGGCACAGGTGCGTCTCCGTCGCCCGCCACAGGTCGGTCCGCGTATGCCACGGGTTGACCCGCTCCAGCAGCCGCGCCACCGGATGCGACGGCGACACCGTGGCGCGCCGGTCACTGCCGGCGTCGTTGTTGCGATACACCCGCAGGGGCGGCCGGGTCAGCGCGTCGGCCCGCAGCTTGACCGCCGCGTACACCGACGGCGACGTTGCCATGTAACGGCCGTACTCCGACCGCGCCCAGCCCTGCCCCGGCTGCCCGGTCAGCGCCGACAGGTTGTCCTCGCCGGGGGGCCGGTTGGCGGCGGCGGCGCGATTGGCGCGTTGGACCGTGTGCCGGGCGGCCGGCGGGGGCGAATGATTATTCGCCCCTACATTGCGATGCAGGAAGGTTTCCCGCAGCATTTTGCCCAATTTCATCATGTGCGAATACTCTCCATTAATTGTCAGAATCAGGATTTACCGGATTTCGGGATTTTCAGGATTGGAACGGCGTTGCGCAATGGCATCTCAATCCTGCAAATCCTAAAATCCCGATAATCCTGATTCTGACGACAATCAAATGAACAAATCCCGCATCCAGCGCTGGTCGCCGCTGAAGGGGTCGTCGCCGAGGAAGGCCAGCATGAGGGCGTCGGCCTTGTCGGGGGAGGGGAGGCCGCGGCGCTTCATGTCCTGCTTGCTCTCCATGAGGACTTTGCCCCGGGAGTTGAAGCGGTAGCGCAGGGAGGCCAGTTCGGCCATCAGCTCTGCGTCGTGGGGGATGCGGATGTTACGCTTCTCGAAGCGGCGGGCCAGGGTCCAGTAGCCCTCGGCGCGCAGGTTGCCGCAGGCGCGATCCCGTTGGGGCGGGAGGGAGCCGTTGACGCCGTGGACCGGTATGCCCTGCTCGCGGAGGTTATCGACTACGCCGACGCCGACGCCCACCTCGTCGATGTTGATGCGGTCGGGGTGGAGCTCGTGATAGAGGTTGGCAACCACGCCGGCCAGGCCGGTGGTGTTGATGCTGGGATAGACGCGGATGTCCTCGACGCGGCTGCCCCGGCGGACCAGGACCACGCTGCGGTCGGGGCCGAAGCGGGCGGGATCGACGCCGAGGACCAGGGGGCCGGCGGCGGTGGTCAGCGCCCAGTCATCGGCGGGCAGGGGGTGGTTGGGGGTGGTCAGGGGTTGGTTGGGGGTGGTCAGGGGGTGGTTGGCGGCGGGCAGGGGGTGGCTGGGGGTGGTCAGGGGGCCGGCGGCGTCGGCGGGCAGGGGCGAATGATTATTCGCCCCTACGCCGAACACGGCGGCCTCGAGGTCGGGGACGGCGAGGAGGCTGTCGTCGGCGCGGTCGGGGAATTCCCCGAGGATGCGCGCCCGGTAGAGGGGGCTTTGCTCGCCCCACATGGCGCGGCGTTCCTCGACCCATTGGGCGGTGGTCAGGCCGGGTATCGAGTTCTGACCCGCGACCACGTTGGGCGATTCCAGCGCCGAGATGGTGATGGTGGTGTAGATGCCGCGCTCCCGGTGGAAGGCGCGGTGGAAGCCACCGGAGCCGGTGGTGGGGTTACCGATGAGGAGCAACTTGGCATCAGCCGAGGTCATCACGGACTCAACAGCCTCGTAGATTTCCTCGTCCACGCCCTCGGCCTCGTCGATGACGACGAGGAGGTTAGGGCTGTGGAAGCCCTGGAACTGCTCGGCGTCGGTGGCCGAGAGTCCGAGGGCGTAGCGGTCGTCGGCGAGCTCCCAGCGGGTGTCGAGCATCCGGCCGCCGAGGATGTCGGAGGCAGGGCGGTAGAGGGAGCGGATCTGGCGCCAGAGGACGTGGCGGACCTGGCGGAAGGTGGGGGCGGTGCTGAGGACGATGGCCGAGTTGTGGCGCTGCAGATACCACAAAACGGCGACGGCGGCGGTGAAGTCCTTGCCCAGGCCGTTGCCCGACTTGACGGCGACGCGGGGCTGGCGGCGCAGGGCGGCCAGGACTTCCTTCTGCTTGGACCACAGTTCCACGCCCAGGATTCTGGAGGCGAAGCGCACGGGGTCCGACTCGTACCGGGGCCGGTCCCGGCACCGGCGGGGTTGGTCGCCGGCGTCGGGTTCGGGGGATGAAACAGTGACAGTGTCCGTCCCATCCCGCCTCATCTACACCCGGCCGGACCGGGTGGGCGCGGCTCGCCTTACCGCCGGCCGGCTCCGCACCGCGGCCACCTGCTCCAGGCGACGGCGGGCCTCCTCCGGGCCGTCGGGGGTGGGTGCGGGGATGACGTTCTCGCCGGCCACGTGGCCTTCCGGCGGGCTGAACAGCAACCCGCAGTCCCGGCAGCGGTACACCCAATGGTCTGCCTCATCCAGCCGGGCCAGTTCCAGCAGTCGGTCGGACTTGCAGCGACGACAGTTCAACACGTTGTTACCTCTCTTCTATATGCGGGCGGTTTCGGGTTTGCGGCGCCAGTCGGTCCATCCATCGCATCCGCCCTGGTTAATACGTTATAAGAACGTATGTTCGTTAGTCAATGGGCAGGTGTCAGTGCAATCGTTCCATCCATGTCATTGCGAGCGCAGCGCGGCAATCTCGTTGGGGCGAGGAGCGCCGCTTCGTGCGGCGAGATTGCCACGGCGCTGCGCGCCTCGCAATGACAAGTAAGAGACGCGCCTCGCAATGACAAGTAAGAGACGCGCCCAGGCTTGTCATTGCGAGCGCAGCGTGGCAATCTCGTCCCGCCCACCAATGCCCGGAGGCAATAACAATGCCTGACCCAAGGTCCTACTAACCTTTGGTGCTAGTTTGAGACGATTTTGAAAATGCCACGAGGTTCCCCTATGCTGCGAGTTGAGAACACTCCGCAGCGAGGAACCCCATGAACATCTCCGATTTTAT
>DAOUJY010000009.1:0-8476 GCA_034421995.1 Dehalococcoidia bacterium | reverse complement strand
AGGATCGGTACAATGGCATCGGGCAGGGTGAGCATGGCTGGGCCTTTAGTGGAATTTGGGTCAGGCCAGCTTACCCTGTCCTTTTACTTTTCTAAAAATGCGTAAAGCCTAGTAAAGGGCGCTCTCACGTACCACCCGGGAAGTTGAACCGGTTGCTTTCTTTGTCAACGTATGTCGGCGCCATCAGAGCATGGATACGGGAAGCCGTGGAGTGGGTGTAGACGATGCTTTAAGTCCGTCCTGGGTTTACAGGCAGACCGTAGTCGACGGTCTCTATGAAAGCCCCATGCCACGGGAATACTACGCCCGCGTGGTGTTCGGACCGCCCGTAGTATTCCTGCTTCATCGACTCAACGGTAGAGTCACCGTAGGGGGAAAGTACGGATGCCGCCCAGCGGACAGTGCCAATCTCGACGGGCGAGTAACTGGTGTTTTCGACCTCGAGTATCAGGACCGGGTGTCGCGTCCACCGCCGGCAGGTTCGCTGACGACTTTGAACATCACGTTGAGGCGGACAATGGGGTCGCTACGGCGCCGACGTTAACTTGCTGCGACGAGCAGGGCTGCCCCAAAAGTGGGAGCGATGCCGAAGACTCCCGCAATCAAGCCGAATCTCTCCACATCGATGGTCGAGTTCCAAGAGGGCGGAAATTCGCGCGTCCATGTGTACCCGTTTTGCGCTCCGGCAAGGAAGGCGATGACTAACACGCAGACTACGAATGTTCCCAGCAACATCCTGGGCGGCGGATACCGCTCACGGTATCGGGCAGAACTGAAAGTTCAGGTTCCAAATGGCTTCCCGGCGCAGAGGCGTTGATGGCCACGGCGGATTGGCAAAGCCATCCTATCGCGATTGCCGCTTTAATGGGAATTCATTACAGAGTGCTGCACCGCCGGAAGGATGTGAACACCATGGGCGGAGCGCGTCCGGCAGACGGTCGCAGGATGAGCGTTCCGTTTTTGGGGACAACCAGCTGAAACGCCCCACCGTCAACGGCGGTCGCTGTGCGGTCCGGTACCGCAAACTTCCCGGCGCCGGACCGCCGCTGGAGGTCCTCCGAGGTCCAGGAAGGCACGGTATCCCACAGGAGAGCGAATATGGAGTGAGGTTCGCGCTGGGCGGTGATGACCAGCAGCCTCCGGGCGCGGGAGAAAGCGACGTAGTACTGGCGGGCCAGATCATACACGGCGGCTCGGTCCGGCGGCTCGGTTACGGTTCGCGTGAGGTACGGGCCCAGCTCTATCTCCAATTCGGCGGCGCGCAAATCGGCGGCGTGGAGGCCGCCGACGAATACCACCGGCCATTCCCTTCCCTTGGCCTGGTGGATGGTGGTGAACTCCAAGTGCCCAGTTCGCCGCAAATCGGCGGTCCGATCACTGCCGACATCACCCGAATGATCATCACCATCAACCAGATGAACCGGTATGCCCGATTGTCGCAGGGTTTCCGCCAGCCGACGGCTGTATCGTTCCTTGACGCTGGGCAGCAGGAGGACCGCCTCGTCAAAGTCGTTAATGAAACCCTGGTGTTTCAGGAGATGCAGCAGGTCGGCTATTTGGCGGCCCTGATCGGCCTGGTCGTGCCCCAGAATGGATATGACGCCGGGATGTTTGTCGTTGACATGAACGGCCAGGGGCGCGATGAGTTTCGGGCGCCGGAACGGCGCTCCGTTCGGGTCGGAATTGCTCCAGTCGAAGGATTCGATCCATCGATTGCAGAAATCGACAATCCGGCGATGGCTGCGGTAGTTGCCGGTGAGCCGGTGGGTTGCGGCATCGGGAAAACGCCGTTCGAAGGCGTTGAACCCGTCGGGGTTTGCGCCTCGGAAACGGTACAAGAGCTGGTCCTCATCGCCCACCACGCATATGTTGCGGTGCGCCGCCGCCAGGCGGAAGAGGATCTCCTGCTGGGCGAAGTTGGTGTCCTGATACTCGTCCACCAGGATGTGGCGAACATCGGCACCCAGCCGGGCGGCCAGTGTAGGGTCGCGCAATAGCAGCAAGGCTTGCTTCTGCAGGCCGCCGAAGTCGACGGCGTCCAACTTCGCGAGCAGTTGTTGATAGCGCAGGTGACTTCGACCCAGCACCTGCAGGGCGGGGGATCCACAATTGATGAGAGCCTGGTCTTCAATGCCTTCGTCGGCGATGCGGTCGAATAACCTGAGAGCTTTCCCTACAGCATCCCGCGGTTGAGTCCATTCGTTTTGATCAAGGACCTCCAGATCTGGACCGAAGATCCGATGATGATGAACCCGCAGAAAGTCGAGTTGGTCCTTGGCGCTCAATATTTGACCTGGTTTACCGGCACCAGTTACCGGCGCGGCGGTTGACATCAACCGGTGGCACAGGCTGTGAATGGTGGTGACCTGAACCCGTGACACATCATGGGCGTAGCCGGCGGCGCGCGCTGCGACCACGAGTCGCCCGCGCATCTCCGCGGCTGCGCTGCGCGCGAAGGTGCAAAGCAACAAGTTCGGTGGTTCCACCTGACCCGTCGCCAGGAGGTTGGCGGCCCTCATGCAAATGGTAGTCGTCTTGCCCGAGCCGGGCCCGGCCAGCGCGAGCATTGGGCCAGGTCCATGGGCGATGACCGCGAGTTGCTGACGGTCCATGGGTGGACTACGGAGGAGTATGAGCGGAGCTATGGTCATGACGGATGACATTGGCGCAACAGCGTCGCCCGGTCACCAGACGGGCATCTCGTCATCGAAGGGATCATCACCGCCGACGACTTCATTGGAAGGATCTGGAGTTTCTGTTGAATCATTCGCCGGCCCCGGCAAGTCGTCGGACCCAGCATGAAGCGACGGCAATGCCTGTTCACTGGCGCCCGAGGACAGCTGGATGATGATCGTTCCATAGTTGTTGATCGGGATCGAGATGGGGGCGGCGGCAACTGGGTCCGCAGCCTTCGGTTGAGGCGGCCCAGCGGTCGTGGTCTCAGCGACCCGCCCCGGAGGTACCCTGGGCTGCCAGCCCGCCGGCGGGTTGCGGTATTCGAAGCCGGCGGCTTCCGCCGCTATGTCCAACTCAGTGGGAGGGTGATAATCCCGGGCCTTGTTGATGATGCTCGTCAACTGTGCGTCAATATCTTCCAGGCCCCAGATCACGTGAACGTGCCGGTCCCAGGCCAGGCGCGCGATGTCGACATCCGGCTCGGTCACGTTGGTCAGCACCAGCACCGCGTGGATCCATGGCTTGTGCCCGTTCAGACGGCCCTCAAGGGCGTCGCTGGCTGCCAGCGCTCCGCTTCTGGCCTGGTCGGCTGGCGTGGGGCGGGCTTCGCTGACGTTGCGTTTGCTGTCGAGATAGCGCCACGAGCCGTCCTCGATCCAGTGCAGGCTGCCCTTCGCCTCGAATGCGAACCTGCCCTGTCCCGGTAGCCAGGCGAATATATCCACCTGCTGGCGGACGTTCAGGTCAAAATACACCTTCCCGGGCAGGTTGCTGGCGATCAGAGCGTCGTAAAGCGCGATATCGGCTCTGAGGCTGGGATCTTCACGCTGCTGTTCATTCGGTTGTTTGATAGTTTCCATTGAGTTCTCCAAGAGGTATGTGTTTGGAGTTGTCGACGACGGCAACGCCCGATCGGTAACGCGCGCCGCTTGAAGCTGGAGGGGAGCGGGGCGCGGCGGATGGCGTGCGTGAACCGCCGGCGCACTTCGCAATCGAAGGTCCATGTTCAATTGACAAATCAAAACGAGGTGCGCTGCCCAATTGATAACGTCGCCTCCAGCATCAACCGGAGGGTGCGCGATGCCCGCATGGAACAGGAATCTCTCCGCGACCAATATGACCATTTCAGAGCGCATCATGGCCGGGGTATACCAGATGCCGTTGATCAGCATTACCGATCTGGCCGGTTGCCTTCGGCTGAGCACACGAACTATCCGCACGCACACCAACGATCCGGCGACGCGGGAGAAAATCGAGGGTCGCACCCTGGCGGCGACCCACCGGCCTACCGAGCGTCGGTACCTAACGGAAGACGCGGCCCGCGCCATGGGGCAAGGTTATGCCGGCTGGAACAGCCGCTGGGGGTTGTCGACCCTGCTCAAGCACCTACCCATGGTGGAGCACTTCTACAAGGTGGCTGCCCAATGCAGCGGAGATCACGGCGTCTACGGGTTCCAATGGATTTTCGGCGATGCCATCGACGCGGCTGCGCGTCTGACGCCCGAGACGTGGATCGCTCTGATCTGGTCGGGTTATTGGGAAACCGAAGACGCCTTGTACGAGAAAATGCTGTCGATCGACGCCGACCTGCGGCGTATGGGAGTTTCTGCAACGGATCCCGCCGTACCCGACCCGGCCGCCATCCCGACGGCGATCGTCTTCGTGACCTGCGATCTCTGGCAGGCGCAGCTGGTGCGTCGCGCCGCATATCGGGCCGGGATGACCGGCTGGGTCAACACGTACTGCGCTTCGACCGGCGACTGGCCGCACGGTCCGATGCTTCCTCGAAAAAGCCGGGGTTGGATCTACTGGCCGCTCACTGACCGGGATTTGGGTTCATGGTCATGGGAAAGACGGCTCGACGACTCCCTCGCCTCCCGCCCCGATGGCTTGACCCTCCACAAGACGCGGGATGCGCTGACGCAATGGTCCGGCAACCGGACCACCGTTCTGGCCCGTCTCGCCGGCGGCGAACGATTGGACCGATTGAACGAAGCCCTTGCAGCGCTGATCCCGCGCAGGATGGCCGAGCGCGTGGAACTGGAGCGTCCTGCGTCGTCACAGCCCGAAGAGCCGACAGATCCGACCGCGAAACCCGACGTGCGGTATGGGGCCGGATCCATCGGAGTTAGCCAGATTGCCGAGCGCGATCGGGTTAGCCCCGCGATGTCCGCGCGAAGGAGTCGGGCCTTGACGTGGAACGACGAAAAGTATCGGGCGCAGCGGCGTCACGAGGATCTGGTCCACCGCGTCATGGCCGCGTTCGGCAGAGCAAAGTGCCCGGTGGCTGCGGGATACCGGTGCTCGGAGCGTTTTCCTGGAGGAGGTGTCTACCCCGACGGTCTGGTCTACTTCAACAACGGACCGTTCGGCCCGCGGTGGTATTACATCGAGGTGGAGCTCAGCGCCGTGTTCCCCAAGAGAGCGAGCCGGAAAATCTCCGGCTACGCCTCGACGGATCGGCGACTTTTCTTTCCGGGCGATGACGAGCCGCCCCCTGTGCTCTGGATGGTCAGGAACGAAAGGATGGAAAAGATCTACCATCAGGCGGCGGACGGTCTCAGTATGTTGACGACCCCCATGAACCGCTGGAATTTCCGGGCTCCCTTCGAGGGATGGAGCTATTTCGGAGACATGGTGGCGCTTTCCTGAGATGGATAAGCAATCGCGCTCTGCCGACATCGCCGGGGGCATAGTGGAACTCCATGAACCGAAGGATGAGCAACTTGAGGGAAGCAACGATCATGGAGACGCATACGGGGAATCCCGAGCCGACGGCTTAACTTGGAGATACCAGTGGCCGGTCCTGCCACATCAGGGGGGGCTATCATACAAATGCGTGCTGGAAATGTACTCAACGAGGTTAACTCGAAGGAACGCCCGTTTGGAGCGCTCAGATGTCTTCCAGGACCGGTTCCAGAGCTGCTACGAACCGGCTCGGCGTCTGGTGGGCGCAGTAATCGTCGACCAGCGGACAGCAGATGTATAGGAAGTCCATGGCCCTGGTGACGGCAACGTAGAAAAGCCGCTCAGCTTCTTGGAGGGAGTCCTCGTCGCCTGTTGCGGCGGCGCCCGGCATATTCTCGTCCACGCAGTCCATCAGGAATACCACCCGCCACTGGAATCCCTGCGACATACGGATGGGACACAGGGTGATGGCGCGGCTGCCAACCTCGGAACCGACGGTCAGCGACGACCGTTGGAACGGGTCGCTGGCGTCGGCGAGAGAGTCGAACACTCTGAGGAACTGCGCCTTCGGGGGCACCGCTGCGTCGGCAATGCGGTCGGCGACGACAAAGAAGTGCTGTAGGTCAGGCGAGGGTTGAGGAGGAGGATTGGACAACCCGTTCTCGCGAAGCTCTGTGTAGGCCAGGCGGATGACGCCCGTCACGTCGGCGCTGTTCTGGGCCATGGCGGCTTTCAGGATAGGCACAGTACCGATAATGAACCCCAATCGGCGCGTGATCAGGGTGCTTCGGGGTCGGTTCTGAACGTATTGGCGAGCCGCGTTGAGCAGGTCTCCGCCGTGCTCCGGCGCGATTTCCCGTAGGGTCCTCATGGCGTCGTCTATCTTCTTTTCCTGCCAGTTGCTCAATCCTGCCGACAACGCATTGTGCATGGCCACCGCATCACGCGTGTTGAGGGCGAGGGCCAGCAGATTTTGGACGGCCAATAGGTCGGGCGCGGCAACCTGGGTCGGTTTGCCCAGATCCCGGCAGGGGATACCCTGCGCCTTCAGGCGGGCGGTGAGTCTTCGCGCGGTGTCGGCGTCGCCATACAGGACCGCCATGTCATTCCAGTCCCAGCCGTTTTTGTCATCGTTGTAGTGCTCCATGACTCTGCTTACAACTCTCTGGTACAGCAAGGAAATGGGCCCGTTGTGCACTACCAAACTCGGCGGGTCTCCAAGCTTGCGGAACGACGTTTGTTCCATGGCTCGCACGCCGGCCATTGCATGAGAATCCTGGAGCGCCTTCGCCGCTGCCGACAATGATCTGGTCGCACGATGATGGATTGTCAATGCGTGCTGGCCGGCGCTCGCGTAGTTCATCAGGAATTGCTCGATCACCCACGCATCCCCACCACGGCTGGAAAGCACGGCCGAATTCCGGTCGAAGGCGACCACGACTGAATCCTCCGGACCGGACAGTAGCCGCACGAGCTCATACTGCGCCGGCGCGAGGTCCTGAAAATCGTCAATCAGCAGGTGCCGGGCCTTATGTTGGCGCCAATCATGGCGAACCTCTGGAAAGTCCCGTAGCGTCCTGACGAATATGTCCAGAAGGTCGTGCCCATCGAGGGCATGTTGCTGTCGTTTCGCGGCGGTGTATTTGTCTCTGAGTTCGCGCCAGGTGTCATCGGCAGGGGGTATCGGAGGAAGATCCTTGCGAGTTCGGTTCCGTGAGTGCCATTCCAACAACCGACGCGCATTCCGCTGGCTGATGCCAGCGCCAGTCGCCTCTCGGTGGTCGCCTGCCAGTTGCTCTAGGGCAAGCAAGCACTGGTCGAGGCCCCACAGGGTGTAGTCGGGATCGATCCCAAGGACATGGGCTCCTATCTGCCGAACGAAGCTGCGGGCATAGGTGTGGAAAGTGCCGATGAATATTCCAGCTAGCCGCTCTTTCATCTCGGGTATATCAGCCAGCGTCACGGCGAACTCTTGGGCGGCTCGGGTGGTTTTCGTCAACACAACTATGCCATGTGGATCTTCGCCCGCCACGACCAGCGCGGCAACTCGCGCCCGCAGGCTGTGGGTCTTGCCGGTGCCGGGAGCGCCGTAGATGATTACTGGGCCCAACGGCGATGCGGCCGCCCCCTTCTGCCGCGGGTCTAGTGGCGTGGGGGTCCACCGGATTGCCGGAATTCCATCCTGGGCAGCCACCGCCCGAATGTCCTGCATATTCACGTCGTCTACCTCCCTTCGGGGATTTGACGACATACTGCAATGGACAAGGCCGGTTGCGTTGTGCAGACAATGCGGCACGCCTTGAAAGAGAGGTTTCTCCGGTGTATGCCAACCGCCCGTTGCTACAGACCTGCGGTCCAACATACCCAGGACACGTCCGCCGATTCAATCGGATTGGCGTGCGACTGCCCTGAGACGAATGGAGGAGGCCGCGTTCGACCTCTGGTCAGGCGAACGTACGGGCAGTGACAAAAATGGCTGATGCCCGGGGTGGCATTCCTTCCCGTTAGATACGATCCACCGAAAGGATGAGTGAGGCGTCGTGGTTGCTGGATAAGAAAGTGCTCCCGCGCTTCGGGGGTAATCGCTTTTGACAGAGAAAATCGCCCTGAAATGATGAGCACCCATCGGGTGCTGCCACCTGAGCAGCCCGACCGCATCCACGCCGCCTTCGATGATCACCGCTTGGTGGCCAATGCCGGGCTGATCCTGCCGGTCACCTTGGCCCATCACCTGGGACTGGGCCAGTTGGTGGAGGGCCGCGTTGACCTGGGAGATGCGCCCGGTCGGGCCAATGGAGGAGGCATGCTGCTGACCTTGGTGGAGTCGTCGCCGGCTGGCGGTGACTGCATTGACGACGCCGACCCGCTGCGCTCTGGCGGGACTGCTCGGGTGTTGGAGTGTACGGTCAAGGCGCCATCCGGCCTGGGGACCTTCCTGCGTAGCTTCCGTTGGGGTAATGTGCGCCAGCTGGACCGGGTGAGCCGAGAGTTGCTGGCCCAGGCCTTGGCTAGGCTTTACGCAATTCAAGCCGCGTAAGCGAGGGAATCCACCATTCGGTGGTACAGGGTGACGGGAAGTTCTCGTACATCAGGGTCGCCGGCTGACAGTGAT
>DAOUJY010000008.1:0-1888 GCA_034421995.1 Dehalococcoidia bacterium | reverse complement strand
ATCACTGTCAGCCGGCGACCCTGATGTACGAGAACTTCCCGTCACCCTGTACCACCGAATGGTGGATTCCCTCGCTTACGCGGCTTGAATTGCGTAAAGCCTAGCCAAGGCCTTGCCCAGGTCGCGCACGATCCCCCGCGCCTTGTAGGTGGGCATCATCCCGGCCAAGGCGGCGTGGTCCCAACCTCACTCCTCGATAATGCGCAGGCTGAGCCGTTCCCGGATGTTTCGGGGGAAGTCCAAATCGATGTCGGGAACGACGGCAGTTTCGGAGGACAGAAAACGGTCCAGGGCCAGACCGTATTCTACCGGGTCAACGTGGGAGAGGCCGATGAGGTAGCCCACCAGCATGGACACCGAGGAACCTCTACCCCGTCCCGGCGGCAACCACTCCAACGGGGTTTCCGAGTGGCCGTAGCCCAGCTCCAGCATGCACTCGCGGGCCAGCTCCACGATGCGGTGATAGACCAGGAAGAACCCGGCCAACCCATGGCGGCCGATCAGGCCGAATTCCTGGTCCAGCCGCTCGCGGACCTTACGGTCAACGCGACCGTAGCGGCCAGCCAGGTAGTCGGGCAGGCTGAAGCCGGAGCAGCGTTCGGCGATGGCCCGGGTGCTGGCGACGGCGTCGGGGCAGCGACGGAACAGGTCTCCCATCTCCGGCGGCGACTTCAGCCGGTACTGGCGGTTGACCTTCAGGCTTTCCCGCGCATCGGACAACGAGCGGTTGATCCGGACCGCGGTCAGCGCGTCGTGCAATCTGCTCCGTTCCCGGCAGTGGTACCACGGCTTGTTGGTGGCGACGGTTGCCACTCTGCAACGCTCCGCCAGTTCAAGCAACCGCTTGTTGCGCACGGTGTCGCCGTGAACCAGATGCTGTTGCAACTCAAGGAACACGTTGCCCGGTCCGAACCCGCCGCGGTAACGCTCCACCAGGACCTGCGCCCGCGCCCACTCGCCATCCTGAACCAGCCGGGCCAGAACGCTGTCCGGCGCGCCCAGCAGGACGATCAAGCCGCCGGCGTGGGGTTCCAGGAAGCGGGCGTCCAGGACCGGCTCGGCGCGGCCGCCGGTCACGTGGGCCAGGGACACCAGCCGGCACAGGTTGGCGTAACCCTCTCCGGTTTCGGCGATGAAGGAAACGTTGCCGTCGCCCTCCGGGTCGCGCACGGTCAGGTCCGCGCCGAGGATGGGCTGCACGCCGGCGTCCCGGCAATGCCGGCTGAACTCCAATGCCCCGCAGAGATTGGATACATCGGTCAGGCCCAGGGCCGGGTATTCCAGCCCGGCGGCCCAGTCCACCAACTCAGCGGTGGAGGACGCGCCGGCGCCGAAGCTGTACCAACTGTGCCCGCGCAACTCCACGTAGTCTGCAACTCGGGTCACGTCAGTAACCCTGTCGGAACCATTGGCCAGTGTCCAGATCGCAGTACACCGTAAGCAGTCCGCCGTCGGTGAGAGCCAGTCGCCAGTAGCGCCGGTTCACCGGCTCTGGCGTCCACCACTCGGTGTCCACCTCCCACCGGTCAACCACCTGCTCCACTGGTCGCCAGCGTCGGTCGCCGGTCCTGACCCGTCGAGGAGCGCCGCCCACGAACTCGACGGAAGCACTGGCCGGCAGGTTGAGTGGCGTCAAGGACGCGCCCAGGGCCCACCGTTGCTCAGGGAGCGCCGACCCCGGAGCCATGGCCGCCAGCCGCTCCACGCCGGCCACGTCGCCGCTGTTCGTCACCCGCTCTGGTTGCCAGATGGTGGCCTGGCTCCCGGTTTCGGCGCTAAGCTGGACTTTGTACAAAAACTAGAAAAGTAGGAAAGGCCGGGTAAGCTGGGTTGACCCCACATCTCACTGTAGGTTGACCTGTGCTTACCCTGCCGGATGCCATTGTAA
>DAOUJY010000007.1:0-30647 GCA_034421995.1 Dehalococcoidia bacterium | reverse complement strand
ACACTCCGCATCGTCCATCTCACCGGCTTCAGATCCTCGCCAGCCCGACTCCTGGTCCCTCATCCCTCGTCTGACCGCCGCCGCCATATTCCTTCGGTGGATTTGGGCTAAGGAAGTGGCGGCGGAGAGTTCCGACGAGTGAATGGTGCGACATCTTTAGCTGCGCGGGACGCCCATCCGAGGGTTGGTCGTCGATCTAGTTCTGATCCTAAATTGGCACCTGGTTGTACGAATCAGCCACTGCCTTTATCGATATCTCCGCTGAATTTCTGGCGGCGAAAACGAGTAAAAACCCTTGGCTTTGCAAATCCCACTTGACGGTTCTCAAATGAAGTACGTACACTTTGCTAGGATCGCCCCGTCGGGACGATCCAACGGTCGCTTACTCCAAATGGGAATCCCAACCGATGCTTTTGCAGTTCCCGCCGCCAGACCCCAATGGCGCTTGGTTACTCTTAGATTTGGCTACTAAGAGAGGCACCCGCATACCGAACGCAAGTTTGGGCCAACAGCCTCCAGAAACCATGGCCGTTCGCAGGGACGTGGTGTTAGAAAAACATCCAAGAGCGCAGGTTCGGTCTTTGAGCAGCCAGTACAATTGTGTTGGGATGGTATTCGGTGCTCGACGCACTGTCATCGAACCAGAGCACGTGCCCTGGATCTTGAGTGAGGACGGCTACCACGAAGTACAAAATGAGAATGATCTGATGGTAGGCGATGTGGTCGTGTATAAGACGGATAACGGCGAGGTCGGTCACGTAGGAATCATCGTCTGCGTAAAAACGACCGTCAATCCTCCTCAGAGGAAAATCACGGTATTGAGTCAATGGGGTCTCCATGGAGAATTTTTCCATGACATTGACGACGTGAAACCCGAGTATGGTAACCGCAGTATGGTAACCGCAAAGAATTTTGGACGGATCGAACATGAACTGGTCAGAAGCGCTGGCATATATCGAGAGCCCTAGGCTCGACGCTGAGTTGAACTTTGCCAGCGGAACGAGTGCCTTCTTTCGGGGGGTCAGCAAAGACCCTGGGATCCAGGGTGCCTTACGCTTGATGAGCCAGTCGGGAGAGGTGAGAGAAGCGGCTTTGGATCGCATACATGATCTTGCCATGGCGGAGGTCGACTCGAATTACCAGAACCCGAATGATACCGCATTAGCCGTTTTGCTTTGGTTGACTTACTTCACGGATGCAGAATGGGCGCGCTTTGCGGCCAATTACGTAGAACGCGCTCCGCGATGCTGGTACGCCAACCGGCTCTCTCAGCTCATCGTGAATCCTGCGCCAACTATGAGCTCTGATTCTTGGAAACATCCAGATGGCGGGAACCAAATTTCTTATCGCAGTTCATCACGGGCAGAAAGTCTGAACGTGATGTCTACAACTGCGAAATGCAGATTCATGGGAACCCCGTCGATTGGAGCAGATCGGAGTTCCGGCGTTGAGACTGGCCGGCAAGCCGTTCAATGGGCCACTGGTCCCGGGATCGACCCTGCTGATCGTATTGTATGGTTGTCAGGTTACATGGACACGGGCGGGGTTTCCAATCTAAGTGCGGCAGGATGGGCCCCAACAGGTACCAGTGCGCTTGCGACAGGAGACAGAACTTGAAAGTCATCTGGTCAGTAATTGCAGAAAGTTTCGCGGTTGACCGAGAAACAAATCGAGTTTCGTTGTTCAACATTTTAGAGGAAGCGCATCTTCCAGAACCTCCGGATCGTTCCGATGATCCTGACATCGTACCTGCAGTGCCGGCAAAGTACGTTGTGGTGACCCTGTTCGGACGAACAACAGCAGACGAGGGTGAGACAAAGCGGGCACGGCTGGCAGTAGCCATGCCCGATGGGAAGGTAGTTGAGTCAGACCCTCTCATCGACGTCGATTTAGAAACCGCACGACGCCACCGGTCAGTGATAAACCTTACGGCGATCCCTTTAGGTGGGCAGGGAGAGTATCTTTTTCTAATTCAGGAACCGGATGAAAACGGCGATTGGATATCGATTTTTGAGGTTCCCCTCTACATTGATTACTTGGGTCAGTGACAAAGGTCTGTACTGCGTTGTATCGCAGCATCCTTCCCATGGGCTCAGAATAAACGTCTGGACTCCTCGCGATGACGGTGGATCACCGAGTGACCGTTCCGTAGGTACGATGACTATTGTAGCCGCCCAATTCCATCGAAAAGAGCTCATAATCGCCCACTTCAATCCAGGCGCACCGGGTCGATTTCGACGCGGCAGTTGCGGGGTAGGCTCTCGTCTTCGAGGAATTGCCAGAGGCGGTGGCCGCGGAGGAGGAGGCGCCAGCGGTAGCGGCCGCGGATGCGCTCGGGGAGGCAGGGCGTGGGGCCGATGATTTCGATGTCGGTGCGGGCGAGGCGGATGGCGCGGTCGCGCCAACGCTGGGCCAGGTCGGACAGGGTTTGCTGCACGGTGCGGACGCTAAGGTCGGCGCAGACCACCTGGGCGAGGCGGCTGAATGGCGGGTTGCCCTGGTGGTGGCGGGCGCTGATTTCGGTGCGGTAGAAGCCGGCGTAGTCCTGGGCTGCTGCCGCGGCAATGGCGTAGTGGTCGGGCTGGTAGGTCTGGATGATGGCCTGTCCCGGCTGGCGGCCCCGTCCGGCGCGGCCGGCGACCTGGCAGAGCAGGGCGAATGCCCGCTCGCCGGCGCGGAAGTCGGGCAGGTTGAGGCCCAGGTCGGCCAGCAGCACGGCGGACAGGGTGACGTTGGGCAGGTCCAGGCCGCGCGCCACCATCTGGGTGCCGACCAGGATCTGCGCGTCCCCGGCGGCGAGGCGGCGCATGGCGGTCTCGAACTGGGCCGGGTTGCGCACCGCGTCGGAGTCCCAACGCTCAATATTTGCATCGGGGAAACGTCTTTCCAACTCGGATACCACGGCCTCCGTGCCGGCGCCCATCTCGCGGATGCGTCCGCTGCGGCACTGCGGGCAGGCCCGGGGCAGCCGTCGCTGACGGTTGCAGTAGTGGCAAAGCAGGCGGCGAGTATCCTCGTGGTAGGCATAGGCCACTGAGCAACGGCTGCATGAGATGACGTAACCGCATTCGCGACACTGCATGAACGCCGCGCTGCCCCGTCGGTTCAGAAAGAGGATGGCCTGCTGGCCGGCGGCTATAGTCCGGTCCAGCGCGGCGGACAGGCGGCGGCTGAAGACGCTGCGGTTGCCCTCGCGCAGTTCCCGGCGCATATCAACGACGGTGGTATCGGCCAGGGGTATCGGCTTGCCCTCAGGGTCGGGAATACGGTCGGGGAGGTGCAACAGCCGGTGGCGTCCCCTTTCCGCGTCGTAGTAGGTTCCCACGTCCGGCGTCGCGGAACCCATCACCACGACGGCGCCGCAACGTCGGGCCAGGGCCAGCGCCGCGTCGCGGGCATGGTAGTAGGGCGGGAACTCGGCCTGCTTGTAAGCCGGTTCGTGTTCCTCATCCACGATGATGACGCCGAGGTTGCTCACCGGGGCAAACAGGGCGCTGCGGGGACCCACCACCACGTCCACCAAGCCATCCCGGATGTTCCACCACTGGTTGAACCGCTGACGCTGGGTGAGGCGATGGTGCAGGACGGCGACCCGTCCGGGAAAACGCTCTTCGACCGCCCCCACCGTCTGGGGCGTCAGCGCGATTTCCGGCACCAGGTAGATGGCCTGCCGTCCAGCGGCGATGGCATGGGCGATGACGCGCAGGTACACCTCGGTCTTGCCGCTGCCGGTGACCCCGTGGAGCAGGAAACTGCGGGGTATGGCCCTGGGGTCGTCCAGCGTGGCGGTGATGCGAGCCACGGCGTCGGCCTGGGCAGCGGTCAACGCGGCGGGTGGCGGGTTGACCGGGGGCACGCCAGCCGTAACGGCCGGCTCGATGCGATGCCACTCCTCCGCCACGAGGCCGCGTCGCAGTAGGGGATTGGCGGCCGCGCCGACTCCCGTGGCGGTGTAAGGATCTGACGATTCCCTAATCGCCGCCAGCAAATCAGCCTGCCGATGGGCCCCGGTAGGAACTTCATCCGCAGCGTCGGCGTTGGTCGCGGGGTAGTGGCCCGGAATTAACCCTCGGCGGTAACGATGGGTTCGCGGGCGCGGAAGCGTTATTTCTTTGTGGATCATACCGCGGTCCACCAGGCGGCGTATGTCCCGTCGGGCGATGTCAGCGCGGTTGGAATTGGCTTCAATCATTTTCAGAAAATCCGCTTCTTCTACGGGCTTGCCCGAAGCAGCCAACTCTCGCCAGGCATCGCGGGTAGTTTCTCGCAACGACGCCAGGCTACTATCATCGTCCACGCCGGACACGGCAGTGAGACGGGAACGCTGCTGGGCGTGGAACCCCGGCGGGAGCAGGGGCGCGACCGCCTCAAATGGCGAGCAGAGATAGGTTTGTCCCAACCAGTCGGCCAGCTCCAGGCCCAGGGAGTTGACCAGGGGCGACGGCTCCACCGGGTGCAGAATGTCCCGCGTCTCCGCTTCGGACACCGCCGACTCGTCGGCGAGGCGCAGCACCACGCCCTGGACGATGTTGCGGCCAAACTGCACCCAAACCAGCTGGCCCGGCTCGACCGGCAGGTGTCTGGGTACGCGATAGGAGAAGGTTTTGCCCGGCGCTATCCAGTCGGCGTCGATGGCTACGTCGGCATAATTCACGGCGCAACCTCCGGCTATGGCGATTCGTGGCGTCTCTGCGGCTTGGCGCTAAATGCTCTGGCGGGGGAGTACACGGTTACAAAACGCGAAACCGCCGCATCCGCGCCAATAAGGGCGACGGGCGGCGGTCGTCAGTCGCGACGGAGCGCTACCGATTGGTTCGGTAGGCGGTGCGCTCCTTGATGCGGGCGGCGCGGCCCTGGCGTCCCCGCAGGTAGTACAGCTTGGCGCGGCGGACCTTGCCCCGGCGAGTAACTTCCAGCGACTCGATGAGCGGAGAGTGCAGGGGGAAGACGCGCTCGATGCCGATGCCGGCGGTGATGCGGCGCACGGTGAAGTTGGCGGCCGGCCCCTTGCCGTGGGTGCGGCGGATGCAAACGCCCTGGAAGGCCTGCACGCGCTCCCTGGCGCCCTCCCGGATCCGAAAGTTGACGCGGACGGTGTCGCCGGGCCCGAATTCGGGGATGCGCTCGTTGACTTCTGGGGAGACTAATTCAGATGCTTTCATGGTGGTAGAGCCGTCGCAGTGGAAGGTTCGATAATCGTTGACCATCGCGGTCGTACCGGATTTCGTCCGGCAACCGTTGCGATTATATCACGGCATAAATAACACGGTCATCCTCGACAATGCTGTACCAGATGTTGACGTTGGGGATAAGCCGAATCCTGCGGTAGTTTGCCGGACTATTCACATCTTGGCCGCCCAGGTGCGGATTTCGCGCCAACAAACCTTTGATATGCAATAAAGTCGGCGATTCCGTCATCGGGTTGATATGGCCAGAGACTACGGCTCTGCTCCAGCTCTCGCCAAATGTCGGCGCCTCACGGATTTCAAACAGTTGCCCGCCGTTTAGCGCTCTCATCAGCGATTTTCCGTCCTGTTGTGATTTCGTTGAAACTCAAAGGCGGCACGCTGATTCCGGACGTTTCATAGGGTATAGTGTCGCCGTCATCCGTGGTTAGCCAGCCCGCCTCCTCCTGCACATATTCTTCAATGCCGGCGAAGTTGAAAGCGGCAAACCGTTTCACCTGTTCGGCTAGGATGGCACAATCTGCCGCAGTGAGCACCCCTTCATGCACCGACCGCTGCGGGAATATCAGGTTGCGTCCGTGGTCGTTCCGGCCCTCGCGCGGATGGCTCCCGAGTATCTGTATGTCGCCGGCCGCCAGCATCTCCTTTTTCAACGCTGGCCAGTTCTCTGGAAACGGGCCATGGGGATAGTGGACGTACATGGTGCCGGTGATGGGCGCGCCGTGCTGACGATAGGCTTCGCAGTCGGCGTAGTACAGCAGTTTATAAACCTTGCGTTCGCCGAAATAAGAGTCGGTCTTGGATTGTTCGGCCATGTAGATGATCGCTTCGATCAACTTGACCGGATCCTGCATAAATTGGGCTGGCGTTTCCATGCTGGTCGCCTCCGGGTCTGCAACGTCGCTGCAATTTTATCATCGGCTAACAGAATGACGCGCCCCCCGAACTGTCGGTTCCGGGGGCGCATAGCAGGGGTTACGACAACACCGACAGCCCGGTTAACTTGATCTTACTGCCGCACGTACTTGTCCACCCGTTCCTGGGCGCCCAGGGCCATGTAGATGTTGCCGTGGGCGTCCACCCAGCTGCCGTGGGCCGATTGGGAGTCCCAGCGGGCCAGCACGTTGCCGTCGGTGTCCATGATGCTGACGCGGGGCGACATCCCGTTGACGCCGCCTTCGCTGATGACCAGCGCGCCCTCGCTGTCCACCGAGATGTCCAGGGGCCGGCGCATATCCTCCCACATGGCCAGGAACTCACCGTCGGGCGAATAGACCTGCATACGGTTGTTTTCCCGGTCGCACAGGTACAGGTTGCCGTTGGGATGGGCCACGATGCTGTGAGGCAGGTGAAACTCGCCGGGGCCGCCCTTGCCCGGCTCGCCCCAGGACTGTTTCAGTTCACCGTCGCGGGAGAAGCGATGCACCCGGGCGTTGCGATAGCCGTCGGACACGTACAGGTCGCCGTTGGGCGCCGGCACGATTTCGGTGGGATAGTTGAACGGCCCGGCCGAGCGGGGGCAGACCTCGCCGGGGACCTCGCAGCCGGTGTCGGAATGGACGCCGCGATCACCGATGACCTGCAAAGGTTTGCCGTCCAGGGTGAATATGACGCAAACGGAGTCGGTGCGGTCGGTAATGTAAGCGATGTCGTCCTGGATGTAGATGCCGTGGGCCTCGTCGATGGCGCGGATTCCCCAGGAACCCAGATAGTTGCCACCCGGCCCGAAGATCAGCACGGGCGGGTCTTTGCGCTGGAACACATAGACCCGGTCCTGCGAGTCGGTGGCGACCGCCGAGGCATTGCCCATGGTCATGCCTTCGGGCAACTGCGCCCAGTTTTCTTCCAGGATGTAGGTGTACTTGCCGGAGCCTACGGTAGTCATGGTGGGTCCTCCTGATGGTTGGGGAAACCGATTTCAAAAGAGAGATTTGCGTTTCAGTAGCGACGGATCAGTTGTCTGCTGCCACCGGCTCAGCTTCGGGCGGGACGTTGAATACCGGCGGGGTGCCGTCCTGATGGGAGTGGCTCATAAGAACTTGTATGATGCGGTCGGTGTTGCGCCGCATCTCCTCACGCAGGCTTTCGGTGTTGCGCTGCATTTCCTCGCGCAGGCTGTCAACCTTGTTATCCAGACGGTCAACCCTGTCCTCCAGACGGGACATCCTGTCTTCAAGGCGGTCAATTCTGTTGTCAATCTTGCTGTCGAGGCGGCCGATCTCGCCATTGAGGCGGCCGATCTCGCCATTGAGGCGGCCGATCTCGCCGTCAATTCGAGTGAAGTTGCTGTTGATCAGCTCCAGCTGCCCCTGAATGCCGTCCAGCCGGCCGGGCACGGTGGCCTGCTCTCTGACTATGTTCGTGAGCCGAGACCAGAGTGTAGTGAAACCGGCGACCAGAACGCCGTACAGGACGAATATGGCGGTAACGATTGCGGTGTCCAAAGCTACCTTCTCCCAGACTGAAAACGTGGACCGTTCGCCCCCATTCTAGCAGCATCCCATTGGGTTTTTAGTCGAAGAATCCGTCCCGAAGGTGCTCGCGTATCGCCTTGGCCACAAGCTCCGGCCTTTGCAAAGGCACGTCGTGGATGCTGTCCTCCAGCCATACCGTCTTGCTGGTCGGCAGCAGGGAGGCGGCTTTGGCGATGGACTCCTCCCGTCGGAAGCGGCGGTCGTGGGCGTCGGGAGTGGACTGACGGGCCGGCAGCATCAGCACCGGGCATTGCAGGGTGGGATAGAGCTGTGAAGGCTTGTGGTCCCAGAGGGCGTCGATGATGCGCAGGTGGTTCTCGCGGCGCAGGTTGGCCTGGATGGTGCCGTCGTCCAGGACACGGAAGTTGGCCAGGACGGCTTCGACAACCGCCTCGGCGGGGTTCGGGCCGAAGCGCGCGCCGGACATCACGCGCTCCCGCATCATATCCGGCGTGAACCCGGTGAAGATGGGCGGCGCCATGTCCTCCCGGGCCTGCTCCAGCGTCCAGCCGGGACGGGCGGACGGTTCGATGGTGCCGCCGTCCACAAAGATGAGGCCGGCGGTGAGGCCGGGCTGGGCCGCCGCCAGTTCCAGCGCGACGTCCGCCCCCCAGGAATGGCCCACGATGACGGGCCGTTCCCAACCCAGGGCTGCGATGAGCGCCGCCGCATCGCCGGACACCGTGGCGAAGTCAAACCCCTCGTCAACCTGGGCCGACAAACCGTGTCCTCGTTGGTCCAGCGCGACCACTCGGAAGTCGGCGGCCAGCAACGGGGCGACCAGGTCCCAGATGTGGCAGGTGGAAGCCAGGCCGTGCAAAAGCAGCACCGGCCGGCCGTGGCCGCCCCAATCGCGGTAGTGGAAGGGCAGGCCGCGCAGGTCCATGTAGCAGTCGTTGGGAGTGGGCATAAGCAGGCCGTCGTCCATAGTGAAGGTGGCGGTATTGTAGCAACGTAAGGAATAGAGGTGTAGTATGGAATTGACAATCTGTTCGCTATTTGCGAATATGGGCGCATGGATCGGGAAATGCGCATTGAGTGGTCAGTGCGTTCCATCAAGGATATGCGCCGGCTTTCACCCAGGAATCGCGAGTTGGTGATTGCCAAAATCGAGCAATACGCCGAAAATCCGGCGGCTCTGGCCAATCAAGTAAGTTCGCTTGTCAACAGCAAATATCTGCGCCTGAGGGTCGGCAATTACCGCGTGATATTCAGCGTCGAAAACGGCGCGGTGGCAATTTTCCTGGTAGTGCGGGTTCGCCATCGGAGAGAAGCATATGACTAACCACGAAACCGTAACCATCAGTCGTGCGGAGTATGACGCTCTAGTCGCTCAGAATGCCGAGTTCAAAGACTACGCAGCTGCTCTCAAGGCCGACGATGGCAGCCGTATTCCGCATCCGGTGGCCCTGGCCATTATACGCGGGGACAGCCCGCTGTCCGCGTTTCGCAAGCATCGTCGGCTCACGTTGCGCGAGTTGTCCCAAGCTACCGGAATGGCCGCCAGCTATATTTCGGAAATCGAACGCGGCGTCAAGCCCGGATCAGTCAGCGCGCTGGCCCGGCTCGCCGATGCCCTGGACACCACTATCGACGCCCTGGCCATCGACGCTGTGGAATAGTCAAGAGGACCTGACCGGCCAAGCCATCGCCGAGGTTTCAGTGCCGCCTCAGGAACAGTAATCCGACAAAATCGCCCGCACCGATTCGTCGATGCTGGCCAGGATAGGCTGCATCGCCGCATCCCGCAGCACGTCGTTGCGGCTGATATGCCGGCCCGATCCGCCATCGGCGGACCGCTCCGCCACCAGCGCGGCAACCCGCTCGTGGGCCAAGCGAGACTGCACGGCCAGGTTGGCGTGATGCTCATTGTTGGGGTCGTAGGCAGGAATGGGCAGGTTTTGCACCGGCAGCAACATGAACGTCCTATCGGTTGGTTGGCAAGCTTCCTGAAAAAACTGTACCAAACATCCGGCGTTTAGTATGGATGCCAGGTAGTGATTGACATCAGGATTCGGCGATGAAAACCAATACTGATTATGGTTGATTATGTCCCGACCACTGATGACAGAGGCGTTAATGTAATTGCCGATGCCGTTGTACACCACCTTGAAATCGTTCCGCAGATTGAGTTGCGACGACAAGCCGCGCCCACGGTCCAATCTGGCGGTCAAGTCTTGTGGAGACTTTGCGCCCCTGCGGTCCCGGTAGTCACGGTCCGCCCTATCCCAATACGAACGGAACCGCGCTGCGTTATCACCTTGTGGCAATCCGTTGATTAGATTGGCACCATCCTCCGAAAATGGAGCGACAACGTAATACCTGCCTGTAGTACCAAAGGGTAGCAACAGCTGAGAAAACAGAACAGGTTTAACAAATTGCTCCTCAACATTGCCCTCTCGGCCAGTACCCTGATAAACCCGACGCCCCGGATTAGTCCTGAAATAAACGACTCCACGGGCTTGCGATAAGGGCCGTTCAAAAAGCACCAGTGACTGGGGAAACAATGTTGCGCCGGTGCGAAAGGCTTCGGCGTAGGCTGGGCTGGGCGCGGTAGGCCACTCCCGCCGGCTGCGCCATTGGAGCAAGGGCTTCACCTCGCTCCAATCCATGCTGACGCTAACGCCCGAGCCGGCAGCCTCTTTGATCCGGTCCAGCGGCTTGATGTTGCTGTTCTGGCGATTGGCCCGCACTTTGGACCCGAATACTACCGACGAATTCGCCTGCGGAAAAGGCGGAGCGTTAACGCCGTAGAAGTCCCAGGCGTCCTTGCTCAAGTCAACGTGCGTGCCGCGTTCCGCATCCTGGCGCAGACTCCAGTTGCCCTTGCGAAACGGCTCCCAATGGCGCGCGCTCAGCGCGGCGTAGGGCAGCACGAAGCCGAACCTGCCCCCGGTTTGCAGATAGTAGTCAACACAGGTGGCTACGAAGGTGGCCGCCAAATCGTTCTGCGTGGCCAGGTTAGCACCGGCCCACAGGCTGCGCTCCCCGGCGCGCTCCCGGAAAGTATCCTGCCGGTCGGCGGTCATGGCGTTATAAACCACCCAGGGCGGGTTGCCCACCATGCGGGACACCGGCATATTGGCCAGCCGCAACGGCTGTGTCAGGTTGCTGATGTACCAACGCCAGACGTTGTCGCGCCCTTCCGCGATATATTGGCGCAACCGGCGGTACACGGCCAGGGCGGCGTTGCGGTCGGCCGGGTTGGGCAGGTTCAGCACGGACGCCAGAGCCTCCTCGGCGCCCGGCGTTTCCGGACGGTTAGCGTAGCCGAATATGTGACCCAGCAGTTCCGGAAACCGTTCCGACAGCAATAGATTGCTGGGCAAACGGATGGGCTGGTCTCCCTCGTCCGTGGGTATCTCAACCGTTTCCCCGAATTCCCCGGCTTCCATGTCAAACCTGCCGGCGTTTCGCCTCAGCTCCCATTGCAGGCTGTCGCAGAGATGGACGGTCTCAGCGTCGGCAAAGGCGGCGTAGTGGGTTGCCAACTGACCAAAGGCCAGCATTTTCGTGGTTTTGGAAAGTTCCACCGCTACCGGGTGCAGGTCCATACCGGCCACCAGTCCGCTGACAACCTCCACTTGCGCCTGGGGGCTGTCAGCCAGTTCAGGATGCTGCGTGGCCTCTTCCAGCAGCAGTTGCGTCGCGTGGAACAGGAAGGTGCCGGAGCCGCAGGACGGGTCCAGCACGGCGGGGCCGCTGAGTTGATTGGCAACGGCCATGGCGATGGTTTCCTTGCGCCATCGCGCATCCATCACCTCTTCACACACCGCCCGCGCCAGCCAGTCGGGCGTGTAGTATTCGCCGAAGTCGTGCCGGATGTTACGGGGGATGACTACGTGGTACAGGTTTTTCAAAACATCCCGGTTGGGCGCTTGCCATTCGTATTTATTGACCTCGGCAATCAGGCCATCCAGCACGTTGGCCCCGTCGTCGCCGGCGGCGTCCATCAACCAGGCTGCGAACCCGTCGGCAAGAATATCGTGCAGCCGTTCCCGGTCAGTGGTTCGTCGTTCCGGCGGTTGCAGGGTCTCTGCGACCGCCCGGGCGGTTACAACCAGCATGGTATGGCGGGCAAAAAGGTCCCGCTCGGTCCGCCTACGGCGGACGTCTCCCTGCGGGTTCAGGAACGCTCCACGCAGCAAACCGCGCCAGAGCTTCCGCTTAACGTCGTATTCGGTCGCGCGTTCGTAGCGAGCGGCAAGGTCAATGAAAGGCTGCGCTTGCTGGTTGGCCCATTCCATGTTGTCCGTGGGCGGCGCCAGTTTGGCAGTTCGGTTGACGAAGTTGTAAAGATACGCCAGCAGGTCATCATCGTCGGCCGGCTTATCCAGGCGCATAGCGGTGAGCAGGGTCAGTTTTTCCGCATCGGGAGCGTTGCGGTTGTAATCGTAAAAACTCCATTCCTTGCCGTCGGTGATGCCGGCCCGCCAGCCAATCGAGGCGTGGTCAAACAACGAACTCTGGGCGGTAAGGGCGTCTAGGTAGCGGACGGCCTGCTCTTCCGGCGTTTCGGTAGAGCCGTCGGGCTTGATACGAGCATCGTCTTTCTGCCCTTGCCGCTTGGTTTCAAAGACGACGTTGCGGCAATAGACGTCAATCGGCCCGTCGCCTGATTGGTACTGTGTGGCAATGTCGGGATAACGGAGGCTGGGGAACAGGAACTGCAACACGTTGTACAACCGAACTTCGGTCTCGGCTTCCGCCGTGGCCGCCGGCATTTCGAGCAGTTGAGCAATAATGCCACGCGCCAATTGCCAGTTCGGGGTTCCAGTAACATCCTGATGACTGACCATCGTCGCTCTCCAAACCGTCGTTGGCGCTGACATTATAGCCGGCGCTGCCTCCGAAAACGGCGCTTTGCCCCTGCTATAATTCTGCCCGGCGGCCGACCCGAGCGGTCTCCGGCCGCCTCAATTCACAGGAGGAATACCGACACAACTGAACGGCTCTAATCCGGCAAATCTTATTTCTGACGATCTTCGCCCTGCTGCAATCGTTTCTCCAACCGTTCCAGGGTGGCTTGCGCGGCCCGTAGTTCGCGCAGCAGTTCCTCTTGCGATATGGGGCCTTCCACTTCCGGCGGCCGCTCTGCTTTGGCCTCGTCCAGGCTGTTGATGATGATGGCGATGAACAGGTTGATCACCACGAAGGTGCCCACCACCACGAAGCTCACGAAGTACACCCACGCCCACGAGTGATGCTCCATCGCGGTGTTCATGATCTGGACCCAGTTGTCCAGGGTGGTGAGGTTGAACAGGGTCAGCAGGGACCTGCCCAGGGTTCCCCAGTGGGCCGGATCGTGTTCGTGGAACAGATGGTGCCCCATGATGGCGTAGATATAGGCCACGATGCTCATTAGCATGATGACGTGGCCCACGCTGGGGATGGAGCGCACCAGCGCCGCCACGATCAGCCGCAGGTCCCGGATGGCCGAAATCAGCCGCACCACCCGCAGCAGCCGGGCGAGGCGGGCGATCATCGCAAACTGGCCGGTAGCCGGCACCAGGGCGAACACGATGATCATGAAGTCGAATATGTTCCAGCCGTCGCGGAAGTAGCGCTGCGGCCGGGGCCATAAGGCCAGCATCTTGAGGACGGCTTCAACGATGAACACCCCCAGGGCGACGTCGTTGCCCAGGTACAGCAGGTCGCCGTAGAGCCGGCTTACGGTGGACGAAGTTTCCAGTCCCAGGATGATTCCGTTGACGATGATTACGCCGATGATGAAATATTCAAACCAGGTGGAGTTGACCAAGCGGGCGGAAAGGTTGACTACTCTGTTCATAAAAGCGCGCGACCCTATGCAGGAATGTGGGAATCGTATCAGAGGGCGCATCCCATGCGTACCCGCTTTGGAAATCGTCAGAATCAGGATTTTCAAGATTATAGGATTGGCAGGATTGGGGGAACGTAATCAGGCAAATCCTGAAATCCGGCAAATCCTGATTCTGACAATTCCCCGGAGGGCCAGGCTATTCCATGCTAGAATCACCCGATCAACTTGACGTAGAGGTGCAACGTGAGCAGCGCCAGGATTAACGGAATCGACCTGCACTACCAGAGCTACGGCGAAGGCGACGCCATCGTGTTCGCCCATGGCGCCGGCGGCAACCTGCTCAGCTGGTGGCAGCAGATACCCTTCTTCTCCCAGCGGTATCGCTGTGTCACCTTCGACCATCGGGGCTTCGGCCACTCGTATGACGTGGCGAACGGCCCTGGGGCAAATTCGTTTGTCGATGACCTGCGCGGGTTGCTGGACCACCTGGGCATCGAATCCGCCCACCTGGTGGCCCAGTCCATGGGCGGGCGCACCATGCTGGGCTTCACCGTCGCCCACCCCCACCGCGTCAAGAGCCTGGTGATGGCCGACACCGTGGGCGGCATGGACGTGCCGGAGGTGCTGGAACAGCAGCGCATCTGGGCGGAAGCGCAGGCGGCCAACCCCAGCGCCAACGGCGTCGAGATCGGCTTCCGCGCCGTGTCGCCGCTGTTCGTCCAGCGCAACCCCAACCTGGCCAACCTGTATCTCCAGGTATCGCGCACCAACCCGCCCCGGCATAACCCGCCCGGCGGGATGCCCACCGGCCCCAGTGCGGCGGAGCTGGCGAACCTGAACGTCCCCACGCTGTTCTTCGTGGGCGAGGACGACCAACTCTCGCCGCCGTCGGTGATCGAGGCCGGCGCTCGGGCCATTCCAAGCGCGCGCTTGCTGCGGGTTCCCGAAGCCGGCCACTCCGTCTATTTCGAGAAGCCCGATATCTTCAACTTTGAGGTGCTGCGCTTTATCGAAAGCGCCGTCGCCGCAACCGCCAAGGATCCCGTCGCTGCCGGCGTCTAATAACGGCGGAAACGCACGGTCTTTTGTTGTCATTGCGAGGAGCGTAGCGACGCGGCAATCCCGACGCGGAGGGAACGGCGCTCGCTGTCGCAACGAGATTGCCACGCTGCGCTCGCAATGACAAACCTGAACGGCAAGAACCCCGTCTTTATAGGGAGGACATATTGACCACCGGCGTAAATGTCGCCCGGCAGGACGGCATCGCCACCCTGTCCATCAATGGCCGCACCCACCTGAACCTGCTCGGCCCGGCGGTCTTTGAGGCTCTGCACCAGGGGGTTGAGGAGTGCGGCGTGGATGAGACGGTACGGGCCATCATCCTGCGCGGGGCCGGCGAGCGCGCCTTCTCCGCCGGCGTTGACCTTCACGAGATGAAGGACCTGACGCCGCTCACCGCCGAAGCGTTCATACGCAGCCTGCACCGGGCGGCCCGCATTCTGCTGGACGTGCCGCTGCCTGTGGTGGCGGCCATTCGCGGCCCGTGCCTGGGCGGCGCGCTGGAGCTGGCCCTGGCCGCCGACATTCGCATTGCCGCCAGCGATGCCATCATGGGCCTGCCCGAAGTGCGGGTGGGACTGCCCTCGGTGATCGAGGCGTCGCTGCTGCCGCCCACGGTGGGCCTGGGCCGGGCACGGAAGATGCTGCTCACCGGCGAGACCATTGACGCGGCGGAGGCCCGGCGCATCGGCCTGGTTGACGAGGTGGCTGACCCGGAAGGACTGCACGACGCGGCGATGGACACGGCGCGAGAGTTTCTGGGCATGGCCCGCCCGGTCCTGGCCGCGCAGAAGGACATCGTCGCCAAATGGCTGGAACTGGGCGAGGCGGAGTCGGCGGAGTACACCATCAAGACCTTCGCCCTGGGGTTCGCCACGCCGTACCCACAGGAGGCTATGTCCGCGTTCTTGGAAAAGCGGCCGCCCCTGTTTTAGGGTATATGCCGACAGCCCCGATGCGCTTGCATCAGGTTGTCATTGCGAGCGAAGCGTGGCAATCTCGTAGCCGCAGGAACCGTTGCTCAAGTCTGCGAGATCGCCACGTCGCTTCGCTCCTCGCGATGACAAAGTTACTGAGCATAGGAGGCCCCAATGACCGAAGGAACCGAACTGTTTCACATCATGCGTACCACCCGGGCCATGCGCCGGCTCAAGCCCGACCCGGTTCCCGATGAGCTGATCCAGCGCATCCTCCAGGCGGGACAGTGGGCCGCCAACGGCGGGGCCAACCAACGCTGGCGGTTCCTGGTCGTGAAAGACCGGAGCATCAAGGAGCAGGTGCAGCAGTGGTATCAGAAGGCTTTTGACGAGGTGGTCGGCCCGCGCTACCGCAACGCCGAGCCGCCTCCCGGCTCCAGTCCGGGCCGCTACCGACGCCAGCACGACGCCGTGGAGTACCTCACCGAGCACTATCACGATGCCCCGGTATGGATCGTGGCCTGCCAGGACGACGGCGAGGAGACGCCCACCCGCTCCGCCGGCGCGTCCATCTACCCCGCGGTGCAGAATATGCTGCTGGCCGCCCGCGCCCTGGGCCTGGGCTCAACCCTCACCAGCCGGCACCTGCGCCACGAGAAAGAGGTTGAAGAGATCCTGGGCCTGCCCCCCGGCGTCCATTCCTACGCCATCCTGCCCATCGGCTATCCCATGGGCAACTTCGGCCCCGTCCGCCGCGGCTCGCTGTCCGACGTGGTGTACCTGGACCGGTGGGGCGAGCGCTACCTGGACGAATAGCTGACGCGCGCCCACGTCACCAGCAATCGGTCCGCGGGCAGAGGAGGGGAGCCATGCACCGACCCATCAGACTCGTTAGCCTACTGACACTTGTCGCGATATTGCTATTCGCCGGCATCGCGGCAACCCCGGCGGTACTGACAACGCCCGACACACCCGTCGTCGTAGCCACTGGCAACGCCGGCGAATTGCAGGTGAGTTGGAACCGGGTGCCCGGCGCCCAACACTACACCATCGGCTACGCCAATCGGGACGACGTGAACCGGATGGGCGCCGCCGGTCGCAACTGGCTGGACGCCTTCTATTACGTGACCATCGATGCCACCTACGCCGGCCACACCCTCAGCGGCCTGAAGCCGGACACCGCATATTACGTTCTGATTGGCGCGCAAACCCTACGGTTTGGCGCCACGGACTTGGTGTGGGGGGCTTGGGCTAGCCCGGTTACCACGGCTGGCCAGCACGGCGCGGGTTTCTGCCCGATTACCGGATTGCCGCTACCAGAAGGAGGGTACCTGAGTGTAGGCGAAACCAGGGTATGGAGCGACGCGACTTTCAAACTGGACAGTGCGACGCTACTGTCCAGCCTGTCGTTTAGCGGAAATACCTACGTCCCCCGCTCTGGGGACAAATTCCTGCGGTTGTACAGCACGTTGAACAATCGAACCGGCGCAAACGAGTACTTCTCTCCCGGTTTGGATAATAATTTATCAACCGACGCCGGCATCGGTTTCGCCAATATCCTAGGCTATGGTTGGTTGGACGCTTCGCCAGTACCACATGGACAAACCTCCTCCGCTTGCGATGTCTGGACTATCCCAGCTTCAGCCACGACGGCCGTTTATGCCATATACGATGCGAATAGCGACAACAACGCGGTCCTGTTCCGCATCGACCTCGCATCGTTGGCGACGACCAGTTCGACGTCATCCGGCACAAATTCTCCTGCCACTGCCATCGCAATTAGCCAGCGCCATATCGATGAAAAGCGCTACATGCTGCAACTCATCAACGCGGAGAGAGTGAAGGCCGGCGTCGGGACGGTCACCCTGGGCGACAACATCGCCGCCCAATTGCACGCCGAAAATGCTCGGGAAAACTGCTTTATGTCCCATTGGGGCCTGGACGGTCTCAAGCCTTATATGCGCTACAGTCTGGCCGGCGGCTACCAGTCCAACGGGGAAAACGGTAGCGGTCTCGACTATTGCGTCACCGCGGCAGATGGGTATGCCCCCAACAAAAGCATCCAGGAAGAAATTCGCGAGACGATGGCCGGATGGATGAACAGCGCTGGCCACCGCCGTAACTTGCTCGACCCCCATCACCGCAAGGTCAACATCGGCCTTGCCTGGGACCGGTACAACACCTCGATGGTCCAGCAGTTCGAAGGCGACTACGTTGCTTATACCCGGTTGCCCACCATCACCAACGGCGTCCTGTCCTTTTCCGGGAGTACCAAAAACGGGGCTCAACTTAGCGATAATCTGGGCCAACTGATCCTATACGATCCGCCTCCGCATGGACTGACTGTAGGCCAGGTGGCTCGTACCTATTGCTCCGACGACGGGATGACGGTGGCGGCCCTTCGAACGCCGCTCCCCAGCGGCTACCGATATCCTACTAATGAATTTTCCGACACGTACAGTCCTTGTCCCAGTCCCTACGATGTTCCAGCCAATACTCCGGCGCCCCGTTCGGCTGCAGAGGCGCACCAAGCTTGGCAGGATGCCTATAACGCCAGCCAGTCACGTGTCCCACAAGCCATCACGGTACCGTGGATCACGGCCTCCCAGTGGTCGTCCAGCGGCGCGAGTTTTTCGGTCCAGGCGGACATCTCCGCTGTCCTTGCCCGGCACGGACACGGCGTCTATTCGGTCATGCTGTGGGGAGAGATAGACGGTACCGCCACGGTCATTTCCCACTTCTCAATCTTCCACGGAGTGACGCCACCAGCAACGTACAACGCCGAGAACGTATGATCACCGCCCGACGTTCTGTCCACCCGAAAGCTTTTATTCTTCCGTTATCAGGCCGGCAGCCAGCAGGGCGTCTCGGAGCGCGTCGCCGGAGATGGCGTGACTGGCGGTCCAGCCGCGGTCCGGGCGGCCGGCGGTGCCCCGGGTCCACACCACCAGTACGCCCGTTTCCTCGTCGGTCTCCGCGGCGACGGTGGCGCGTTCGATCTGGGTTCGGGACACCATCCCCCACTCCTCGGTAGAGAACATGAGCCGTTGGTTGCTGGTGGGCGCTGGTTCGGGCATTGGATGGCGTCTCCGGCATGAAATGCGGATCAATGTTGACCGGCCAACTATATCACAGGGCACGCTGGCAGTCGGCTGCCGTCAGGCACGAATAAGGTTGACGCGCATCTCGGAAGGACTGCATACTCGCTCCCGCCAGCCAACTCGGCTTGAGAACCGTGCCACTGAAGCGGAGGTGAACCATGGCGGGACCATGTACCGGCCTGACCATCCTGGATTTCTCATTGGGTATGCCGGGCGCGCTCTGCACCCTGGTAATGGCCGACTATGGGGCCGACGTCATCAAGGTTGAACCCCCCGGCGGAGACCCTTTCCGCTTTCAGCCGGCCTGGATTTCCTGGAACCGGGGCAAGAGAGGCATCGTGCTGGACCTCGGAACCGCCGAAGGCCGCGAGCAGGCCATCCAACTGGCCGCCGAGGCCGACGTGCTCGTGGAGTCCTTCCGTCCGGGAGACATGGCCGATTGGGGTATGTCGTATGATGATCTGTCGCAGCTTTACCCGGGGCTGATCTACTGCTCCATCACGGGCTTCGGGCAGAAAGGCCCGCTGCGCCGGGCCAAAGGCTACGAGGGCGTCGTTGCGGCCAAAGCCGGCCGGATGCTCAACCTGGAGGGGCAGCCCAACCGGGACGGCCCGGTGTATTCGGCGGTGCATACCGGCAGCTGGCACGCCAGCCAGGCCGCAGTGCGCGGAATCCTGGGCGCCCTACGAGTGCGCGACCGGTGCGGCCGGGGGCAATGGGTCCAGACCAGCATCGTCCAGACCCTGGCCTCTCCCCACGACAACAACGTCGGCGACGGCGGGCTGGTGAATATGCAGCTCCGTCGCCAGGACCCGGATCGGTTTCCCCTGAGGCCCCGTGGCCGGGGTCTCTCCTCCATAGGATACGTTCCCGTGCGCACCAACGACGGGACTTGGCTCCAACACGCCAATCAGCGGGTCCCGCACATCCAGGGGCATCTCAAGGCCATCGGCCTGGGGCGCCTGCTGGAGGATGAGCGGTTTGCCAGAGTTCCCGCCCTGAACTTTGAGAACCAGGAACTCCTGCGTCGGGAGATACTGGAGCAGCAGCTGGAGAAGACCGCCGACGAATGGATGGAGATATATCTCCAGGACGGCAACATCGCCGCCGAACCCTATCGCACCAGCGTCCAGGCCATGGATCATCCCGCCGTGGTCTCCAACGGCACCGTGGTGACCATAGATGATCCCCGTGTTGGCCCCATGCGTACCCTGGCTCCCCTCGTAGATCTGAAAGAAACTCCGGGCGAACCCAGCGGCCCGGCCCCCGATGTGGGCCAGCACAACGCCGAGGTGCTGGGACGCCTGGGCCAGCAAACTGCGGCATCAAACGGTGGCTCGCCGGCGGCGAATGGCGCCGATGCGCCGGCCCACCCGCTGTCCGGTATCACCGTTCTGGACCTGGCGACAATTCAGGCCGGGCCCTACGGCGCCGCCCTTTTGGCGGACCTCGGGGCGCGGGTTATCAAGGTGGACGCCACCGACCGCCGCTTGGATGAGGGGCGACGTTCCACCGCGCAGGCCATGGCCGACGCCCGAACCTACGCCGGCAAGGAGGGCATCCAGATTGACCTGCAAACCCCCGAAGGCAAGGAGATCATCCATAAGCTAATCGCGCAGGCCGATGTTCTCGCGCATAACTTCCGCCTCGGCGTTCCGGAGCGTCTCCAGGTTGATTGGGAGACCTGCCGGAAGATCAATCCCGGTATGATCCACGTCTGGATGGGCACCTACGGCGAACACGGGGAACACGCCCGCCGGCCCGGCGCGCATCCCATTCCCGGTGCCATCATGGGCGGAGCCATGCGGCAGATGGGACGGGGTATGCCCCCGCCGCCGGAGCAGGACCTGGATATGGAGGAGGCGGTTGAGGCGACCCGCTGGATCATGAAATCCAACTGGGGGCCGGACCAGAACACGTCCCCGGTCGTGGCCACGGCCGTCCTTCTGGGCCTGCGGGCGCGAGAAGTCACCGGCCAAGGCCAGCCCGTCCACGTCACCATGCTCAACGCCAACGCCTGGACCAACGCCGATGAGTATTTCGATCACGCCAACCGCCCGCCCATCGCCCTGCCCGACGCGGAGATACACGGCCTCCATGCCCTGTATCGTCTGTATCGCTGCCGGGAAGGCTGGGTGTTCCTGGGCTGTCTGTTCCAGGACGAATGGGAAGCGTTCTGCCGTACCGCGCAACGGGAAGACCTGCCAGCCGACCCCCGCTTTTCCACTCCGGAAGCGCGGCAGGACAACGATGAAGCCCTGGTCGCCGAGCTCTCGGCAATCTTCGCCGGACGCGCCGCTGCCGAATGGGAAGAGTTGTTGATCGGGGCGGACGTTGGCTGTGTTCAGGCCGACGAAGCCCTGGAGGGAGATTTTTACGCCGACCATCCCCACGCCAGGGCGAATGACCTCAGCGTCGAGGTGGAGCATCCCCATGTCGGAAAATACCGCCGTTACGGTGGGTTGGTCGAATTCTCCCTTACTCCGGGCATCTATCGAACCTCCATCCAAATTGGGCAACACACCAAGCCCATCCTTCGGGAACTCGGCTACGACGACGGGCAAATCGGCGACTTTGGGTCGCGGGGGATCGTCCAATGGGCCGACCCCGAGGTGGGCGGCGAGCCGTAAGGGAGGCCATACTTGGCAATACTGGTCAGTTTCGATATAGACGGCACGCTGGAAGCCGGCGACCCGCCGGGGCCAATCACCATGAGCATGGTACGGAAGGCCCAGGCCCACGGCTGCATCATCGGCAGCTCGTCCGACCGTCCGCTGCCGCTACAGCAGGCCATCTGGGACCGATACAGAATCGAGGTGAGTTTTATCTCACACAAGCAGGGACTCGTGGACGTGAAGTCCCGTTTTCCCGCCGCGGAACACTACCATATCGGCGATACGGAGATGGACCAGCAGCTTGCCCTGGCGGCAGGGTTCCGTTTCGTGTGGATGGATGACGGACACGCCGAGCCGTGGCTCAACGGGAAGGTGGACCTGGATTAAACGCGCTTTTCGCGCGCTTTCGCATTGAATATAATCCGCGTAGAGTTGTGCCGGTAACGGCAACGCGCGGCGCGCAAGATTCCACAGGAGGGACAAACCATGTCAACGATTCCAGGGCTGGAGAGACCCGCCCCGGTTCCCAACGATCTGACCAGGCCCTTCTGGGACGCCTGCAACGAGCGGCGGCTGGTCTTGCAGAACTGCACCGCCTGCGCGCGGCTGCAATATCCGCCCACTCAGCGGTGCGATCTATGTGGGTCGGGCGACAATTTCCAGTGGAAAGAGGTGGAAGGCAAGGGCCATATCGACGTGTACATGGTGATACGCGACTCCCGCATCCGGGGGTTCCGGTCGGCGCAACCCATCAACTTTGCGGTGATCACACTGGACGAGGACCCGGGCATCAATTTCCTGTCCAACCTGCCGGGCACCCCGCCGGGTGAGGTCCCCGTTGGCGCCCCGGTGGAACTGATATTTGAAGAAACCAGCAACGGCCAGTTGGTCCACGAGTGGCGGGTGATCTCCTAGACCACTCCAGCACGGCGGACACGTTCAGCGGCGAAGAACGCATAAGGAGGGGCTGAAATGGTTAGCGACCGAGGTTGGATGAGAGATCGGGAAGGCTTGGGCCTCTGGGAGCACCGGGGCCAGGTCGCCATCGTAGGCTGGGGACAATCCCACATCGACCGGCGCTGGGACGGCGTCACCATGGACCGGAGCTGTGGCGGCCTGACCAAGGAGGCCTGCCTGAAGGCAATCGCCGACGCGGGCCTGTCCCTGGACGACATCGACGGGCTGATTACCAGTGCCGAAACCCGCGCCGAGCAGACCTGGGCGCCGCGCCCCTATTTCGACCCGCCCTACGACACCGAAGACGGCCTGACCTTCGCTTCGGCGGATTGGATACAGCGGGAGCTGGGGCTGAAGAACGTACAGTATCTCAAGTCCGACGCGCCCTATATCGGCCCGATGATGGGCCTGGCCGCCCAGGCGGTCGGCGACGGTTTGTGCGAGACCGCCCTGGTTTGGTATCCCATGGTCAACCTCGCCGGCCGTTACGGGCACAACAACCCGGCGAACAACAGCGAGGAGGCCCCCGGCCCCAGCGCCTTTACCCTGCCGTGGGGTTACCAGAGCGGCGCGATGTTCAACAATCTGGTGATCTTCCAGCAGTACTGCAAGAAATACGGCAAGTCCCACGACGGCCTGGCCGACCTCTGTCTGAACCTGCGCCGGAATGGCCTGATGACTCCCTGGAGCTACTACGCCCTGCACGAGCCGTATCAGCTCACCCGCGAGGACTACCTGAACGGGCGCGTCATCGAGGAACCGCTGGTGATTTATGACTGCGACCGGCCCGTCAATACCTGCGCCGCCTTCATCTTCACCACCGCAGAGCGCGCCAAAGACCTGCGGCAAAAGCCGATCTACGTCCTCAACCACGCCCAGACCGGCGGCCGGGGCCGGAGTTCCATGTCAACGCTGGAGGAGCACCAGGCGGCGGTCGCCAGCCTGGCGCGTCGGATGTGGGAGGGTTCCGGGTTGGGTCCCGACGATGTCGATATTTTCAACCCTTACGACGGCTACCTCACCTTCACCCAGCAATTCCTGGAGGGTTTCCAGTGGCACGGCGTCAAGTTGGGCGAGGCCCACGACTTCTACGCCGACGACATCAGGGTCGAGGGGCCGCATCCTTTCATGTCCAGTGGCGGCAACAACGGAACGGGCCGAACCCGCGCCTGCCTCTTCTCCGACAGCCTCGAACAGCTGCGGGGAACGGCCGGAGCGCGGCAGGTGACAGTGCGGGCCGATACTGCCCTCGCCGGCTGCAATACGCCAGACAGCAACGGCTTCATCATGCTCAGTAAGCATCCCAGCTAGGCAGCATGGCAATGGAGCCGGTACGGGTAGAGGCGAGGTAACGTCCGTTTTTGGTTGGTGTAGGGGCAGGTTTGAAACCTACCCCTACCGAAACGCGAAACCACCTATACTGCGACGTTGCCCCCAAATCCCAGCAGTTCCATTTCCGCTCGGATCCCTTTGGATTGGGCCAGCACTTTGAAGTCCCCATACTCGTCCGGGTCAACCAGTGTCATCATGGCGATGCGGCTCAGTTCCGTCCTGGCAGCGGATCGACCCTGCGGCCGCACGGCATCCAGCAGCGGATAGAAACCGAGGTTCGCCAGGAACCGGCGCTGTAGGGAGAATCCTACGGTGGCCAGTCCGTGCCGCTCGCCCACCCGCATGAGCGAGGTGAAGTCCACCAGGCAGGTGATGTCCTGTTGCCCGACGTGCTGGTACGGGTCGCCGCTTGCCAGGTGTCGGCGGTAACAGACCAACGTACCCTGGGCGTTCTCCGGCGAGTAGAGGTCTGTCGCCAGTTCACCGTAGTCAATGGTGAGAACAACCCCCCGGTCCAGGGTTGTGGCAAGCTGGCTCGTCCAGTCATCCACAGCCAGGTTCACCTCTCCCCGATACCCTTCCGGCAGGGATAGGCCCAGGCCTACCAGCCGCTCCTCGATGCGATGCGTGGATGGTTCGTCCAGGACTTCCACGAGATTGCCGCCGGACAGCGTGACGAATACTTCCTTGACCCTCCTACCCTGGACCACGAAACGGTGAACCGGAAAGTTGTCGATCAACTCGTTGCACAGGATGCAGCCGACGACGTTTCGGAACGCCCGGACCCCCTCGGTCTTAACCCGGTGGATCCCCGATGTCGCGTCCTGCCGGCTTCCCGGCTGGTAGTCCGCAGCGACGTAACGAAGCGCCTCAGCGAATCGGGGCGCGGTCTGCCGGCCGGCGTCCACGATGGCCTGGGCCAGGACTCCGTCGCCGGAACCCACCTCAATCACATGGAAAACAGCCGGGTCTCCCAGGAGACGCCACATCTGCTCCAGCTGTCGCGTGATCAGGGCGCCGAAGACCGGATGACTCATGGATGAGGTGCCGAAGTGCGCGCTGATCCTGTTGCCCCGGGCCGAATAAAAGCCTCCGCTGGGCGAGTAAAGGCAGGCTTCCATGAACCGGGCAAACGTAATTCGCCCGTCCTTCCGGATCAGATCCCTGATCTCTTCATCAACCGCCGAGCGCAGCGTCATCTCTCGGAACCTCGAAGATACCCCAACTCCTGCCCAGCGAGTATAATTTCGACCAATCCGCTCCGTTTTCGGTGGCAGGGAAACCTACACTGGAAACGGACTTGAACAAGGTTTTCGTAGGAGGTACTGGTCATGGGCATTCAGATCAAGCGCGTTGGACACGTTGGAATTCTGGTTTCCGATTTTGAACGGTCTTTTGAGTTTTACACCAAGGTGCTGGGCTGCAAGGTCACTTCCCGGCGCCGCCGACCCGACGGGGCTGAGACGGCCTTCCTGCGGTTCGACGAGACCCACCACGATTTCGTCATCGCTTCCGCTCCCGAAGGCGTGGACGTTTCGGAGAATGTTCCCGGCTCCGCTCGCCTGGTGCAGCAGGTTGCCTTTGAGGTGGAGAACCGCGACGAATTCATGAAGGCTCTGGCCCACATCCACACCCACGGCGCCGAGATTGTCAGCGGCCCGCTGACCCACGGCATCGAGGCCGGCGGAAACCTGGAGGGCAGCGGCAGTCGCTCCTTCTACTTCCTGGACCCGGACGGCAACCGGCTGGAAATCTTCTGCGACGGCATGAAGGTCCCCAACGGGGAGCAGTTCCCCCGGGCGGAATACGCCGACGCCATCAAGGATTTCATGGAGAAGCAGGCCGCCAAGGCGGCGGAACTCTCCGCCGACTGAACGGCGCCGTCCCCAGAAGCCGTCAAATTGTTCCCGTCATTCCGGACTTGATCCGGATCCAGAGCTTTATGAAAGTGGCGACATTGCTGGCCACTAACGATTTCTGGATTCCGGCTTTCGCCGGAATGACGGTGAACCGTTAACGCGCCCTAACCCTGGCGAACGAACTTGTCGATCCCGGTGCCGTCGCTGAGGCCGACGTAGATGTCGCCCCGGGAGTCCACCCAGCTGCCGTGGCCGGGGCCGCGGCAGTCGAAGCGGGACAGCACGTTCCCGGAGGTATCCACCACGCTGACCCTTGCCGAAGAGTCGTTGACGCTGCCCTCGCTGATCACCAGGTTCCCCTCGCTGTCCGCGGAGATGTCCATGGGCCGCTGGATGTCGTTCCAGATTTCGATGAACTCGCCGTCCAGGTTGAACAGCTGCATCCGGTGGTTTTCCCGGTCGCAGAGGAAGACCGTGTCATTGTGGATCAGCAGGCTGTGGGGAAGGTGGAAATGCCCCGGATCGCTCTTCCCCGGCTCTCCCCAGGACTGCTTGAGCTGACCATCCCAGCTGAACCGGTGGACGCGGGCGTTGCGGTACCCGTCGGCCACGTACAGGTCGCCCGAGGGTGATGGGACCAATTCGGCGGGGTAGTTGAAGGGGCCGGCGGACCGAGGGCAAAGGTCGCCCGGGTTTTCGCAGCCGGTATCCGAATGGACGCCGTGGCGCCCCAACATTTGGACCGGCTTGCCGTCGATGGTGTACACCAGGCACACCGAGTTGTCCCGGTCGGTCAGGTACACCGTGTCTTCCTCGTCGATGTAGATGCCGTGGGCGAAGGAGAAGGCGCCGTTCCCCCAGCTGTCCAGCAGGTTGCCGTCCCGGTCGAAGATGAGGATGGGCGGGTCCTTGCGCTGAAAGGCGAACACCCGGTCCTGGGAGTCGGTGGCGATGGCGCTGACCATGGCGAAGGTGTCGCCCCCGGGCAGCCTGGCCCAGTTCTCCACCACTTCATAGGTGTACCTGCCGCTTCCTACCGTAGTCATGTTTCTAGCCTCCTGGTTGTTTGGATAGGGTCTCTTTGATTGACGCCGCTATTGTAACGCCGGCAGGCCGCTCGGCGCAGGACAACGCCGAAAGCGCTCTGGTATCCTCAAAGTCGGATTAACACCAGGAGGATACCCCCATGCCGGAAGCCAGGTTGACCGTCGGCAACGTCGAAATCCTGTCCCTGAACGACCAGGAGGCCACGCTGCCCCTCAGCGATGTCTTTCCCGAAGTTCCCGCCGCGGCGTGGATTCCCTACCAGGCGCGCTATCCCGGCGGATTCCGCGGCGACCACCTGCTGGCCCACTTCGAGTGCTACCTCATCCGCTCCCAGGGCCGGACCATCCTGGTGGATACCGGGCTGGGCGGCGCGGCCACCAATCCCAACTCCATCGCGGCCATGGTCGGCGGCGCCGAAGGCCGGCTCATGCGGGAACTGGAAGGGGCCGGCGTCAGCCCCGGCGACATCGACACCGTCTTCTTCAGCCACCTGCACTTCGACCACGTCGGCTGGAACCTCACCCACGAACCGGGCGTTCCGGTCCGCGCCACCTTCCCCAACGCCCGCTACGTGGCCCACCGCGCCGATTGGGAGGTGTTCCAACGCCCCGAGGTCATGGAACTCTTTCCGCCCCACTGGGACCAGACCCTTGGCCCCCTCCAGGACCTGGGCGCGCTGAACCTGCTGGACGGTGAGAGCCCGCTGACCGGCGAAATCACCGCCATCCACACCCCCGGCCATACTCCGGGATCCATGAGCCTGGCCATCGTATCCGGTGGACAGCGGGCCTACATCCTCGGCGACGTTTTCCACGGCCCGGCCCAGGTTACCGAAACTTCCTGGAAGTTCAGTTTTGACATGGACGCCGAACAGGGAGCGGCCACCCGCGCTGCCATCATCGAGCGCGCCGAGTCCGAGGACGCCATCATGGCCATCTGCCACCACGGAGGCTTTGGCCGCGTTGTCCGCGCTGAAGGTCAGCGCTACTGGCAGCTAGTCTCCTAAGTGGGTATGTATCAAATCCCCTCTCCCTCTGGGAGAGGGTTAGGGTGAGGGCGTCCCCTAGCGCCGTCCGAACTCCCGCTCGACCTGGTACGAGGTGAAGTGAATCATGGTAGGCCGCCCGTGCGGACAGGTATGCGGGTTGGGAGTGGCCTCAAGCTGCTCCAGCAGCGAGGTCATCTCCGCTTCGCTCAACGACTGACCCGCCCGGATGGCGGCGTGGCAGGCGATGGAGGCTGCCATTACATCCTCCTTCTGCCGGGTCAGCCCCTCCAGCGTCGCCATATCCAAGATGTCTATCAGCGCCTTACCCGGCTCGTCGGCGGTCAGCACCGCCGGCACCGCCCGCAGCAGGTATGTCCGCTCTCCGAAAGGCTCCGCCTCGAATCCATAGGCCGTGATGGCCTCCAAGTTGTCCTGCAAGGTAGTGGCGTGCGACGGTGTCAACTCCACGCTTACCGGGGACAGCAACGGCTGCGACACCGCGTCCTGATCGCCCCGTCGCCCCGGCTCTCTACGGGAAACGATGCGGTCGAACAGCACCCGCTCGTGGGCCGCGTGCTGGTCCACCAGATACATCCCCTCCGGCCCCTCCGCCACTATGTAGGTCAGTTTCAACTGCCCCACTACTCGCAGCGGCACCGTCGGCCGGCCCAGCAACGACAGCGCGTCAGCGCCCGTCGCCGCCGACTCCGGCGGCCTGACAGCCCCGCCGCCATAACCCGGCAACACCGCACCCGGCGCTCTGGAACCGGACGGAGCAGCCCGTCCCCCGTACAGAGGCGGGGAGGAAAACCCGCCGGAGGGCGGCGCAAACGTCGGCACTGGCGACTCCGCCACCAGGGCGGCCCGCACCGCCCGCTGCGTCAGCGAGAACACCCGGTTCTCGTTGTGGAACCGCACCTCCCGCTTGGCCGGGTGAGAGTTCACGTCAACTTCGTCGTACGGCATCACTACATTGATAGCCGCCACCGGATACCGCTTCGTCTGCAACAGTCCGGCGTAGGCTTCCTCCACGGCAAAGGACAGCATCCGGCTCTGAATGAGCCGACGGTTAACGAAGAAGGTCATGTAGGTGCGGTTGGCGCGGCTGACGCTGGGCGCGCCGACATAGCCTTCCACACCGTATCCGACAGATGACGGGCCCGTCTCCGGGTCTTCGGCGTGGACTTCCAGCATACCCCCGGCTACCTGTGAGCCGTACACTGCCAGTAGTGCCTCCCGAGACTGGCCGTTGCCGGGGGTGGTCAGCGACGCCCGCCCATCGTTCACCAGACGGAAACGGATTTCGGGGAAGGCCAGGGCGTAGCGGCTGACCAGTTCCTGCACCCGTGCCGTCTCGGCCTGTGCCGAGCGCAGGAACTTGCGGCGGGCTGGCTGGTTGCCGAAGAGCTGGGAAACTTCGATCGCCGTGCCGGGGGCGCACCCTTCGCTGCCCGACTCCACCGGCTCGCCCCATTGCAGGACCATGCGGGATCCGGCGGTCTCGGCGTGGGGGCGGGTCTGTATGCTCACGCGGGAAACGGCGGCGATGCTGGGCAGCGCCTCGCCCCTAAAACCCATAGTCGCTACAGAGTCTAGTTGTTCGGGGGCATCGAGCTTGCTGGTGGCGTGGCGGTGGAAGGCGAGAGGGACTTCTTCGGAGGGTATACCGGCGCCGTTGTCAATAACCCTGATAAGTTCAACGCCTCCGGCCCGAATCTCGACCGTTATCTGAGAGGCTCCAGCGTCTATAGAGTTCTCGACCAGTTCCTTGACCACGGAAACCGGGCGCTCGACCACTTCCCCGGCGGCTATCCGGGTGGCAAGGGCAGGCGGCAGAATCATGATGGGCATAACTAAACGCCCTCACCCTAACCCTCTCCCTCTGGGAGAGGGAATTGGGGGCTAAAAGAGGGGTACGATGGTGCCCTTGGCGCGGTACTGCTTGTCTTCAGATGTTCCGGTGGCGGCGAAGTCCTGGACGATGCGGTACACGCGCTCCATTTCCCGGTCGGGTGAGCGCTTGAAGAAGTAGGGCGGCACCCACACTCCACCGAAAGCCGCCACCACTTCCGGGTAGTCATCAATGACGAAGTCCGGCTCGAAAGGCACGCCCAACTCTTCCAACCGCTCGTGGAAATGGTGTGTGGGCTTCTCGAAAACCCCGCTCACGTAGGGCTTGAGCTGGTGCTTTTCAATGACTTCCCATCGCTCTCCCATACCTGACCAGATGTAGATCTGATGGTCTTCGTCCAAGAGCGCCTGAAACGTTTCCTCGGTCTGGGGGCGCAGGGTATTGTCCAAGCCCAAAATGGTGTAGTCAACGTCAAAGAAAATCTTCATCGGCGGTATTCGGCCTTCCCATTACTGCTTTCCCTGGCCCGACAGTAACGGGAATCGCCGCCGGGAGGGTATCTAGGTTATGTATGATACCCGCCAGCAACTATCGAGCGCAACCGGGATTGCCCCGCGTTATGACCGGCTTTAAGTGGCCGCGGCAACCACCGAATCAAGAACAGACCCGCTCCCGCCAGCAAAGACCCGATCGCCCACCCGAATCAGCGGCCGCCGAACCAGCTTGGGCTCCTTGAGCATCAGGCTGACCATTTCGTCCTCGGACAGATCCTGTCCTGCCAACCCCATCTGCTTCAGGCTGGGGCTGCGGCGGGCGAAAATCTGGTCTATGCCCGACAGAGCGGCCATTTCGCGGATTTCCTCCTCGCTGAGGAGTTCCTTGAAATAGTCCCGTTCCTGCAAGACTAGCTCATTTTGCAAGAGAAACTCCCTTGCTTTCCGGCAGGTGGATCAACGGGGCCACCAATAGAAGCGCACGGCCTCACTCATAGCATCCTCACACGCAAGCCCATTGAGATTAGGCCCATTTTATACCGCAGGACAAGCGCGTAAAACGCCAATGCCGACAGGTATGAGCCATTTCAGGGCAGTTCATTGGCCTGCTCTTGCAGCTCATAGAGCTTGTTCAGCGCCTCCAACGGCGTCATGTTCGGTACGTCCAAGGCGCGGACGGCATCGGCAAGGGACGGCCCGGCCTGGAAAAGGGCCAATTGCTGCGACGGCGTTGCGCGGGCAGAGCGCTTACGACTGCTCTCCCCTTGCGACTCCAGATCGCCCAGCACTTCCCAGGCCCGGTTGACGACTCCCGGCGGCAGTCCGGCCAATCGAGCCACGTGGACGCCATAGCTCCGGTCGGCCCCGCCGGGGATGATGCGGTGCAGGAAGACCACCCCCGCTTCTTTACCGGGACGGGGACCCTCTTCGGCTACTGCCACACTGTAGTTGCGGACGCCGGGGAGAGTGGCAGCCAGTTGGGTG
>DAOUJY010000006.1:0-82035 GCA_034421995.1 Dehalococcoidia bacterium | reverse complement strand
ATCGGAGATGTTCATGGGGTTCCTCGCTGCGGAGTGTTCTCAACTCGCAGCATAGGGGAACCTCGTGGCATTTTCAAAATCGTCTCAAACTAGCACCAAAGGTTAGGTACAATTTCTCCAGACCGGCAAGATTGCCCAATTCGGGCGGTATTGCTCCGACCAACTGATTGCCCTGGAGGTCCAGGAAGGTGAGATTGCTGAGTTTGACCAATTCGGGCGGTATGGTTCCTGTCAACTGGTTTCCAAAGATGTTCAGCCTGGTGAGATTACTGAGTTTACCCAATTCAGGCGGTATAGTTCCTGTCACCTGGTTCTGTTTGAGGGACAACCACTCCAGATTGGCGAGGCTGCCCAACTCCAGTGGTATCTCTCCTGTCAGCTGGTTGGAGCCCAGGTATAACCCTTCGAGATTTGTGAGGTTACCCAATTCGGGCGGTATCGTCCCCGTCAATTGGTTTTTCCTGAGATATAGCCCAACGACCCTGCCGTTACCATCGACAGTGACGCCATGCCACGAGCCAATAGACGCATTGCTCAGCCAATTGGCGTTGTTAGTCCAGTTCATGCCGTCCGTAGCATTGTAAAGCGCAATGAGCGCGGCCCGGTCGGTGGCGGCAGAGCCGGTTGCCGGGGTTGGCCCGGTGTCGGCAGTCTCGCAAGCAGTGCCATCTCCGTCCGGGTCAAGGCTGGCCCGGTAAATTGGACTGCCTCGCTTCACTCCGCCGGGATGGTGTTCTCGCACGGCCCTACAGTTGGGGTATTGGGATGTAAAATCAACTTCGGCTGGTGGGGCGCCAGTCAAGGTTAAGGCGTTGGACCATTCTGAGCATTGTGCCCCACCAAATCGCTCGTCTGCACTGCCAATGACGAAGAAATACTGCACTCCCGGCGAGAGTCTCGTTAGCGTCCACTGCGTTTGCCCGGTGTTCTCCGCGTCAAAGAAATGGAAGGCTTCCAGCCAGTTTCGCCCGTCTGCAACCGTTGACTCGTAATCAGGGAATGCCACCCATCCAACGCGGTAGAAGGCCGCTTCCGGCACGGCATTCCAAGTCAGGTTGACCTCTCCGGGGTTGTCGCCGTTGACTGCCATGAGGTTCGTTGGAGCTGACGGCAAGTTGCCAGTTTGAGCAAAGGCGATGCTCCCTCCTCCCGCCGAGAGAGTGGCCACCAGAACCAGGGCAACCAGCAGTGATGTCAAGGACCTCATGATTTTCGTCTCCGTGTCATTGCTTCACTGCGCGTTTTGTTGACCAGCCCCGTATTATCCCAATGGCACTATCGCCGCACTGGCCGCCTCAATCAGTCCCAGCAGCGGCGCCGGATAGACGCCCAGCCACGTCACCACCAGCAGGCCAATGCCCATTGTCCCGACCAGCAGCCACGATGGGCGTTGCAGCGGCGGCGCGGGCAGTTCCGGTTCGTCGTGCCCGCCGTGGTGGTCTCCGTCTGCATGGGCATCGTGGTCTGCATTGCCGGGGTTGCCGGCGGCGTGGGCCGGCTGGATGTACATTTGCCGAAGCACCTGGAGATAATAGTACAGTGATATGAGGCTGGCGAAGATCGCAACGCCGGCCAGCCAGAGGAAGCCCCCGTCCGCCACAGCGGCGAACAGGTAGAACTTGGCGGTGAAGCCGGCGAAGATGGGCAGGCCGGCCAAGGAGAACAGTCCGATGGCGATGGCCGCCGCCACGAAGGGTTGGCGGTCGGCCATGCCGGCCAGGTCGGCGATGTCGTCCTTGCCCTCGCGGTTGTAATAAGCGGCAATGCCGGCGAATACCACTAGGTTGGTCACCGCGTACACCACCAAATAGAAGATGACCGCTTTGGCGGCCAAGGCGAAATCGCTGCCCAGCACGGCGACGCCGGCCAGCGCGTAGCCCACGTGTCCGATGCTGCTGTAGGCTATCAGCCGTTTCAGGTTGCGCTGGGCCAGCGCCACCAGGTTGCCCACCAGCATGGTCAGGGCTGCCAGCACGGCGATGACCAGTTGCCACTCATCCCAGCGATCCACTGCCGGCGCGATGGCCTCGGCGAACAGGCGCAACGTCAGGGCGAAGGCGGCGGCTTTGGAGCCTATCGCCAGGTAGGCCGTCACCGGCAGGGGCGCGCCCTCGTAGGCGTCGGGCGCCCACATATGGAACGGCACCACCGACAGTTTGAAGCCCAGGCCCACGACCAGCAGGGCAATGCCGACCCATAGCACCGGACTAATGGTGTCGGGGGACGCCAACTCCTTGGCGATGTATTCGAAATAGGTCGTCCCCAGGGCAGCGTAGATGTTGCTGAGGCCGTAAAGCATGATGGCCGACGACAGCGCGCCGATGATGATGTACTTGATGCCCGCCTCGTTGGAACGCGCCTCCCGCAGGCCATAAGCCACCATCACGTACAGGCTGAAGGACAGCAGTTCCAGGGCGATGTAGGCGGTGAGCAGCTCCCGGGACATCGCCATCAGGTTCATGCCCAGGACGGAGAACAGCAGCAGGCCGTAGAACTCGCCACGATGCTCCAGCCGCTCCCGCCCGTACTCCACCGACAGGGCGATGATGCCGATGCCGATGGCGCAGAAGAATATCTTGAAGAAGAGGCCGAACCCGTCCACCACGATCAGCCCGCCGTACAACGGAGTGCTCTCGGCCGGCTGCATCACCGGAAGCAGGGCGATGACCATAACGGCCACCAGGCTGACCACCGACAGCCCGGCCAGCCACTCCTTGCTGCGCTCCGGCAGGAACAGGTCCACCGTGAACACCAGGAAGGCCAGCGCCGTCAGCGCGAACTCCGGCGTCAGCAGGTGGAGGTTTGAGGTGAGTTCCGTAGGCATCTGTTTTCTTTGGTAAATATCGTCAGAAGCAGGATTTACCGGATTGGTAGGATGAAACAGGATTGACGTGATACAGGCTACCGACGTTTCCAATCCTGCTTATCCTCATAATCCCGAAAATCCTGCTTCTGACGATTGCGGATGGTTTTGTTAGAACACCGCCAGCGCGCTGGCGACGCCGGTGTTGATGACGTTCAGCAGCGGCGCCGGCCAGACGCCCACCGCGATGAGAATGAGGACAAAGGCCGCTCCCACGCCCTTCTCCACCGGGCTGGCGTCGGTGAGGTGCTCCCACTGGGGGTCGCCCTCGCCGAAGAAGGAGCGGGCCAGCAGGCGCAGGATGTACACGGCAGTTATCGCCGCGCCGATGACGCCCAGCACCGCCAATGGCAGGTATTCGTAGAACACCCCCACAAAAACCATGAACTCCGCGATGAACCCGCTGAGGCCGGGCAGGCCCAGGGAAGCCAGGCCAGCGATGGCGAAGAAGAAGGTGGTCGTCCCCATCCGTTTGATCAGGCCGTTGAGCACCATGGTGTCCCGGATGTGGGCCCGCTCGTAAATCGCCCCGACCATGGCGAACATCAGGGCCGTCATAATGCCGTGGGAGAACATCTGCAACACGGCGCCGGCCAGTCCGACCGGGTGCAGCGTGGCGATGCCCATGAGGACATACCCCATGTGGCTGACGCTGGAATAGCCGATGACGTACTTCAAGTCGTTTTGCGAAAGGGCGGAGATTGCGCCGTAGATGACGTTGACGGTGCCCAGACCGATGAGCACGGGCATCCAGACCTCCGCGCCCTGGGGCGTCAGCAGCATACCCACCTGGATGATGCCGAAGGCGCCCAGCTTCATCAGCACCCCGGCGTGGAGCATACTGACGCCGGTGGGGGCGGCCACGTGGCCGTCGGGCGACCAGGTGTGGAAGGGCCACAGGCCGGCCAACGCGCCAAAGCCGACGGCGAACAATGGGAACACCCACAGCTGGGTCGCGCGAGGGATCGCGCCGCTTTGTTGCAGTCTTTTCAGGTCGTCCATGTTGAACGTCGGTTCGCCGGCCTGGGACGACGCGATATACAGGGCCAGGATGCCAATCCAGATGAGAACGCTGCCGGCCACCAGCATCAGCATCAGCTTCATCGCGCCGTATTCCTTGGTGCGCAGGAAGGAGCCGAAGTCGGTGCTGCTGCCCCAAACCCCGATGAGCAGGTACATGGGCAGCACGGCCAGTTCGTAAAAGAAAAAGAGGAAAAACAGGTCGCGGACGATGAAGACGCCGTACACGCCGGCGCCCAACGCCAGCAGCAGCACGAAGAAGTCGCGGGTACGCCGGGTGATGGTCTGGCTGATGAGCACCGCGCCCAACAGAACTATGCCGTTTAGCAGCACCAGCGGCGCGCCAATCCCGTTCACGCCCAGGTGCAGGGTGATATTGACCGGGTGGCCGATCCAGGGGTACACCCGCACCAGCTGGTCACCGCCGGCTCCGTAGTCGTAGCGCAGGAACACGATGACCGACAGGACGAAGGACACCACGGCGACGAAGATGGCGAACTGCCAGGCGTCCCGGGGCCGATCCTTGGGCAGGAACATGGCCAGCACGGCCCCGGCCAGCGGCACGAGGACCAAGAGCAGCAGCGATACCTGGTCGAAGTTAGCCATGGCCTAAACCGACCGCAGCCACCAGAAAACCGCCAGGCCGATTACGCCCAGGGCCACGGCCAGCGCGTAGGTATAGACGTGGCCAGTTACGTGAAGGCGCATGGCGACGCCGAACTTACGCACTGCGTCTGCCGGACCATTGACGCCGACATCGTTGACCACGGCGCGGTCGAAAAAGGCCACGAACGCCGAGACGGTCAGCACCACCCGGTCAATCACCCATTGGTAAGTCTCGTCGATGTAGTAGCGGTTTTCCACCACGCGGAGCAGCGACCCTAACCGCGCCCGCCAGGGTTCGTGGGCGATGGCCCGGCGCACGTAAATCAGCCACGCTAATACGAACGCGCCGATGGCAAGGATCATGGATAACGCGCCCAGCACGATTTCAAAGTGGAACTTCTCGGCGTGGTCGTAGAACACGAACCCGCCAAAAACGCCGGCAGACCCTGGCCACGCGAAGGCAATCCAGCCGAAGCCAACCGCCAGCACCGCCAGCACGGACAACACGCCGGTCATCAGCAAAGGCGACTCGTGGGCGTGGCGGCTGTCCTCACCCTCCGGCCCGAAGAAGACGATGAACATGGCACGCGCCATGTAGAGGGCACTGAGGAATGCGGTGAACATCGCCAGCACTATGAAAATGACCGGCAGGTTGTGGGATACGGCGATGAGGATTTCGTCCTTGCTCCAGAAGCCGGACAGGATGGGGATGCCGCCCAGGGATAACGCGCCGATGGAGAACACCACGGCAGTCAGGGGCATGGCGCGCCTCAGGCCGCCAACCCGCCGGATGTCCACGTCGCCGTGGGCGCCAACGCCGTGCATCACGCTGCCGGCGCCGAGGAACAGCAGAGCCTTGGCGAAACCGTGGGCCATCAGGTGGAACACCGCCGCCGTCCAGCCGAATGCGCCCAACGACAGCATCATCAGCCCCAGGTGAGACACGGTTGAATATGCCAGGATCCGTTTCAGGTCGGTGGACACCAGCGCAATGGTTGCCGAACCCAACGCGGTTACCATCCCGATACTGGCCACCACCATCATCGCCTCTGGCGACGCAACAAAAATAGGATAGGCGCGGGCCACTAGGTAAACGCCGGCGATCACCATGGTGGCGGCGTGAATGAGGGCGCTGACCGGAGTGGGACCCTCCATGGCGTCGGGCAGCCACACGTGGAATGGAAATTGCGCCGACTTGCCCATGGCTCCCAGCAGCAGCAGGATGGCGGAGGCGGTGATGACGCCGTCGCTCAACTCCCCGGCCGCTACGGCATTGAAGGCATCGGTCATGCTGAAGCTGCCCACGTTGACCCACAGCAGCAGGATGCCCACCAGCAAACCCACGTCGCCGATGCGGGTCACCACGAAGGCTTTTTTGGCGGCCTCACGCGGCCCCGGGCTCTCAAACCAGAAACCGATGAGCAGGTAGGAACACAGGCCCACCAACTCCCAGGCGATGTAGAGCAGCAGGAAGTTGTCGGCCAGCGCCAGCGTCAGCATGGCGGCGACGAAAAGCGCCTGCCACGCAAAATACCAACCGAAACGAGGGTCGCCCTTCATGTATTCCAGTGAGTAGAGCTGGACACCCAGCGCGACGAAGGTGATGAGGCCCAGCAGTACCACGGTCAGAGGGTCAATCAGGATGCCCCAATCGAGATGGATCACATCTGTGATTTGATCGCCAGGTACTCCCGCTGTGAACCAATCGGTGTTGAAATAGCAGGTCAGCGCGCCGGTGATGGCACTCACGTTGCAGTCCTGGTTATCGGGCGACGCGCCCAGGAATCCGATAGTAACCAGCGCCCATAGGACGAATCCGCCGCCGATTGCCAGGATCGCCAGGGGTGCGCCGCGCAGGGGCAGCCAACGCTGAAACAAGATGATCAGCGGGCAGGCGACGAAGGAAAGTACCGGTATCAGGAAGGCCAGCGGCATATCACCACTTCAGCAGGTTGATTTCGTCCACGTTGACGGTGCCCCGGTTGCGATACATGCGCAGTATGATGGCAAAGGCCAAACCGACCTCTGCCGCCGCGACCGTAATGACGAAAATGGCAATGATTTGACCGTCGAAGTTCGCAAAGTGCCCCGCGCCATACAGATAGGATGCGGCCGCGATGAGGTTGATGTTAACCGCGTTGAGCATCAACTCAATGGACAGCACGATCAGCACGGCGCTGCGGCGGGCCAGCACTCCGTAAAAGCCGATGCCGAACAACGCGGCGCCAAGCAGCTGGAAGTACAACAACGGAACCATCTGGGGGCTAATCCTCACCTTCGGGCTGCGATACCCCGGCGGCGGGTTCAATCGGCTCGCCCACGTTCTGCTGGCGCGCGATGATGATGGCGCCGATCAGAGCCACCAACAGGACCAGCGAAGCTATCTCAAAGGGCAGCGCCCACTTGGTGAACAGAGATTGGCCTATATCCTTGAAATCCGGCACCTTGAAATCCTCCGGCGCCTGGGGTTGCGCCGGCATTTCGGGAGCAAGCCAGAAAGCCGCGCCGAGCACCGCCGATAAAACCGCTGCGGTCAATAGGCCCAGCGGCCATTGCGGATTGTCGGTGATCCGCGGATATTCGGAGGAGCGCGTCAGCATTACCGCGAACAGGACCACGATGGTCACCGCCCCGCCGTAGATGAGGACTTGAACTAGCGCCAGGAATTCCGCGAACAACAGCAAGTACGCGCCCGCTGCGCCTAGGAGGGACAGCAACAGGAACAGCGCCGCGTGGACGACGTTTCGGGTTGCCACCACGCCCAGCGCGCCACCCAGGGTGAAAATGGCTACGATGACGAACAGGGCCAACTGCACGGGTCAGCCGTCCTCCCGCCCCGGCGAGCCGGCGCCGACCGCCGACGAAGCGGTTGCAAAGGATGAGCCGCCCCGTTGGCGGCTCCCACAGCGGCAGTTTGAATATTCCGTTGACATTGCGGGCAAACGATATGTCCTGGACTTTAGCTGTCGCTCGCCCACTAGATGGATTTGAGCAGAGTGCAGGTGGCGCACTCGCAATCCGCTTTGTGCTTCTTCACGGGTTCGCCGATGGCCTTGGAGCGGCCCTTTGCCTTCCCCGAGGCGCCGGCCTTGCCGCGCCGCTTGGCCTTGCCGACTTTCCCCGCCTTGGCCGCTTTGCCGGCCAGTTTGCCGACCAAGCCGCCCACCCTACCGGCAACCGACGGGTCCGCGCCCTGCGTCCGGCGCTCCACACACTCTACGCAGGTACAGTATTGTGGATGCTGGGGCGAAAGATTGCGAAAGCGTTCGTCTTCTCGGGGCACGGTGTTCCTCGGCTTTTAGTCAGTTTCGTCTGCGGCGGCGGCTTTCTCGGCTTCGGCCTTCTGTTTGGCCAGGACGGTAGGGGGTATCCAGTTGGTGTCGCCCTGGTATTTCTTTCCAATTTCCAACAGAACGGGCAGGTCAACCCGGTCGCCGTTGCGGGCGTAGGTGCTCATCTCGTGCTCATGGCTCATCACGATGGCGTCGAAATTGCAGTACTCCACGCAGATGCCGCACAATATACAACGGTTGAGGTTGATTTCAAAGTAATCGACAATCTTCCGGCGGCTGCTTTCGCCATCCGCGTGCTTGGGATTGTCCATCATGCTCGCGGACATACACTGGGTGGGACAGTTGCGAATACAGACCATGCAGCCGGTGCAATAGGGTTCGTCGATGCCGCCGTCCCACGTCAGGGCCGGAAAGCCCATGAACCGAGGGCGAACCGGAGTGGTCTCCTTGGGGTACTGCTGCGTAACCGGCCGGCGCAGCCCGGTTATCGTGGAGGTGAGGGTGAGCATCATCCCTTTGAGACTTTCCAGCATGGTCAGTTGTCCTCCGTTTCCAATGTGGGTATCCGGTCCAGGTCGGAGAAGATTTCGGCGACGGAGCAGGAAAAACCGGGCAGGGTCGGTTCGCCGGTTAGTACGTCGTCTGCGATCAGGACGCGAATTTCGCCGGTGGATTGCCGAACGGTGACTTCGCGGTGATAAAGGTCAACCAGCAGGACGGTTGCAACGTCTTGCATCAAATAAAGCTGTGCCTTCTCAATCGCGTCCACATAAGCGTCGGTGGGAGAGATGACCTCCACGGCGATGTCCGGATAGCCTTCCAATACGCCGCCTTCATCGGCGATGGAGCTGGGAGCTTGACGCACGTCGGTCACGCTCACGTCCGGTATCCTGAAATTGGCGCGCGATAGCCCCAATCGGAACGATGCGCCCACGTTAACCAGAAAGGGCAAGCTATCGCTTGCGATATAATTGCCGAACAGGCGGCCAATGGTGCCGGCGACCGTTGCGTTGAAAATTCTCGTCGGCGGCAACTCCACCAGTTCGCCATCGACCATCTCGTACCGCCGGTCGTCGGGCAGGTTGCGCCAATCCTTCTCGGCATGGACAGTTTCCTCGTGAATCGTAGGGGCAGTTACGGTGGTCATCATGGCCTCCCGCTTTGGGCTGCTTCGTTTGACGGCCCTGACAGTCGGTCCAGCACGGCGAAAATATCGGCTACGGCATAAGTAAAGCCGGGTATCTCCGGCTCCCCGTACAGAATATCATCCGGGCCAAAGACCTGCTCGGCGGCACCGGGGCGTCGGATGGCTACGGTACGTAGAGCAGGGTCGGCAATCCACATCGCCCGTGTGCCGTTGGCGAAATATTCTGACGTTTTGCGGTTCAGTTCGGCCGGCGTGTTGCTGGCCGAAACCACCTCAATCGCCACGTCGGGCGCGAAACGGGGCCAGCCCGGGGCGTCCTCATCATACTCCGCCATCCGCTCCAAGGTTGCCACGTAAACGTCCGGGAAGCGCAGGGTCGTTTCACTCATGGCGAACCCCGCGTTAGTGCCTACGTCCAGCGGCAACCCCGCGTCAAATACGTGGTTCTGGAGCAAAGAGCCAATCCGTGTTGTGACCCTGCCGTGTCTGGGCTTGCCGTCCATGTCAACCAGTTCTCCATCAACGAGCTCGTAGCGGTGCCCGGGGTCGGCGGCCATCGCCTCGAATTCCTCGACGGTAATTTTCCGCGTGCGGGTGGTCATGGCGCTGCTCATCTGGCGGGGTTATGGAGCCGCCTGCGGTTCAAACTGGTCAAGCACGGCGAAGACGTCGGCGACGGGGCAGGAGAAACCGGGTATCTCCGGCTCGCCGGACAGAATATCATCCGGCCCGAAAACCTGCTCGGCGGTTCCGGGGCGCCGGATGACCACAGTGCGCGGCCTGGGGTCGGCAATCCACATGGCCTGCGTTCCGTTGGCGAAGTATTCTCCGGCCTTGCGGGCAAGCTCCGCCGGCGTGCTGCTGGCCGATACCACCTCAATGGCCACGTCGGGCGCGAAACGAGGCCAGCCCGGAGCGTCCTCATCATACTCCGCCATTCGCTCCCAAGACGTCACGTGAACGTCAGGGAAACGCAATGTGAACCGGTCCATCTGGAACCCGGTATTTACGCCAACGTCGAGGGGCAGGTTGTTTTGCCTGACATGGCCCTTCAGCAACAGGTAGATTTCCCCCGTTGTCCTGCCGTGTCTGGGCTTACCGTCCATGTCAACCAGTTCTCCATCAACGAGTTCGTAGCGGTGCCCGGGGTCGGCGGCCATCGCCTCGAATTCCTCGACGGTAATTTTCCGCGTGCGGGTGGTCATGGTTGAAACGCCTCACCAAGCTGCTGATATGATACCAGCATCGGATGCTACGTGCGCGATTGGGCGACGGCGCGCTGGCGGGCGGCAATGCGGTTCTGAACATCGGCCACTCGGCGCGCCGGACCGGTCATGCGCCGGTAGATTATCCACCCGGCTGCGGCCAGTCCAATTGCGGACATCAAGGTGAGGCTCCACCAGGGCAGTCCATAGAAGCGGTACACGGCGGCGATGACGACGGTGTAAAACGACAGCGGCACCATCACCTTCCACGCGAACGCCATCAGCTGGTCAATGCGCAGGCGGGGGAAGGTTCCACGCACCCAGAACACCACCAGCACCACGGCGTAGGTCTTAAACAGGAACCACACTACGTCGGGCAGCGCGGGGCCACCCCAGCCGCCGAGGAAAAGCAACGTAGTCAGGGCGGCTATCGCGAAGGTGTTGATGTACTCGGCCAGGAAGAACACCGACCAGTGAGCGCCGCTATATTCCACAAAGGGGCCGCCAACCACCTCGCTCTCCGCGTGATAGATGTCGAACGGCGTGCGTCCCACCTCGGCCAGCCCGGCGATGAAGAATATGACAAACCCTAAAGGCAACAATACCAGGAACGGGTACGATGACTGCGCGGCCACGATTAAGCGCATATCCAGCGATTCCGCCAGGATGGCCACGGCGGCGGCAACCAGCACCACGGGTATCTCGTAGGAAATCAGCTGCGCCGCCGACCGCAACCCGCCCATTATCCCGTACTTGTTGGCTGAACCCCAGCCGGCCAACACCAAACCGAGTATGCCGATCACCGCAAAGGCAATTATGTAAAACAACCCCAGCGGCAGGTGGCGGACCACGGCTCCGTCCCCGCCGGGGATAGTCACCCAGATGATGAACGCCGACACCACCACAATTACCGGCGCGATCCAGAAAATTGCTTTCTCCGAATCGTCGGGGATGATGTCCTCCTTGATGATGAGCTTGACGGCGTCGGCGATGGGCTGCATGAGTCCGAAAGGTCCGGTGCGGGTGGGGCCGTAACGGAGCTGCAGCCGGCCCAGAGCTTTGCGTTCCAACCAGACCATGGACAGCACGACGAATGAGAGCGCCGCGAACATGATCGCCAGGCCGAGCGCGCTCCAACCGATGTCAATGAGGAAACTCACCGGTCCACTTCCCCCAGCACGATATCCAGGGAACCGAGCACCACCACGCTGTCGGCGAGCCAGGTATCCACCAGCAAACGTCGCAGAGCGGAGAGGTTGCAGAAGGACGGCGGTCGGACTTTGACGCGGTAAGGCCGATCAGTGCCGTCGCTGACCAGATAGACGCCGATCTCGCCACGCGGGTTTTCAGCGCGAACGTAGGATTCGCCGGCCGGGGGCCGGATAAGACGCCTGCCCAGAGAGGACGCCACCGGCCCTTCCGGCAACTGCGCCATGGCCTGCTCCACGATGCGCAGCGACTGGTACATTTCCTGCACGCGCACCCAGTGGCGGTCCCAGCAGTCCCCGTCGAGACCCACGGGAACATCAAACTCAAAACGGTCATAGACCGAATAGGGCTGGGCCTTGCGCACGTCGTACTCATATCCGCACGCTCGCAACAACGGCCCGGTGAGTCCCAGCGCGATGGCTTCGTCGGTTCCGATGGGGCTGATGTCTTTCAGGCGGGAAAGAAAAATCTCGTTGAAGGTGAGGATCTGATCGCTTTGTTCCACATCCGCACGCAGCACCGGCATCAACTCATCCATCATATGGCGGAAGTTGTCGGGCACATCTTCCTTCAGGCCGCCGATGCGGAAATAGTTGTGCATCATGCGCGCGCCTGAAACGGCTTCGAACAACGCCTGCACCCGCTCGCGGCCCCGAAAGGAGAACATCACCGGCGTCATGGCGCCCGCATCCAGCCCCATTGTCCCCACATAGAGCAGGTGACTGGCAATACGGTTCAGTTCACACAGGATGACGCGGATGTATTCGGCTCGTTCGGGCACCTGCAGACCCATCAGCTTTTCCACCGCCATGCAGTACGCCAACTCGTTGTTGAAGTTGCCGATGTAGTCCAGGCGGTCGAACAAGGTCACGACCTGGTGGTACTGCTCGCCCTCGCACAGTTTTTCAGAACCCCGATGCAAATACCCGATGTGCGGTTCAACGTCAACGATCTTCTCGCCATCCACCCACATCACCATGCGAAAAACGCCGTGAGTGGACGGATGCTGCGGACCCATGTTGAGGAGCATCTCCACGGGCTGGGAATCCGAGCGAATTCCGGAGACGGCGGCATTGGCCGGGGATGTTGCTTGCTCAACCATAACGCAACAATACTACAACCTATCGCGACCTGGGGTCGTGTCGTCTTCGGGAAAGGGTGAACCGATGAACCGGATGCTGGGTTCGGGCGGCTCGACGCGGCTGCTCATCCAGGCGTCTCCGTTATCGTAAAAGCCGGCCTCGATCAACACATCCTCCAAAACGCCCATTTCATCGCAGTCTTCGAGATAGTCGGAAACCTGGCGGCGCAACGACGTCTGCGCTTCTTCCTGAGAGTCACCGAAAGCCGTCACCTCCAGTTCGGGGCAATGTGCTGCCCAACCGCCGCCGGCCCTAGAGGTTTCGATTTGATACACGATGCGGTCCATCGGCTATTGGGGCAACGTAGTGACCGGGTCGTCATCGCCGTTGTTGATGAATTGCAGCACGATTTCGGTTTCTTCGTCCAGGTCGTCAATGCCCAGGGCGTCGGCTAACCGTCCGGCAGTGTCCTGCCGCTCCAGCCATCCGCGCACCACCTGGACCAGCGCGGTTTCAGCGGCAACGCGGGTGTTGCCCATTCCCTCTAATGCCAAGCTGTCCACCGTCGCAACAAACCGGCTGCCTTCCAGCATGACGCGAGCGATCAATTCCACGGGAGCATCGCTGTCATGTGTTTCGCTATCTGAACTCATCCGAGCTAACCCGCTAGAACTCCCGGTATTCGTAGAACGGGAATTCTTTCCGACCCGGGAAACCCTCAAACTCAGGGTAAAGGAGAAGAGGTGACAGGTCGAGATGGCCTTCGAATGATACGCCAAAAAGGTCGTGAGCTTCGCGCTCATACCAGTCGGCCGCCGGCCACACCTCCGTCACCGACGGCAGCAGGGGGTTTTCGTAAGGCACCTGGGTCTTGATGACCAGGGTGGATTCGTTGGCCAAGGATTGCAGGAAATAAACCAACTCGAACCGTTCCTGGTAGTCCACGCAGGCCAGGCACAGCAGCATCCGGCAGTCCAGTTCAACGTCGTCTCGGCAGGCGACGCAAGCGGAGACAATTTGTTCGGACGGTACGACAACCTGAGGCAGATCACCTAGTGCGCCGGGGGTTGGCGCAAATTTGGACAGGAGCGCTGCCGCGCGGTCCAATGTGGCCCGTCGAGGCGGCGACAACAGTTCAATCGGGTCTGGCGGCGGCTCTGCGTCCGCCTCCGGGGCGTTACGCCGTCGGGGGGGCATTTTGATCACCCGCGTCGGCCATGATCTTTTCCTGCAGCTTCAGGATGCCGTAAAGCAACGCCTCCGGGCGAGGAGGACATCCTGGCACATACACGTCCACCGGGATGATGTGATCTACGCCCATCACCACGGAGTAGGACCGGTAATAAGGGCCTCCGTTGGTGGCGCAGCTGCCCATGGCGATCACCCACTTCGGCTCCGGCATCTGTTCATAAAGCAGGCGAATGGGTTCGGCCATCTTCTTGACCACCGTGCCCGCGACGATCATCACGTCGGATTGCCGTGGCGACGGCCAGGTTACGACACCGAAACGGTCAAAGTCGTGGTGGGCCATGTAGGTGGAAATCATCTCAATGGCGCAGCAGGCCAAGCCGAAACTGAGCGTCCACAAAGACGACTTGCGGGCCATGGCGAAAAGCTGATCGGTGGTAGCGGTAATAACGCCGGGAACCCGCCCCTCGGTGGCCTGGTTGAGCAGGCTCGGGCCGGGTCGGTTCCCCGGGCCGAGGACGATCTGGGTCGGTTGGGGTGGCATCACCAACGGAGACGTCGCTTCGTCGCCGGGCTGCGGAGTCACTTCTGCCAATCCAGCACCCCCTTACGCCACCCGTAGATGACGGCGAAGAACAGCATGGCCAGGAACAGCATCATCGCATAGAAGGGGATGGCGTTCCCGTGCACGGCTTTTTGCTCCCAGAACACCACCGCCCAAGGGAACAGAAAAACGGCTTCCACGTCGAATATCAGGAACAGGATGGCGAAGATGTAGAAGCGGATGTTGATGTTTGACCAGGCGAAAGGCGTGGGCGGTATGCCGCACTCGTAGGTGGTCAGCTTGACCGCGGAACGGCGGCGGGCGGACAGCAGCTGCGAGCCGGCGAACATGGCGCCGATGGCCGCCAGGGCAATGACGATGGCGATAACCACCGCCGCCCAGTTGCCGGCGTAGTCGGCCAGATTGAAGGTTTGGAGCAGGGGAACTGTAAATTCCATGAGGGTCAGCGCCGATTGAGCTGCTATGCAGGCTGGCCGGCCAAGTTGTCAACTGTTTCCTGTATCGCCAGACCTTCAACGAAGTTGCGAAGTATCTCCAAGTCAACGCCAAACGCAGCGACGGTTCCATCATCGGTGGGCTCACGACGGTGTATCTCCAGTCCAACCTCCGCTCCGGAGTTCATAGTGAAATAGGAGAGGTGCTCGATCTCCAGCCCTACCGCTGCGCCGCTGTTGTCAAGATCGATGACCAGGCCATCGCAAACCTCGTACGATTCTATGCTGGCGGCGCTCTTCAGCTTGATGTAAAGGCTGTCGGTTTCAGGATAATAGCGCACTTTCATCGGATGCTCCGTCGGCTGAAGCCACTGTCTATGAACGCAGTATGCACGGTCTCTCCGTCTTCCAGCAAAACCACACGCAAAATGCGTTGCCTTGACTCACCGGGTATTGTAACCATACCCCATATGCGAATTCGGCCATCCTCTTGTTCTTCTCGATGGACTTGATTACTCAGTGCCTCAATGCAAAGAGCCAAACTCATATATGGCCGATCACGCAACGTGTCGTTGTCAAAGTGGAATGTGGTCTTCATGCCTCTTGGAAACGCCACCGGACCACCCGCCAACACCGATGGAATCCCAGACGCATCCTAGCAACGGCCCCCAACGGTGTCAATTGGCGCCCAGCTTACGCAGTTCAGTCGATGAGATGTCGGCCCGGAAGGCGCTCTCCGGGATATTCACGAATAGCGGCCAAAAGCCTGCGGGAATGCCAACATCGCCCAGCGTATGGAAAACGTTGTCGGCGTCGCTCCTGCCGCCAACGGCAAAGCGGCACCCGGATGCCCACATTTCCGCCAATGCGGTGAGCATGGCGGATTCGGAATCTCCATAATAGCGCGGTTCGATCAGGCGGATCGCGGTGTCCCAGCCAATGGCAAATCCGCAACCGGGGAACAGTTTTGCTTTCTTCTGGAACGTCTCCGCTCGCGTCAACACCACGGGTCCGATGCCGCGAAACTGCTCCACCCTGCTCCGGATTTCCTCCGCCCTCAGTGGCGGCTTGTCCACGTTGACCACGGACAATTCGTAGGTTACCGGTGAGCCTAGGGTATGTTCCGCCGCCGCCGCTAACTCCGCGTGTCCCCGATGCATCGGGTTGAAGGACCCGGGCAGTAAGGCGCGGGGTGGTTCGCCTTCGACCTCCATGTGACCGTCCGCATCCACGGTGACCCAACTAGCTTCCCCGTCCAGCAGTCTGCGGATTGGGTCACCATGGTTGGATGTTTCCGTCAGAAGTTTCTCCCCTGGGGCCAGTCGCAGGTCTAGTTCCGGCTCCAGCCCGCAGGCCCGGGCCAGGGCGGAGATAACCAACCGGCTCACCACGTCCTCTTCTCCCGCACGTTCCCGGAGGCCCTTTGCCAAGGTTACGGCGTCGGTGGTCACCACGGTGTCGTCCCAGGTGGCGATAAAGACCCGGTGGTCGCCGCGCTTGGTGCGGTCGGTGGCGATGGTGGCCGTACAACCCAGCCCGACGATTGGCGTGACAGTTTCGCGCAGAGACATACCGCGCTGCCAGGCGGAGCGGGCCATGCGTCTTGCAGTGTCGGCCGATACGGTCTGCTCGGGAGCGTAACCGCCCAGGAAGTCGGTCATAGCCAGATACCCGTAGGGAACCCGGGTTTCCAGTACGGTGCGGGACGCGCCGCCCACCCCCAACAGCCACGCCAGGGCGTAGTTGCCGGCGCCGGCTACCGCCATTACCGCCTGCTGCGGCGTGCCGTGGATCTGCGTGACGATGTCGGTGATGGATTCGTCCATCACCGTTGGCGCATTAGCTGTTGGCGACATCGGATTTTCCATTCAGGTAATCGACCGCTTCCTGGGGCAAAGTGACACCGAGGCGCTGCAACTCTTCACGCATCCGCTCGCGTTCTTGCTCGCGGCCTTCACGACGGCCTTCACGGCGGCCCTCGTCGAGCCACCTCTGCCTGCGTTTGGCTCTGATGTCCGACATTTTCTCAAACATTTTGCGTACTCCGTCAAAGAGGCCGGCCAGCGGTATCACAAAAGACCAGTACAGTTTGGTGGCGGCAATCTCAAAGTACAAAAATGCCCGCTGGCCAGAGCCGGCCAACTCGGCCAGGATCGCCACGCTGGCAAGGGCAACCAGGGTAAAACCCCCAATCTGCCAGTAGATGCCCCGGTCCACAAGCTCATTGGGCAACTCCGACGCCCTCATTGTAACATCCTTCCCGTTTCCCAAGTGTCGGGCGGGTTGACCCACGCCGCGGGGTTGATTTCGGCCATGGTCTCCAACGAGATGTTCATTTCGCCGGCGATTTTGCTATCCCATTCGTCGGCCCACCGTTGGGGCAGTCGGGGACGGGCCTCGCGCCAGGTCATTCGTTGGCCCCCGTTGGTTTTCCCGGCCACAACTTCGACGAGGAACGCAGTCATGTCGCCGCCGTCCATAGCGTTGATCACTCGGCAGTCAAGATACCCAAAGCTACCCTCCAGCAGAGGGCAACCTGTCGGACCGGAAGTGTAGGCGACATCCGCCAACTTGTCGCAATCACGGCCCGACCGCATTCCCAACCCCCAGATCAGGGGCATCTGATCGTGGTTGAGGAAGTTGACCGCCAGCGCGCCTCTTTCTGCAATCAGATCGTGAGTATAGTTGGTGTGATAAATCTGGACGATGAGGCGCGGCCGGTGCAGGACGATGGACGCGGAGGTGATGGCGACGGCGATTTGCGCGTTGACCACATCGCCCGCGCGGACCGAAACCGCAGCCAAAGGCGAACTGAGGCCAGCGAGAAGCCCGCCCACGTCGGAGGGATTGATGTCCGGCGCCCTTTGGATCATAGCGGAGTACTCCCGCCAACCGCGTTACCGTTGCCCTACCAGTCGGGCTGCGCGTCCGTCGCGTCGTTTACAGTGAGCCGCATCTGCTCGGACCCGTCGCCGTTCATGTATAGGATCTCGGCGTTCCCATAGGCGTACGAGACGAACGCTATCTTGTCGCCGGTTTCGGACCAAACGGGCATCAGGTCATCTGCCGTGTTTTGCGTTAGACGTTCGCGCTCGGACCCGTCCACATTGACTGTAAAGATTTCCGTCTGATCGTCGAAATGGACTACGAAAGCCAAACGGCGACCACTGGCAGACCACGCCGGGGCAGATTCATCATGTTCGGCGTCGGAGACGGCGACCTCGTCAGTGTCATCGGTCCAATCGTTCGAGTTAGTCGGACGCAGGACATACACGTCCCGCCCATCGTCAGATTGGCGAAGGAAGGCGATGCGGTCCCCCTTTGGGGACCACACGGGGTCGGAATCCGGGCCGTCGGTCAATTCGATGCGATTCACTCCGTTGGGATTACGCAACAGCAGCCCGTCCCTTCCCGATTCGGTGAACACTAGCCATTCACCGTCCGGCGACCAGTCGCCGATTTGCTCACGCGCGGGGTTGAACGTCAAACGGGTCTTTTGCCCGCCGGATAGTTCCACCATGAAAATATCAGGGTCGCCGTCTGCCTCGGATACGTAAGCAATTCGGTCGGATCCAGGCGCCCAGATCGGCGGTTGCGTTTCCGCAACCCCGGAAACTATCGCGTCGGTCTCGCCGGTCTCGGCGTCGTAGATCATCAACTCCGTTGTTGCGCCACGAGAGACCCAAGCCAGGTAGCGCTGCCCAGGTGACCAACGCGGGAAATTCGCATCAGCCTTTCTGGCCGATACCCGGACCGGGTCGTCGCCTTGGGGTTCCCGTACCCAGATCTGACCGCCGTCGCCGTCCCACACGCCGTAGGCAACCGCTGGCAAGTCGCTCCCAAACCAATTGCCTAGAAAGCACCCGGATAAACCCGCGGCCAGGACTGGCAACAACAGAATGGGCATAGAACGGATTACGGCAAACAGCATGTTCTTTTGCCCCTACATCGAACCAACCCATTGGTTGGCATATTACGGTAGGATTATAGCGCAGCCACCCCGTCGAACCTCCAGAAAAATCATGACCAAGTTCCGGTCGTTTCAAAGCAAAACGTTAACGCGTTCAGTTGCCTATTTTCCTAACACGTGTTAACCTGTTACGCGAAAGAGAAAGACGACACAAAACTGAATGGAAAGGAAAGGTTAAAACGACTGATGTTGGACGCGGACGTCAAGCAGACAATCATCAAGGAATATCGTACCCACGAAACGGACACCGGCTCCACTGAGCTGCAGGTCGCGATGCTGACCGAGCGCATCAGGCAGGTCACGGACCATCTTCGGACCCATCGGAAGGACGTTCATTCCCGTCGCGGTCTTGTGACCATGGTGTCAAAACGACGCCGGCTGCTCAATTACTTGAGCCGGGAAGATGTTGGACGCTATCAGCGCCTGATCAATCGGCTCGGCCTGCGTCGCTAAACGGCAACGCGCCTGAAATCACCCGGCTTTACGGCGCGCCCGTGATGCCGAGTCGGGCGGGTGGCAGCCTTCGCCATTGTTGCAGCCGCGCGTCAGCGAACTGGCCGCAACTAACGCCCCGCTGAAAGCCGGCCGCTGGATGAACAAGTGCGGTGGGCAGCAACACGAAAGGAAGAAGAGGTAGAAGAATTTACTGTTATGACAACTACTGACGCCGCAAGCGAACTGATGAACCCCTTTGCCATCGACGGGGAGATTGGCGGACATCCCATTACCCTGGAAACGGGACGCTGGGCGCAGCAGGCCCACGGTTCCGTAACCATCACCTGCGGCGAGACCATTCTGCTGGCCACTGCCGTCATGTCGGAACAGGCCCGCGAAGGTATCGACTTCCTCCCCCTGACGGTGGAATTCGAAGAACGCCTCTACGCCGTCGGCAAGATCCCCGGCAGTTTCTTCCGCCGCGAAGGACGCCCCGGAACCGAGGCCATTCTTTCCGCCCGCCTGACCGACCGCAGCATACGTCCGCTGTTCCCCAAGGGACTCCACAACGAAATACAGGTCATCATCACGGTTCTCTCCGTGGACGAAAACCATCCTCCCGAGACTCTGGGCATGGTCGCGGCTTCTGCCGCTCTCTCCATCAGCCAGATCCCCTTCGACGGCCCCATTGGGGCCTGCCGGGTTACTTGGGATGGAAATGATTACCGGATTAATCCCAGCTTCAAGGACGCCAACTCCGCCCTGCTCAACATGGTTGTAGCAAGCAACCGTCACGCCATCATGATGGTAGAGTCCGGGTCGGTTGAGGTGTCCGAAGAAATCATCCTGGAAGGGATCCGCCTGGCCCATGAGAGCAACGCGCAGACCATCGACCTGATTGACCGATTGGTGGCAGAACGAGGAGCCGAAAAGACGGAAGTGCATTTCGACTACGAATCTGCGGAAACACGCCAAAACAAGGTTGATGCCCTGGTCAATGGGCGGATCGTCGAGATCCTTGAGCAAAACTCCTTCAAGAGCGAACGAGACGCGGGCCTGGACGCAGTGGAAACTGAGGTTGCCGCGCAACTGGCTGACGACTACTCGGCCCCTGAGATCGCCGAGTCGTTCAAGAACCTGGTGAAGAAGGAAGTTCGGGGCCGCATCCTGGACAAAAACGTCCGCCCGGATGGTCGGCGAACGGACGAAATCCGACCCATTACCTGTAGTGTGGGCGAGCTGCCTCGCGCCCACGGCAGCGGGCTGTTCACCCGGGGTCAAACTCAGGTGCTGTCGGTGGCGACCCTCGCCTCGTTGTCGATGAAACAGACGCTGGACACGGTCGGCCCGGACAATACCAAGCAGTTCATGCACCACTACAACTTCCCGCCGTACAGCGTCGGCGAAGCCAGACGGGTCGGTTCGCCCGGCCGACGGGAGATCGGCCACGGCGCCCTGGCGGAACGGGCGATCATGGCGGCCATGCCGCCCGAAGAAGAATTTCCCTACACCGTCCGCGTGGTCAGTGAAGTGCTGGCTTCTAATGGATCCACTTCCATGGGCAGCGTCTGTGGGTCTTCCATGGCATTGATGGACGCCGGAGTTCCCTTGGTTGCACCGGTGGCCGGTATCGCAATGGGCCTCATTACCGATGGCGCCAGTGATGCATACGCCGTCCTCAGCGACATCCAGGGGATTGAGGACTTCCTGGGCGATATGGATTTCAAAGTTGCGGGCACCGAGCGCGGCATCAATGCTCTGCAGATGGACGTCAAGATCGACGGCCTTACCCAGGAACTGCTCAGCGAGGCCCTGGAGCAGGCGCGAGTGGGTCGCCTTCACATCCTGGACCGTATGGCCGAAGCCATCTCGGAACCGCGAGCGCAAATGAGCCGATACGCGCCCAAGCTGGTGCGGATGCAAATCCCCGTCGAGAAGATTGGCGCCTTGATCGGCCCCGGCGGGCGGGTGATCCGGGCGATCCAGGAGGAAACCGGCTGCGGCATTGACGTGGCAGACGATGGCGCCGTCATCATCTCCTCCAACGATCAGTCCATGATCGAGTTGGCTCGCAGTCGGGTTGACGGCCTCACTCGGGACCCGGAAGTGGGCGACATCATTACGGGCAAGATCACGCGCACCACCAACTTTGGGGTCTTCGTAGAGCTGACCCCGGGCGGCAAGGACGGCTTGGTCCGCAACGAAGATTTGGGAGACTTGGCCTACGAAAACGTGGACATCGGACAGGAAATCACCGTAATGATCCACGAGATTGACCATATGGGGCGAATCAATCTCTCCCGCCGCGCTTTGATGGGCGACGCCGAGCCTCCAGCGGGTTTCTCGCAACGGAGCAATCAAGGTGATCGAGACCGCGGGCCACGGGGCGGGTTTGATCGTGACCGGGGCCCGGCAAGAGGCGGATACGGAGGAGATCGGGATCGCGGACGCGGTGGTTCGCGAGGTGGTGGTTTCGACCGGGACCGCGACCGAGGGGGCCGGGACCGGGGAGGATACGGCGGTGGGCGAGACCGCACCGGTTCTGGATCCGGATCTGGTCGTGGCAACTATGGAGGCGGACGGGGCAACTACGGCGGTGGCCGCGAGCGGGAGCCGGGACGTGATCGAAACTCGATGCTGGGAAGCGACTCTAACGACCGGGACCGCGGGCCACGCCGGCCCCCAGGCCGTTCTACCGGTGGGAGTGGGGGCCGCAATCCGGCAGATCGGCGCTTCTTGGGCGGCGGCGGGGCGCGACGCTAGTGTCGGCGCCTAGCTAACAAAACGACCAATTCGGGGCAGGCGTTTCGCCTGCCCTTTTGTTCCCTATCAGGTTCCGAGACCCGGAAATGCCGGTCTCCAAACTCCTGAATGGCCGTCCACACCGCAATCTATGTTATCATTTCAGTGTTATGGCAGTGGGAAATAATACCCCTTTGGACGTATAAACGAGGAGAGGTGGGATGCCCGTAATCACGATTAACGGACCGATCGGGGCCGGCTCCATTGCCGTAGGACAGCAGGTCGCCCAAGACCTGCACCTCAACTACGTTGACCGCATGGTTTTTGCGGAGGCGGCACGCATCATCGGTTCACCCGTTTCCAACTTGATCGCTAAAGAACAGCGGGTGGAGCGTTTCGGTGACCGGGTCACCACGCTGCTGGGTCGGGTGCTGGAAAGGGCAGCCGTGTCCGGAGATTACGATCTGGGAGTCGGGATTGAAACCCTGCCGGAAACCTATCACGAACTCGCTGGGGAGTCGTCCTCCCGTGTCCAGCGGGTGAATGACCAGGTATTCATGGAGACAACCCGAGAAGTGGTTCGCAACCTGGCGCAAGCCGGCCATGTCGTCATCATCGGCCGTGGCGCCAACGTCATCTTGGGAGACACCCCCGGCGTCCTGCATATAGGAATGCTGGCCCCGATGTCCAAGCGTGTCTCTACAATCATGGAACGTGAACATCTGGACGAATCCCATGCCCGCGCGTACCTCGAAGATCTGGAAGAAGCCAGGGTCAAGTTCTTCCAGAAATTCTTCAAGGTCTCGCCCCACGAACCTACTCTGTATCACATGATGTTGGACATGGGGCACATGAGCAATGATACCGCAGCTCAAATTATCGCCCATGCTGCGGGCGACTTGGAGCACTAATTCGCATTCGATGCCGGCCGCCAATGGTCGGTCGCCAACAAAGGAGGCAACACCTGTATGTTCATCAGAATGGTCTGGGGCAAGCTCCGCGCCGGCTCTTGGGAAGAATTCGAGCGGCATTACCATGAGCGTGTCGCCACCGGCACGGCCCCCAAGGGTCTAAAGGAACGGCAGCTCATACGCAGCACCGAGGACCCCGACGAGGGGATCAGCGTCAGCGTGTGGGAGACCCTCGGCGACCTCCGCGCCTATGAGACCAGCGAGTTCAGGGCCAACATCGCCCGTGAAGTCGAGCACCTTTACCGCGGAGAATACTGGGTGAAGCACTTTGAGATAGCCTCTACGGACTGACCTCATTTCGATTTGGCACATCACGAAGGCCCCGCCCGAATGAGCGGGGCCAAACAATGTCCGAACCGCGGTTGAGCAGCAGTCGCGGCTTTAGGCCATATCCCGAGAGCGGGACGGTGGACTGCTGGTGGGGCGTCGCCCTACCGGCCGGCGCTGGCGCCGGACAGTCTCGCTATGCCGGCCCTGGAGCAGTCCTCGTCTTCCTGGGCGGTGCCGCCGCTGCCCCCCACCGCTCCGATCAATTCACCGTTCATGTAGATCGGCAACGCGCCTTGGCCAGGGACGAACTCACCTCGTTCGACCTCCATAACGGCCCGCATAATGGGAGTGGTGGAGCGCTCGGTCAGATCTCCGCTGGGTTCCCCAAAACACGCGGAGGCCCTTGCCTTGCCCCTCGAAACGTAGGGGGTGCGCCAAGCCGAGCCGTCCATCTTGCACATGGTTATCAGATCGCCGCGCGCGTCCACTACCGAAAAACTGAACGCTTTACCCAGTTCCAGCGCAGCCGCTTTGGCGCCGGCCAACACGGCCTCGGCTTGATCCAGAGTGATGTTGGGCATGGTGGCATCTCCTTGAGCATTTGACAGGTTGAGGCGGCAAAACCGCCTGCGGTATTATAGCAGGCAGCAGGCCGATCCCCCCACCTAATCATCGTCAGCACTGCCGGCGCGTATGGCAACATTCTTTGGTTCTTTCAATCGCGGTTGCGGTTGCGTGCTTGGCATCGTGGCGGGCCTCGTCATTGTCGTCGTTGTCCTCGTTATGCTTGGCGTGCTTTCAGGTACATTTAGGATTTCCTTCTAACGGCTCGCGTCACTTGTCAATTCAGGAGCGCCGCAATGCAGTTCGGATTCTACCTGCCCAACCATGGCCCTAACGCCCAACCCGGCCCGCTGGCCCGGATCGCGCAAACCGGCGACCGTCTCGGTTTCTACTGCATGGTAGCCGGCGACCATGTATTGGTCCCCAACCAAATCGACTCGCCGTATCCCTACACCGTTGGCGGCGAGTTCCCCACCGGAGAGAGCGGCGAATATTTCGAACAGCTGACCCTCTTGACCTACCTGGCCGGCATTACCGAAAACATCCGCCTGGTGCCCAGCGTCATGATCGTGCCCTACCGCCCGCCGATACTGGCCGCCAAGATACTGGCCACCCTGGACGTGTTGTCCCGTGGCCGGTTGATCCTGGGCGTCGGCGTGGGCTGGATGGAAGAGGAATTTGAGGCCCTGGGGACGCCGCCCTTCGCTGAACGCGGCGCCGTTACGGACGAATACCTGCGGGCCTACCAAGAACTGTGGACCAGCCCCAACCCCGAATTCGATGGACAGTACGTACAGTTTTCCGGCATCCAGTTTTTGCCCAAGCCGGCGCAGAAACCGCATCCGCCCATTTGGGTGGGCGGCCAGAGTCGTCCCGCCATCCGGCGCGCTGCCACCATCGGCGACGGCTGGCATCCGGTGGGCACCATCCCGGCGGCCACTCTGGAACCGGAGGAACTGGCCGGGGACCTGGTCACGCTCAACCGTTTTGCGGAGCGCGCCGGCCGTAACCCTGCCGAAATTCAGGTTTCGATGAAGGCCCCCCTGTATGACCCCGCCACCATGCAGACCGGCCCCCGACGGCGTTTCTCCGGATCCGCCGACGCCATCCTGGAAGACGTGCATACCTACTCGGAGGTGGGCGTTTCCCACATCATCTTCGACATCCGCGGCAGCGATCTGAACCAAGCCCTAGAGCGGCTCGACTGGTTCGCCGGGGACGTGATGCGGCATACCGATTGACAGTAGCGCAGGGTTGGGCGCCAACGGCCCTGTGCTATAATCACACCGCTTGACGGTTGGCGTTCCCGCCACGACGCTGCCACTGTCGCCAGTCCACGTCAATTGCATTTCGCAAGGAGGAATACTGCCTTGACTTCGCTTAACGACCGCTACCAGACCGGCCAGGATATGCGTGGCACGATGTCCGGCGGCGATAAATCACACTATGCCCTGCCCGGCGTCGATCAGTTGGCCCCCGACCTCAAGCGCATCATCGACGAGGCTCTCTTCGGCACCATCTGGACCCGTCCCGGCCTGGACCTGAAACAACGGTGCATCGCCACCATCTCGGCCCTGATGACCCAGGGCGAAATGAACCTGCTGCGCCGGCACATCGTCCGCGCCCTCAACGTTGGCATCACTCCTAATCAGGTCGTGGAAATTTTCATCCAGTCCACTTTCTACATCGGTGTCCCCCACGTTGAGTCCGCGCTCCGGTTGACCAAGGATATCTTTGAGGAGTTGGGCATCGACTTCCAGCCGGCCCTGGAATATGACACTAACCGCCACCCGGACGAACAGCTTGCTCTGGGACGGGAACTGCACCGCCGCCATTTGGGCAATCTTCCCGAAGCGTCTTCCGACCCCGATTCACCGGAAGGGCAGTTGGAGCGGATTGTTGACGAATATAACTGGGGCGCCATTTACGACCGCTCCCTGCTCGACGACAAAGAGCGCGCCATCATCTCCCTGGCTGCGCTGACCAGCATGGGAGTGTACGACAACCAAATGCGCCGCCGCATACGAGGCGCCATTGGTGTTGGCCTCACTCCGACGGAGCTCATGGAGATATTCATTCACCTTTCGATGTACGGGGGCTATATCAACGCCCGCACCTCCATGCGTATCGCTCGCTCCGTCTTCAACGAGCTGGGCATCGACTGACCACCCCGAATCCATCGCGTAACCATCAAGGACAACACACGGCACGGAGGTCGGCGGAAACACGATGAAACTGCGCTTGGATGACGGCTGTGAACTGTTTTACACCATCGACGACTTCACCGACCCCTGGACCCAACCCGAGACTGTGGTCATGCACCACGGCATGGCCAAGAACCACAAGCTTTGGTTCGGGTGGGTTCCTGTCGTAGCCCGGCGCTACCGCGTTATACGGTTCGATATGCGGGGCATGGGACAGTCCGACGTGCCTGAACCGGGTTACCCCTGGTCAGTGGACAACTTTGCCAGAGATCTAGCCGAGTTCGTCGATAAGCTGGGATTGGAAAAGTTCCACCTCATCGGTGAAACCGTGGGCGGAAGCATATCCATGCGCTACGCCACGATGCACCAGGACCGCCTGCTGTCCCTCACCGCCTGCACGTCCCCCACCAGTTTCAACGACGCTCACCACGCCGAATCGGCCGTGCAGATTGAAAACGAAGGGATCGGCGCCTGGGTGGAAAGCAGCATCGGCCGGCGCCTCGACCCTCAGATCGTCGATCCCGCCTATACTCGATGGTACGCCGAGCAGATGAAAGCCACAACGCCCCACGTGGTAGCCGGTTTTCAGGCCCAAGCCGGGGGCGATCTGCGCCCGATGCTGAAAGACGTGCAAACCCCGGTGCTAATCATTGCTGCCGCTGCCCTTCGTGAAGAAGTGCTGGGTGACTTTCGTGGGGCTGCCGACGTCTTTCCCAACGGGCGCGCGGTGGTATTTCCTGGCGTTTCCGGCTTCGTACAGCACATCCTGCCCGTGCCGTGCGCCCGCGTCTGGCTGGACTTCGCCCGCAGTCTCGGATAACGCGCCCGACCCATGGCAAACCGGACCGACGCCGGATCCGGCGACATGGTGGGTGGAGCGTCGTCAAGGAGAAGGCGCCGGCAGCGTTCGCACGCTGTTCGTCGCCTGCGCGAACAGCGCACCAGGCAGGACATCGCGTTTCTCGACCGGCTGATGACCCATGGCGAGTTGCAGTTGATGCCCCGCAGCGTCAGCCGGCGATTTCATCTTCCGCTGTTCGTCGAGCTGTACAACGTCCAGTTCTTCCAGCTCAAGAAACGCTACCTGTGGCAGTCGGCCGTCGCGGCGCTGGTGATGCTGTGGTCCTGCTGTTGGTGGACTCCGTGGCCGACGCGATTCTGGCGGCCGGTCTCGGTTCCAGCGCGGTCATCATTTTCGTACATCCCAATTCCAGCGCCGCGGCCTTCCGCCATGTGGTGGGCGGACATCTGCTTGGCATGGCTGTCGGCGTGTCCTCTGCCCTGGTGCTATTCCACTCCGGTTGGCTGCCGATACCCGCCGACGTATCCCATTGGGCTGCTGACGTCGGAGCGGCCATCACGCTGGGCTTGGTAATTTTGCTCATGTCGATAACGGACACTGAGCATCCGCCCGCAGCGGCTACCGGCCTCGGTTTCGCGCTGGAAAGCCTCGAGATTACAGCGCTGGTTCTTTTCGTCGCCGGCGTGCTGCTGCTGGCGGTCAGCAAGGTGGTCTTCCGCCGCTCCCTGCGCGACCTGGACTGACTGGCTCGGCTCCCGGCGGCGTCCCCCGGCCGGCTGTGCTACCATGCTCTTTGCGACGGGACCGAAACTCACACCTCCCACGATTAGGGACCAGCATGGACACCTTCAAAACCATCGCCAAAATCGCCAAAGATGGCGCCCTTACCCTGAGCGGCCTTCCCTTCGCGGAAGGAATTGACGTCGAGGTCACGGTGCGGGTTTGCCCGGAAGAGCCCGTCCGGCTCGAATTGGATCCGAGCGATTTGAGCCGGCCGGCGCTGCGCAACCCGAACAAAGGCACGGTCTTGAAGTATGATCGTCCTTTTGACTCGGCATTTACGGACGAAGAGTTGGATATGCTGGATAAGGGTATCCCGTTTTGAGCAGATAACTCCGACGCCAGAATTCGGAGGAAGGTGGCCAACAGCGTGATAATCCTCGATACCCACATCGGAATATGGTGGTCCGACGAAATCAACCGACTCACTGACGCCCAACTCGCCGCTATTACCGACGAGCGCCGCATTCAGGGCAGCATCGGCGTCAGCGCAATTACTTGTTGGGAGATTGCCATGCTGGTCGAAAGACAGCGCGTCATCTTGCAATTGGATGCCCTGTCCTGGTTGCGCCGTCTGTTGAGCTATCCCGACGTTGAACTGTTGCCCATCACTCCGGAAATAGCTGTCCGGGCTTATAGCCTTCCCGAACCCTTCCACCGTGATCCCGCAGACCGCATTCTGGTGGCAACTGCGATTGAGTTAGCTTGTCCCCTGCTTACTGATGACGGTCGCGTCCTGCAATATCCCCACGTCAACACCATCGGATGAACTGCCCCCTGAAAAGGAGCGCCCATGCCCGAATCCCTTTCTCGCCAATTGGCCCGCTGGGCCGTCAACCTGGACACCGCCGACCTGCCGCCGGCCGTCATCGACAAGATGCAGACCTCCCTGCTTCACGCCACGGTGGTCGCCATCATCGGCGCCGGCACCCACCACGGCAAGGCGGCGGTTGACCTCGCGTTGGCCGAGGAAGCCTCGGCGCACGGGGCCAGCATTCTGGCCAACGGCGGCCGAGCCACCCGCTGCGGGGCGGCCTTCGCCAACAGCAAGCTGATGCACGCCACCAACCAGGCTGATTCCTACCGGATGCTCACCCACCCCGGCCCGTGCGTCATACCGGCGGCCTTAGCTTCCGCGCAACTAGGCGGCGCTGACGGTCCGCAGCTGATAACCGCTATGGCCGCCGGATACGAGGTAGAATCGCGCATCGCCGGTGACTTCATCGCTTCCACCCAGGCTCGCGGTTTCCGCTCCAGCCCCGTTTACGGGACCCTGGGCGCAGCAGTTGCCACCGGCAAGTTGCTGGGGCTCAACGAAGACCAGATGGTTACCGCCATTGCGTTGGCCTGCACCTTTACCGCCGGCACCAATGAGGGTCCCCGGTCCGGTGGCCGCGAAATGATGTTCCACGAACCCCAATCGACCCGCAGCGGGATCATGGCGGCTCTGCTGGCCCGGGAAGACGTCCAGGGTTCCGAGGAAGCCCTGGAGGGGCCGGCGGGTTTCTACAACGCCTTTACCGGAAATAATCAAGGCGAATTGTCCTACGTCTTCACCGGCCCCCAACAGGTTTCCTTTGACCCGGTTACGGAAGGCTTGGGAACGCGGTGGGAGCTTCTGCACACCGTACTGAAAATGTATCCCACTGCCGGCTACAATTGCCCCGTCATCGACCTGATGACGGACATTCGGCGTTCCCACGTACTGGCCATTGATCAAATCGAGCGTATCACCATCGACATGAACTGGCTGGAAACTCTGTACCCGTCACCGGCATTCCCAAATCCCTCCCGAGGCCGGGCTCTGGTTGGAAGCACTCACTATTTTGCGGCTTACGTGGCCGTCAACGGTTCGTACCCGCCGTTGCGAACCCGCATCGATCCGGGCGACGACGGCGCCGCTGCTGCGGATAACCACGACACCGTCGTCTCCTTGATGCACAAAGTCGATACTGTTGGCCATAAGGATCGACCGGCGTTCGCTCCGCGTATCACCGTAGAAATGACGGGCGGCAACGTGTACCGTGGCGAATATCAAGGTGCAGAACTGGAGTGGGGATTGGGTACGGAGATAGAGCGATTGCGCCCTCTGTTTCCTCAAATAAACTGGCCGGACGCAAAGCTGGAAGCCATTGTGGCTGCGGTGCGCGCCATCCCCGACGCCGACAGCATCGGCGAACTGATCGCCGCCGCAACGCCATGAAGCACGCCAGTACAACTGCACCACACATTCGATTCTAGGAGTAGATCATGCTGCCAGGACTGGAAGGCAAAGTTGCGCTGGTCACCGGAGGGAGCAAAGGGATCGGCAAAGCCATCGCCTACGCATTGGCGCGGGATGGCTGTGCCGTCGCCATCTGTGCCCGGGGCGAGACCGACTTGCAAGCCGCCGCCGCTGAGATCAGCGATGCCACGGGCGCCTGCGTCATCCCCATCCGGGCGGACATGACGGTTCCGGAGGATATCGCCGACCTGGTCCGGCAGGCCGTTGCGGAGCTGGGCAAGCTGGATATCCTCGTCAATAACGCCGTCAACAGCACCAGCGACCGCGCCAGTCAAATCCCCGATGAAGTCATCCTGAACCACATCACCACAAAGGTAATGGGGTATATTCGCTGCGCCCGGGAGTGCGTGCCGCACATGATTGCCGCTGGCGGCGGACGGATAATCAATATCGGCGGAATGGCGGCCCGAAATTCCAGCCCAACAAACCCGGGCTCCGGCGTTACCAATTCAGCGATGTCCAACTACTCCAAGGCGCTTTCGGATGACGTGGCCGGCGACGGGATCCTCGTCAATTGCATTCACCCCGGCAGCACCCGCACCGAGCGATACATGGGGTTGGTGGCTGAACGCGCGGCTCGCAACAACACGACATCCCACGAGGAACTGGCCCAGTCCGTTGCCGAGATTCCCATCGGGCGCATGGTCGAGCCTGATGACATCGCAAATCTGGCGGCGTTTCTGTGCTCGGATCTGGCCTCAGCGATTACCGGCCAGACCATCGCGGTGGACGGTGGCGGTGGACGCGGAGTCCATTTTTAACCCACCGCCCGCCAGGCGGCCGGGATCAGCTCATGCCCAATTCCCGCAGGGCGTCGGCGAAGTTAGGGTCCAAAACGTAAGCGTCTTCCGCCCGGTCGTAAGTCAACGGGCGGGGGAGGTCCAGATCGCCGCGACGACGCTTGAGCCGGTTCAGGCTGTGTCCCTGACTGGACAGCGACCCTGAGAGTTCCCTCTGGGAAAGCCGCAGGGTGTGCATCAGCTGCGCCCGTTTTTGCGTATGGTTGGGCGACCGGGAAACGCGGACCATGGCCTCCCTCGCGGTGTCCGACAGGTTGCGCCAGAACGTGGTAAGGTAACTGGCGTTCCAAACCACCGTAGCAGGTTCCGCCGGCGCGTCTATTGCGCTTTCCGGCGCAGCCGGCTCCGCAGGTGGAGGCTCGGGTGATTGCAAGCCGGACGGGATTTCGTCAATTGCGACTTCGTTGGCGCTTTCACTTGGGCCGCACCCCGCCATCCCCCTCAGGGTTGCGATCACCTCATTCACTTCACCTTCTATTGTTACCGTAATATTAGCCAAATCGATGCTCCTGGCCTGAAGTGTCCGTCGCGCCGAAATAAGTCACAGTTTCGTGTCAACGGGAACCTGCGATGCACAATACCACATTTTGGGCAGCGCGAAACCCGTTACTCCCCTATCAAGTCTAACAACGCTGCTTCCAGCACGTCCGTTGGGACGTATTGCTCAAATCGGGCGGCGATCCGGCCGTCGTTGCCCACTAAAAATGTCCACGGCTCAGACACCAACCCCCACTCCTTGACCGCCGGAACCAGATCCCGCGCCGGATTCGCGGGATCGATCAGGTGAGGATCACGGTACACTTCCACATGGACGAAGTTAGCCTGACCTCCATATTGCGCTGCCAGCGCCGACAAGTCGGAAATCTGTGGGCCGCACGTGGCGGAAACGCAGAAAGCCGGCGTTGCGAAACTTATGATCGCCGGCTTGCCGGAGCGCACGGCCTCCGCCACCGATAACTGATACAGGGCTGGATCCGGTTGCGGGCTGCTGCTGATGGTGCGCAGGTCCTCGGTGGTGTCTGTGGTCGGGGTGTCCGATGGCGGCGCGGCGTCGCCGATGAACGGGACACGGTGGGTGGCGGCGACGGAAACCACTGCCCCGATGGTCAGCGATTCACCCTCCTCGTACTCAAAGGTGGCGTGCAATTCCCAAATGCCCAAACTATCCCCGGTTGCGGTTCCAGCCTGGTCAAAAACCATATCAGCGACGAATACTCCCCGCCGACCTTCCGGCGGCCAGGGCAGAAACTCCGCATCAGTTCGATGCCGTACCTGTCCCGTAGCCGCTCCCGGCTCGTAAAACACTGCGCGGAGGGCTACTTCCGCCGGGCGTACCGGCATATAGTCCCGGTCAACCAGGCCAAAGGATATCCGGTTTTCGCCCACCGCCAGGTCGCTGTTGCTGACTACCAGGCTTACGGGCGGACCGCCCGGAGGCTGGGCAAGTGGGTCGTCTGATGCGGCCGGGGCGGCACAGGCCAGAAGGGCCAAGCCGACCAGCGCCAGCGCCAGCACGCAAATGTTTGGCAAGTTCAAATCGCCCCTTGACTTCCGGTTGCCGCGCCAGTATAGGCAGGGCTACCGGACTGCGCAATGTCACAGTGGGCTATAATCATTGGCGTAATCCGTACCAGTCCCCACGCAAGCGAGGCTGAAATGCGCTTCGGTTCTTTTGTCTTTCCCGTCAGTCATCACCCGGAAAACGACTCGGCGATCATCGACAGTACGCTCGATGAGATAATGCTCGCCGAAGAAATCGGAATGCACTCGGTATGGCTTACCGAGCACCATTTCGACGGCGCGGCTGCCCATGCCGACCCGCTGGTGTTGGGCGCCGCCGTCGCCGCCCGAACCAGGAGCCTGAAAATCGGGTTCGCCGTGGTAGAGTTGGCTTTCCACCATCCCGTTCGCCTTGCCGTCCAAACGGCGTTGCTGGATAACCTCAGCCACGGTCGGCTCATCGTGGGCACCGGCCGTGGCTCCGCCTATAACCACTACGAGTACATCGGATTCGGCATCACCATGGAGGACGGCATCGCTCGCCTGGACGAAGCCGAGGATCTATTGGTCAAGGCCTGGACCGGCGAGGAGTTGCAGTATAGCGGCGACCACTGGAACGTGGAGTTTCCCTTGCTGCGCCCGCGCCCCTATCAGACACCCCATCCTCCTCTGATTCGCGCTTGCATCAGCGAAGCGTCCGCCGTGAAGATGGCGGAAATCGGCCGGCCGGTGATGATTGGCATCCAGACCTTGCCCACCTTGCAGGCTCGCCTGGAACGTTACCGCGCCACCATGCTGGACGCAGGCTTCACCGAAGAGGAAACCGAGGCCACGGTGGACCAGTGCTGGGCTTCTCGTGACCTGTTCGTCGCCGACAGCCGCGACGAAGCGCTGGAAATCGCCGCCGCCGGGTTCGAGCGGGAGCGCACCCATTTCCGACGCGCCCGTGAGCTTTACAACCCCGGAGGCTTCCCGCCGCCAGACCCAAACCGCCCCGTGCCGGCCGGCGAGAGCCTGGAGCACTCCTTCATTCTGGGAACCCCGTCCCAGGTGGCCGAGCAAGTTGCCGCGATGCGCGACATCGGCGTCCGCAACCTGATGCTGAAACTCAACACCGGCGAGATGGACACCGACAAAGTGCAGAAATCCATGCGGCTGTTTGGCGAGAAGGTGATGCCGCATTTTGCGGGATAGGACAAGACTTTGAGAGCGGGGCAGGGTATCTCAACTTGGCAAGATCCCATCCACATCCAGGGCGATGTCGGAGAAGCAGCCGGGCGTGATGGTGTCTCCGGGAGAATAGACACGCCGGTGCGTGTACCTGTCGCCGACGGGCTCGGTGTGAGCTGCAATGATGCGCTCGGGCAGAATGGCTAACCAGACTTCGGGGATGCCGGCGCGCGCGTAGCGCGGCAGCTTGTCGTAGCGGTCGTAGTCCGCCGAACTGTCGGATACCTCAATCAACAGCAGAACGTCCTCTGGCCCGGCGGCTTCGGACTCGTAGAAGTCGGCCCGCTCCCGCAGCAAGGCCAGGTCAGGCTCCGGCCGGCTATTGTCGTCCAGTTGGATAGACCCTTGAACCCAGACGATGGCGCGGTCACCTACGGACTGAGTCAACATCTTGTTGAATCGTGCCACGACGGCGAGATGACGGTTTCCTATTGCGGCCATATTTATCAGCACTCCGTCCAACAGTTCAACCCTGTCTTCCTTTGCAAGAATCCCGGTTTCGCCCATAGCCAGGTATTGGGTCACGGTAAAGAGATAGGGCTTGGCCACTGTGGACAGGCGCGGTTCGTCGTCATGGGCAGGTTGCGATTCAATATCGTCGGCCGTCCGCGGTTCGCTTAGCGTAGTCATATGCTTGCTCCCATCGTTCCTGGGTAGGCCGGCGGCTAAAGCTCCCGCACCATTTTGTCCAGACTTTCCAGCGCCTTGCTGATATTCTCCTGGCTGTTGGCATAGGACAGCCGCACGTAGCCCTCACCGAACTCGCCGAAAGCCGAGCCGGACAGCAGGGCCACTCCGGCCTCCTGCATCGCCCGCTCCTCAAACTCGGCGCTGGTCAGGCCGGTTTCCTGGATGCTGGGGAAGGCGTAGAAAGCGCCTTCCGGCTCGGGGCAGTTGATGCCGGGAATGGACTGCAACCCATCGGCGATGAGGCGCCGCCGTCGGGCGAACTCGGCCGCCATTTCCTGCACCTCGTCCTGCGGGCCGTCCAACGCGGCCACGCCGGCGATCTGGCTGAACGACGCCGCGCAGGACACGCTGTTGGTGGCCAAACGTGAAATGTGCGGCACCAGTTCCTCGGGGATGATCCCGTATCCCAACCGCCAACCGGTCATGGCGTAGCTCTTGGAGAAACCGTCCAGTATGATGGTGCGCTCCGCCATCCCGGGCAGCGCGGCGATGCTGTGATGTTCGCCGGAGTACAGGATGTCCTTGTAGATTTCGTCGGACATCACGTACATATCCGGGTGACTCCGCACCACGTCAGCGATGGTTTCCAGTTCTTCCAAAGTAAAGGCCGAGCCGCAGGGGTTCTCCGGCGAATTAACAATGAGCAGACGGGTTCGTTCGTTGACCATTTCCGGCAGGCGGGTCAAGTCGGGATGGTATGCCCGCTCCTCGAGCAATTGCATCGGCACGGCTTTGGCGCCGCTGAACTCGATCATTGACTCGTAAATCGGAAAACCGGGGTTGGGATAGATCACTTCCGCGCCGGCTTCGGCAATCGCCAGCAAAACGTAGAACATGATTGGCTTTGCGCCCGGTGTCACCACCACCTGCTCCCAATCCGTATCAATTCCCCGGACCTCGCGGCTGTTTCGCGCCACCGCCTGACGCAACTCGGGCAGCCCCGGAGTGGGACCGTAATGGGTGTAACCGTCCTGGAGAGCTTTCATCCCGGCCTGGACGATATGGGCTGGAGTTTCAAAATCCGGCTCACCAATCTCAAGGTGAACGATTTCCCGGCCCTGCGCTTCCAGCGCGCGTGCCTTCGCCAGCACCTCAAAGGCGGATTCAGTTCCCAAACGGCTCATACGGGTGGCTATAGTCATGGTTGGATATCCCTCGAAACAGCGTGTGCATCTCGGCCGGTGGCCGCGCCGCAAGGTTACCATATCCCCGCCGCTTGCGGCCCGCCGTCTGGGATGCCAATATGCAACCGCTCATCCCACCATCGACAGGAGGCAGCGTTCATGCCCGTCGTTCAAAACCTCTCGCCCGACCAATTGCTCACCACCACTCGCGCTGTCCGCAAGCGGCTGGATTTCGACCGGCCCGTGCCCGATGAAGTAGTCCACGAGTGCCTCGCAATCGCGCAACAGGCTCCAACCGCAAGCAATCGCCAGAATTGGCACTTCGTCGTGGTTACCGAATCGGGAAAACGCCAGGCTTTGGCGGATCTTTATCGACGCGGTTGGGAGCAGTACACTCGGTCACCCACCGCGGCGACGAACTTGGAATACGAAGACCCGGTCCGCGCCGCCGTGCAGCAGCGCGTGGGCGACTCGGCCCAGTATCTCGCCGACAACTTGCACCGCGCACCCGTTATGGTCATCCCCTGCATCGCCGGTCGGACCGACAATGCATCATCTCTGGTTCAAAGCGCGCAATGGGGCACAATAATGCCCGCGGCGTGGAGCCTGATGCTGGCCGCCCGGGCCCGCGGCATCGGTTCCGTCTTCACCTGCATCCACTTGATGCACGAAGAAGAGGCCGCCCAAGTACTCGACATCCCCTATCGCCGGGTGATGCAGGCCGGCCTCATCCCCATGGCCTACACAATCGGCGACCGGTTTCGGCCGGCGCACCGGGAATCGCTGGACGACGTCGTTCACTGGAACGGGTGGTAAGGTCGTAATATGCTGATAGAATATCCATCGCTGAGTAACAGCGTCCAACCAGCAGCAAAGGGGGCATGATGAGGATTTTCCGGCGCCGTCGCCAAGAATCCGGCGGCGATGATGCGGGAGAAAGACGCGCCGGCAGGGTGCGCCCGCCCCAACAGTTCACCCCAATTCCCTGCCTGGACGGGTTGGTGTGGATCGAAGACGGATGTCTTCACAAATCCGGTATCGATACCAGCCAGTCCTTTCGCCTGCCGCTGAACGACGTATCGGACATCATCGCGGACTGGGATTTTTTCAAGGAGAACCCCACTCGCGCCGAGACCAAGCTGATGGTCCAGGGTCCGGTAGGACTGGTGAGAGCCAGCTTCGGCGTGCTCCAGTATTCGGGCATGATCAGCCTGACCGCGCACCTCCACCATATCTATACCGATGAAGAAACCACGGAACTCGGGGAAACGTCCCTCGAGACCCCCGAATTGGTCGGGCCTTTCCAGTGTCGCCGGGGGATGATGTGGGCCGACCGCGACTTCGTCTATCTGGGGAAGTCGGTGTCATCCGACTCGGCCCGGGTTCCAATGTCCACCATCGATGGCGTGAAGGCCCACTGGGATCGCTCCATCGTCAACAATGGCCGACGCATCCGACTGGACGTCTTCAGTCGGCTGGGCGGATTGATGGGTTCGGAGTTTTCCGTAAAGCAAGCCTCCGGCGTTTTCGCTCTGGTGAACTACGTCAACCAACTGCGCACCGCGCCGACCCAGTGAACAAGCCGACCCAGTGAACAAGCCGACCCAGTGAACAAAAAGGAAAAAGGAGAATTCCCGAACCGATGCCCAGTAAAAAAATTGTCCTCGCCTACTCCGGCGGCCTGGATACTTCCGTCGCCGTACCGTGGCTCCAGGAAAACTACGACGCCGACGTCATCACCTGCACCATAGACCTGGGTATGGTGGACCTGGAAACCATCCGCCAGCGCGCCTACGCAGTCGGAGCCTCCCAAGCCGTGACCGTTGACGGCCGGGAGACGCTGGTTCAGGAATTTCTGTGGCCCGCCCTCCGCGCCGGCGCCATCTACGAGGGCCAGTACCCCCTTGCCACCGCCCTGGGGCGGCCGCTCATCGCGCGCTACCTGGCCGATGTCGCCAGGGAACATGGCGCTGACGCCGTGGCCCACGGATGCACGGGCAAGGGCAACGACCAGGTCCGCATCGAGGTCGGAGTGTCCGCCCTGGCCCCCGGAGTGGAACTGATCGCTCCCATCCGGGAGTGGGGCATGAATCGCGAGGATGAAGTGCTCTACGCTCGGGACCGCAATCTTCCCATCGCCCCATCCAACAACAAGTACAGCACCGACGAGAACCTTTGGGGCCGCAGCGCCGAGGCCGGCGAGCTGGAAGATCCCTGGACCGAACCACCGGAAGACGCCTACGAATGGACCGTCAACCCCGCTGATGCTCCCAACGAGCCGGCTTACGTGGAAATCCGCTTTGACCAGGGCATCCCTACCGCTGTCGATGGCGAGGCCATGGCGAGCGTCGCAATGATCAGCCATCTTAACTCCCTGGCCGGCGCTCATGGCATCGGCCGGATCGACCACGTGGAGAACCGTCTGGTGGGCATCAAGAGCCGCGAGGTGTACGAATCACCCGCCGCCGTGCTGCTCCACTCCGCCCATCGCGCGCTGGAGACCATGACGCTCTCCCGTGAGCAGAGCCGCTTCAAGGAACGCATTGCCCAGGAATACGCCGAGTTGGTCTATAACGGCCTGTGGTACACCGCTCACCGCCGCGACCTGGACGCCTACGTGGACAGCACGCAGCGACACGTGTCGGGCAACATCCGCGTCCGCCTCCACAAGGGTTCCTGCGTGGTCGTGGGCCGGACCGCCGACCGGCCGCTGTACGACTACGGCCTGGCTACCTACGACCGCGCCGACGAGTTCGACCATACGGCGGCCAAGGGTTTCATCGACATCTACGGTCTCCCGGTGCGGACGCAGCAGAGGCAGCAGGGCGAATAGCTAATGGACGGGCAGCTCGCGTATCCGCACCCGCTCGTCCTCCACGGTCGCAATAATTCCGGTGGTGACGAGTTGCTCCAGCCCGGGAAGCACATATTCAAGGATGCGGTTCACGTAGTCCGCGCTGGCGTCCGTGAGCCGCAAGGTTATCAAAGATGGCTGGGTTGCGCCGGATATGGCAATAATGTCCGTAAAATCCAAATCCTCAGTGAGGATTACACGGCCGGTGGCCACCGCGCGCTCAATAATTTCCTGATCGGGGGCCTCTTCAGGCAATATCTCGCTGGATCGAATCACGTCGTGCCCCAAGCTGTTCAAATGCTGAACGGTGGCGGGGCGGATGTGTACGTCGGCAATGATGCGCATATCGTTTTTGGTATGCTATGCTGCGGACAGGTGCAGCGCGCCATTGAACGAATATGTTATGCGATGTCGTTGTCTGTGGTTCCCGGCATTAGTTGTAGAGGTTCCACTTCGTCTGTCTCAGCGACCAGATTCGACAAATAGGCCGTCATTCGGGCCATCTCGGATCTCTTGACATCAAATGGGATACCAGAGATTCGAACAATCACATCCTGGCGCAACGGGAATTGATGGGTAATCTCGTCCGCGGACAAAGCTCCAACACCCGAGGAGTCAAATCTGGCTGGTTGCTCCCCTTCCCTGGAGTTCGTTGTTACGTTTCTCGGAGATCGCTTCCCGGTGCTATTTGTTCGCTGACCCCCAGCGGGCTTCCATTGTGACGGGTTAGCCGTGTACCGCTCAAAATCGGAAATCGCCTGTCTGACCCGTTGGCGATACGCCCGGAGAGTGTTTGGGCTAACTTCCATCCCTTTGATATTCTCGTATCGGTGAAACAGACCGTCCAAGTCCATCGCCACGATGTCTCCGGCCTCGTCTTCGTCCAATATCGAAAAAACCGCTGTGCAGGCGCTTCTGAGGGACTGCGCGCTGACCTTAGTCATCAACCCTCTGTTTCCTGCGTAATCCAAAAACTCCAACAGATCATCTTTGCTTTGGCCGGGCATATCAAGCCTCCTTTGGATATCGTTCGCGCAGTGTACAACGCATGTTCAGCATTGTCAATTACGTGATGTTGTGTACATCGTAAAACATTAGGGCGCACGGCTGTGCGCCCTAATGTTTTACCCTGGTTTTGGCACGTTATTGATTTTTGGAAAGCGGCCGTAAGTCAATCTCGGCGACCACTCGGTCGCTAGCCAACCACGCACCATACGCCGCACACTGATGAACGTCCGCTGGTACCAATTCCGGATAGTCGTTGGCAATTTCGTCGGCGGTGCATCCGCTGGCCATTAGTTTGAGAACGAATTCTACCGTTATCCGGGTACCGCGCACCCTGGGTTTGCCCAGGCACACCGCCGGGTCGATTGTAATGCGATCGAACTTCATTTGGCTGCTTCTTTGCTGCAATCCGCTACCATAAGTTTAGCCGCCAACGGTTTTGTACGCAAATTGGGAACCGATGGCGGCCTGAGTCTGGCAGCCGTCCTTACACGTTCCCCAACGCCTCGCTCAACCGCCCCACGCCCTCGTCAATCTCGTCCTCGGTTATGTTCAGCGCCGGCATGATGCGCACCGCGTTGGGCCTTACCCCGTTCAGCAGGACGCCGGCCGCCTCCGCGGCGTCCATCACCGCCGGCATGATGTCGTTGTCGAACTGCACGGCGGCGAGGAGGCCCTTGCACCGGATCTCTTCCACGAACCCGTAGCGGGCTTTCAGTCCGTCGAGGCGGTCCTTCAGCACCACCTCAATGCGTTTGACGTGCCCGAGAATATCGTTGTCCAGCAGGTAGCGCGTGCCGGCGGCGGCGGCGGCGGTGGTCAGCGCGTTGCCGCCGAAGGTGCTGCCGTGGTCGCCGTAGGTGAGGGCCATGGCGTGCTCCTTGGACAGGAATGCCCCAATGGGCACACCGTACCCCAGCCCCTTGGCCAGGATCATCACGTCCGGCTCCACGTCGTATTCCTGGTGACCGAACAGGCTGCCGAGCCGGCCCATGCCGGTCTGCACTTCGTCCAATATCAACAGGATGTTGTTCTGGTCGCACCATGCCCGCAGGCGCTGGAAGTAGTCTTCATCAGGGATGTTGACGCCGCCCTCGCCCTGCACCGGCTCCACCATCACCGCGACAGTGTTGTCGGTGGTGGCGTTCATCACCGCTTCGACGTCATTGAAGTCAACGTATGTGAAACCCTCCGGGATGGGTTCAAACAACTCGTGGTAGTGGGGTTGACCAGTGGCCGCCACGGCGTTCATGGTGCGCCCATGGAAGGAATTGAATGCGGTGATAACCTCGTAGGCGCCGTTCTTGTGCAGCTTGCCGTAGCGCCGCGCCAGCTTGAGCGCGCCTTCCACGGCCTCAGCCCCGCTGTTGCAGAAAAACACTCGGTCCATGCACGAGTTTTCGATCAACATCTCGGCTATGTCGAGTTGGGGCAATGTGTAGAACTGGTTTGAGGTCTGGATCAGCGTCGCCGCCTGCTGGGCGATGGCTTCCACCACCACCGGCGGGCAGTGACCCAGGTTATCCACGGCCCAACCGGCCACGAAGTCGATGTACTCCTTGCCGTCGGCGTCCCACACTCGAGAGCCTTCGCCCCGCACGATAACCACCGGCCGGCGCCGCACGGTTTGGGCGTAGTATTTCTGCTCGATAGCGATATATTCAGCGTTGCTGGGCATGAGTAATCCGCTCCCTGTGAGTGTTTCGCTTTACGTGGCTCGGCGGATGGCAGCCGGGCCGGCCGACACGCCCACCATTATACGCGATACCCCGGTATGAGGCGACGACGTGAATCCTCCCGGCGAACCGTTCCGACACGTTGCAACGGCCCGCGCGGGACTAAGAGCGCAGCGACTTGGTTTATGAGTTCGATTCCCCGTCGCTTGGCATGTCGTCCCGCAGGCTGCGGCGTCGGGAACGTGGACTGCGCTCCGGAGCCGGGCCTGGCGGAGGTGAAACCGGGGCGTCAGCGGTCTCGCCGGACGTGGTCTCGCTCACCGGGTCGGGCGATCCGCCGGGGTCGGCGGCGGGAACGTCCACGACATCAACGTCTGACGGTTGCTCGTCCGAAGCCGGCTCCGGTGGCGGAGCGTATTGGGGATTCGCCCGCCGAAAGTCCGCGAGGGCGGATTCCAGGTAGCGGTGCATCTCTTCCGGTTCCCGAACCTGGAGGGGGATGCGTCGCCGGTTGACGGTGTACACCCGCAGCGGGTCGCCCATGAAACCGCGATCATTGGCCACCTCTCGGATGTCGCTGAAGTGGATAGTGCGCCGTCGCGGAGTGCCCATCATGATGATAAGCGCATCCGAATATACGCGATACTGCCTCGGTGACGTAAGCCACGAGTAAGCGCCTACACCCAGACCGACCAGTATCAGCAACCACGCGCCACTGCCTCCGCCGCGGCTGGACGCCGGCGCTTCGCCTTCGCCTTGCGATTCAACCTGGGCCGCCGTCTCTGCCGGGACATCGTCGCCGCTTCGAGCGTCCATGAACAATTGATATAAGCCGAAAAGTATGACGGCGGCGGCGAGAATCAGCGTGAGATTGAATCTCACGCGACTGGGCGCCCAATAAATCAGTGTCGTTTCGGGCTGTTGCATACTGTACTGGCACCTGCCGTAATTCGTTGGTTAGCCTACGCCCGGACATCAGTGAAGCTGCCGTCGCGACGGCGAATATGTTACCACACGACGGGATGATAAAATTACCCCTGAACGTAACCGCTTGGGTGGAGGGCCGGAAAATGTTGAATCTGAATGCTGACGAACAGGCTTGGCTGGACGAATACCGCCGGCAGTTGGGCGAAAAGTTCCCCGGCCTGGTGGAGGACATTATCATCTTCGGTCCATATGCCCGCGGGATTTCCGACCCGGATGTGGATTTCAACACCCTGGTGCTTATCAAGGATGACGATCGCAAGAAGGCGGATGAAGTCGCCGATCTAGGCATTCTGCTGGACGTGACCACCTTTTTCGTAGCGCCGACGATTTTCCCGTCCACCATGGCGGAGTGGAAAGAATCCAAGCGCATCAACGGCTGGATTTACAACTTGGCCAAAGACGGGGTTAGCGCGCTGTGAGCGAAGCCCTGGCAATAGCGGAGTGGCAGCGGGGTGAAGCCTGCCGGCAAGTCGCCCGGCTTTGTCTCCAGCACGGTTACCACGCCGACGCTGTCTCGCGGGCCTATTACGCGGTATTCCACGCCGCCAAAGCGCCGTTAGTGCTGTATAACATCAGCACCCGAAATCATCGCGGCGTAAACAGTTTGTTCAGCTTGCATATAGTAAAGCCTGGATTGGTTGAAGCTAACTGGGCCTCTGTAATCGGGCAACTCTCCCCGTTGCGTATAGCTGCGGACTACCGCGTTGACAGAGTCTTCAGCGAAACCGACGCCGTGAGAGCCTGTGCTCGCGCTGATGACTTTGTCACCCGCATCCATACTCTGCTCGCCAGCAGCATCGCCCCCGAACGTCTCCGGTAGCGACGTAGCCGAAGCCGGCGGCATTGATACCACTGCGGTGATACACTGCCACCTGCATTATTTTCGGAAGTGCCTCGCCAGGGCGCCCGCGTCGAATTCATCCCGACGGATGGGAGGACTGCCAGTGTCCACCCGGCCGGCGCTCCGCAGGGGTCGTGCGCCAGTGGCCCATCTGCATTGCCCGCTGTAGCAGCATATGTCGCTTGACCCCCCGGCGCGTTGGTGCCAGAATTGGCGCCAGCAACACTACCAAACCAACACTCTCTGATTTACAGGAGGCGACGGCCATGCTGATTTGCAGGTTTCGCACCGGGGACCGGGTGGCGCACGGCATCGTTGACGGAGATACCGTTCTCGAAGTGCAGGGCGGTCTGTTTGACGGACTTAAAGAATCGGGCGGTAAGTACGCGCTCAGTTCGGTAAAACTGCTGCCGCCGGTCATCCCACCCACCTTCTACGCAGCCGGCATCAATTTCCCCGAGCATGTTACCTGGGCTGCCCACATGCGCGGCGAAGAACCCAACCTCCCCAAAAAAGCCGATGTGGGTTACCGCGCCGTGAACGCGCTTACGGGACAAGGTGACCCGATCATGGTCCCGGCTGACGCCACCGAGGAGCTGCAGTACGAAGGCGAGGTCGTGGTGGTGATCGGGAAGGAATGCCGAAATGTGAGCCAGGACGAAGCGCTGGATTATGTGTTGGGCTATACCATCGGGAACGATGTCAGCGAACGCTATTGGCAGCGCAACGACCGGACCATGTGGCGGGCGAAGAACACCGACACCTTCAAGCCCATGGGCCCGTGGATCGCTACCGGCCTGGACCCGGACGAGTTGCACGTCACCATCCAGGTCAACGAGCACGTGGTGGGCGAATACGACCTCAACACGGCCATTTTCGGCGTGCGCGAGTACATCAGCGACATGAGCAAATACTTGACGCTGGTGCCCGGCGACATCCTGTGGATGGGAACCGATGGCGCGACCGAAAATATGAAGGACGGCGACGTCTGCGACATCACGGTCAACGGCATCGGCACGCTGAGCAATCCGGTGGTCTGGGGCAAAGCCTGATCGCTGTGCATGATCGAAATAACCAGGGGGCGGACCTGCATCGCACGAGTTCGCCCCCGTGTAATTCCGGCCCCCTGCACTTCCAAATTATGGCAACCTCCGGAGAAGCTTTGACCTGTCCGAGCTGCGGCTCCAGGCACGCCCCTGAGCACCGCTTCTGCGGGATCTGCGGCGCAGAGCTGCGCGCCGGCCAATCGCCCGGAGACAGGGCCAGCGATCCTGCCCGGCCGGCACAGCCCGTTCATCCGCTGGATCAGGGCGTTGAATTTCCCCGTCAGCCGCCGGCCGCCGAACCCCCGTTTACGCAACAGGCGGACGACGCGCTCCCCTACTACATCCCGCCGGCTCGGGTTATCATCCTCACACTGCTAAGTTCCGGTCTGTACGTCTTCTATTGGATGTACCTTACTTGGCGTCAGTACCGGGATCACACTGGAGAAATCGCCTACCCGGTGATGCACGCTCTGGCGCTGCTGGTGCCCGTGTACCAGTTTTTTCGGCTCCACGCCCACATCAGGGTTTACCAGGAGTTGATGGAACAACGGGGCGTGCCGACGACACTCAACCCGCTGCGGGCGGTGCTCATATACTTTGGCGTCGTTCTGCTTGGGATGGTATCGCTGATGATACCGGCCGAGCAGACCGTAACCCTGCCGCAACAGGCGACCTATGTGATCATCAACATCGGCCAAGCCACGTTGCTGGCATGGATCATGTGGCAAGCCCAAACCAACCTCAACCGTTTCTGGCGGCACCGCCTGGGGATGCGCCTGGGATGGATCAGAATCAGCGTGCCGGAACTGGCCCTGGTAGCGGTGGGTTTCCTGCTGGGTTGGGGAATGTTGCTGATAATACTCGTGGACCCATCGTTGCTGACGACGGGCGGCGTTCCCGACCCATAGACTTCACCATAAGTTCGTTCTCACTAACGTCCCCCCAGAGCCACCTGCACGATCCGCTTTTCCAGGGCCAATGCCATCTCCGTGGCGAGTTCCGAGCGGTCGTGCTCACCGATGGACCCCACGAACGCCACCCCGAGCACACGACCCACGCGAAAGTCAATCACCGTGGACGACAGCAGGCCAGCCGGGCCCCCTTGCAGCACGTATAACCCCACCGCCTCGTCGTAAAACCCACCGGGTTCCAACCGCTGTACGGAAACAATTTGTTGGCCGGAACCGACGCTTTCACCAACGTTATCTTCAAAGTCTTTCACAAAGATATCCGACATCCACCCTGAAACCTGCTCCGGATTTTCAAACAGATGTACAACGGTGGCGCCCACGAAATTGACGCCGCTTGCGGGCGATACATCCGACGTGGGGACAAATTCGCGCATGAAGCCGCCCACCCGGCCCGCCGCGCGGAACCGGTCGGCCGTGTTGCCCCTGAACCCGTTTTCGGCCATTTCCTGGTTGTCCAAAGACCCCTCGCGAGCCAATTGATAGCCGCGCAGGTCTTCAGGCAAATCGCCAGCCTCCAGAGCCATGTATTCCAGGTCGGCTTCCCCTACTCGCAGGGTTGCGCTCCACAGCGGGTTGGATGACACGTTGATTCCTCCTGGATATGCGGTGTCGGGGCGGGTTTCAAACCCGCCCCGACGGTTGAGGTTTAAGCGGCGACCATGGGATAGACGTGGCGGCCCCGGGACATTTCAACCGGAACGTCAGTGCGGGTCCACTCGTTGCCGCCGTCATTGCTGCAATAGACGTGGCCGTCCCGGTCACAGCAATAGACGTTGCGCGGAGCGTTGCGGTCGATTGCGATCTGGAACATCCGCGCCGGAGCGGTTTCGCCCAGGTCAACGCGCTCCCAGGTTTCGCCGGCATCGGTGGAGCGGACGAGGACTCCCGCGTCGATGGTGCCGGCCGGCGCGCTGCCGCCGCCGGCTCCGGCGGCCAGGTACATCCGGTTGGGATCGCTGGGGTCAACAATCAGATCCCGGCAGTAGCTGCCGCCCTCAAACATCTCTTCGATGGGCACGAATTCCCAATCGCTGCCGCGCTCGCGGCTTCGGAACATCGCCAACTGGGTGATGATGTACACCAGGCCGGGCGATGAAGGGTTCACCTGCACGCCGTGGAGGTCCACCGGTCCCAGGCGGGTGTAGTGCCCGTCGGTGATGCAGGACCAGGTTTCGCCCCCGTCTCGGGAGGCTATCAACCCGCCAACTTCAATGGCTCCGTACACGTCGTCCGGATAAGCGGGGTCAATGCTGATGCCAATGACGCGCTTGCAGATTTCGTGGGGGTTCATGGTGATGTGAGGATGCGCCAACCCTTCGGTGTTCAGCTGCCGCCAGGTGTGGCCCCCGTCGTCGGATCGGCACACTCGCCCCGCGTCATAGCCGGCGAACATGATGGATGAGTCGTTGGGATGCGCGGCGAGAGACCAAACGTCGCCGCTGAGAGTATCGGTCCGCCGCCAGTTGTCGCCCCGGTCATCGCTGCGGTACACGCCGTCCTGCGTTCCGGCAAAGATGGTGGCGGGTTCGTCAGGATGGGCCAACAGGGCGCGCACCTGGGGATTCTCGGGCAAACCATTCTCAATGGCCGTCCAATCGGATTGGCCATCGGTGAGTCGGTACATTCCCCCTTCGCCCAACGGGGTACCTTCCGCGCCGATGATCAGCGCGCTCTCGCCGGCCAAGCCGACATATACGTTGGTGTTGTGGGCTGTGACGGTGGTCATTTGCCTCTTCTCCTGGGTGTTGCGTGGCAGATTCGGTTTTGCAAATTGTTTGCGCAATGTCGTGGCTTGTCAAGTGTTGCCGTTCCCTAGGGCCACATGATCCAGCCGGTGCGGTTGGTCCGCGCCCGGAACAGGTGGCCGCCGCCGGTGGTGACGTACAATGAACGCATATCAGCGTCGCCAAAGCAGCAGTTGGTGGGTCGGTCCACGCGCATCGGATGGGTCTCCAGCACCCGACCCTCCGGCGAGAACACGTAGATGATTGGACCCGGGCCGGCGGCCTCCCAGCCGGCGCAGACGATGATGTTCCCCTCGTCGTCCAACGTCATGCCGTCCACGCCCCGTTGCACCCCGCTGCTGCCCTGGCCGCGCATATCGCCATCGGTAGCGCTTCCGTCGATGCCAAAGGTGTGCAGAGTGCGGTATTCTCCGAGGGATCCGTCGTCGTTGACGGGATACGCGCGCAGTTCGCGGCGCCGGTCCGCTCCGTAATCACTCTGTGCGATGTACACGGTCTTCTGGTCACGGCTGATTAATATTCCGTTCGGACGGCTGATGTCGGTGGTGGCGCGCACCAGATCCCATTGGTCGTTTCCCCTGGGATCCAGCCGCAACACCGACATATGGTCCAATTCCTGAGGCCCGCTGTCGCCGATGCCGGAATAGGGATCGGTGAACCAGATGCGCCCCGATTTATCCACTGCCAGGTCGTTGGGATTGTTGTGACGCTTCCCATCCAGCAGATGCGGCATTGACGTCATCGTGTTAGTTGCCGCGTCAAAACGAGCAATTCGCCGGCGGCCCTGCTGGCATCCGTAAAGGTTGCCGTTGGCATCGAAACACAGACCGTTGGCGTTGAAGGTCTCGTTGAAATACTCCGACACTTCCCCGGTCTTGGGATCGTAACGCAAAATCTTGGAAGCCGGGATATGCGTGAACAGCACTGCTTGGCCGTCCCAAACCGGCCCTTCCGTAGTGCCGCCGTAGGGACCGGCGACCAGTTCAAAACTCCAGGACATCAGGGAACCTCCTGTAGGTTGTGGCCGCAGTTTAGCACGGCGGAACGCGGACGGGCAGACCGTTGACGCTGTTGTGAGACGGGACGTAACATCAGATTTCGGATGGCGGCAATATACGGAGGGGAATACATGGGAACGTTTCGGGTAACAATAGGCGTCGGGCGCCCCCACGGTGGCGACTTGCATCCGGTGTCGGCGTTAGTGGATACCGGGGCGGGACACTCCATGATGCCTGAGACGCTGCTGACGCAGATGGGTTTGACGCCCATCGAACGACTTCGATTCAAGGTCGCGGACGGTAGAAGGGTTGAGTACGATGTGGCTGACGCACGTTTCAGCATCAATGGACGAGAACGGTTTTGCCCGGTCATTTTTGGCCCGGAAGACCAGTATCTGCTGGGCGCTACTACGCTGGAAATTTTCAATCTGATGGTTGATCCCACGGAGATCAACCCCCAACTGATTCCCATTGAGGAAATGAATTTGTGATTGGATACAACGAGAATACGGGGTGGCGAATATATGAGAACTCTCCGGATAACGATAGGCGTCGGGCACCCCCACGGCGGGGATTTCCTTCCAGTCTCCGCGCTGGTGGATACCGGCTCGACTCATTCGGTGATACCGGAATCCCTGTTGGCGTCCTTGAGCCTCGCGCCGTTAGAACGCCGAACCTACCGGATTGCCGATGGCAACTTCATTCAGCGCGATGTCGGAGAAGCGCGATTTCGCATTGATGACCGTGAGCGTACCTGTCCGGTCATTTTCGGCCCCGAAGGGCAATATCTGTTGGGAGCGACTACCCTACAGATTTTTGACCTGATGGTTGACCCGACCGAACCCAATCCCAGCCTGGTCTCCATAGACGAGTTTCATATCTAACTCGCTGCTGGTACACCTATATGCGTAGGGGCGGGTTTCAAACCCGCCCCTTCCCTTACGGCCCGCTCGTCCTGTACGGCCCGCTCGTCCTGAGCCTGTCGAAGGACGCTACCGTCCCCGCAGCCGCGGATCCAGCGTATCGCGCAGCGCGTCGCCCAGGAAGTTGATGGCGAACACCACTATGGATATGGCGATGCCGGGAAAGACTGCCAGCCACCAGGCAATGCGAATTTCCTCAGTGCCCCTGGTCAGCATTCCGCCCCAAGTCGGAATATCCGGCGGCACCCCCACCCCCAGGAAGGACAGCGACGCCTCGATGATAATGGCAAATCCCAGCGTTATGGTTCCCAGCACGATATAGCTGGCCACCACGTTGGGCAGGATATGGCGCAGCATGATGCGGACGGAGCCGGCTCCGATGGCGGTGGCCGCCAACGTATAGTCCAGTTCCTTGATGCTCAATACCTGGGAACGGATTACTCTGATGGTGCCCGGCAACAGGATGACCAGCAAGGCAATGATGACGTTGTTGGCGGAGCCGCCTAAAACCGCCACCAGTCCCAACGCGAGGATGATGGGAGGAAACGCCATCATCGCGTCAACCAACCGTTGAATGGTCAGGTCAACCACGCCGCCCACGTATGCGCTGATGATGCCGATGAGGGCGCCAAGCGTCACGCCGATACCGACGCTGAGCAAACCCACGTAGATAGAGATTTGCGAACCGGCAATGAGGCGGCTAAGTTCGTCCCTTCCCAGGTGGTCGCTCCCCAGCCATGCCCCGGGTTGCGGCGGCAGGTATTTCTCCTCGTGGGCGCGCACGTCCAGAGGATCGTGAGGCAATATGCCCGGTATCGCGTAGGAGACCGCCGCCGCCAGAATTGTCACCAGGATGATGACCGCGCTGACCGCTCCCAACGGCTTGGTTCTGGCAAAGCTGACCAGCTTTTGCGCCTGCGTCTGCCGCGGGCGCATATCCAGCAATTGAGCGTCGCCATCGGCGACAGATAGCCCCTGCCCGGCGTTGATCGTAGTCATTCAGCTAATTCTCCGTGGTCGGGTCCGACGTTTTGCCCGGGTCTAGGCATACCGGATGCGCGGGTCCAGCAGCCCGTATAGCAGGTCAACCAACAGGTTGATGATGACGATGGACACCGCGATGACGATGATGATGGCCTGGATGGTGGGGAAGTCCCGCTGGAACACGGTTTCGATGAGCAGCGTCCCAATGCCCGGAACCTTGAAGATGCTTTCGATAATCACGGTCCCGCCGAACAGTCGGCCGAATTGCCACCCCGATATCGTGAGGATGGGCAAAACCGCGTTTTTCAACCCGTGCCTCACCAGGACGATCCGCTCCGCCAATCCTTTGGCCCGCGCCGTCCGCATATAGTCTTCGCGGATTATCTCCATCATGGACGAGCGGGTAACGCGAGCGATGAACGCCATGTCGTAAAAGCCCAGAGCCAACGCCGGCAGGAACATCTGCTGAATGTTCTTCCATGGGTCGTCCCACAGATCCGTGTAACCCAGGGGCGGCAGCCAGCCGAAGCCGCGAGACAGCACCAGCACCACCAATAGACCCGCGAAGAACGTGGGAACGGAAATCCCAACCAGGGCAACGACTCTGGCGAAATAGTCGATAACGCTGTCCGGCTTGATTGCCGAAATCACTCCCAGCGGCACCGCGAAAACCACCGCGATCAGGATCGCCAGCACCGCCAACTCCAGCGTGCGGAAGATCCGGTCGCCCACCAGCTTGGAAACCGGCTGTCCCGACCGCCAAATAGACGTGCCCAGATCCCCCTGAACCAGGCCGCCGATCCAATCCACGTACTGGACCACGATGGGGCGGTCGGTTCCCAGCTGCCTCCGTAGATCATCCAGCTCCTCCTGGGTGAACGCGGCGTCGCCTTCGCTCAAGATCACCAGGGCCGGGTCCCCGGGCAACAAGCGCATCACCGTGAACACGATGATGGACACCAGCAGCACGGTGGGAATAATCAGCGCAATGCGTTTCAATGCGTACTGTCGCATGGCATCTGCCTTTCGCACAGTAGGGGCGAATAATTATTCGCCCCTACACGTTGGTTTACCGAACCTTTATCCCGTGTGACCCACTTCGGCACATCGCCTAGCGGTCCAGCCACAGGTCTTCGTGCTTGAACTGGTACTGCACGGTTTGAGGAGCGTTGAAGCCCTTCACGTCGCGGTGGACCATCCAGAGCAGTCCGCCCAACTGCATGGTAACCCAGTGGTTATCCTCGAAGCCATGCAGCCAGAGTTCCGCTTCTTTGTTGATTTCCCGGCGGGCGTCAAGGTCGAGTTCGACCTTCTGGCGCTCGAACCATTCGACCACGTTGTCGTTGGACCAGTCGGTATAGTTGCGGGTGCCGCCTTTGAGGTAAACGCCGCCGTAAATGGCGTCCAGGTCGTACACCACCATACCCTCGCCCTGGCAGCTGATTTCCCAGTCGCCTGAGGAGCCTTCCGCACGGGACGTGCCGTACTTGGCATAGCCGGCCGCGCTGGGCAGCGTCTCGATGTCGCCGGTGATACCCAGAGCATCCTGCAACTGCTGTTTCACAATCTGGCACTGGTCGGGGTAGTTGCCAACCTGCCGCACCGTGTACTTAACTTCAAAGCCCTCGGGATGGCCCGCTTCCACCATCAACGCCTTGGCGTCGGCGAGGTCCTGCTGACCTTCCGGGGTATCCTTCGGGCGAATGCCGGGCCAGGAATTGCACTCCTCGTTGGAGTGGGCCAGGCCCATCAGCGGGCAGTAGCTGCCGGACGTATTGTCGAAGACCCGCTCGTCAATCTCCTGCCGGTCAACCGCCAGGTTGATGGCTTGGCGCACCTTGTGGTCCTGGAACTGGGGCTTCTTGACGTTGAGCATCAGGCCCCAGTTGGTGCCGGCGGGAATGGGATGCGCTACGTACTCCCCGTCGGTGCTCTTCTCCAGGTCAAGGTTCTGGGTGGGGGACAGGTTGTTGAACCCGCCGTTGCCCATGTCCAGTTGACCCGCCTCAAACTGGGCGATAAGCCGGTCCTTGGCGGTGCCGGGGAAGATGTAGTGCTCAATCCGGTCCACGTAGGGACGACCGTCCTTGAAGTAGTCCGGGTTCTTGTTGACCTTGTAGAAGTCGCCAACCTGGTACTCTTCCAGGAGGAAGGGGCCGGAGGTAGTGCCCCGGTCGATGATGTTCTCGCCCAGGTTCAGGAAGCAGGGGTTGGCCGCGTCGCGGATCTCGCAATTGGGATCGGAGTCCAGCAGGTGGCCCGGCAGCACCTTGGCGTAGTCGATAGCCAGGAACTTGATGAACGTGCCCGAGGCAAACTGGAGGTTGAACTCAACAGTCTTGTCGTCAATGGCTCGCAGGACAGCGTCCTGGTTGGTGGGCGTGCAGTCGCCGCCCGCCTTGTCCACAACTTCCATCTTGACGGTGTAGTTGCGCCAGAGACCGGAGCGTCCGGTCCCATTGCAAGGGTTGGCGTAACGTTTCATCGTGGTGATAATGTCCGCCGAGGTGATCTCCGTGCCGTCAGTCCACTGCATATCATCCCGCAGGTGGAAGGTGTAAGTCAGACCGTCGGGGCTGACGTCCCAAGACTCGGCCAGGTCGCCGGTTATGGCGGCAGTGTCCACCGTGTCGAACTGCACAATCTGGTTGTAAAGCTGCGAGTAGGAAATCACGCTGGAGAGGGACGAAGAACCCAGCGGGTCCCAGTCCTTGGTATCGGCGTAGGCCGACATCAGCAGGGTGCCGCCATACTTAGGCCCGGCGCTGGGCGTCGGGGTAGCGGCTACGCGCGGCACGGCCGTGGGCGCCGGGGTGTTGGTGGGGCGCACGGTAGCGGCTGCCGCCTGCGGTATCGGGGTGTTGGTAGGCTGGGCTACCGCCGGCGCTGCGGGAGCCTGGGGCGCCGCCTGTTGCTGCTGTTGGGCCGCCGGCGCTGCGGGCGCAGCCGGAGCCGCAGGTGCGGGAGCCTCCGAGGCCCCGCCGCAGGCAATGCCGACCACCAGCGCGGCTGCTCCCGCCAGGGGCAGCAGCGTCCGCGCGAACGGTCGGCCAAACTTGGATGGCTTCATATCTGGTCTAACCCTCCCGACGTCATAGCGACGAAATTGTGTTGATCCGATCAGGCATTCAGCAAACGATGCCCGCCGATGGGTATGGAAAACTCCCGGCCGTGACGATTTGTGAAAATCGCCACAATCCGCGAGCGACAGTGCGGGGAATACTATCGGAGCAAAAACCGCGTGTCAATAGCGGCCAACGAAATCGTGAATGGCGGCTACGAAAACTGCGCAAGAAAATGCCCCTCCCAACGGGAAGAGGCAAAGGCGTTGGGCAAATCGCCGCTACTCTACCGGCCAGGCAGCCGGGGATCCATTGCTCGCCGCCGCAGTCCACGATTGACGAGGGCAGCGGCGCAGGAACCGGCGGGCGGTTGACGCTGTTGCGGGACGGGACCTAACATTGGATTGCGCATAGCAGCAACGAGCGGAGACGAATTCATGGGTACCTTTCGGGTACAAATCCAGGTCGGCAACCCTTACGGGGGCGATTTTACTCCAGTGTCGGCATTGGTGGACACTGGCGCAACCTACTCGATGATGCCGGACTCCTTGCTGACCGCTCTACGCTTAGTACCGGACGAGCGCATCCGGTTCCGGATTGCTGACGGAAACCGAGTCGAATTCGATGTTGGCGAAGCGCGCTTCCAAATTGACGGTAAAAGCAGGACTTGCACGGTAATATTCGGCCCGGAAGACAGATACCTGCTTGGAGCCACCGCGCTCGAGGACTTCGGTCTGATGGTGGATCCTTACGCGCCCAATCCAAGCCTTGTCCCCTTGGAGGAGCTGGACTTGTAAGCGCCGGCGCATTTCCCCTCGACGTTGTGTATCAAATGGGGCAGGTTTCAAACCCGCCCCTTGCCTTACGGCCCGCTCGTCCTGTACAGCCCGCTCCTCCTTAGCCTGTCGAAGGACGTTACCGCCCCCGCAGCCGCGGATCCAACGTGTCACGCAAGGCATCACCCCAGGATGCGGAGCCTTGGAGCGGCTGTGCTAAACTGCGTAGCGCTGTGCGGGGCCAGTCGCAATATGTGGGATTTTTTACGCGAGCAGATTGACCGCATCCCGACCCCGGTGCGAATATATTTCGTGCTGGCTCTCGCGCTGGCGGCCATAAACCGTATCACTGGCCTCGATTTTCCTACCGAGCTCCAACAGTGCTCGTCTCACCCCCATCCTGTCCGGTGTATCGGGCTGGGGATCGCCTCTATCCCGTATGTGACTTGGGAATGGGTCTATTGTACTTTGTCGTAACCCGGGTGATTGCCGGCATCCGTCGGCGGTTGAGTTCGGGACGGGGTGAAAAACCGTTTGAAGGTCACTAGTATCGTGAAGACAGCCCCTACGAACCATATCGCCACCACAACGGAGTAAATGGCTCTGCAAATTGCGCTCACCGAGCCATGGCCGAAAGCGTCAGCGATCTGGATCGTTGCCGCGTTCAACACCGCCAGGACCAAAATGGCGAGGTTGAAACGCCACGCCCACGACAATTCCCGGTAACGTCGCGCCCACCAACCGATTGCGGCAAACCGTTTGGCCGATTTCCGTTCTTCTGCCGACCCAACCCCGGCGGCTTCAATTTGGTCGGTTCGCGTTTCCTGCGTCGCCATGATGCACCTGACTCGATAGTCTAACTATATCAGTCCGGCCCGGTTTGCAAAAGAGCCGGCCGACGGCGCAGTCGGAGTCAGGGTTCAGCTGGGAAACGATTACCGCCCCCGCAGCCGCGGATCCAAGGTGTCACGCAAGGCGTCGCCCAGAAAGTTGATGGAGAACACCACTATCGAGATGGCAAGTCCCGGGAAAACGGCCAACCACCACGCCGTGCGGATGTACTTCTGCGCGCCTTCCGTAAGCATCCCGCCCCACGTCGGAATATCGGGCGACACCCCCACGCCGAGGAAAGTAAGCGATGCCTCGATGATGATGGCCAACCCCAGGGTTATGGTGCTGAGCACGATGTAGCTGGCCGCGACATTGGGCATGATGTGGCGGAGCATTATCCGCCAGGGCCTCGCTCCAATCGCTTGGGCCGCCAGCGTGTAATCCAGTTCTTTGATGCTCAAAACTTGGGAACGAATTACCCGAATCGCGCCCGGCATCAGAATTACTACCAGCGCCGCCACGATATTGTTTATCGAAGGCCCCAATGCCGCCGTCAACCCCAACGCCATGATAATGGCCGGGAATGCCATCAAAGCGTCCACGATGCGCTGGATCGCCAGGTCCACCACTCCTCCAACGTAAGCGCTGAGGATGCCGATAACCGTGCCCAGGCTGATTCCGATTATCACGCTCATCAACCCGACGTACATCGACACTCGGGCGCCGTAGATTATGCGGCTCAGCACATCCCTCCCCAGCTCGTCGGCACCCAACAATGCCCCCGGTTGGGGACCGATAAATGGCTCGTGCGCCAGGTCCAGCGGGTCGTAGGGCACTATAATCTGCGAAAAAATCGCCGTCAGGATGGTGAGGATGATGATGCCCGCGCTAACCGCTCCCAACGGCTTGGTGCGAGCGAAAGCCGCCACTTTCTGCAGCACCGTCTGCTTGGGCCGCATATCCAGCAGTTGCGCTTCGACTGCCGACGGTTCCGCCGTTTGTCCCGTGTTGTACATCGCCATGAGTAGTGCTCCGTCGCTAACCGATAGTTACCCGTGGTTCCTGTCCCACTTAGGCATATCTGATCCGGGGGTCAAGCCACCCGTACAGCAGGTCAACCAGGAGGTTGACGACGACAATGGACAGGGCAACGATCACGATGACAGCCTGAATAGTCGGGAAGTCCCTCTGGTAAATCGCGTCGATCAGCAACTGCCCCACGCCCGGTATCAGGAAAATCTTCTCGATGATGACCGTGCCGCCGAAAAGACGCCCGAACTGCCAACCGGAAATGGTCAATACCGGGAGGACGGCGTTCTTCAACCCGTGTCGCGCCAGCACCACGGTCTCCCTGAGCCCTTTGGCTCGGGCGGTCCGCATATAATCCTCGCGCAAAATTTCCATCATGGAGGAGCGGGTCACACGCGCGATGAACGCCATGTCGTAAAAGCCGAGAGCTAAAGCGGGCAACACCAACTGCTTGATGTTGGTCCACGGGTCTTCCCAAATGTCTTCGTAGCCTAGGGGCGGCAACCAACCGAACGCCCGGATCAGCAGTATGGTCAGTAGGATGCCGCTGAAGAACGTTGGTATGGAAATGCCGACCAGCGTAAATACCCGGGATGCGTAGTCCAACGGGCTGTCGGGCCTGATGGCGGAAATAACGCCCAGGGGAACCGCGCACACCACTGCGAGAGCGATGCCCAGCAGCGCCAGCTCGATGGTTACCGGGATGCGTTCACCCAGCCGCTCCATTACCGGACCGCCCCACCAGTAAGAAGTGCCGAAATCGCCCTTGAACAGTCCGCCCATCCATTCAGCGTACTGCACCACGATTGGCCGGTCCGTTCCCAGTTCTGCCCGGAGCTGCGCCAACTCTTCCTGCGTGTACACCGCATCGTCGGCGCTCAGAATTGCCAGCGCGGGATCCCCTGGGATCAGCCGCATCACCACGAAAACGATAATCGTGACCAGCAACACCGTCGGTATGAATAGACCTATTCGTTTGATGGCGTACTGTCGCATTGCCTAACCCTCGCCGGAAACTCTGCAACAAGCGGGGCGATGCTCGGTTCGCCCCGCCTGCCTTTACTCAAACCCAATGGCCGATTATGGATGGTGCTGAGGTGGTCGCCGTGCTTGGACGCCTAGCGGTCCCACCACAGATGCTCGTGCTTGAAGCCGTATTGCACGGTCTGCGGGGCATTGAACCCCTTGATGTCCCGGTTCATCACCCAGAAGTTCCGGCCCAGGGTCAGGCTGACCCAGTGGTTGTTGCTGAATTCATGCAGCCAGATCTCGGCTTCTTTGTTGATCTGCCGCCGCATCTCCGGGTCCAGTTCGACCTTTTGCTGTTCGAACCACGCGTTCAACTCGGGGGCCTGCCAGTCCGTGTAGTTCCGAGTGCCGCCCTTGAGGAAGATGCCACCGTACACGGCGTCCACGTCGAAAACGGTCATACCGTCGGCCTGGCAGCCCACATCCCAGTCGCCTTTGGCGTCGGCCGGCCGCGACGTCCCGTACTTGGCGTAGCCGGCGGCGCTGGGGTATGTTGCAATGTCGCCAGTGATGCCCAGGAACTCTTCGAGGTCCTGCTTGATCACCGAACACTCGACCACGTAGGTACCCACCTGCCTGGCGGTGTATTCGATCTCGAAGCCGTCAGGATAACCCGCCTCAGCCATCAATTCCCTGGCCCGGGCGATGTCTTCCTGCCCGCCCGGGGTGTCTTTGGGCCTCATGCCGGGCCAGGTGACACACTCCTCGTAGTCATGAGCCAAACCGACCAGCGGGCAGTGGCCCCGACCGGACCCGTGCAGCGCCCGTTTGTTCACCTTCTGGCGATCCACCGCCAGGTTGATGGCTTGCCGTACCCGATGGTCGGTTAAGGGCTCCCGCTTTATGTTGAGCATGAAGCCCCGGGTGCCGCCGAGCACCTCGTGGGCCACATACTGGCTATTGGTCGAAACCTCTATTGCATAGTTCTCGGGCGCCGTCAGGTTGTTGGCGGCGGCGTTGGACGCATCGATCTGCCCCGCTTCCACTTGAGCAATGAATGTAGCCGGCACCGTGATGATGAAGTGCTCAATTCGGTCGAAGTAGGGCAGCCCCTCCTTGAAGTAGTCGGGGTTCTTGTTCACCTTGTAGTGGTTGCCGGATTGGTAATCCTCGAGGATGAACGGCCCTGACGTGGCGCCGTGCCTCAGGATGTTTTCCGCCAGGTTCAGATCGATGTCCTGCTCCAGCAGGTGCTTGGGCAGGATTTTCGCATAGTCTATGGCCAGGAACTTGATAAACGCGCCGGATGCGAAAGCCAGGTTGAACTCCACCGTCAGTTGGTCAACCTTGCGGACGACATCGTCAGCGTTGAGCGCTGTGCAGTCGGCCTTGTCCTTCAACTCCACCACTTCGATGGGGATGGTGTAGGTCCTCCACAAACCCGACCGGCCGCGCCCGTTACAGGGGTTCCCGTAACGCTGCATGGTGTACACCACGTCGTCGGCGTCCAACGCCTCTCCGTCGGTCCACTTGACTCCGTCCTTCAGATGGAAGGTGAAGGTCGTGCCTTCCTCATTGGTCTCCCAGCTTTCCGCCAGGTCTCCCACCACCAAGGTGGGATCTTCGGTGTCGAACTGCACGATCTGGTTGTACAGCTGCGAGTAGGAGATCACGCTGGACAACGAAGACGAACCCAGCGGGTCCCAATCCTTGGTATCCGCGTAAGCTGACATGCGAGCCATCCCGCCATGCTGTGGCGGCCCGCTTGGGATCGGCGTCGGGGCGGTCCGAGCGACCGCTGTGGGCGCGGGCGTACTGGTGGGGCGAACCGTAGCCAGCGGCGGCAGCGTAGGTGTCGGTGGCGCACTGGTCGCGGTTGGGGCGGCGACCTGCTGTTGTCCAGCCGGTTGCTGCTGACCACCTGCCTGCTGCTGACCGGCCGGCTGCTGTTGCCCGGTTTGTTGCTGCGCGGCCGGTTGGCTTTGCTGAGCCGGCGCCGCCGGTTGCTGCGTCCCTCCGCAACCTACGATGACCAAGAGCAGGGCGGCGCCTGCGAAACTGCCGATGAGCATTCGGAACGGGTTTAGCGACATGATTACCACCTCTTCTGAGGGCGAAGCAGCATCCCGGTTCTTTGCCGGCCTATTAGATCTGTCTGGTTAGGCGTTCCCAAATATCCGCAAAAGTGGGGCGCAGATTAAGCGATTTGTCAATCTCTGTCAATAACTTGTACGAAATCAGGCGATTTCGCTACTCCGCTCCGGCGCATTTCCTGGTGAACTGCCGACGATATTCGTCATATCATCTACGCAATACGGATTCTGGATTTGGTAGTAGATGCAAACGGTTGCATCATGGCAAGGCGAAGCGTCCCAAGACCGGCGGATGAACTGCAAGGGCTCATGGGGACGACCGAGATTGTACCCGCTCACTTCGCGGGATGCAAAAGCCGGCGACCAGGCTATTTTGCTGCCTGAAACGCCGCGTGTAGGGGGTTGACAGCTTGGATTTGCCGGTTTAGAGTCCGGGCAGATCAGGGCTGACACATCACTTCGTAGCCCGCATAGGCTATGACTCCGATTATCGCTAGGGCCAATGCCGTCTCGGTGCCTGAGACCGCCACCTCGGTGATGACGCGCACGAGCGACTCGATCAGAGAGGTCCAAAAATCCATTGCTGTATCTCCTAATGGCTGGATCGGACCGCGCTGGTGGGGGGTGGGTCCCCCGCCAGCACTTTTTGTCCCTCGCCAGCGTAGCCCGGATAGGCGGGTATGTCTATATGAGGCCGAGTGCGGACGGCCCAAAGGCCCCCGACGCACGAAAATTGACGGACGTACGCCAACAATCCGACGGTGCGAACGCCGGCTTAGTGCCCGGCGCTAGGGAGCAGCCCGGAACCCCGGTCGTTACGCCGCCAAGAGCAACGAATCCGCGGACTTACGTCCGGTTTGCTGCTTTCCCTCATCTAGAGGGATGATTCCCGCACGGGGACATCCTGGACCGTTTAGTTGCGGCTATAACTATGATTGGAACATCCCCGCACCTACGGGGCACCGCTACATAGTTGTGGCGGTGCCCCTATCCTACGTAGGCTGTGGACGGTGCGTCAACTGCGTTGGGCGCTGCGAACGTCTTCCCACACCCGCCGCCAAGTACCTCGCCTGAACCCCGGTCGTTACGCCACCAAGGGCAAAGCATCTTCGTGTTCGGATTGGGCCCCTTCTTCGTTGGTCGGATCGCGTTTACGTGACCGGCGCCGGCGGGACAGGCGGATGCGCATGTGTCGCATGTGGGCGAAATCGTTCGCTTTGAGATGGGCCAGGGCCGTGGCCAGGTAGCTGAGAATCGACATCGCTACGTGGAGCTCCACCTTGGCGTCGTTCAGATAGCGATGAGTGTCCAGCAAGCGGGAGTGCTTGCCGCTGCTGAAGCCCCGCTCGATGATGACCCGCTTGGCGAGTTCGCGCTGGTATTCATCGGTGCAGCGGGGTAGCAATCCGATGATGCGCAACGATTTGCCTTCGAGTTGCTCGTAGTGTTCGTCATCGCAGTAGCGGGTGAAGCGGACCTTGTCCTTCAGGTGGCAGCCGCTCTCTGGGCACCGGAAGAGGTGGCCCTTTTCGATGTAGCTCTCGACGTATTCCATGGGCTGACCGCCCAGGCACACCGGCCGGCCGTCTTCGTCGTAAATACCGTCGTAGAGCCGCCGGCCGTTCTCATCTTTGGGCGGCCGCCGGATGGCGATCACCGGGATGATGCCGGAGTTGACCAGGTGCAGGATGTTGGCGAGGCTGTCGTATCCCTTGTCGGCCAGGAAATAACGCGGGACCATCTGGTAGAGCCGCAGGCAGGCGTCCAGGTCCTCGATCATCACCACCATGTCCGATGCGTTGGCCGGGCGGGTGACGGCGTAAAGGGGAAGGCCATAGTTGCTGTCGACGATGACATTGGTCTTATAGCCGAAGTACATCTCGCCCTTGTCGTCATCCGATTTCTCGCTCTTGACCCGCTTGGTCTTCCGGCGCTTGCCGGCAGACTGCTGTGATACGCGCCTACTCTTGGCGGTGCGGTGTCCCCACCGTGCGGTGGGGTCCTTGGATGGTATCTCTTCGCCGGTGGTGCGACTGATGCGCCCGGGTCTAGCCCAGGCCAGGACGTCAGTGCTGTCCATGGTCAGCGAGTAGCCCAGCGGCGGCAGGTCCGCCGGCACCTGGCCCAGCTCGCGGAGCCTCTCGATCTCCGAACCGCACTCCTTGAACACCGCGGCCGTAATGCCATCGATGGTCTCTCTGTGAGCGCTCAACTTCTTCTTGAAGCGAGAGTAAGCAGACTCGCTCGGAGCATCTTCCAGACCGCAGATTGCCAGCAGTCGGTCGTCACGGCTCAGATCGTCCAGATAGCCATTGGCATAGGGATAGTTGAGCAAGAACTTCAACAGATACACGGCGAGCATGTTCGTGGCTGGGTAGCCGGAGTTGCCACCGTGGCGGTGGGCCGCTTCCAGGTCATCGACCAGCGATGGGGGCACGTGCGCCAAAACATTGTTGATGGCGCACTCCACGAAGCCGTAGCCGCTGCGGGGAGGCGACCGGGTAGTGTCGCCAGCGGCCCGGGGACCGGAGAGGTCCCGGCCGGGTTGCGCCGTCTGCGACGGCGGTATAGTATTCGAGGTACGCACTGTGGATGCCTCGTCCGGGAGTGCGAAACCGAGGTCGGAGGTAGTTGGCGCTCCTTCGACCTCATCGTTTATTCATTGTGTCAGAACTAACGTACTATACTGTCTCCTGCCTGGCAAAGCGGACGTGGGACAAAAATATCCCCGCCAGGTACAGGGCATTCCTACACGGGGATACAGAGCATCCGCGCGCTGGAATACCCCCGCACCTGCGGGGCGAATGAAATTGGATCCGGCCAGATGTAGGCCATATCCCTCATACCGTCTTTCCGACGTCATTGCAAGCTGTTCAGGCGCTCCAAATTCTGCAAATGATGGAATTATCGAGCATTGGGGATGCTCGAAATGGGAATGGCGTCTTCGGGAGCCGACCTGGCCTTCACAGAGAGCCTCAAACCCCGGAAACGTCTGTGTCGCCGACGGTCGCAATACGTTGGCGAGCGACGCGCATGACGTTGCGCAGTAACGGGGACTGTGATAGCGTAGCCACGCCACAGCACATCGACGTTGCCTCGTGCCCTTGTGAAATAAGGGCATGCCTTCATCAATTCGCAAAGGCCAAAGGGTTTCCTTTGCCTTCCTTGCGGAATTGATGCGAGGCGTCGGGGTGCTGTGGCAAGTAGCCCTGCTTGGCGTTCGCAAGGGAGGTGCCACGACGCCTCCCCCCGCAGATGCGGGGATATTCCGGGAGGTGTCACGATGCGTCATACGACCCACTACCCGCGTTGGCATTCCGGTACCATGCCGGTCCTTGCCGCGCCCTGCTCCCACGCCGCGAACACTGCTTTTTCCACGGGCCAGCCCTCGCCATTTCGCGGATGGCCGCCAAGCGTGGGCAGCGTCGCCCAATCCCGCCACCTGTCAACGGGTCAGGAGTTCCTGATGAACCACGCGCGGGCCAGTCCAACACAGTCCTGAAATTATCGTCGCCCCCGCTTCTTCCACAAGCGGGGGCGACGTTCTGGGCATCCACGCCGGGACGGGGACGCCCTCGGCCAGCAGGCCGCTAATGATTTTATCAGCGGTTGCCGTGGGGTCAAACCGGACGTGCTGCGAACTTTATCGTAGCCCATCCCATCGTCCTACCGTCTCAGGCGGGACATCCCCGGAGGCAGCCGTTTTACGCTGCGATTCCCGTTCTCACGGCATGATGCGGCGCCTCCGCCAGTACCAGGAGGACATCCTCATGCTGACAGAGCCGCAGCTCTCCCCTCCTTTCTTTGCTGCGTCAGGCATCGCCCATTTACGCCTAACGCTGTTACTGAAGGTCATCAGCGTTGCCCTGCTGCTGGTGTTCACAACAGCTGTCTGCGACGAGTTAACTGCTCCTACCAGCGCATCCAAGTCTCCGGTTCGCGTAGGTAGTTGCTGGTACGAAGGGGAAAGCTTTACTCAAGTTAAGGACGGCAACGGCGCAACCCACAAGGTCGAGCCATTTCAAATGCGTTACTTGGAGGGTGGTGCGGACGTTTGGTTGTGCGGCGTCGTTAGAACTGACGTGATCCCTGTCGAGGACCCGGACTCATCCTATCGCATGTGGCTGTATATGCCGTCGGGGGATCCCGTCGATGTGGTAGGCCTCCCGAAGTATTGGCAGCTGTTTGGCGCTCAATGGATCTACGACTAGCGCCCCGGCCCCGATTGAGCGTCAGAAGAGCCGACGCGAAACTTACAAAAAGTGATGTCCCCTCTCGCTGATACGAGGGATGCCCGCCATGTCCACCAATTACTGGCTGTCCTACGATGCTCGGGGCGACCGCCGCCGGCCCCGCTGCAAATGGCCCTGGGTGTTGTTGGCCTTCCTTCTGCTGTTGGCCGCGCTGCTCACCGCGTTTGCCTTTGCGGGCCGCAATACGGACACCATCGACCTCGCCGAACCGGTCGCCATCCAGGATGCCCTGCCCGTGCTGCTCACCGACAACGCGACCGTGCTCTACGTGGTGGACGACTCCGGCAGCATGGCGGAAAAACTGCTGCCTCTCTATGAGGCGTTACACGAAGTAGCCGGCAAGCACACGGAGCACAGTGAGATCGCAATGATGATGTTCGGACTGGAGAATGAGATGCTGTTTGATTTCATCGAACCAGCCTCGGCTCCCTGGGAGACCGCCATTCCCTCTTTCACTGCCAGCGGCGGTCACACATTTATGTACACCGCGCTGGGAGAAGCCTTGCGGACGATGCCGAGCCGGCCCACCTGCTGGGAAAACCCCAAATGGGTTTTCTTCGAGGAGAGTATCTGCCGGGAACGACGCATCGTGCTCATGTCCGACGGGATGGCCAGCGACCCCGAAATGGCCCAGGAAGTCATGCCTGACTTGGTGCTGTCCCAGATCCCGGTGGACACAGTGGCTTTCGGGGCAGACGCCGACCGAGCTGGACTGCGCAACATCGCCAACGCCACCGGAGGGCGGTATGTGTCGGCATATTAGTTCGCGTCGTGCCCTTGCCCATGGACCGGCGCGCATTTTCATGCCCCCGTTCATCGGTGTGGTGGCTGTTTTGCCGATCGCGCTCATTCTTTCGTCATGCTCTTCACCATCGTCGGACCGGGATGCCATCCCTGAACCCAACGTCGCGAGCACTATCGTCGCCGCGGTGGCGACAGCGCAAGCATCCGAGGCGCGAGGTTGGCCTTCCGAAGCGGCTCCTACGGCACCAAGGTCAGACAACCCGCAACCGACTGCTACACCTGTCGCCTCACTAACCCCGGCACCCCCGCGTATGCCCGCAGAAGATACAGCAGCTCCGTGTTTGGACCGCGTTACGCTGGTAGCCCTCTACAACGCTACTGCCGGACCGGGGTGGGCCAACAACGAAAATTGGCTCAGCGAGGAGGGTATTGGAGATTGGGCCGGCGTGTCTGTCGATGAGGATTGCCGAGTGACGTCGTTGCAACTGCGAGCAAACAACTTGATCGGACAGGTTCCGTCACAATTGGGTGCCTTACCGAAACTGGAGGGACTGGACCTTGCCCAGAATCAATTGTCCGGCCCTATACCGCCGAACTTGGGCAATTTACTGAATTTACAGAAATTGGACCTCAGCGAAAACGATATCGATGGCCACATTCCGGGTGAGTTGGGCAACCTACTCAATCTGGAGTTCCTGTTCTTATTCGGGAACCATTTGACCGGAGACATTCCGCCCGAACTCGGCAATCTAATCAATCTGCGCGTTTTGATTCTCGGCCACGACGGAGCTATTTTCACCATCCTTGGCGGAGTAGGGCGGCCCAATATCGATCCCAATCAAATGGGCGATTGGTTTCCTGACCGGGTCAAATTGGGATGGGACATCCGAGAAGAAAATAAATTAACCGGACCTCTCCCGCACACGTTGGGGCAGTTGGTCGATTTGGAGGTGCTGATCGTCAGTTGGAACCGATTGACAGGACCGCTGCCTCCGGAGATAGGCCAATTGTCCAACCTTCAGTTCCTCAATCTATCTCACAACCAACTGGACGGTCCCATACCCTCACAACTGGGCCAACTCCATGAGCTGCAAATCTTGAACCTCTCGTACAACCGACTGGTCGGGCCGATCCCACCCAGTCTGAGCAAACTGTCGAACTTGCTGGACTTGTCCATTGAATGGAACCGCTTGCACCGCCAATCGCCGGGGAGCATCCCTGCCTATTTGGGAGAACTGAACGCCTTGTGGAGGTTGAACCTGAATGGGAACGCGTTTAGCGGCGAGATACCACCGGAACTTGGCAATCTATCCAACCTGGAAGAACTCGACTTAGGGTTGAATCAAATATCAGGCAGGATACCCAGCGAACTTGGGAACCTGTCTAATCTGAATGCTCTCATTATGGATGACAATCAACTGACCGGTCCGATACCAAACGAACTGGGCGAACTGTCCAACCTGGTTCACCTCGACCTGGGCAGGAACCGGTTGAGCGGTTCCATTCCGTCAGAATTGGGATATCTGTCCAAACTGTTTGATCTGGATCTTGGATACTTCGTAGATTATCCAGGCCACCCTGAAGTCCCAGTGCCAGAGCAGGGCAACCAACTGACCGGGCCGATACCAGCGGAGTTGAGTCAACTGAAGAACTTGTCCTATTTGAATTTGAGTGGCAATCAACTAAACGGGCCAATTCCGAGCGATTTTCGGAACCTGCAAAACCTAAGGTCTCTCCGTTTGATCAGTAACAACTTGAGCGGTCCAATCCCCGCAGGGCTAGGCACTCTGCCCAAGTTAAGTTCTCTCATCCTCAGTTTTAACCAACTCGACGGCCCTATTCCCCCTGAACTCGGGGCATTGCCCAACCTCGGATGGCTGGGGCTCAACTCCAACCAGTTGGTTGGGGATATCCCGTCAGAACTCGTCCAAATGGGCACTCTCAGTCGGATCTATGTCGCAAACAATCAATTGAGCGGCTGCATCCCCCAAGGATTGAAGGCTGTTGCCGAACACGACTTCGCAAAACTCGGATTGGCATTTTGCTGAGCGCTACTTCCGGGCGATTTACCTTCGCGCTTCTCGCGGTACTTGAAGATAGACCATGATGCTACGCCGGACCTCTTTCCCATTCTTAGCGTCGTCATTCTGGCGCCGGTGGACACGGTGGCCTTTGGACGGGACGCAGACCGCAATGGACTCCGGACCATCGCCGACGCCACCGGCGTCAGGTTTGTCCAAGCCCATTAGACGCCACCGAGGAATAGCAGGATTGAACACGATGAGCCGTCACCTAAAGGTCGTAGCTATGGTTGCGGTCATAGCATTCCAATCTATCGGGTGCTTCGCGCCCGCCGAGCCAACTCCGATACCGACCGCGACGCCGGACATTGGGGCGATGGTCAAGGCAGCCATCGCCGCCCTGGACGGAACGGCGACACCTGCTCCAGCGCCGACTGCCACGCCAACACCACGCCTGACTTATACGCCGTTTCCCACTCCAACGTTGCGTTCCACCAACACGCCGCTTCCCACGCCAACGCCCGTGCCCACGTCAACCGCACGACCCCATCAACAGCCAACCCAGCCCATCAACCACTGGTCGGAAACCGGAAACTGGTATCGAGATCTTGTGTACGAAAATCTTGTGAACGCAGATTTAAAGGCACTGGGGTATGACCCAGATGCCAGATTTGTAGCATTGGATTCTGTGCCGACAGCATGGGCAAGCGAGATATACCTGATGTTCGGCTGCATCGCTGGGGCCAAGGTTGCTTATTTCTTACCTTATAGTCTCTTGGTTCCGCCCGAGGTTGATACCTACGTCATCGGTATATGGGACACTACATCCGAAGCGTGGATGGAAAGCGACCTTCATTATTACTACGATCCCCTATTGACCGATGATGAGTCTGGCATCTACGTCCCCAATCAAGCCCAAGTGAAGCAGATGTTCTCAGTCATCCAAAAAGCCAGCCGACAACAAAATCAGCATCAAGCCTTGAACGCAGGGATGTTTGCTGAAAATGACGAAAGCATTTCCTTTTGGGGGGAGTTCGATGTCTCCGGCCTTCAAGACGTTGTGGCGTATCTCCCCTGTTTCTGATGCTAATGCAGATATGCAACGCAACATCGGAAAGTTGTCCTCCCCCGGTCGCAATAGGTCTCGTCGCTCATTTATTGTTGGATTGCGTTCCAGTCCAGCAGCCGTGACCGTCGAATGATCTAAAACTCCATCCAGGCATTCGGCATTTGCACTGCCGTTGCAGAACCGTCGGGAAGGACTATCGGCCGTTTGAAGCCGTATCTGCAATCATTAATAAGGTGACAACTTTATGGTGTCCATCGTAGCGAAAGTCATACCGTGCATCATGGGCGTGGTCATGTTCGCGTTGGTTGCTGCCAGCACAACCGAGGCGGTCTCGACCGACGTCCAACCGTCACTCGATAATCGAGCCGGCGAGGACACCCTTCCGTCAATGAATTCCGTGGTGAATCAAGCAGGGCCTTACGCAGATTGCTGCTACAACGCTCCAGGTAGAAGAGGTCGCGGTCTTGGGTACTGGATTATTGAAGGGATTTGGTTCGTCGTTCGCTGGTTTGCATTGTTGGTCTGGGGTTTCTGGCCTTATGTTCTAACGGTGATAGGCGGGATAATCCTACTTTTCATCGGCATTCCTATGGTCAGAAAATGGAGAGCACGGGCAAGCACCGGTCCGCCGCGGGACGGCGACTGGACGCGGACTGGCGATTGCTCAGCTCGGCAAATGGACTTTGTCTTGCCTGGCGCCGCAGACGAGAATCATATACGGCCCCCTGCGCAGTCGGCTCGCGCCAACGAGCGCGTAGAACTTCCCATCCGTCATCAACGCGATGATATGGAACGGGAACGAGAGCTTCATCTGCAAGAATTTCGTCGCCAACAGGCGGAACGCCAGCAGGACTTTGAACGGCGACGGGAGCAACTCCGTACCGAACAGGAAGCGCCAGTGCCAGATGACGCCGAGGATCCCGGCGTCAATGCGATGGAACCGCCATCGGGTGATGACGACGGGCCGGTGCCCGCAGAACCAGCGGAGCCGGCTGCGCCGATACCTAATACGACGACAAGGCGCAAGGCCCGGAGGAACCTACTGGCGCTTCTGATTGCTGCTTTCCTGACGCTGGCTATCGTGGCCGGAATCGGCCTGCTGGTGGCCTACGTAGCGCTAGCTTCGTCGAGCGGGACGCCAGCGCCGGCAGTAGTTGAACCCACTCGCGACCTGGAAGCCACGATAGTGGCGGCGGTAGCGTTAGCGATGCAACCGCCGCCGGCCGCACCCACCGCCGTTGCTCAACAGGAATCGTCCAACGCAACCCCAATCGCAACTACTCCAGCGGATGCGCAGCCATCGCCCGTTCCGCCCGAGGCCAACCCCCTACCGTCAGACCGTCTGCCTACGGTAGAATGCCCGAACTGCTCCGTTCCGGACCAGCCGGCCGATGGCTATGTCGATTGGATACGGGAACCCAAAGTGTCTGAGGCGGGGATATTGACTTTCCGGGCCAGGATAGACGAAAGAGCCGGCTTAGTCGTCGCCGGTCCCCGTTGCGGTTTCCCAAACGCGACCTTGACCGATGACGACACTTTCTACGGAGCCATCATCCCGCACAGCATGGCGGATGCCTGCGGTTCTCTGCCCGGCGATTGGATCACCGAACACTACACACACGTCAACAACCTTTTGACGGTACGCCTGCAAATCGACCCACTCGCAGCCTCGCATCCCGGTCTAAAACTGTGCCTGTGGACGGGCGGGATGACCGAGGAGTTGCTGGACTGCGTACCGGTCCAACAACCCTGATGCGGTTCCTGAACCGCGCGAGGAGCAAATGCCATGTTCGGAATCAAAGGCATTCACTGTTTGGTCGGCGCAATCATCACAGGGATCCTGCTGGTAGGCTTGGGGCTCCTGTTCATGTTCCTCCCGAACACTGCACCGCCGGGTCTTGAGTGGTTGTTTCTTGTTTTGGGTGGTTGCATTGGCATCGTTTCTTTAGGTGTAGCACTTCACCCAATAGCAAGCCGCATATTAGGCAAGCAGCGACGAGGCAGCCCATGAGAATAGGGATGATCTCAGAGACCCCACAATTCCACATGAGCGCGAATTCAGCTGCCAATTTTTCCATTTTGCCCCTCGCATCCCGGGCGCAGGCCCGAATTTTGCGTCGACGGTCGCGTCTACGCCCGGGCCGTGTCAAGGGGGCGTGGGCGCAATCCAGGAGAACATATGCATATTTGGCAAAAATCAGTCTCGATGCCGCGGCTACTGGCGGTGCTCATACTCACGCTCGCCCTGGCCGCATGCGTGTACACGCCCCAGGAAGAAGCGTACGTCCCCCCACCGCAGCCGGAGGCTCTGCTGATGGAGAGCGCCACATCTTTGCGCGGGATACACTCGCTGAAATTCAGCCTCACCCACCAGCGGGGCAGCATCTACTACCGCGACGACGGCTCCCATATCAAAGCAACCGAGATCACCGGCGAATGGGATGCCGCAGCCGGCCTTTCCCTCGTCATCGACGCTTATCTGGTCCGGGACCACCAGGTGGACCCCAGCTCGGGCACCTATTTCCCTCTGCAAATGGTTCTCGTGCCTGACGGTCTCTACATCACCGACCCGCTGTCCGGCCAATGGGTGCTGCAATCCGCCGAACTGGCCATCATTCCAGTGGGGGCGCTGAACGAGGTGATGGCCGACCTCCTGGCCCAGGTCGCAACCCCCAACCTGGAAGGCATCGAGGACATCGACGGCCGTGAAGCGTACCGGGTGTCCGGGAGCATTCCCGCCGCCGCCATGGATTGGCTGTCCATCGATCTCAGCGAGAACGCCAGCGCCGACATCATCATCTGGATCGACCGTGAAGACCGCCTGCCGCGCCAGGCGCACCTGGTCGGAGCAATCGGTCAATACGATGCCCCCGGCACCGTGCGGCAGCTGCTGTTGTCCGATTTCAACCAGAGCGTGCGGATTGACCCGCCGGATGTGTTCATTGACGTCAGGTAACGAACCGGTGACCGACCAGTTGCCATTGGCCACGCCCATCCGCCGGTACGTCGGATGGCTTATCGACTGCGCCCTGCTTTGGGCTGTCGGTCCGCTGACCGCATTCATCGTGTGGGCGCTGTTGCCGGTGGCCATGCCGCCGGCTGCGCCGGTCTGCGACCTGGAATGCCTAGACAAGAACATCCGCGCCGCCCTGGACCCCTACGCCAGCGCCGAGGATATTGCAAGTGGCGCCGCCGGCATCGTGCTCAACGCGACGGCGTGGCTGCGGCACCTGGGCCATCTGTTTCTCTATGTCCTCACGCTGCTGCTGTTTCTATTCATGGGCCTGGTCCTGGGCGCTCTGGCCTACATCGTGTGGTGGTGCCTTACCCTGCGCCGGGGGCAAACGCCGGGCAAGCGGCTGGTCGGTATCCGGGTACTGCGGCAGGATGGAACGCCCGCTGACTGGATGACAATGTTCGTCCGCGAGGGACTGAAAACCATGTTGTACCTGATGCCGCTGGGTATCATTTTCGATTTCTTCGTAACGATGAGCGATTTTGACCGGCCGTTTTCTCTGGCCGACCGCTTTACCGGCACTATGGTGGTGCGCCGATAGGCAATGCTGGCACTCCTTCGAGAGGCGTGTCATAAAATCTGACATAATTTTTGCACGATTGGAAACGTCGTGATACCCTCGCCCTTATCCTAACGATGGGAGGTCATCATGGCCCATCTACCACTAGAAGACGGTTGGACCAAACTGCAGCCGTTTGCGACCTCTTGGGTACACGCTCTGTTGGACTACGTGGATGAGATGAACCACCCCAACATGGTACGGATCCGCGCGCCTATGCGCCGCCGCGCATTCTGTTCCACACTCCACGATTTCTGGTATTCTCGCATGGAAGAATCGCCTGACCATGGGAAACGGTTTGAGTGCAGGACACATCGCGGACAGCGCTATCTGTCGGTTCAGGACGAGGTGATCATCCGTGTGAAGCAACTGGATCCACGCTACCTCTCGTGGAATCTGGCGACTACGCACGCGGATGCCTGGAACCGGCAGATGGCGCTAAAAGGGCTTGAGCCTGCTCCCAGACTGGAGCTCGGTTATCGGCTCGATGCCGTAATGAGTGGATATGACAATATCCATATCCTGCTCAGGGTGGAAAGCGAGATCGATTGGCGCATCCAGATCTACGGCGCGCGCACCGACACATTTGATGTCGGGCAACTGGGATTGGACGGTATTGAGACGCATCGCACGCATTACGCATACCGCCCCGTCCGCATTGACCGGGAGGGTTCATGAGCGACCTATCCGTCAACCCGGAACTACTCACCCTAGCTCGCCAATCTCGCGGTTTGACTCAAACGGCGCTTGCAACTGCTACGGGTGTGGGGCAACCTATGATCGCCAAATACGAGGCGGGAGTGCGGGATGTAACGGCCGAGCACTTGGCGCTTATTTGCCAGGCATTGGACTATCCCGTCAAGTTTTTTCGCCAACCCATGGGACGGGCCGGCGTTGGCAGTGAAGTATTCCATCGCAAGCGGGCGCGCATCCCTGCCGGGGTGTTGAACCGCACCTATGCCGAAGCCACGGTGCGCCGGATGGAAGCAGACGCGCTGCGAGAGGCGCTGGACGGCGTGTTCCATTTCCCTCCCTTTCCGTTCTATCCGATTGAGGAGTTTGACTACGACCCTGAGAAGATCGCCCGTACCGTGCGGGCAGCGTGGCAACTCCCATCAGGACCGGTCTTCAATGTAACCAGGACCGTCGAGGAAAATGGGGGGATAGTCGTGGCGCATAAATTCGATAGCCGGATCGACGGGTTCGGATGCCGCACCATGGGGTTGCCCCCTGTCTTTCACCTCAACCGGGACCTGCCGCCGGACCGCTGGAGATGGACGCTGGCCCATGAGATAGGCCACATGGTGATGCACAGCGAAGTCTCCAACTCCAGCAAGGATGCCGAAGAGCAAGCGCATCGGTTCGCCGGGGAATTCCTGGCGCCGGCTCACCAAATTGAACCGAGGCTCCGTCGTTTGAACATCGGCAAACTGGCGCCCCTCAAAATCGAATGGAAAATCTCCATGCAGGCGATCGTGATGAGAGCCCGAGATCTGGGCGCTATCGATGCGCGGCAACACAAATCCTTGATGGTGCAATTGTCAAAAAACGGTTACCGGACCAAAGAGCCGTCCAACCTGGATCCTCCGGTAGAGCGCCCATCTCTGCTATTCGATATGGTGCAGTATTTCGAACAAAGTATGGAATTCTCCCGGGCCGAACTGCTCTCACTGCTCAATATCGGAGAAACTGATTTCTGGACCTACTACCGAGATCCCAACGACCTGCTCGGAGATATTCTTGGTCCGCCCGAGAAGGCGTACATAGAAGACGAGATGACCGAATTTGTCAGGAAGTTGCGCCTCTCTGCTGGATCTCCGCGCATCCATAGCCAATTGAAGTGTGCGCCGGAAGACGTTGGACACGATCAGCGGTTGTTGGACGCCCTGCACCTCTTGCAAAGAGAAGCAATACTGCCGGAACGACTGGTTGAGATCAGCGAGGAACGCGTGCGGCATAGAATCGAAGCCGACCATGCGCGCTCTCGCCAGAACAAGGACTTGGACGGGCTGTACGGCGGCGACTACCAGTAGCCCAAAGGATGCTTCGTCCCTACTACCGCAAAATTCGTTGCGAATATTTGTAGATACCTGTCTATCGGCCATATCCAGAATTTCTGAGAGCCGATTTTCGTCATTGGTTGGTGCTATTTCGTAGGACGGTTTTGGAAACCGGGGTAGCGAAATCGCCTGCGAAATCAGATACTATCAACAATATAAATGCGCGTTATTCGATAATATTCTTAATTGATATAATTGCTATCATATCAGCAATCGCGCCAACGTCCGCAACCTTCACCAAGTCTGCCGCCGGGTGGCATAATATCCCCACTGCCGGCAGCGTCCGCGACCACGACGGAGACACCAGAATGACCACCCCCGAAGCCGACGCGTTCATGAGGCAATTGGACCAGGACCCGGAACTCCTCGAACGGGTACGCGCCCGCATCCTGACCCGCGAACTGCTCCAGCTGCCCGAAACCGTTGCCCGGCTCGCCAGCATCCAACAGGAAACAGCGGAGCGGCTCGACAGCTTCCAGCAGCAAACAACGGAACAGATCAATGCCCTGCAGGAAGCCCAGCAGCACACCAACGAGCGGCTCGACAGCTTCCAGCAACAGACCAACGAGCGGCTCGACAACCTGCAGGAAGCCCAACAACAGACCAACGAGCGGCTCGACAACCTGGAAAAAGCCCAGCAGCAGACCAACGAGCGGCTCGACAACCTGCAGGAAGCCCAGCAGCACACCAACGAGCGGCTCGACAACCTGCAGGAAGCCCAGCAGCACACCAACGAGCGGCTCGACAGCTTCCAGCAGCAGACTAACGAGCGGCTCGACACCCTCACCGGCAGCGTCCAGAGGATCGAGGGTACCCTGGGCAACCTCACCGGCAGCGCCTACGAAAACCGCGCTGCACGCATCGCCCCAAGACTCCTGGCGCGCTATCTCCGCCTGCGGCGAGCCCAGGTTCTCCAGGCGCCCAACGCCAACACCCGCGCTCACCTGGACGACATGGTGAACGAAAGCGTAATCGGCGGCGCGATCAGCGACCAACAGGCGCAGGAACTCGAACGGGCCGACATCATCGTCACCGCCAAGGACAATGAGGATCAGACCGTTTACGTGATCATCGAAGCCTCCGTCACCATAGACGACACCGACATCGACCGGGCCCACGAAAGAGCGCTGATCATGGGCCGCCTGACCAGCACAGCCGTGCGCGCCGCGGTAATCGGGCAGGACATCTCCCCCTCGAATCGTCAGAGGGCTGACGGTCTCGGTGTCACGTTCATGCCGCTAAGCCAGTAGTGACCTTGAAGCGATTTAACCTCTTTCAAACCGAGGCGCTACCTGACGCTGGCCCGAGTTGACTACTCCCGTTGCCCCCGGTTACGCTGGGAAACGCAGCGCCCTTGCCCAGACCGCTACAGGAGCCCCGCCTATGCCCGATCAATCCACCACTTCTACCACTACCGCCGTCGCCGATACTGCAATCGACGACAACGGATACATCCTGTTGCGGAATGAGTCGCCTGTAGCCACCGTGACCATCAACCGGCCCGCGCAGCGCAACGCCATCTCTTTCGCCATGTGGACCGAGTTGACGGCGTTGCTGCGACGATTGGATGCCGACCGGGACGTGCGCTGCGTGGTGTTGACGGGAGCCGGAGAAACCGCATTCTCCGCCGGCGCCGACATCGGCGACTTTGAGGCGTACCGCAGCGACTCGGCCAAGGGCCGGGTGTACAACCAGGCCGTGGACGGCCTGTTGGAAACGGTGGCGGAGATCGGCACGCCGGTCATCTCAATGATTCGCGGTTTCGCCGCCGGCGGCGGCTGCGAGTTGGCCGTCGCCACCGATCTCCGCATCGCCGCAGCCGGCAGTCGCCTGGGTATCCCGGTGGCCCGCCTGGGCATCACCATCGGGCACCGGGAGATGTACGGATTGGTGAACCTGGTGGGCAAGGGCAATGCTCTGTACATCCTGCTTTCGGGCCGCCTCCTGGACGCCGACGAAGCGCTGCGGATCGGGTTGGTCAACCAAGTTGTTCCCGACGAAAAGTTGGAAGAAGTAACTTACAAATTGGCCGCCGACATCGCCGCGCTGGCTCCCCTTTCCCACGCCGTCAACAAGAAGACGATGAACCAGGTCCTGGCCAAACCCTCTCTGAATCTGACGCCCGAAGAGGCCGACCTGCCCCTCACCCAGTTCGACACCCGCGACTACCACGAGGGTTTTCGCGCGTTTCTGGAAAAGCGGCGGCCCGAGTTCATCGGCGAGTGACGGCCAGACCAATGGCGGACCACGCAAAAGCCAAATCGCGACGCCGCGCCGATCTGCTGCTGGTGGAGCGGGGGATGGTCGAAAGCCGAGAGCAAGCCCAGGCGTTGATAATGGCCGGCGCGGTCCTCTCGCCGGCCGGCCCGGTGCCGAAGGCCGGCGCGTTCCTCGCCCCGGACACGCCATTGGAATTGAAGGAACGCCTCCCCTACGTCAGCAGGGGCGGCGTCAAACTGGCTCACGCTCTGGATACCTGGACCGATGCCCACGGCATCGCCCTCGCGGGCAGCGTCGCCCTGGATGTCGGTGCCTCCACCGGCGGCTTTACCGACTGCCTGCTGCAGCGGGGCGTGGCGACGGTGTACGCCGTGGACGTGGGACACGGCCAACTGCATTACCGGCTTCGCCAGGACCCGCGTGTCGTTTGCCTGGAGAAACTAAACGCACGCTATCCATTCGAGCTGCCGGAGCCGGTGGATTTGCTGGTGGCCGACGTGTCCTTCATTTCCCTGACCATGGCCCTTCCCGAACCGCTAACCCACGTCCGTGCCGGCGGATTTGCCATCGTTCTGGTCAAACCGCAGTTCGAAGCGCGACGGGGCGAGGTGGGCAAAGGCGGAGTCGTAAGAGACGACGCGCAGCGCGTCGAAATTTTGCTACGGGTTCAAGATTGGCTGACGGGCCGAGCCGACGTCGAATTGCTGGACACCATCCGGTCTCCAATCACCGGCGATGCCGGGAACCGGGAGTTCCTGTCTTTGCTGCGCAAACGTTAGCCGACGATGTACCCCGATTGAACCCGTCGGGCCGCGAAATTGGGGTATCATATTCGCGGTCATATTCCATCCAAGTTCCGAACAAGGAGATCCCTATGTACGTCCTCAGGAGAATTTTCAAGACCAAACCCGGCGAGGCCCGGCGGGTCGCCAGCCTGTTGCAAAAACAGGCGCAGATTTACCACGACGCCGGCCAGCGCAGCGAATTCCAAGTATATTTCAACGGCGCGACCACTCCGGCGGAACAGGACGTCGTCATCCTCCAATGGACTGACGAAGCCCTGATGTCGCCGATGCGGGGTGAGAATCAGCTGCCACCGGCGGCGCTGGAAGTGGGCGCAGAGATCAGGCCATTGGTTGAAAGCAACCGCATCGAGTTCTGGGAATTGATGTCTCCGGACAAGATGATGGACGTCTAACCACGGCCGCTATTCAGGAGGCAAACAACGTGGAAGTAGCACAGGTGGCACAGATTCTCTTGGACCGTGAGCAGACCGTATCGGTGGCGGAAGCCTGCACCAACGGACTGCTCGGTTACACTTTGGGCACCATCCCCGGAGCGTCACGCTTCTTCCCCGGCGGCGTCGTCGCGTACACCGGCGGCCTGAAGGAGAAGATCCTGGGCGTCCCCGACGAACTCTACGAAACGGCGGGCAGCGTCAGCCGGGAAATGGCCATCGCCATGGCCAGGGGGGCGTTGGAGCTGACCGGCACCGACTATGCCCTCTCAACCACGGGCGTCACCGGTCCGGCGCCGGGACGCAGCGGCCTGCCCATCGGCACCTTCTGGATTGGGCTGGCGGTGAAGGGCGGCGAGGATGCCGCCATTGAGATCCGCGTCGGCGGCGACCGGGACGCCACCAAGCACGGAGCGGTGCGGGCCGCCATAGACCTGCTGGGCCGAGAGCTGGCCGGATAGATCGTGTAGTTTCTCCACTGTGGCCTGAGTATCCAATGTAGGGGCGAATGATCATTCGCCCCTACGCGCGATGGCAGCTGCATCCACCAGATCAACCTGACGCTGCTCTTTACGCGTCAGCCGTTCGACCCCAACCGAGGTACCGCAATGAAGTTCGGAGTTTCCCTTTCCGCCATCGCCCAGCAGCCGGCCGGCTCGGATATGCAGCAGGCTTTCGCCGACATCTGCGCCTACGTGGGCGCGGCCCGGGACCTCGGCTTCGATATGGTCTATCAAGGCCAGCATTACCTCACCGATCCGTACCAGCAATTGCAGACCATCCCCCTGCTGGCCCGCATTTCCGCCGAAGCCCGGGGAATGGGTTTGGTGGCGACCCTGCTGGTGCCCCTGCACCACCCGGTTGACCTGGCGGAGCGGGTGGCAACCATGGACATCATCACCGGCGGCAACTTCACGCTGAGCGCCGCTTTGGGTTACCGGGATGAGGAATACGACAACTTCGGCGTTCCCCGCCGAACCCGCGTCAGTCGCTACCTGGAATGCCTGGAGGCCATGCGACTGCTGTGGTCGGGCGAGAAGGTCAACTACGAAGGTCAGTATTTTCGCCTGCACGATGCCCAGCTGATGCTGCGCCCGGTCCAGCAGCCGCACCCGCCGGTGTGGGTGGCGGCCAACAGCGACGCCGCCATCACCCGCGCCGCGCGACTGGGCTACACCTGGTACGTCAACCCCCACGCCAAGTTCGACACCATCAGCCAACAGGTTGAGATGTACCACGAAGCGGCGGGCGCGGCCAATTCAGGCGCGCCCGACCGCCTCCCCTTGGGCCGCGAGGTTTTCGTGGGCCGCACCCACGAGGAAGCCTTCGCCAGCGCGGCTCCCTACCTCGGCGGCAAGTACGAAGCCTACGCCCAATGGGGTCAGGACAAAGCCCTGCCCGGCGAGGAAAACTTCCGGGAACCCTTCGAGGATTTGGCCCGTGACCGCTTCGTCATCGGCAGTCCCGATGAGGTGGTCGAAGAGTTGTCGCGCTACCGCTCTTTGGGAATGTCCCACGGCTGTTTCCGCATGATGTGGCCCGGAATGCCGCTGCGAGACGGCATAGCCAACCTCGAGCTGTTCGCCGACCAAGTTGCCCCGCACCTGCGCGACGACTAACTCCGTAACTTCGTGAAGATCCTACGTATCCAGCGAGACGTCACCGCGAGGGCAAACGCAAAAAATACGAGGTAGAAGTGATAGAGCCACACCAGCGCGAAGAGGATAGGATTTTCGTCGAAGAGGATAATAGAGGTTCCACCATAGCCAAATATCGCGGTCAGTACACCTGCGGTGGATACCAGTTTGTTGTCGGCCGTCGTGAGGGCAGGCAGCGCTACGGCGAACAGAATGCCCCCTGCAACTAGCAAAAGCGCCGTTCCCAAGCCGGTGTCGAAGGCGAAAATAGGGTCGATACGGAATCTTGCGGCTAGCAGGAGGCCCAAACCCAACACGATCCCTCCAGCAACCCACACCCATCCCATCATGTGCCAATCGCGCCCGTTCACGTCTGGCCATCATCGGGAGCATCGTCACTTTGGTTGTCCGCAGGGTCACTGGCACTCCACAGGATTTTCGCTGCAAAGAACGTGGTGATAACCGCCAACACGGATGCAGGCACAAGCACGATCAATTGTAGATTAGTGTTCGTCTCCCTGAAAAGAATGCCAAACACATCGGTAACATAGAACGCTACAGCTGTCACACCCATAGCGATGGCCAGTGGCAACACAACCGCAAGCACTCTCAATGCAGTATATTTGGCGCTGTTGGCCGGCAGGATTGCCATATTCGATTCCTCCGCAGGTTCATACTGAGATTGTAGCATTATGCTGGCAGGAGACTCTGCTCCGTCTCCGCGGCCACCTTCACCCGTTCCCAACCGTACATCATCGACGCCATGCGGACGTGGCTCCACATTTCCGACTGGTCGGCGAAGTGCGGACTGCCGGGATGCCCCGACGCTCCCAACGGCACCGCCCACAGCGAGCGTTCCCAGTCCGCCGGGTCGTAAGCGTAGCGGAACACGGACAGCCCGAGCACCGTCGCCAGGTCGCCCGGCGCGTATGACCCGGCCCAAGGGGTATCGCCGTCGCCCCCGGTGGGTATCTCCGGCGGGTCCAGCAGCTTGCCCAGCTCGGGCCTCGCCAGGGATAACGGATGCTGCGGTCGCGCCCGATGCACCCGGTTCCAGCTCCAGCCGTCCATGTCAGGTCCAAGCTTGACCTTCAAGGTCCGAACCCCGTCTTCCAAAGCTGTTGTCAAAACGCCGGCCCAATCCGTGTCCTCGGGGAGAAGGTCGGTGTCGCCGGCGCTCATCCCGTCGGTCATCAGGTTCTTGAAACGGTTGAGGAAAACGCCTCGCCCCCGGTCCATGGGCTGCCACGCCATAGCGGCCAACTCCTCGCCGATGTTGTGCTTCAGCAGTCGCCACAGCAGGGCATCTCGCATTGCGCTGTAGATGGTCGGCTCCACTGCGTCGGGATCCATGCTGCCCGACCACTTCTGCAACCGGCGCAGGGCTTCGGCGGCGGTCGGTTCCTCCGGAGCCGGTACGCCGGCCAGCGCGGATACATACGCCTGGGCGGGTATGGACAGCCGCTCGGAGTGGATGCGGCTCATATCCACAGCGGCGGGATTGGCGATACTGTTGACGCCGTGAGCCACGCGCATGGCCCGGTAGCCGGGCGCAAAGTCCATTGAAATGTAGTAGGGGTAATCAGCGTCAACCGGTCGGTTGTTGGCAGTCACGATGTATCCCTGTGGGGGATTGATGTTGCGGGGCATTTCCCGGAACGGGATGCTGCCCTGCCACTCGTGCTCCCCGTCCCAGCCCGGCACGGGCAGGGGAACGGGAACGTCGCCGGGACGACGGGGGATTTCACCACGACACTGGTAGCCGTAGTTGCCGTGAACGTCGGCCATGACGAAGTTGTTTACCGGGTCAACCCAACCTTCCATGGCGTCGGCGAGTTGCTCTACGCTCTGGGCCTCCAGCATGGCCGGCAGGATGTTCGTCCAAGAATCACCGCCATCGCCGGCGGTGTAGCGCAGTGCCAGCCCATAGCCCGACATGGGATCCCCGCCGACCACCGGGCCGTGATGAGTGGCCCAGGTGCGCATATGCACGTCATCGCCGTCGCGCACCTTGATCACCTCGTCCCGCACGTCGGCGTTGAACCAGATGCCCTGGTTCTGGTAGAGCGCCGGGTCGGCGTCGTTGAACCACTCGATGTACAGGTCCTGATAGTCGGCGGCGGTGTGCGTCACGCACCAGGCCACCCAGGTATTGTGCCCAAAGTGGGGAAATCCGGGTACGCCGGCGAAGGAGTTTCCAATCACGTCAAAGGTGTCGCAAGCCAGGTGGTTCTGGTAATAGACGCTGGGCGTGTCCAAGCCCCGGTGACTGTCGCCGGCCAGCAGCGGCCCGCCGGTGGCGGTGCGTTCCGGCCCGATGGCCCACGAGTTGGAGCCGCTGTCCATCTCGCCGATCAGGTTCAGGTTGGCGGCGTGTTCCAGCAGTTGCGCCAGTCCCACGTCAACCTCGCCGTCGTAATCGGCGCCGGTGGGAATGATGACGGGCTGACCGGGTGGGTAGGACGGGAACAACTGAGCCGCCCGCTCCGGCCCCAGTGCCTTGACCATCCGGGTGCGCCACGCCTTGGTCTCGAATACTCCCATGAAGATGTGCCGGACTTTGTAAATCGCCAGACAGTGCCAGGGTTCCCATGGTTCGGGTGATATGCCCGTAACGGCATATTCAGCCGGCAAGGGGGCCTCGCTCTTGATAAAGGCGTTGACCCCGTCGGAATAGGCTTCCAGCATGGCTTTGGCCCGCGAGCCGGCGGCTTCGTAGTCGGCGCGGGCGGCATCCTCCAGGCGGTGCCGCCGCATCTGCATATCCTGGCCTATCGCGGATTTGCCCGCCGCCTCCGCCCAACGGCCCACGGCGCGACGGCGATCATATTCCATGGCCCACAGCCGGTCCTGGGCCGTCACAAAACCCTGGGCGAACCAGGCGTCATGCTCGTTGGCGGCGCGGATGTGTGGTACGCCCCACTGGTCCCGCCAGACGTGGACGCCAGCGTAAAGGCCGGGCAGGGCGATCTCGCCATCCATCCGGGGAACGGCGGCTTGAAGGTCGGAGACGGTGAGGCTGGCGCGGCCGGCGGCGGTAGTCGTCATGAGGCAACTCCATGGTTGTTCAACTGCAATGCTCAACGCGATGTGAGCATTATAGTGGCCGACTGACACCGGTAGTGACTCATTTTGAAATGGGGTATCAGAGAATCGTGATAATCGTGGCCGGTTGGATATACCCATCCCATACCCGTGGATATACCCCTGTCAACTCCTGGGATGCACCCAAATCGGCCCGACTTTTCCCGGGAAAAGTCGGGCCGTGTGAACCGCACAGTATATGTTACGTCAACCCGTTTGTGCGGGGATTCCCGAGAAAGCGGGAATGACGATTTCCGCCGCCCGGTTTTTGCCCCCCGTAATTACGGATTTCGCCGCGGATCCCAACGAAAACCCGCCATCACCAGGCGCGAACTGGTGTGGTTTAGCGACGGTTTTCGTCATCGGGCGGGACGTAGTGCGCGGCACAGTTTATCAGCACTACCAGGCCGGTAATTTCAAGCGGACCGCTGCGAAAAACCAGGGCGTGACCGTCGTAGATTTCGACGGTCACCGGCTTTCGTCTTTGCAACACTCGATGGCGTCGCAGTCGTCGGCCGGAGCACTGCTCCAGCCAGTGTTGTGGTGGCTCATGGGGTGATGTAGTTGTAAACGCGCTCGCCCTTGCCGGCTTCGTTCTGAGCGCGCACGCTGAATCGGTAGGTGATGCCGCTTTTTACCTTGAATTTCGACCAGAGCTTATCGGCGCTGACCCGCCTGGTCTTGCCGTTGCTGCCATCCATGGGCTTCATCCACACGATGTAGCGGTCCGCCTGCCCGCCGGTATCGTTGGGCGTCCAGGACACCGTGACGGTGTGCCTCTTATTGCCCCGCTCAATGGCAAGGTTGACCGAACCCACCGGCCCCGGCGCCTCCAGCTCATCATCCGCCGGCGGGGGCGGTGAATCCTGCGCGCCCGACCCGCTTCCAACCTTGTGGGAAGCATTGTCGGCCAGGGCGGGGTGATCCAGCGTCGCCTCATTCGCGCCCAAGCCAGTGCCCACATCGTCCCTGATTACGGCCCCGTAGCCCGGGATTCTGGAGTCGGCCCGCGAGAGTTGGTTAGCGGCGATGGATATGCCGTTGGCGTCCTGGTCGTCTTGGGACACCCGATAGGTAAACAGCACGTCCTTGCCGTTGGTTTTCCAATACTCGGCGGTGCGGAGCGAGCCGCCGATGTTGAGCGCAAGGGTAGGGGTGATGGTGTAGGTTTTGCCGTCCTTGGTGACCCGGGTGTCATAGACCCGCATGGGCTCGCTGAACGTCACCGTAGCTTCGATGGTGTCGCCAGGCTGGTAGGTATCGTCATCGCCGGGATCGCTGGTGATGCGGATCTTCTTGACGGTCGGGCGGACGCCATCGACGACGAACTCCCAATTATCGGCCACCCTGGAATGTCGCAGGTTGGCGTGATTGCCGGCCTTGTCCTGGATGGTGCCACCGTTCAGGTCGATGGAATTTGACTTGATGCTGATCCCGTCCGTGTCAAGGTCTCCCTCTTGGATTACGTAGACGAATCCACGTCCCCAGGCCGTGCTTCGCCAGTCCGCCCGACGTTCCCGGTCGCCGACCTGGATCACGGCCTGAGGCGGGCCGGCGATGCTGGCATAGACGAGGCGCTCGGAAAATTGGGCTCTGATTGTAACTTCCTCGCCGATGGCAAGAACCTTGTCTCTGGTGTAGTCGTTGTTCGTCAGCCGGAGACTGGAAATGCGGGGCGCGATTCCGTCAACGATGTGTCCGCGCTGGTCGCCCAGCTTGTTGTGGGACAGGTCGGCGTCAACTCCTGATGCGTTCTGAATCGTTCCGCCGTTCAGGGCCAGAGAATCCGCATTGACGGAGACGCCGTTCCGGTCCTCGTCGCCCGCCACGATTGGATAGGCGAACACAACCCGCGTGCCGTCCGTAGACCTGAAAGCGGCGGTCCTGGAGGCGTTTTTCATTACGAAGTTCAACTGAGGATTTCCGGTCACCGTCACCGCCTGGTCGAAGGTGACCGTCAGCAAGAGGGTATCGCCGGCCGCGTATCTGGTGTCGTCGCGGCGCAGCCCCATGCCGTTTTCCAGGACCCGGTAGGGGATCGTAATGCCCACGTCGTCCGCAGGGTCGCTGGTTACGGCGACTGAGGTAATTTTGGGCCGGCTCGGGGGATCGGTTGCGGTAATGACCGGGGCGCTTCTTGCCGCCGCAATCGCTAATAGCAAGACGGCGAAAATCCCCAGCACAATCAATGATTTCCGAACTACTGGTGTGGCCATTGTTGTCCTCCTTGCAGGACGCCGATTATGGGTTGGCGCACCTTATCAACCGTTGGTGCTAGTTTGTGTCAGAGGGTGAAGTTAGCGATGGAGCGATGGATGCGTCCGGTTTCGTCAGGTTCCAAGCCATTCCAGTTCACCAATAGGTTGA
>DAOUJY010000005.1:0-4325 GCA_034421995.1 Dehalococcoidia bacterium | reverse complement strand
AAGGCGTGGTCGCGGCCCATCACGCCGTCGTTGTAGCCGTCGGCGGGGATGGCGCCCACCCCGTCGCCGGGGTACTTGCGCTCGATGATGTAGCCGGTGACGTCGTCGGCGTTGTCCGCCGGCGCGCTCCAGGACACCTTGACCTTGGAGGTGGGCATGTCCGCGGACTTCGCGGCCATGACCATCTGCGGGACGCTGGGGACGGCCATGTTGCTGGCGGGGTAGGTCACCGCGTCGGTCATGGGACCCGTGCCCTCGCCGCTCTTGGCCTTGACCCGGTACTCGCGCATCTCGCCGGCGGCCAGGCCGCTCACCGGGTCGGTGTCGCCGACGGAGGTGCGCGGGGGATCGTCGCCGACCATCTCGACCATTTTCCAGTCGGTGTCCCAGGCGGTCCAGTCGGCGGCGGCGTTGGCCTTGGTCCGGCGCTGGATGACGTAGCCGGTGACCACGTCGCCGGCGGGGTCGTCGGGAGCGTTCCAGAGAATATCGACGCCCAGGCGCGCCGCGTCGTTGATGTTGGCGTCCCGGGCCGGCTGCGCCGTCAGGTCCACCGGCACGGCGGGCGTGCCCGCCTTGGCCGAGGTGCCCTTCTTCGGCCGGGCCAGCGTCCGGTCGTTCAAATCAGGCCCGGCAGTCTTGGCCGCGAACACCTGGTTGATGGCGAAGACCCGGAACCACCGGTCGTCCCCGGCGCTCAGCCCGCCCTGGGTGAACATGGTGTTGTCGGCGCCCATGATCTCCCGGGCGCAGACCCCGCTAGCAGGACATTTGTCATCGGGATGGGTTACCGCCGTCGCCGTGTCGGCCGCCACAATTTCGGACGGCTTGATTTCGACGCGATAGCCGGTGATGGGCTGGCCGCCCTCAACCGCCGGCTTGTCCCATTCCACCTTGATCATGGTGGGATCGTCCGAGGACGTCCGGAGTTCTGTCACCACGCCCGGCACCGTAGCCGCCTTGGTCGTGCCGGTAACGGCCACCGGCACGCCGTAGCTGCCCCTCCGAACCGGGAACACGCGGTACTCGTAGGTGGTGCCCGGCTTCAGGCCATGGTGGCGGTAAGTCCCTTCGGTATAGCCGGTATTCTTCTGCAACTGCTTCCATCGGCCCTTGTTCACGCTGCCGGCAGTTGGGTCATTGTTAACCACGACTGCTTCCCGGTAGTCGATCACGTAGCCGACTTCGGGCACCTTGTCCCAGGAGAGGTCGATCCGCCGCAGGTCCGCCCCTTCCGTCGCCTCCAAACCCGTCGGTGGGGCGGGAGCCGGAGGGTTCAGAATCGCGGTGTCGCTCACATGTGCCGTAATATAGTTGGACCACTCGCCATCCGCTACCGCGCTTTCAAAGCGAACCCGGTAGGATGTACTCAGGTTTTGGCCTACGGTACAGCTTGTACACTGGGCGCCGGCGCCCCGTACTTCCTCTTCGATGGTGTTGGTGTCACCAAGAGTGTTAATGTTCAGATCCGCGAAACCTCCGCCGACTGACCAGTTATCATCGTCAAGCCGGGCGCGTGGGGCGCGTATGTTCTGCTGGACAGTCCATTGGGTGAGGGGCGCCCCGCCGTCGTCGTCCGGCCAGGTAATCCACATGTCCGTTGAAGGAGTCGCGCTAAAAGCGCCGATCGTCATGCGAATGTGCGGCGCGCTGGGCTTGCCCGCCTTGGCCGTTCGCGGCTGGGGGTTCGGCTGGGACGGCACGGTGGAGAAGCCCACGCTGTTGACCGCGTACACCTGGTAATGACGAGCGTGGCTGTGCGGCAGCTCCTTGTGCATGAACTCGACCTTGCCGGCTCCCTGGGGAGCCCGGACGACGATCACTCCCTCATCGTCTGCTGCATTTTCAGCCGGGAGGGTAGTGAGGGTCGTGTCATGCAAGCACTCGGTGGCATCGGCAGGATCATTATCCGCGCTTGTCGGCGCTGCGTCGCCGGGCAGAGTTGCGTCGGCAGGGATGGTTGCGTCGGCGGGCCAGGTGGAGATGCAGTACCGGACGACGCTGGCCCCGCCGTTGTCGGTGGGGGGATACCAGGACAGGTTGACCTGGTTCGGCCCCATGGCCGCGGCGGTCAGCATCCGCACCGGGCCCGGCGCGCCCGCCATGGCCGTGGTGGCCATGTTGTCGGCGCCCAGGTCGGAGGAGGGGCCGGAACCGGCCGAGTTCACCGCAAAGACCCGGTAGTGGTAGGGCATGCCGGGCTTCAGCCCCATGGTGTCGGTGTAGCTGGTGCTGCCGGTGTGCATCTGCTCCAGGCGCATCCAGGCGACGCCGTTCATGGACCGGTCGATGCGGTAGTAGGCGACCGCGCCGCCGTCGGCGGGGGCCTTCCACTTGACGTTGATGGTATCCCGGCCGTCGGCGGTGGCGGTGACGCCGGTGACGATGCCGGGGAGTTCGACGTGGTCGGCCCGGGCCGGGTCGGGGGCCAGGGCCATGAAGAGGGCGAGGGCGCCGACGACGGCGAAGGCCGCCATCAGGGGCGCTGCCCAAATCAGCTTTCTCGTTTTTCTACTCATTTGACAAAATCTCCTTGTGAGACCGTCATTTGCGTGCTTCTCGGTTGGGTTTGCGCCCTCGGCCCGGGGTTGCGCGGGCTGTCAGGTATTGCCCGCGGGCGGGCGTGGGGCGGCTTTGGTCAGGTATTTGGGTCACACCTCCTTGTAGTGCGGCCGTCGGTGGCCGGCCGTGGGGGACGACTGGGTAGATTTCCAGACTTGGCCCCGAATTGTACAGCGCGAAACATTACGCGTGTATTACCGGCTATCAACCAAGATTGGCCGTTTTCAAAAATACGAGCGCCGATGCGGAGTACGATAGAGCCGCCAGCGTTTCCAAAACACCATTGAACGAGTTCCCCTACGAAGCACTCGTGGTGGGAGGAGCGATTGCGCCAACTCCGACGAGGTCGGAGTGCGGTCAATTCGACTGCCCAGCGCTGTCACGACGGCCCTCGGCCAGGCGACGCCGCATCGTTGCCCTACGCCGATGGATGACGCGGACCTGTGGACGAGCGAAGAAGGATGCTCGCCACGGCGCGCTCGGTTTCCTACATCCCGATGCCACGCACCGCGACAGAGGCGAGCGTTCACCGGCCGATCACCGCCACATGATGGCCGGCTACTGCAACGCGGCCCTGCGCCGGCGCCGGAGGTGGGAACCACTGCCGCCACCGCCCAACGCCACCGTCAAAACCCGCAGCGCGCCGAACCGACGCCTACCCAGCCGCCGACGCCGGACATATAATCGCGCCAACCACCAGATGCAACTGGCGGACGGACGGCCCGCCCTGCCAGTCCCCAGAGGTCCGCCATGACCACCGCCAACGACAAGATCACCAAATCCACCAGCCGCTTTCGGCTGCCCGACATCCCCCAGCGGAACCCTGACGAGATGAGCCAGTTCGACCACCTGTTCAAGCACGGCAACTCCCACCACTTGGCCATCCACCTGGGCAATCCCGAAACCACCCTGGTGGAGGCCGACCGCTGGGTCGTGCCCGACGCCGAGTTCAACAAGACCCGGGCCCGCTATCCCGACCTGCTGGTGGCCTTCGGCGTGGACCCGGCGGCCTACGAAGCCAGCAACGGGTACATCGTGTCGGAGCAGGGCAAGCCGCCGGACTTCGTGCTGGAGGTGGCGTCGGAGAGCACGGCGCGGCGGGACCTGAACGAGAAGCGAGACTACTACGCCGGGATTGGCGTGGCGGAGTACTGGCTCTTTGACCGGACCGGGGAATACTACGGAAGCCGGCTGGCCGGCTTTCGCCTGGAGCACGGCGGGTACGCCGCCATTGACGTTGGGGAGCTGCCCGACGGGAGTTTGCAGGGATACAGCGCAGCCCTGGGGCTGCACCTGCGGGCGGAGGGTGAGGAGCTGGCGTTCTACGACCCGGCCACGGGGCGGCGCATCCTCACCTATGAAGACCAGCAAGCCCGCGCCGACACCGCCGAAGTCCGCGCCGACAGTGAGCAGGCCGCCCGCCTGACCGCCGAGGCCGAGCTCAGCCTGGAGCGGGAGGCCCGCGCCACCGAGCAGGCCCGCGCCGACGCCGCCGAAGCCGAACTCGCCGCCGAGCGTGCCCGCGTCCGCGAACTGGAGGAGCAGCTCCAACGCCGCCGCGACACCTGACGGCAACCGCGAGGCGCGAAAACGTCCGCGGCGCCCGAGCCGGAAAACGATGCCATCGCCGCTGCGCCGTTGTAAAAATGGTTGACTTGTATCTTGAGGAAGCGCAGAAGAATTGCAGCCGGGATGCGGCAGACCGGTGTTGACTGGGTCACCATAGGCCGTACTAAAGCGAGGGTCGCCGCATCCATCCCGAC
>DAOUJY010000004.1:0-1854 GCA_034421995.1 Dehalococcoidia bacterium | reverse complement strand
AACTTCCGCGCCGGCGCCCGCGTGCTGGCCGACATGGGGCTGACGCTGGAAGGCTGGATGTTCTTCCCCCAGATGACGGAGTTGGCGGAGTTCGCCAAGGCCGTGCCCAATCTGACCATCATCCTGAACCACATCGGCGGGCTGATAAGGGAAGGTCCCTACGCCGGGCGCGACGACGAGGTGTTCGACCAGTGGCGCAAGGGCATAGCCGCCGCCGCGTCCGCTCCCAACGTGGTCATCAAGCTGGGCGGCATCGGTATGCCCCGCACCGGCTTCGGCTGGCACGCCCGCGCCACGCCTATCGGCTCCGAGGAGCTGGCGGCGGACATGAAGCCTCTGATTGACTACTGCATCGAACAGTTCGGCCCCGGCCGCTGTATGTTCGAGAGCAACTTCCCGGTGGACAAGGTGTCGTACTCGTACACGGTGATGTACAACGCCTTCAAGCGCTTGACGACCCAGTACTCGGCGTCGGAACGCGCGGATATGTTCCACGACGTGGCGGCGCGGGTCTACAGCGTCGAATACTGAGCCCGGATGCGTCGTGTTGCGATTGTGTTACGTTTTGCCTGCCGCCCTTTTCAAGACGGCCCTTTGATGGTAAGTTAGCGCAAAGTTTTGTCCGGGCGGTTCTGGCTGAGGGAACGAACTGGTAACGGCCCCCGAATTCCTGCGGGGGCCGTCGTTTGTGAAACGACTCCTTGGCAAAACTGACATCGTCTCTACCTCCTGGATTCCCGCTTTCGTGGGAATGACGGGCGGGCGCGGGAATGGTTAAGGAAGGTCGTACCTCTTGGTTGTAGCCATAGCATTCATCCTGATGACCGTGTTCTTCCTGGCCGGGCTTTACGTGGCCGGGGCATTGGGCAGCCTCGCGCTGATCCTGATGGAGGTATTCTCCGAAAACCCGCTGTCCAACATCATGGCCAACCGGGCGTGGGACACCTATACCCGCTTCCTGCTGGTAGCCATACCGCTCTTCATCCTGATGGGCGAGTTGGTGTTGCGCAGCGGCATTGCCGACCGGATGTACCGGGCGCTGGACCGTTGGGTCGCGCCCATACCCGGCGGGTTGCTGCACACCAACATCGTGTCCTGCGCCATCTTCGCCGCCTGCTCCGGTTCCAGCATTTCCACCGCCGCCACCATCAGCCGGGTGGCGCTGCCAACATTCCACACACGGGGCTACAACGACCGGTTGGTGGTGGGGTCGCTGGCTGCCGGAGGAACACTGGGCATACTGATACCGCCCAGTGTGCTGCTGGTAATCTACGGCCTCAGCACTGGAACTTCCATCGGTCGGCTGTTCCTGGCCGGGTTCATTCCCGGCGCCTTGATGGCCTTGACTTTCATGATCCTCATCGGCATCTGCGTCGTCATCTGGCCAGGCATCGCTCCCAAAGTTCCAGGCGAGACCTTTCTTAGCTGGCGGGGTTGGGTCGAACGGATAACCGGCACCATTGCCATTGCGCCGGTGGTCATCCTGATTCTGGCCGTGCTGGGCTCCATATACGGGGGCATCGCCACCCCCGGCGAAGCTGCGGCCATCGGCGTATATGGAGCCTTCATCCTCGCTTTCCTCTACAACTCCAAGCAGCTATGGGTGCCGGCGGTGGGCGCTGCGCTGCGGAGCGCCGGACTCGTCGGCGCCTATGCTCCTCTGCGGTTCCTGCTGCTAACCTTCATCGGTCTGGTGGTGTTGCACCTGGCCATCCAGACCTTCTACCTGGTCTTCTTCCCGGACATCTACCTTTTCGTTGACAGTGAGGAAATCGCCGAGGCCATCTTTATGCTCGAGGTGCTGTTCCTGCCGCCGATGGGGTGGGTTTCCATATTGACGGAAGTGTCCCGGGA
>DAOUJY010000003.1:0-9388 GCA_034421995.1 Dehalococcoidia bacterium | reverse complement strand
CGCCGTACCGGGAAGGTCCGGCGCGGGGACTGCCCCGCGGCCTGCTGGGCTGGTACGACCCGGCCACGGGCCGGCGCATCGTCACCCTGGAGGATGAACGCGCCCGCGCCGACGCCGCCGAGGCCGAACTCGCCGCCAAGCGCGCCCGCGTCCGCGAACTGGAGGCGCAGCTGCGCCAGCGGGGATAGTACGCGCGCCGTGACACCGGAACACTTCATCGCAACCTGGGAAAATACCGCCCTGAACGAAGAGCAGGGCGCGCAGTCCTGGTTCAACGACCTGTGCGAACTCATCGGCCACGAAAAGCCGCGCGGCGAGTTGAACGGACTGGTCTATGCCTTTGAGCATCGCATTGAAACCGGCAAGGCCGACGCCTACTACGAAAATCACTTCGGCTGGGAATTCAAGACCCACGAGGGGCAATTGGACGAGGCGATGCGCCAGGTGCTCGGCTATTCCATGTACCTGAAAACGCCGCCCCTGCTGGTGGTGTCCGCTTTCAGCGTCATCCGCATCCGCACCAACTTTCCCGGCATGGAAAGCGTGCAGCATACCGTCCGCATCTCCGAGCTTGCCGAACCGCAGTCGCCATCGCTGAATATCCTCAAGCGCGTTTTCACAGACCCCGCATCGTTCAACACCGGCAAGAGCCGCGACGACGTCACCAAAGAAACCGCCGCGCTGTTCCAGGCGGTGAGCAACGACATGGCCGGTTCAGGCTACGGCGCTGATCCGTCAAAAATCCGGGAACTGGCGCAGTACCTCAATCAGATTATCTTCTGCCTGTACGCTGAGGACGCCGGCCTGCTGCCGGACGGCGCGTTCACCGGGCTGGTGGTGAACCAGCGGCGGGAACCGGAGCGGTTCAAGCGGGGCGCGCAAATGCTGTTCGCCGAAATGAACCACGGCGGCCTGTTCGGTCCCCAGACCATTGAGCATTTCAACGGCGAACTGTTCGCCCACGTTCCCGACGTGACGCTGAACACCGCCGCGCTGGAACGCCTGGCGGAAGCCGCGGCCCAGAACTGGAGCAACATCGAGCCGTCCATATTCGGCACTCTCTTCGAGCGCGCCCTGGGCCTCACCGAGGAACGCGCTCCGCTGGGCGCGCACTATACCAGCGAGGCGGACATCCGCCGGGTGGTTGAGCCGGTGGTGATGGCGCCCCTGCGCCGGGAGTGGGCGGCGGCCCGGGCGGAGATTGAAGAGTTGTCAGAAGCAGGATTTACCGGATTTGATGGATTGTCTGGATTGGGGTCAGGGCAATCGCACCATCCCCGTCATTCCGGCGAAAGCCGGAATCCAGTAACCGAAAACGACAACGGCTTTCCAAATTCTTTCAATTTACAGCCTCTAGACTCCGGCTTTCGCCGGAGTGACGATTGCGTGAGTTATGGAGCGATTGACTTGGAATTGGGGGCGTTGGATGGCGAAGTACTGCCCAATCCTGTACATCCTATAAATCCTGAAAATCCTGCTTCTGACGATTCCCCGGCGCGGCAACGGCTGGAATCCTTCCGCCGGCGTCTCGCCTCCGTAACCGTCCTCGACCCGGCCTGCGGCAGCGGCAACTTCCTGTACGTCGCCCTGCGCTCGCTGCTGGATCTGGAGCGGGAGGCGCTCGACTACGCCGCCGCCCGGGGCTTCCGGCTCGGGCAGATGACGCCCACGGTGCAGCCCGACCAGATGATGGGGCTGGAAATCAACGAGTACGCGGCGCAACTGGCGAAAACCGCGCTGTGGATTGGCTATATCCAGTGGCACCAGGCCAACGGATTCGCCTACACCAACCGTCCCATCCTGGACAACATCGACGGGATTGAGCGCCGGGACGCCGCCATTGCCGTCAACGGCGACGGCAATGGCGCAGAGAAAGCGCAATGGCCGGCGGCGGACTACATCGTCGGCAACCCGCCGTTTCTGGGAGCCAAGGATATGCTGACCGAGTTGGGCGGCAACTACACCGGCCGCCTGCGGCAGACCTACCGCAACGAACTGGACGGCGCGGTTGACCTGTGCTGCTACTGGTTTGAGCAGGCGCGGGCGCAGATTGCGGAGGGTCGGGCGCAGCGGGCCGGCCTGCTGACCACGCAGGCGATACGGTTCAGCAGCAACCGCCGCACTCTGGAACGCATCAAGGAAACCGGCGACATTTTCGCCGCCTACGACGACCTGGAATGGAAACCGGAGGAACCCGGCTCCGCCGCCGTCCACGTGTCCATCGTCTGCTTCGACGACGGCAGCGAAACGACGAAAACGCTGAACGGCGCGCCGGCGTCGGACATTGACACCCGCCTCAGCGACGCCGTGAATCTGGACCAGGCGCAAAAGCTCCCGCAGAATGATGCCATTTGCTTCAGGGGTATTGAGAAAGGCGGCCCATTCGATTTGACGTCGGAACAGGTGGCGATAATGCTGGCCGACAGCAATCCCAATGGCAAGCCTAACAGCGACGTCGTCAAACGCTACGTCATCGGCAGAGACCTAAACGGCAGGCCACAAGAGCGTTGGCTGGTTGACTTTGGCGCTATGCCCGAATCAGATGCAAAACTATACAACTTGCCATACCAGCATTGTCTAAACTACGTAAAACCAGTTCGAGATAAGAACAGGCGCGAACATCGGAGATTGAATTGGTGGTTACTTAACGATGCAACGCCCGCGTTGGATGCGGCCCTCGCACCGTTAACGCGGTACATTGGCACCTGTCAAGTGTCCAAGCATCGTTGCTTCCAGTACATAGATGCCGACAATGCGCCGGATGTAACAGTAGTTGCTTTTTGCCGCGAGGATGACTACTTCCTTGGCATACTGGAAAGCCGTATTCATAAAGTATGGACTGACGCCATCGGTACGCAGTTGCGGGAAAAGGAATCGGCCCGGCGTTACATCATCAGCGAGTGCTTTGAGAAGTTTCCCTTTCCGAGTCCGACGGAATCGCAGCGGCCGGCGGTGGCGCAGGCGGCGCGGAGGCTGGACGAGCAGCGGCGCAACGTCTGCCGGCCCAACGGCAGCTACCGCCGCTCGATGACTGCTCTGTACAACGAAAACCCGTCCTGGCTGCGGACGGCCCACGCCGAGCTGGACGCGGCGGCCGCCGACGCCTACGGCTGGCCGGTGGACCTGGCGGATGAGGAGATACTGCGGCGGCTGGTGCGGCTGAACGTGAGCGGTGGGGCGGGGACGCCGTGAGGGGGGAGTGTTTTTAGCATGGATGGACAGGATGGGGTGGTATGATTGGGGTACAAGTCAGATGGTGAGGAGTGATTTGATGACAGCCGTATCAGACATCACTCGAAAGGCCGTTTGGGACACGCTTTGCGATCTCGAATGGCAAATGCGTTATTACGGGGCAATGGCCGACCGGCGGCAGCGTATTCATCGCTGGGTGCGTTTGGCGCTGCTGGTGAGCATCGCCGTTGAAGGCGGCATCCTCTACGGCGGAACGATATATCCCTGGCTGTTTTATGTAGGGGTGGTAGGCGGCCTTGGGCTGGCCGGCCTGACCGTCTGGGACGCGCTGTCCAATTACGCCAAGGACGTTGCCGAGTGCCGATTAGCGGCCGAAACGTGCGGCTTGTTGATGGATGATACGGATGACCTGTGGCGAAAGATTGAGACGTACCGGATTGATGAAGCCGAAGTTGAGGAAACTCTGCGTCACATTCGCCGCTGGTGGGACAATGCGACCCAGCGGGTTGACCTGGAAGTGAATCATTCATTGAACCTGGCATCTGCGGAGGCGGCCCACGCGGAAGTGGTGAACCGCTATGCCTCCTGAGCGGAGACCCGCCGAAGGCGGGCCTGGCGAGCCCCCTTCGGAACGCGTGCGAGACAAAGGGCCGCTGCCTCTCCCCAAACCGCGGCCACAGCCGCCGCCGCGTCCGCCAAGATAGGAGCGGCTTGAATCACCATACCGGCGGCCTGCCCCCGATGCGATAAGGGGCGCGGCTGCCCACTCGTTCCGCCCAGATGGCGCGGCCGATGGCGGCGGCGTCCTTGCTGGCAATGGTCATGGTCTGCTGCTCCGTTTCCCGGTCATGGTTCAGGCAGGCTTGTGCCGGGTTGATTGTACATCGGATGCGGGTTTTGGGGTGGCCGTTGCCTGAGATACAATGATTGCAGATTGCCGGCACACCTCCGGCAGCAAAGCCGGGACTGATAAAAGAAGGAAGGCCCGCACGTTTGCGATGCGAGATGACGTTATGGCTAATGCCGAAGTGACCGTTGCCGAGTTTTTTGACAATCTGAAGCGTCAACGCCGCGCCGACCCGCCTGAAATGCCGTCCGCTGCGGCGATGATTGAACTGGCCAAAAAGGCCCTGCGCCGGGAGCAGAAGAACGGCCCGGCCTTGTTGCTGGCCGCGGTCAACTACCGCATCGGTGAGATCGCTCCTGGCGCCGACCCCTGGACCGTCATCAACCGCGTCGCCAAGGCTCGCCAACACGTTGGCATTGCATCGTCATATTCGGCGGTGGTGGAGTTGAAAGCAGAGGCCGACCAGCACAGGGGCTACGACCGCGAAGACGCAGAGTTGTGCTACGAGTTGGGCGAAATAGTGCTCTCCCTGCTTGACGAGCACTATGGTTGACATAGTGGCGGCAACCTACCTGGAATATGCGGAATCGCGGTTGCGCGAAGCGGGCGAACGTTGCGAGCGGGCGATGTCCAGCGGCTACGCCCACAACCTGGGCGAATTGGCGAAAGTCGCATCGCTGATTTGGGACGGCGTTATGGACTTTCTCTCGGCGCTAACAACGCTGGACGGCGCCTCCCCCAGCGGACGCTCATCCGACTTGCGACAGTACGCGCGGCAGGTTCTGACTAGGGAGGAATACAGCCTATGGCGGGATTTGGCCCGTCTGCATAACTTTCAGCACAAACCAAACCATCCCGAAACCGTGTTCAGGGCTTCCTGCCGTGGGACAACATCCCTGCTGGAATTGTTCAACCAACGTCTGGCGGCGCAAATGCAACTGCCGGCAGAATGCTGGGAATGGCTGGCGAGGGTTTAGGTAGTCAAGACGATTTGGCAGGCCGCCGCTGGGGAGTCGAACTACCCGGCCGCTAATCATCGTTGACCCGCCGCAAGCCGGCGCCGCCCATGCTATGCACCGCGTTGAATCCGACCCGCTCCCGCCAGATGAAGGCGTTGGGTTGGCGCGCGAGCAGGCCCATAGTGGCGTCGATGCCTTTGTCCGCGATTTCGTAGTCGCCGCTGTGTACGTCAATGGCGACCACCTTGCCCAGATACTCTGGCCCCAGGGTGTCGCGGATTTTTTCGTTATAGATGGCGCGGCCAATGGCAGCGGCGTCCTTGCTGTCAATCATAGTATGGCTCCGTTTCCCGGGCGTGGTTCAGGCAGGTTCGGGCTGAGTTTATTGTACATTGTATGCGGCGGCTGGCGCGGCTCAGCGTGTACGGCGGGGCCGGAACAGGGCAATCGCACCATCCCCGTCATTCCGGCGAAAGCCGGAATCCAGTAACCGAAACCAGCAATGACTTTCACGATTCTTTCAATTTGTGACCTCTGGACTCCGGCGAAAGCCGGAGTCCAGAGGGGGTAGGTTATGATGCGATTGCCTTGCGGGGCCGGAACGCCGTGACCGCAGGCCTGAGTTCGCATGGATATAGATATAATGGATGTAACGACATGACCACCATCATCAACAACGCGACCATTGTTACCGGCGACGCGGGCCACACCGTTTGGCACGACGCGGGCATCGCCATCTCGGAAGACCGGATTGCCGCCGTGGGGCCGAGCGGGGAAGTGCAGCGGGCGTATCCCGACGCGGAGGTGGTGGACGGGCGGGGCAAGGCGGTTTTCCCCGGCCTCATCAACTGCCACACCCACCTGCTGGCCACGGGCGACCGGGGGATACTGGAGGACTTCGGCTTCCCGACTCGGCTGACCTTTCCGGTCTCGGCCCGCTCGCTGCTGAGCCGGGAGGAGCGCCGGACGCTGGCCCTGCTGGGAGCGCTGGAATCCATCCGCAGCGGCGTCACCTGCCTGCTGGAAATCTCATCCAACGTGGCGGAATATGCCCCCGACCTGACGGCGACCGGACTGCGGCTAGCGCTGGCGGAAAACATCAACGACGTGGACGAGGCCCAGGCCCGGCAAGGCGACTACCGCTTCGACTCGGCCCGGGCCGACGCCGGGCTGCAACGGTGCGCCGATTTGGTGGAGGCGTGGCACGGGCAGGAACAGGGTCGGGTCCGCTGCTTCCTGGCGCCCCACGCGCCGGAGACCTGCTCGCCGGACCTGCTGCGCCGCAGCCGGGAGATGGCGGAACGGTACGGCGTGGGCTATACCATCCACCTGTCCCAGAGCCATCAGGAGATCGAAGCGGTGATGCGGGTCCGAGGGGTATCCCCGACCCATTACCTCTTCGCCAACGACTTCCTGGGGCCGGACTTGGTGGTCGCCCACTGCCGGTACGTCAGTCCCGCCGAAATCGCGCTGCTGGGACAGTGCGGGGTCAAGGTTTCCAACAACGCCGCCATCGCCGCCCGGCGGGGCGCGGCGGCGCCGGCGCGGGAATTGCAGGCGGCCGGCTGCGCCATCGGCATGGGGTCGGACAACATGGCCGAGGACATGGTGGAGGTGATGCGGGCCGGCCTGTTCCTGGAGCGGGTGCGCCGCAACGATGAGGTCTATCCCCAGCCCGAGGACGTGATGGAATGGGCCACCGCCGGAGGGGCCAGAGCGTTGGGCATGGCAGACATTGCCGGCAGCCTGGAGGTCGGCAAGAAGGCCGACCTGTTCGTGGTGGACCTGCTGCGGCCTCACCTGGTGCCCACCCTGCGCGTCGTGTCGGCCTTCGTACACAACGGGCAGCCGAGCGATATAGAGGCGGTGATGGTGGACGGCGAGTGGGTCATGCGCGACGGCAAGGTACTGACCATAGACGAAGCGGACATAGTGCGCCGGGCGGAGGCGGTGGGCCATGCGGTGTGGCGGCGGTTGCTGGAACGATACCCCAACGTGCCTTTCCCCATCGCCATTCCGCCGAGCATCTTCTGAAGCAGGATTTCCCGGATTGAAGGATGTACAGGATTGGCTGGCTCGCTTCAGGGCTTGTGTAAAGTAATCGGCCTCTTTGGTTTCCGCTCATCCTGAGCCTGTCGAAGGATGCCGCCGCTGGAGTCATGGTTCGACAAGCTCACCATGAGCGGGTGGAGGGACTTTGCACAGACCCAGCATAGCACTACCGCTTGTTGACAACCCGAAAGAAGGAATCTAGCCTAGCGTCAGTTCAGAATAGCCGCTGCGGGATACGGGTGAAATTATGGAGATCAAAGACCTGATTATCGACGACCGGCAGAGGGGGATATTCAGGGTTCACCGGTCGTCCATGACTTCCGATGAGTTGTTCCGGCGGGAACGGGAATTGATTTTCAGCCGGTGCTGGATCTACCTGGGCCACGAGTCGGAAGTGGAGTCTCCCGGAGACTACCGCCGCCGCACGGTGGCCGGCCGGCCGCTGTTCTTCGCCCGGGGCCGGGATGGTCAGGTGCGGGTGTTCCTCAACTCCTGTCCCCACCGGGGCGCTTTGATCTGCCGCCAGGACCAGGGCAGCGCCGAAGTCCTGCAATGCTTCTATCACGCCTGGTCGTTCAACACCAACGGCGAGCTGATCGGCGTTCCCGACCAGGAAGCCTACGGCCCCAACTTCGACCGGGGCGAGTTGGGCCTGAAGGAACCGCCGCGGGTCGAGAGCTACCGGGGCTTCTACTTCGTGAGTTTCAACCCCTACGTCGAGGATCTGGTCAGCTACCTGGCCGGCGCCAGGGAGTATCTTGACCTGATCATGGACCAGTCCGAGGAAGGGATGCGGGTGGTCCGCGGTTCCAACAAGTACACCATGAAGGCCAACTGGAAGCTGCTGGTCGAAAACAGCCTGGACGGATACCACCTGGTGCCAACCCACCAGACCTACCTGGATTACATCAGCGGCCTGGGGGCGGACGACAGCGGGCAGACGGCGGCGTCCCGCATCGTGGGCAAGGCGAGAGCGCTGGGCAACGGCCATTGCGTAATCGAATCCCCGGTGCGGAATGGACGTCCCATCGCCCACTGGCACCCGCTGTTCGGCGAGGAGGCCAGGGAGCCGATAGCCCGGATCAGGCAGCGGCTGGTGGACAAATACGGAGAAGAACGCACCTTCCGCATGGCCGACACCTCGCGCAACCTCATCATCTATCCCAACCTGGTGATCAACGACATCATGGCCATCACCATCCGGTACTTCGAGCCGCTGGCCCCGGACAACATGGAAGTCACGGCGTGGCACCTGGTGCCCAGGGAAGAATCGGACGCCATGCTGGCCACCCGGCTGGACAGCTTCCTGACCTTCCTGGGGCCGGGCGGATTCGCCACCCCCGACGACGTGGAAGCCCTGGAATCTTGCCAGATCGGCTTCCGCGCCACCGAAACCGAGTGGTCCGACATTTCCCGGGGGATGCTCCGGCCGGCCAAATCGACGGACGAGTTGCAGATGCGGGGGTTCTGGCGGCAATGGCACGCCAATATGCAGGGCCTCACTCACACCAACGTGCAGGACGCGCCGGTTGAGGAACTGGAAGAAGCGCTGGCTTTGGTCTCAGACGACTAGGTTGTGTTGACATTTCCGTCATTCCGGCGAAAGCCGGAATCCAGAAGTCGTAAGGTGAACAAATCGAAAACGTGATTAACGAATTCGGTCACTGGATTCCCGCTTTCGCGGGAATGACGGGGTGAAATTTCAAAATGTCAACACGACCTAACCAACCCACGCTGCGGGAACAGGTGGAGGACTTTCTGTTCCGAGAAGCGGCGCTGCTGGATGACTGGCGGCTGGACGACTGGGTTGACCTGTTCGCCGAGGATGGCCGATACATCGTCCCTACCACCGACCTGCCGGACGGCGACCCCCAGCGCGACCTGGTGTTCATCGACGACGACATCAACCGTCTGCGCGCCCGGGCGGTGCGGCTGAACAGCCGCCACGCGCACCGGGAGTATCCGTGGTCGCGGACGCGCCGGTTTGTTTCCAACGTGCGGGTCGAGGAAACCACCGCCGGCGAGCTGTCGGTATCCTCTAATGTCCTGGTCTATCGGTTCCGCGCCGGCGAGGGCGCGCCCTACGTCGGCAGCATCGACTACGTCCTGCGGCGGAACGGCAACGGCGGCGATTTTCAAATCGCCTACCGCCGGGCGGTGCTGGATTTGGAAGCCCTCTCGTGGCACGGGGCGGTCAGTATAATCTTCTGAGCGGTCGGGCAATTTTGTCAGAATCAGCAACTGTCTTGAAGGTCAAGGGGTTAGGCGGCAGCGGCAACAGGGTTTTGCCAAGGGGTGTTGGATTTGATGATGGCGTTGCAGATGGTGAGGAGCTTGC
>DAOUJY010000002.1:0-17295 GCA_034421995.1 Dehalococcoidia bacterium | reverse complement strand
GCTCCTCGTTTCAGGGTGGTTTTGTTGTACCAAAACCATTATCCCCGAAGCCGGGAGCACTTTCTCATCCCATCACCACCCCGCCAATCTCACCCTTTCGGTGGATTGGGGCTTACGCGTGGGGTATAGTATAGCGAACGGATGTGCTGTTGGGCAAGGGTTGGGGTGTCATGGGATAGCGTTTCGTTGCAGACGGTTTATTTGGGCGGGCGGCGTTGCAGGCGCGGGTAGGGCGACCGGCCGGTCGCCCCTACAAACAGAAACCACCTAAATTGCAACGCTACCCCGGCGAGTTTGACATTTTTTGGCGGTACTGCCTACAATAACCAAGCGCGTTATGAAATCGCGCTATGAAACGGCCCGGTGGTGTAGCGGTTAACATACTGCCCTGTCAAGGCAGAGATCGGCGGTTCGAATCCGCTCCGGGTCGCCATTTTCGGACGTTTGCAATGGCTCCACAAACGGAGCCGTTTTTGTTGTCTGGCTCCGGGAGAACGATCAAGCAGTCTCCACCGTCAGTTGCCACCGTCCATTGCGGATTGGATCTCCAAGCGTCGCGCACGTGTCGGGTTCATTGTTCAGGATGCGGCCATCAAGCGGGTGGTTCCCAATTGGGCGGACCGCATCGGCGGACCGGACTCCGAAATCGCTGCGCTGTTCAACGAGAAAGTGAAACCCATCATCGGCGTCGAAATTCAGTCAAGCGGCCTGGTGGCGCGAGTGGAGGGCAAATAAACCACTTATCTCGTCGCTGCCGCAGAATCTCTCCGGGGCCGGCTGTGAATAAGCCGGCCCTGTTATTATTTGCGATAATGATTATTACGTTTGCTTGACGGTGTTTCAGGGCGATTATAGACTCGGCGGCGGCCATTTTCTCCTTTAAAGCGAAGGACACGCCGGAAACACCCCGGGCAACCGTAAGCCAAGAGGTGAATTATGAACCGTGTCATTCTGTTCGTATTGCTCATGGCTCTGGCCGCCGTCGTGATCGCCTGCGGGGCGGTAGGGCTAGTGAAGCGCCCGCCCCCGAGAGTTCCGCTGGAAATGCGCCCGCCGCCTCTGCCTCTGGAACCGGCGCCACGGGAGGAAGCGAGGGCGGCCGCGGCGATCCCTACGCCAATCTGCCCGAAATTAACCTGAGCCCCACCGGCAGCGACGCCCTCGGCAACCCCGATTTCAACTTTGATCGCACTCCCTTGGTGACTGGAGTTGACACGGACCGGGTTGAGATCAAGTTGCAATTCGCCTGCATCAACAACAGCGTGATCGACTGCGGCATGATGTCAAGCAAGTTCCCGGAAGAAGACATCGGTTTCGTGGACCGCGTGAATCAGCGCACCGACGGTCAACTGATCTTCCAGCCTATCTCCTTCCCTGAGTTGGGCATCGCAGGGCCGGACACGGTGCGTTTGATTGAGGACGGCACGTTGCCGGTGGCCCAGATTTACGGCGGTTACGTGGGCGGCGACTTCCCCCTGATGGACATCAGCAATCTGTGGGGATTGTACCCGTTTATCGCCTTTGCCGACGTGTACACCGCGCTGGAACGCGGGGTGATCGACGCCGCCGTGTCGTGCGGTTCCTGTGGATACGCGCAACGCTGGTACGAGGTGGCCGACTACCTGGTGGGGCCTATCGTGTCCATCGGCAACGCCTGGATGACGATAAACATCGACACGTACAACGAGTTGCCCCCGGACTTCCAGAACATCATCCTTGAAGAAGGAGCGCGCCATGCTTACCTGAACCGCACTCTGCTGGTGGATGTGTGGACGCAACGGGCATTGGACGACAACCAGGCCGAGGGCATGGAGTTCCTCAAGTTCACCGAAGAGATGACGCAGGCGCAGCGGCAGGCGGCGCTTGACATAGTGGTCCCCAACTGGCTGGAACGGGCCGGCGGTCCCAGCTCTGAGGGAGCCAATCTGTTTAACGAGAAGGTATCGCCCATCGTCAATGCCATGGTCGACGAAAACGGCAACGTGGTGCCTACCGATGGCGCGATGGCAGCCGCTCCCGCCGCCGGCGCATCCGCCATGGCGGAGACCGAGTTGGTGTCGGAGGGCTACGACATCACTCCGCAATACGTTATCAGCGCGTTGGGCGCGGACGACCAGACCATGGCTTTCGCGGAATGGTAACACCTGGGAAGAGATACCCCAGGACATTCAGCAGATTCTTCTGGAGGAAGGACGCAAGCACGAGGAACGCAACCTGCAAGCGGTGTTCGTCTGGGACGAGGAATCCGTGGGCCAGAACATCGAGCAGGGCATAATCTACAGTGAGTTCTCACCGGAAATGCACCAAATCCTCAAGTACGCTGGTGTCAACGAAGTGCTGCCCAAGTGGATCGAGCGCGCCGGCGGACCAAACTCCGAGGCTGGCCAGCTGTACAACCGGTTGGTCGCGCCGATCTCCGGCGTCGTCGTCAATCCTGATGGAACGGCAACCAGGCAGTAGCTTCAGCGCCAACGCGAATTGAAAATACCGGCGTTCTATGGGCGCCGGTATTTTCTTGGCGAGTGAAAGGCGCTCCAATATCCTGTTACGGGCATCTGGACGGCGTTGAATATCCGGAGGCCCTTGCGAAGTACACCGCGTCAACGTAACATCTTTTGCCATGTCCTATCCCCGTATCAGCATTGACCGGGCCGATTCCGTCGCCGCCGTTGCGTTGCCGGAATGCGACGGTCTTTGCACCATCACCGCGGATGTGGCCGCCGAACTGCGCGATTGCTGTCAGAACCTCATGTTGGAGGACGAGTTGCGCGTCGTGACCATCTCCGGTCGCGGCGATACCTTCGCCGTAGGCCGCATGAAGCCGCCTGCGGACGTCCGAACCGCGCCGGTGATGCAGCGGCTGGACTGGCAAACTGCCATGGGAGTAGCCTCAGCCGTAGCCGCCTTGCCGATGCCCGTAATCGCAGTGCTGAACGGAGATGCCATTGCCCACGGCCTGGAGTTGGCCCTGGCCGTTGACCTGCGCATCGCCGCTGCAACCGCCCGCCTCGGCGCCGGCGATCCGCTGCGGGACGGTTTCCCGTTCGACGGAGCGACCCAGCGGTTGCCGCGTCTCGTCGGTCCGGCATTGGCGCGGGATATGCTGTTCACCGGGCGCACCCTCTCGGCCCGCGAAGCGTTGGAGTTTGGCCTGGTTAACCGCGTTGCGCCTCCCGAGGGGTTGGATGACGTGGTCGCCGATTTGGTATCCACCATAGTGGCGTCGGCTCCAATCGCGGCCCGCTACGCCAAAGAAGCGGTGACCGCCGCCGGGGATATGACACTGGCCCAGGGGCTGCGTTTGGAAGCCGACCTCAGCGTTATTCTTCAAAGTACCAACGACCGCGCCGAAGGGTTGGGGGCGTTCGCCGAAAAGCGTTCTGCCCAATTCGAGGGCCACTGAGTTAAATTTTGCCATGCAAGTACGACTGGATATTCACACCCACGTCGGGGAAATGTTTGGGTTCCAACCGCCCACACCCGAAATCGCGGAGTCGGTGATAGCGCAAATTAAAAAAGCGGGTCTTGACGGCATCGCCGTCACCGACCATTGGCGTCGGGACTGGGGCTTGGCCCTGCACCGGGTGGTGGAAGAGCATTTTCCCAACGAGGTCATCATAATTCCGGGGCACGAAATCGACGTCCGTCCAGCCAGTAGCCCCTTCGACGAATACCATTGCACCGAGTTGTATCTGCCTGGCGGTCGCCTTTTTCGCACCTATTGCCACCCCGGGTACTACACGCCCAACATAGTCATCGAAGAGGATATCCACGGTATCGAGATTGCCAACCACCACCACGATTGGCATATTCGTCGGCCAGCAGTGGAACGGGTCGCGGAGGCCCATGGCCTGCTCACTTTTTCGGTGAGCGACGCGAATGTGCTCGGCGAGATCGGCGCCGGAAGCACCCTGGTTGACCTGGACGATATGTTGCGCCGGGCCATTCCGTTGGACTGACGCATCGCACCGACATGGCGGCTCCTTTCCCCACCATAATCTACGAAAAGGTCGGCGGCTTAGCTCACCTCTCGCTGAACCGCCCGGAGCGTCTCAATGCCTACTCGGTGGCCATGCGGGACGATTTCGCCGAGGCCTTGTGGGCCGTCGCCGAGGACGACGAGGTTGGCGCACTGCTCATCACCGGACAGGGCCGGGCGTTCTGCGCCGGGGCCGACCTCAGCGAATTCGGCTCGGCTCCCTCCCAGGTGATTGCCCGCAACGTGCGCTGGCAGCGGGACGTTTGGGGCCAACTGATTGACCTCCCAAAACCCATAGTGGTGGCAGTCCACGGTTACTGCATTGGCTCCGGTATTGAGATCGCGCTGCTGGCGGACCTTCGCATCGCCGCGTCAGACACCATTTTTGCCATGCCGGAGGTGCAACTGGGAATGATCCCTGCGGCTGGGGGCAGTCAGACCCTGCCCGCTAACGCCGGGTCATCGGTGGCATTGGACCTGCTTCTCACCGGCCGGCGATTCGACGCGGAGACAGCCCGGCGCTTCAAACTGATTAGCCGCGTGGCGCCGCCGGAAGCGCTGGAGAAAACCGCCTGGGACATCGCCCGCCAACTGGCCGCGCTGCCGGCCGGCTTCGCCTCCGCCGCGCGGACGGCCTTCCGGGAGGGAGCCGAACTGTCACTGGTTGATGGCTTGCAGATGGAGCAATGGTTAGCCGCAATGCAGATGGACGCGGCGGTTGATTAATCGGTTTATGGAGACAAGATGAACACTACGGAATTTCTGATGATCGCGGCGGCCATCGTCCCGGACCGTACGGCCATCGTGTTCGATGGTCAGCAGATCAGTTTCGAGATGCTCCAGGAACGGGTCAACCGTCTTGCCAACGCCATGGCGGAGTTGGGCATCCAACCCGGCGACCGGGTGGCGGCAATGCAGACCAATTGCCACCACCTGATGGAAATCTACTTCGCCGCCGCCCAGCTCGACGCCATCTATGTACCGATCAACTTCCGCGCCAAGGAAGATGAGTTGGCTACCATGCTGACCATCGTTGAGCCTCGCTTGCTTTTCCTGGGCGAGCGCTACCTGCCGCTGGCGCCCTCCGATGGCTCGGTCCCACCAGAGCGCATCGTGATGCTGGACGCGGCCGGACTGGATGGCCGCCACAACTACGACGATTTGTTGTCCAACGCTGATCCGGACCAACTCCACTTCCCGGAGGACGACGAGGATGCCACGACTGTAATCATGTTCACTTCCGGCACCACCAGCGTACCCAAGGGAGCGCAGTTGACCCACGACAGTTTCAGCACGTTTCTGCTGACCAGCGTGACGCCCGCTGATCCCGACATCAAGGAAACCAACCTGCTGACCGTGCCGATGTACCACGTGGCCGGTTTACAGGGCGCGCTGGCGGCGATTTTCGGCGGAAGAACCCTGGTGGTGATGCCCCAATTCGATCCGGAAGAGTGGATGGCCCTGGCCGCGGAGCATCGGGCCAACCGGGCCATGTTGGTGCCCACCATGCTGAAACGAGTGATGGATCACCCGCGTTTCGGGGCATACGACCTTTCGTCGTTGGACGTGATCACCTACGGCGCTGCGCCCATGCCGCTGCCGGTCATAAGAGAGGCCATCGACAAGTTCCCCAACACCCGCTTCATCAACGCTTTCGGCCAGACGGAAACTGCGTCCACCATCACCATGCTGCCGCCCGACGACCACGATCTCTCGGGATCGCCCGAGGATGTCGAAACCAAGCTGCGCCACCTGACATCTATCGGGAAGCCCCTGGAGGACGTCGAAGTGATGATCGTGTCCGAGGAGGGAGAGCCGGTGCCCGATGGCGAAGTCGGCGAAATCGTCGCTCGCGGCGCGCGCATGATGACCGGCTACTGGCAGCAATCCGACGCCACCGGCGACACCCTGCGTGGCGGCTGGCTCTACACCGGCGATCTGGCGTGGCAGGACGAGGACGGTTACATCTACCTGGCCGGGCGTGCCCGGGATTTCATCAAACGCGGCGGCGAAATGATCTCCCCGGAAGAGGTGGAGCAGACGCTGGCCGAGCATCCCGGCGTCGAGGAAGCCGCCGTTATCGGTGTCCCGGACCTGGAGTGGGGCGAGGAAGTACGTGCGGTGGTTGTGGTCGGGGACTCGGCCGTGTCCGAGGGAGAGTTGATCGAGTTCTGCCGTGACCGACTGGCCGGATTCAAGCGTCCTCGTTCCGTAGTGTTCGTGGATGCGCTGCCGCGCAACGTGATGGGCAAGGTAATGAAACGGGACCTGCGAGAAGAATTCGGCCATCCCGTCTCCAACAGTTGAATGAGAACCCAAGTGGGACCGGAGGGATCGGTATGGATATAGCGGTAATGGGCGCCGGCGGCGTCGGCGGTTACTTTGGTGGGTTACTGGCCCGTGCTGGAAACGACGTGACATTTATCGCCAGAGGGCCGCACCTGGAGGCCATCCGCAGGAACGGCCTGCGGGTCGAGAGCGGCAACGACGGCATATTCACAGTCCCCGGCCAGGCCACGGACAATCCGGCCGAAATCGGACCCCGTGAACTGGTCTTGTTCACCGTAAAGATGTACGACAACGACGCCGCCATCCGGGCCATCAGTCCGCTGGTCGGGCCGGAAACCATCATTTTGACGTTGCAGAACGGCATCGACAACGGCGAAAGATTGGTGGATACCTATGGCCCGGAACGTGTAATGATCGGTTCGGCGTACCTGGAAGGACGCATCAGCGAGCCGGGCGTGGTAACGCAGGGCGGCCCCGGCGCGGCCTCCTTTGGCGAGCGCAGCACTGAGATCACGGAACGAGGCCGGAGGTTGCTGGAAGTGTTCCAGGGCGCCGGCTGGCGGGTCGAACTGTTGGAGAACATGACCGGGATGCTGTGGAAGAAGTTCGCCTACTTAGCAGGATCGGCGGGCGTATGCGCCGCCAGCGGTTGCACATATGGCGAATTGCGCACGGTTCCCGAAACCCGTGCCGCCATCCAGTCCGCCATTGCGGAAGCCCTGGCCGTGGGCGAAGCCTCCGGCGCGCCCTTGGAACCCGATTCGCTGGAATGGTCGATGAACGCGCTGGACAACTTCCCCGCCACTGGAATGGCGTCTTTGGCAAAAGATTTCGCGGAAAACCGGCCCGTAGAGCTGGAAGGACTGACTGGCACGGTGATCCGAATAGGTCAGCAATACGGCGTGCCAACGCCGGTGAATGACGCCCTGTACGCGGTGCTGAAACCACGGGCAAACCGGATCGAGGCCGAACTGGCTGGCCGCTGAGCGGATGCCACATCCCGGTTGTATCGGGAGTATAGATCGACCGAAAGCGCCGGTTCACCGCCGGCGCTTTTCTTTGGCAGAGCGCGTAGTCGGGCATCCTCAGCGTCCGAGTAACCATGGATTGCAGCGCCGGTTCAAAGATTTCTGGTTACGATATGCGTCATATTGTGATTATTTTCACCATTTTCGGACACTTTAAACCCACTTGACATCGTTTTTGTGCGTTGTTAGCCTTGCCCACGCCGTTGATCGTACACACATTGCGTTGAGCTGTTCGCGTCGCATGAGGGGGTTACCGTGCAGAATCGTGTGATGAATCATTTCACGGGTCGCATAGTCCTGTTCGGAATTACTGTGACCGTGCTTGCGCTCCTGGTGGCCTGTGGCTCTACCGCTCCGGACCAAACCGCCTCTCCAGCTGCCGACACGGCGGCGCCTACTCAACCTGCGGCTCTCACTGCCGCTGACGTAACTGCGCCGACCGCTGTGCCGGCCCAGGCTGGAACCGCTCCCGAATCCGCCGACCGGGGGAAATACGGAGGCATCATCACGGCCCAGAACACCGGAAGCGTGGCCCACTGGAGCGTTTGGCACTGTGGATCCGGCGGGACCTGTATGGCCCCAACGGCTCCGCTCTACAGCGGGCTGGTCCAGTACAACGGTGAAACGCCGGACCCGCTGGACCTCCGCGGCGATTTGGCCACTGAATGGGACGTCAGCGAGGACGGTACCTCCTACACCTTCTACCTGGCCGAGAACGCCAAGTGGTGGGACGGAACCCCGGTCACCGCTGATGACGTGGTGTTCAGCCTGGACGAAATGGTTCGCGATGATGTACCTCACGTGGACGGATTGCAGTACTTCATAATCCCCGACAGCAGCACCATCCTGGCCGCCTATCTGTCCGGTCAGGTGATGATGACCACCCACCAGAACAGCAACTTGAACATTCGCGAGGGTGAGCAACTCCAGGGACGCCTGGGAGAGCGCGCCACCGTCTACTACCCTGGCCCCACCAACTGGGTTGGGTTGATGATGAATACGGAACGCGAGCCGTTTGACGACGTCAGGGTGCGCAAGGCGATGCACCTTGCGTTGCACCGGCAGCCCTTCATCGACGCCTTCGGTAACGGGCGGTATTACTTGGGCGGCCCCTTCCCGCCCGACCAGTGGTTCTCCTTGAGCACGGAGGAACTGGTGCAGTTGCCCGGTTACCGCGAGATCGATGACGGGGAGAAACATCCCGATGACATCGCCGCTGCCAAGGCGTTGATGGCGGAAGCGGGTTACGCGGACGGTTTCGAGACCACCATCCTGGCCGCCAACTTCCTCGGCTTCCCCGACCACGCCCAGATGGCCGCCGACCAGTTGCGACGTTTCCTCAACGTCACCGCCGAGGTCCAGCCCGCAGAGGCCACGGCGGGTTACGCCAGGTACGAGTCGGGGGACTGGGAGTTCGGAGTCCACGGTAACGGCTTCCTGATCCTCGACCCCGACGCCATCATCGGCGGCTCTTACCTGGCGACCGGAACGCGCAACTACAGCGGTTGGGAACCGCCTCGCATCACCGAACTCTTCAACGAGCAGATCAGGGAAACTGACCAAACCAAACGTCGGGAAGTCGTGCAGCAGATGGCCGATTACATGCGTGACGAGGATTCGCACGTCATCATCATGCACTGGAGCCGCCTGGTGTTCGTCGTGGATAGCCGCATTCAAAACTTCCACCTGCCGGCCACTTTCTCGTCCCACAACAACAAGGCCCACCTATGGTGTGATCCAGCCTGCTGACTATCGGCGGGTGATTCAAAACCGACTAAAGATCCGAACGCGCCGCTGAAGGAGGGAACGTCATGTTGAACCGCACTCTCCAGTTCCTCACCATTCGCACGTTGATCGTTTTTGTCGTCATTTGCAGCCTGACCGCGGCCGCGGCCTGCGGTACCACTGCGCCTACCGAAACCACCGCCCCGGCCAGGACACTGCGCCAGCCACCCGCTCCACCCGCCGCGGAGTCCGGGCCTGCCCCTACTGCGGAGCCAGCCCCGGCCCAGGTCGCCGCGCAAACCGAAGATAGCGGCAAATACGGCGGTATCCTCACCGGCCAGAACGCCGGCAGCGTGGCCCATTGGAGCAGCTGGCAGTGCGGCTCCGGCGGCACCTGCATGACGCCCACCGCGCCGATGTACAACGGCCTGGTCCAGTACAACGGCGAGACCCCCGAACCTCTGGACATTCGCGGCGATCTCGCCAGCGAGTGGGACGTCAGCGAGGACGGCACCATCTATACGTTCCACATCCACGACAACGCCAACTGGTGGGACGGTACTCCTGTATCAGCCGACGACGTGGTGTACAGCCTGAATGAGATGGTGCGCACCGATGTGCCCCGTCCTCGTTCCGGCCAGTTCCGTCCTTACTATGATCGTTCCGAGGCCATCGACCCGAAAACGGCCGCCGTGTATCTGAAGTTCCCCTCCGCGGCGTTCCTGCAATACCAGGCCACTGAGTTCGTGAAGATCCACCCTAAGCACCACGTCGAGACCGGCGTGGACATGAAGAAAGAGGAAAACATCCTCGGCTCCGGTCCGTTCCGGCTGAAGGAATACAAGAAGGACATATCCATCGAGTACGAGAAGAACCCGGACTATTTCAAGGAAGGCTATCCGTATCTCGACGGTCTGAAGTACTTCGTCATCGTGGACACCAGCACCATCACGGCAGCCTACCTGTCCGGCCAGGTGATGATGACCACCTTCGCCAACAGCAACCTGAACGTCCGCGACGGGGAACAGTTGCAGGAACGCATCGGCGACCGGGCGACCGTGCATTATCCCGGGCCGCTGGGTTGGGCCGGCTTCATGATGAACACCACCCGGGAACCCTTCGACGACGTTCGCGTGCGCCAGGCCGTCCACCTGGCCATCCACCGCCAGCCCTTCGCCGAAATCTTCGGCAACGGCCGCTACCCGTTGGGTGGCCCGTTCCCGCCCGACCAATGGTTCTCCCTGTCTTCCGAAGAGTTGCTCGAATTGCCGGGTTATCGTCAGACCGCAGACGGGGACAAACATCCCGACGACATCGCTGAGGCCAAGCGCCTGCTGGCGGAAGCCGGGTATCCCGACGGGTTTGAGACCTCCACGCTGGCCGCCAACTTCCTGGGCTTTCCCGAGATGGCGCAGTTGGCCGCCGACCAATTGCGACGGCACGTCAACATTATCACCGAGGTACAGCCCGCCGAGCCAACCGCCGGCTACGCCCGCTATGAAGCCGGTGACTGGGAATCCGGTGTCCACGCCAACGGGTTCCTCATCCTAGACCCGGACGCCATCATCGGCGGCTCCTATCTGGCGACCGGAACGCGAAACTATAGCGATTGGGAACCGACCCGGATCACCGAACTGTTCGATGCCCAAGTGAAGGAAACCGATCAGACCAAGCGCCGCGAGTTGGTGCAGGAAATGTCGCGGTATCTCCGGGAAGAGGACTCCCACGTGGCCATTACCCACTGGACGCTCACCGTGTGGGTGGTGGACAGCCGCATCCAAAACTTCAACCTTCCATCAACGTTCTCCGCTCACAACATGAAGGAACACCTGTGGTGCGACCCGGCGTGCTAGGCCCGCTACCCAGCGACGGTACAACTCTCAACCGATTGCCTTGATCGACCGAACAACACGCCGGCCCGCGGGTTGACCCGCAAGCGCCTTCGGGGGAACCATGCAAGGGTATCTAGCCAAAAGGATCCTGCTTTTCATTCCCACCCTGCTCCTGGTGACGCTGATGGTATTTTCCCTGATGCGCCTGATACCAGGGGATCCGGCCTATTTGTTGCTGGCCGGATCCGACGGCGAGGGTCAGTTCACCGAGGAGCAGTTGCAGGCGCTGCGCCATGAGCTCGGCACCGACCGGCCTCTCCCGGTGCAATACCTGACCTGGATCTGGGGGCTGCTGCGCTGGGATTTCGGTACTTCTCTTTATTACGACACTCCGATATCCGAGGACATCAGCACCAAGTTGCCGATCACCCTGGAGCTGACGTTCCTGGCTTTGCTTTTTGCCTTCGTCGTGGCGGTGCCGTTAGGCGTGCTTTCAGCGGTGCGGCAGGACAGCATCGCAGACTACATAGCGAGGCTGATAGCCATAGCGGGCATTGCCATGCCCACATTCTGGACCGGCATCCTGGTCATCTACTTCCTGGTCAAATGGTTCAACTGGTTGCCCCCGTTGGATTTCACCCACATCTGGGAGAACCCGTGGACCAACATCCAGCAGTTGGCCTTCCCTGCCCTGGCGTTGGGGTTCTACAACATGGCCCTCATCGCGCGGGTAACCCGCTCCTCCATGCTGGAGGTGTTCCGCGAGGATTACATCCGCACGGCGCGCTCAAAGGGGCTTCGGGAACTGGCCGTAATCAGCCGCCACGCCCTGAAGAACGCTTTCCTGCCGGTGCTGACCATCTCCGGATGGCAGATCGGCCGGCTGATCGCCGGGACGGTGGTTATCGAGACCATCTTCCTGGTCCCCGGCATGGGCCGGCTGCTAATCGACAGCATCTTCCACCGGGACTACACCATGATTCAAAGCATCGTCATGGTGATCGCGTTCTTGGTGCTTGCCATCAACCTGATTGTTGACCTGCTGTACGGTTGGATCGATCCCCGCATCCGCTACGAATAACTCGACGCCGACCGAACACAACCACCTTGAAACAAGGAGGGACCGGTAATGGCATTGCAGGCTACCGGGCCACTGGCAGAATCCGAACAGGCTTTGACGGGGATGCGCCCTCGTCCCCCTTGGTGGCTGAGCCTGCTCTGGTTCTGCAAGCGCAAACCCCTGGGCGCTTTCGGCGCGATTTTGGTCATCCTGCTGGTGGTCGTCGCAATCTTCGCGCCCGCCATAGCGACCGGAGACCCGTTGGAAACCAATTCCAAGTACGTTTTCAATCCTCCCAATAGCGACACCTGGCTCGGCGGAGACCAGATCGGCCGGGACGTTTACAGTCGCCTGGTGTACGGAACGCGCATCTCGCTGGTCGTGGGTCTGTTGAGCGTCCTGTTCGGGGTCACGATAGGGTTCCTGATCGGTATTGTCAGCGGCTACTTCGGCGGCATCACCGACCTGGTGGTCCAGAGGATCATGGACGCCATGATGTCGTTCCCTGCGCTGATCCTGGCTCTCGCCATCATGGCCGGCCTGGGAGCGTCGGTGACCAACGTGGTGATCGCGCTGAGCGCGGTGTTCATACCGGGGGCGGCGCGTACCATCCGCTCCCAGGCCCTGAGCATCAAAGAGGTGGACTACGTGCTGGCGGCCCGCGCCGTGGGCGCCGGGGACTGGCGCATCATCCTGCGGCACATGGCGCCTAACTGCGCGGCCACCTTCATCGTCCTGGCCAGCATCTCGCTGGGCTGGGCGATTGTGGTGGAAGCGTCCTTGAGCTTCCTGGGCGTCGGCATCCCGCCGGACGTTCCATCCTGGGGCGGGATGCTGAATGGTGTGGCGCAGAACTCGCTCGACGTGGCCCCTTGGCTGGGGGTGTTCCCGGGGCTGGCCATCGCCATCACGGTGTTCGCCGTCAACCTGCTGGGCGACGCCCTGCGGGACGTGCTCGACCCCCGGATGCGCGGCGCAAACTAGGCGCGCTGGCAACCTCGGCATCCGTAGGGGCGAATGATTATTCGCCCCTACGCTTTGCAACCGGATCGTCGTCGAACCTCCTAACTGTCCGGGTACGTCAGCTTCATCAGGACGTGCCGGCGGTTTGTGGTATGAGGACGGACGTGTTCGGGCCAGCGCCCCGCGTCCACCGCTTCGGCCCACTCCGGGCTGGTGAGCACGTCCGGGCTTTCCAACTGGTACACCGCGTGGTGTTTCTGCATACCCGGTATCTCGATTTCCTGCACCTGTCCTCCCATGGCCATGACGAGCCGCTGGGTTTCGTAGCGAGTAACGCCGAGGACACCGGGGGTCTGGTTCAGCAGCGGGCAATGCTCGGTGTTGTACACATCGTTGAACAGGGCTTCATGCTCGGCGTCGATGTCCATGCTGGCAATGAATAGGTACTTGGATTTCAACTCGGCCACGATGATACCTCCAACTGGATTCCGGCACGCCAAAGGCGCATCCGCGACTTTCGCCGGAATGACGGTTTCAAGGGGTTAGGAATGACGGTTTCAAGGGATTAGTGGGATTGATGCAGCATCTGCGCCGCGACGGCCCAATCGGAGCGGGCCGCCAGAATTTCGCCCAGGTTGGCGTAAGCCTTGCCGCGGGCTACGTAGGCTTCAGTGTAGCGGTCGTTGTGGGCGATGGCGGCGTTGAAGTCGGCCAAGGCCCCTTGGTCATCGCCGCCGTCCCGCCGAGCCAGACCCCGCCAGTATCGGGCCACCGGATTGTCGGGAGCGCGGTCGATGGCTTCGGTCAAATCGGCGATGGCAGCGCTAAATAACCGCAGTTTGTAGCGGGCCTGTCCACGAACTTGCCAGGCCAGCGCTAGACCAGCGTCCAGCTCCAGGGCGCGGGTACAATCGGCCGCGGCGGCTGGCCAGTTGGACAATTGCAAGTGCGCGATCCCGCGCTGCAACCAGCCATCTGGGATGCCGTCGTCAAGGCTGGTGCCGACGTCCAGCTCGGCAACAGCGGCCGGCCAGCGTCCCAGCATAACCAGGGCTTTGCCCCGCAGGAGGCGGACACACGGGTTATCCGAGTCAATCAGAAAGGCCAGGTCCAAGTCGGCTAACGCGGCATCGGGTTGGCCGACATCAAGCAGCGAGGCGGCGCTCCGCAGGTGGCAGAGAATCGACATGGGCGGACGATATCACGCTATGACGGGTAGGGGCAAATGATTATTCGCCCCTACGTTAGTCGGGAGTGGCTGAAAGTGTCGCTGCCGGCTAAAACGCTCGCCGGTGGGAGTACTCAATCTCCTGATTGGTGATGAACTCCAGGAGGACGGCGTTGCCGTTCTCGTTCTGCTCCCGCGCGCGCTGGAACGCCGGAATGATTTCGTCCGGATTGGTGACGCGCTCCGCGTAGCCACCCATGGCCCGGCCCATGTCGGCGTAATTGCCGCCCAGATCTCGGGTGTTGTAAAGCTCGTGGGAGCGCTGCATGGCGTTGGTTTCCACCGCCATGGACGAGTTGTTCAGGACGACGGTGGTGATCGGAACGCCGCTGCGCACGGCGGTCTCGAAGTCCAGACCCACCATGCCGAAGGCCGCGTCACCCATGAAGTTGACGCACATCTTGTCGGGGTCGGCCAGCTTAGCGCCGATGACCAGACCCAGGCCGGTGCCCAGGCCGTGGGACTTACCCCAACCCAGGTAGGTGCGCGGGCCGCCGGACCGGTAGAAGGGAGTGATCTGGTCCCGAGGGCTGCCGGAGTCGTGGGTGATGATGGCTTCGGCGGCGGGTACGGCTCTCTGGAAATCCGTGATAACGCGATACGGATTCACCAGCGGGCCGCCGGCGGTGGTCTTGTGGTTCCACTCCGCCAGCCAAGCGTCGCGGACCGAGGCGATTTCGCCGGTCACTTCCGCGTTGTTGTGGCGGCTGTCGCCTACAATCTCCCGGCAGGCTTCGATCATCTGGCGCAACGCCAGCTTGGCGTCGCCGATGACGGGGAACTGTACGTCATAGTCCTTGTTGACGTCGCGCGGGTCGTTGGTGTTCTGGATGAGGGTTTTGCCAGCCGGCAGGTTCATCGACATACCGTGCTTGGTGAAGCTGGAGCCCACGCCGAAAATGACATCGGAGCGACGCATAAAGTGGTACACGGTGCCGGACATTACTCCGGAGCCGCTGCCCAGGGCCAACGGGTGCTGCTCGGGAAAACCGCTCTTGCCCAACAGGGTGGTCATCACGGGGACCGACAGCAATTCAGCAAGCTCCACCAGTTCGTCGGTGGCCTCGGCGTACATCACGCCCTGGCCGGCGTGGATGACCGGATAGGAGGCGGAGCACAAGGCGCGAGCGGCGGCTTCAACGTCGCCGGGGTCGGCCTGGGACGCGGAACGCCTGACGTTGCCGCTCCAGTAGAAGGCTTCCTCCGAAACGTCTTCCAGGGCCACGTCGGCCGGAATTTCCACCATCGACGGGCCGGGGCGTCCGGTATAAAGGGCGTTGACGGCGCGGCGCATCACCTGGCTGGCGCTGGCGGACAGGTTCAACCGCTCCAGATGCTTGGTCACGCTGGCGAAACTCTCGATGGAGTCGAACATGGGGAACACGCCCTGCCGCTCGCGGGGATGACCCAAAGGCAGCAACAGGATGGGCACCGAGTCGGAGAAGGAAGTGGCGACGCCGGAATAGGCGTTTTCTGCGCCGGGGCCGTACTGCATGGCGAAAACGCCGGGCGGCCGGCCGTTGGTGACCCGGCTGTAACCATCGGCGATACCCACGCCGACACGCTCCTGGCGGCAGATGATGGGCCGGATGCCGGCGGCGGCGCAGGCCTCAATTACCGGCGTGGTCGGGAAGCAGGAAAGGTACTGTACTCCCTCCCGTTTCAAAATTTCAGCGATAGCGTCAATCGTTTGCACGGTGATACCTCATGTCAATTCGTGATTGCGGGCGGATCCTTGGACGCGGCAAGTATAACATCGGCGCCAGTGATTGATTTTCACACGAAGCGGATGATGGCGTTTCTGGATTCCGGCGCAAGCCGGAATGACGGTGGTTCGGGCGCGACGGCGGCTATTCTGGGGGCTGGATTAGGGTTGTTCTACGGCGATGTCTCCTTTGGGGTGTGGTTCGTCCTTCGACAGGCTCAGGATGATGGTTCGACAGGCTCAGGATGATGGTTCGACAGGCTCAGGATGATGGTTCGACAGGCTCACCATGAGCGGGTGGGTGAGTTGGTTGCTTTTTTGTTTTGGATTGGAAGGCAGGATTTCCCGCCAGAGGCGGACTGGGCAGCAGCACTTCGTTGTCAGCATACGGCCGGTGGGGTACGCAACTATTTTTCCCTACTTTTTCGTGTACTCAGTACGCCAGAGGCGCACCTGCGCGCGGGCACGGACAGTCCCGGTGGTCCAGCCGGCAATCCTATTGAGGTGGTCGGGTCTAACTGAGCCTTGCCGATTGCGACCGGTTGCGATTTTGGAGACTGACGGGGTTGGCCGTCGAAGTGAAATCCTGCCTTTTGGGGTATTGGAAAGAAACAGCTGTTTGCCTTGGCTGCATTTGGGATATATGTTCTGGCGCAATGTGGTCAATGGCGTGGGTGTCAGGGTAGTGACTCAGTTTGAAATGGGGTATCAGAGAATCGAATAGTAGCCCGGTTGCGCTAGCCGGCCAAATCACGGGTCAGCCACCTCGGAGACGTTTTTAAAGTCCTATCCAACCTGTAGAGTCACTCACCAACCCAGTGTCCTGAGATGGACCTCTCGACCTCCTCACCTGTGTTCGTATCGAAAAACAACACCAACTGGTTCTGTTGCCTTTGACCGCTACGGTCGACGGAGCTTCCCGCTGGCCCGGACGGGAACACCATCGGCAGGTTGTCTACCACTACCAGCCACACACTTTCACTTCCTCGACCTGTTGGCCACGGTTGTCCTTCCCGGTGTACAGGCCCACCGTGGACTTGGCCTCCAAGGGCGAGGTATCCACTCCACCGAGCACATCATCCGCTTTGCCCAAGGCCGCTGCCACGACTTCTTCCTTGGACACTCCGGGAATTAAGGAGGCTGCATCGAGCCTCTTCTCCGCGGGTGTTGATGATGGCATCAATGTCCTCGGTGGTCTCCGAGTCGTTTCCGATAAAGGCAAATTCCAACACTGGGACGATGGCCAGCGCGGCGGCCAGCTCGCCTGTGACAATCCGACGTTCCATGTCCTGCCCTCATGATGACAGCGAGGGGCAGTATTATCCGATTTCCTGATACCCCATTTCAAACTGAATCACTACTCGGCAACGGCGTATAAACCTTTGGTGCTAGTTTGAGACGATTTTGAAAATGCCACGAGGTTCCCCTATGCTGCGAGTTGAGAACACTCCGCAGCGAGGAACCCCATGAACATCTCCGATTTTAT
>DAOUJY010000001.1:0-19694 GCA_034421995.1 Dehalococcoidia bacterium | reverse complement strand
GCTCCTCGTTTCAGGGTGGTTTTGTTGTACCAAAACCATTATCCCCGAAGCCGGGAGCACTTTCTCATCCCATCACCACCCCGCCAATCTCACCCTTTCGGTGGATTGGGGTTAACGCCAATTACTCCGCCCTGCTGGACCACTACGGCCTTCGCGCCACCCGCATCAATCGCGGCCAGAGCCACGAAAACGGCGTCGCCGAGCACGCACACTACCGCCTGAAGGATGCCATGGACCAAGCCCTCATCATGCGGGGCAGCCGTGATTTCCACACCGCCGACGATTACGCCCGCTTCGTCCAGCAGATGGTGGAGAAGCGAAACCGCCTGGTCAGGGGGAAGCTGGAGCAGGAATTGGCTTGCCTAGGGCCCCTGCCGCCAGCCCCCATGCCGGAATACGCCAACTACCAGTCCAAGGTGCGCCGGTGGAGCACCATCCAGGTAGCGGGACGGAGCTACAGCGTGCCCTCCCGGCTCATCAACAAGGAGGTACAGGTCCGTCTGTACGCCGACTGGGTGGAAGTCTACTACAAGGGCCACTTTGTCGAGCGCATGGCGCGGGTGCACGGTGACGGGGAAGTAAACGTCAACTACCGCCACGTGATCAATTCCCTGGTGCGCAAGCCGGGGGCCTTCGCCCGGTACCGCTTCAGGGAGCAGCTGTTTCCCACCCCGCACTTCCGGCTGGCTTACGACGCCCTCAAGCAGTGGCGTGGGGAGCGGGCTGACGTGGAGTACGTCCGTATCCTGCATCTGGAGGCCACCACCATGGAGGCCAATGTGGACAGCGCGCTGTCCCTGCTGCTGGAGACCGGTCAGCCCTTCGACTACGCCGAGGTGCGGGACCTGGCCGAGCCCAAGGTGCCCGAGGCTCCGGCGCTGGCGCTGACCGGGAAACCGGACCTGAAGATCTACGATGGCCTGCTGGTGGGCAGCCTGGCTGGCGCGGGGGTGTGCGGATGATGGACACCGACACCAGCGTCATGCAAGAGCGCATCGGCGAGCTCTGCCACCAATTCAAGATGCCCACCATGGGCGCCCAGTCGGTGGCGCGTTTCACCGAGGCTGGCCACGGCGATGCCCTGTCCACCTTCCTGGAGGTGCTGGAGCAGGAAGCCGAGGATCGCCGCCACCGGCGCATTAACCGGCTGCGTCAGGCGTCCAAGCTCCCCGCCGGCAAGACCTGGGAGACCTTCGAGCGTGATCGAATGCCACTGGCCCTGCGCCAGCAGATGGACCAACTGGCTCAGGGCAGCTTTGTGGAACACGGCGTCAACGTGCTGGCCTTCGGTCTGCCCGGCACCGGTAAGACCCACGCGCTCTGCGCCCTGGGCCACCGCCTGGTGGAAACCGGCCACTCCGTCCTCTTCGCACCGGCCTACCGTCTGGTGCAGGAGCTGCTGGCCGCCAAGCGGGACTTCGCCCTGCCCAGGCAACTGCGCAAGCTGGACAACTTCGACTTCCTCCTCCTGGACGACCTGGGCTATCTGCCCCAGGGCAATGAGGAGTCCGAGGTCCTCTTCACCCTGATCGCAGAACGCTACGAGCGCAGGTCGCTGGGCATCACGTCCAACCTGGTCTTCTCCGAGTGGGAGCGCATCTTCGCCAACCCCATGGCCACCGCCGCGGCGATTGACCGGGTGGTCCACCACTCCGTCATCCTGGAATTCGACGTCCCCAGCTACCGGACTGATGCAGCCCAACAGCGGGGCCAGTCAGAGGAGGTGAACCGGCAAAACTAATCGACGGCAATTCGGCAAATCTAGTTGACGCGGGACACGTAGGTTAGCCTAAAATAGCTCCAGCACGCTCAGGAGCAACGAACGGGACAACCCACAGCCAGTGGTGGCTACGATGGAGAAAGTTGACGAGCTTCATCCAACCGGATCTCTTGAAAGCGAGGGAAAATATGGCATCCAATCTCAAAACCTTGTCCCCGGTCACGGTTTGCGGCGAAAAGTTACCTTCACCGCAACTCTTCCAGAACATCCCGATGCTGCACTGGATCTTGGAAGAGGTATTAAATGACTGGCTGCGCGCGGTGGAACCGTATCAAATAAATGTCGATGCAGCGAGCACTGAATCCGAACGACTATTTGCCGTCGCATCCGGGTTTGGAGAGTTGCAGCCTTCGTTCCTAAAATGCCTGTTTTCTTACGCCTTCTTTTTCGTCTCAACCGATAATGCCTACGCCAACTTCTACAGGGAATTGAACCGTGCGAACAACCTGTCAGGCGTTCGCATACAACATCGCAAACGTCCCAAGAAGTCGCCGTTTGTCAGCAAGATTGTCAACATCAGAAACATTTCCATCGCGCACATTCCGTCCGCGAAGGCAGATCCCATCAATGCCGTCGCCGGTATGGATTGGCAGCCGATGGCATTGTCGTACGCTAACGGGGGCCGCCGCCCGGACCTCGAAAAGCTAACCTTCGGACCAGGTCGACTGCGCGTCACTGACGCCACAGGACAGAGCAGACAATCGTTGGACCTCGAAGTAGAGGGAATGAAGACGCCACACTTCAGACATTGCTTGCCATACCTGGAGGAATACGACGAAGTGTGTTGCGAATACTTGCGCGCATTACAAAACGCGACGGACTTGGATTAACCGGATGTTGCAACGGGCCAGGTAAAGACCCTGCAAACGGCGGCTCCGGACACACCCGAGCAGTTGCAAACAAGTGCGGAACCTGTGCCGGAACCACGCACGTTTCCGATTTCATTGACGAGCATTGTTCACCACGAGGGGGCTCTGCTCGAGTCCATTTCGGAGTTCAACGGCCGGCCCACCTTCCGGGAAGACTGCCCACGGCACTTCGTTTCCATTAGTTCGCCGCGTTCAGCTGTGAAGCAGCCATGATCGGTTTGCTGCGCCTCCCTCGCCGCTTTCGCCACGTTCGCCAAGTATTAACCCGCGTATGACCTCAACACGCCGAACGCCCAGCCGCATCGGGCCCGGTTCAGCCCAATAAGAGGGCATCAGGCCGAGACGGCGCTGTCCGGCAGGTAGGCGTACCCGACCATGAACAACGCGTGCTGCAGCGCATCAATGGGCGCGACCCCCTCGACCTGCCCGAACTCGCCGGGTTCCCGAACCATCTCCTGAAGCAGCCACGCCGCCTTCAGGTTGTCGCGGGCGTAGGACGCGCTGTCGTTGTTCATTCCGGGACGGTCGCACCGGTGGTACCAGCGGGTCTTGGGCTCCCGACGCGGTGGCATCCTGAGCTTCAACAAATCGGGTCGTGGTCGGACCTTCTGACGCCGACAGTAGATCTCCACCAGGCAGTTGAGGGCGCACGCCACCCTGCTGTCGTAGATGGGGAAACCGTCAATCAACACGGAGTACACCTTGCTGAACCCTGACGCCATGTAGGGAAAAACGGAGAGATTGTCGGTGTCCGCCGTTTCCGGATCCAACTTCGCCTGTATGTCTTCAACCAAAGCCTGCAACTGTTGCGGCGGCATTCTCCGCCAGTCGTCCAGCCCCCTGGAAATGGGGATCCCGCCCCACCTGATGATGGCCTCAGCGTTGTCGACGAACTTTTCCTGCTTCTCACTGCTGTCGATGACGCCGATGTCCTCGAAATTGGCGCGGAACTCCTGAAGGCGTCGCGCCGTCGCACGCCAGTCCAAGGCATTGCTGTTGTCGGGCCAGCGGTACTGTTCCAACGCGCCGTAGAGGGTGGTGCACTCGAAATCAGTTCCTCTGCCGCTCGTCCACCGGTGCGTCAACCCCAGGTCCCCGGTGACCAGCTGCCTCGCCCACCTGGTGAACCCGTTAACGTTTTCATCCGCCAGGTACTCGTCTTGCTTCATAAAGCCCCTCCCTCGTTGGACGGAAGCCGCCGCCCTATACCAACTCGCATGGTTGCCGAGGCGATTGTGCCTACGGAGTTGCGCCAGCGCAAGGCTCTCCAGCAGGAAAGAGAGCACCATGCCCGGCGGCAAACGGAGTCGGCATTACTCCAGTGGCCATATGCCGCATCCTGGATGCGCCAACCCCTTTCCAGCGGTACGTCCCGCGTAGTAAAACTCACAGAGAGAAAACCGCAATGATCATCATCCACGCCGCCCAACTGGACGGCAGCCTGACGCTGTGGGGCGAGGACTCCGACCCACCCCCACCAACTGAACGGCTGTCGGAAGTCCACCACCCAAGGTGCGTCAGCGCCTCGCGCCTGGTCGAAGCCGTGGGCATTACGCCCGAGGACGCCGCCGGCACCGAGGTGGAAGCCGTCATCTGGCTACCCAGTCGGGGGAACAACCCAATGCCGTCCGAACCATTGGCCGGCCACGCACTCAAGTCGAGGGCTAAACCCCGCATCAAGCCCTGGCGCGTGCCAACCCTCAGGCTTTGCAGCGGGCAGGCCATCAAACTGCTGCAACGTTGCCAGAATGGCCGTGTCCTGGCGCCTGGTATGGCGCTGAGCCCTGACGTGGCCTACTGGCGACACGTCATGCTGTTCGCCGCCGCCCTGACAGCGCGGCAACAGTTCCTCCCCAACGCGGCGCAAAACGGGCAAAACACCAAGGCGGTGTGGACGCCGCTCTACCTCGGCGACGACGCCCACCGGCTGGCGGAGCTGGCCAAAACCATGCCAGCCTCGGCTCGGGCCATGACCGGAGCAGATGACCACCGACCGCCCACTACCCCGCCGCAGGCCGTCCTGAAAGAGTTCATCGCCAGCATCGTGAGCCACATCATCCGCCAGGATGCCGCCGGAAGCTCTGCACGGTCCGAATCCGTTCACGAAGCCTGGCTACAAGCACTCACATCGTCGGGCGGCACTGTCCACGCCACCGCTGCCCAGCTCCAGCAACTGCGCCGGCAGGTTGCGGAATGGCACCGGCCCATCGCCGTGGCCGCCAACTCCCCCTACCGCCTTTGCCTACGGTTGGAAGAACCGCCCGAACCCGACGCGGACCAACCACCGGCCGCTCTCAGCGAACAGGACTGGTACCTGCGCTACCTGCTCCAGCCTCACGACGACCACAGCCTCCTGCTGCCCCTCGAATCGGCCCAAGAGCGACAGTCACCGGACTTCAACCCGGCTGAGTTCCTGCTGACCTCGCTGGCCCAGGCCGGCTCGGTGTGCCCGCCCATCGCCGACAGCCTGAACAAACGAAAACCGGCCGGCGCAAGGCTCGGCGCCGAACAGGCGCACCAATTCCTCACCCAGCAGGCGGCCGCGCTCCAGCAGGCCGGCTTCGGCGTCATGCTGCCCTCGTGGTGGACCCGCCAAGGGACAAAGAACCGTCCCAGCATTCGGGCCGAAGTCCGCACTCCACCCATGCAGGGCGGCGCTAACATGACCATGGCGTCCCTCATCGACCTGAACATCCAAGTCGCCATGGGCGACGAGATGATTGAACCCGAGGAACTGTTCGAACTGGCCGACCTGAAGGTGCCGCTGGTCCGCTTCCGCGGCCAGTGGGTCGAAATCAACGCCGACGAAATCCGAGCCGCCGCCGACTTCTGGCGTGACCGCAACCAGGCCACCCTCCGCGAAGTCATCCGAATCGGACTGGGCGTCGACCAGCAGGCGGAAGCCGACAACGTTTCCCTTTCCACCACCGGCTGGCTCAACGAGTTGCTGGAATCCCTCCAGCAGAAGGGCAAAATCGCGCTGCTGGACACGCCCGCCGAGTTCAACGGGGAACTGCGCCCCTACCAGCAACTGGGTTACTCGTGGCTCGATTTTCTCCGCTGGTGGGGCCTTGGCGCATGCCTGGCCGACGACATGGGACTTGGCAAGACGGTCCAAACGCTCGCCGCCATTTTGCGGGACCACCAGCAGGGCAACGAAAAGCCCAACCTGCTGGTCTGCCCGACCTCGGTGATCAACAACTGGCAGCGGGAAGCGCAAAAGTTCACCCCCAGCCTGCCGGTAATGCTGCACCACGGGCCGAGCCGCGAACGCGGCGAACAATTCGCCCAGCAGGCCGCCGACCACCAGCTCGTCATCACCAGCTACGGCACCATGACGCGGGACCGAGAGCTTCTGGCTTCCGTCGATTGGCGGTCCGTCACCCTCGATGAGGCTCAAAATATCAAGAACCCCGTCACCCGACAGGCGCAGGCGGCCCGTTCGCTTCCCGCCGACTACCGCATTGCCCTCACGGGCACGCCCGTCGAGAACCACGTCGGCGACCTGTGGGCCATCATGCAGTTCCTGAACCCCGGCCTGCTGGGCTCCCAGGCGGAGTTCAAGCGCCGGTACTTCAACCCCATCCAGGCCAACCGGGACGACGAAGCCGCCGCCAAGCTACAGCAGGCCACCGGCCCGTTCATCCTGCGTCGGTTGAAGACCGACCCAACCATCATCGACGACCTGCCCGACAAGCATGAGACCAAGCAATACTGCAACCTCACCCGCGAGCAGGTCACCCTCTACGAGGCCGTGCTGCGTGACGTCGAAACACGGCTGGAGGACGCCGAGGGCATGGCGCGCCGCGGTTCCATCCTCGACACGTTAGTGAAGCTGAAGCAAGTGTGCAATCACCCGCGCCAACTGCTGGGCGACAATTCGTCCATCGCCGGCCGTTCCGGCAAGTTGGCACGCCTCGAAGAGTTGCTGGACGAAATCGTTCCCGTCGGCGACCGCGTGCTGGTCTTCAGCCAGTTCGCCGAGATGGGCGCCATCATCCAGCAACACGTCCAGGAAACCTACGGCATCGAGACGCCGATGCTCCACGGCGGCGTCTCCCGCAAGAACCGAGACCGGATGGTGGAACGCTTCCAGAACGACCCCCATGGCCCCCAGGTCTTCGTATTGTCGCTGAAGGCCGGCGGCTCCGGCCTGAACCTGCCGCGAGCCAACCACGTCATCCACTACGACCGCTGGTGGAACCCGGCCGTGGAAAACCAGGCCACCGACCGCGCCTTCCGCATGGGTCAAACCAGGGACGTGCACGTCCACAAGATGATCTGCGCCGGCACTCTCGAAGACCGCATTGACCTCATGATTGAGGCCAAGCAGCAGACCGCCGACCAGGTGGTGAGCGCCACGTCGGAACGGTGGCTCACCGAACTCTCGAACACCGAACTGCGGGAAGTGCTGGCCCTCAGCGCCACGCCGGCAGACTGAACACGCGGCCCCGATCTACGAAAACGACAGGAAAGGTTTTCTCAATGACTTACTACGACCACGAATACTCTCGTCCCATCGACGTGAAGGGCGGCATCAGGGCCGCGTCCCGTCGGGGCGACTTCGGCTCCAACTGGTGGGCCAAGCGCTGGATGGAAACACTCGAACAGTTCAGCATCGGCGCACGGCTCAGCCGTGGCCGTTCCTACGCCCGGCGGGGACAGGTCCTTTCGATTGACGTTCAGAACGGCGTCGTGGAAGCTCAGGTTCAGGGCAGCCGCAAGCGGCCCTACAACGTCGAGGTCAGCGTCAGGACGATAGGCCAAGCCGACTGGGAGCGATTGCGTCAGGCGTTGGCCGAGCAGCCGGTCATCGCCGCCAGCCTGCTGGCCGGCCGAATGCCAGAGAACATCGAGGACACCTTCAAAGCCGTCGGGCTGTCGATGTTCCCCGCAAGAGGCGACGACCTCGAAACCGACTGCTCGTGTCCGGACTGGTCCAACCCCTGCAAGCATATTGCCGCCGTGTACCTGCTGCTGGGCGAGGAGTTCGACCGCGACCCGTTCCTCATCTTCCGTATGCGGGGCATGGACCGCGAGGACCTGTTGGGCGAGGAGTTCCACCGGTCGGCCCAGACCATCGAAGGGCCACCACTGGCGCCCGAGCCGTTGCCCGTAGATCCGGAGGCGTTCTGGGCCAACCCGTTGCCCGCGTTGGCCAGCGTGGATCTCGGCACGGCGACGGTGCCAGACATGCACGCTGCCCTGCCCCAGCAATTGGGACGATTCCCGTTCTGGCAGGGCGAACGAGACCTGACGGCCAAGCTGGAGGAAATCTACGCAGCCGCGTCCCAACGGGCGGCGGGCGTCTACCTCAACCAAAACGAAACACGGCCTACCGAAAAGCAGTAACGTTTTGCTTTGTGCCGAGGTTTGTCACAACAACCTGCCGAAAGCCCAACAGCGCTGACAACCCAACTTCCCATCTAGCCGCTGATCTCTTGGCTAGTTCTAGCTGATTCCACTTGAGCACGTACTGATCCCAGTCCAAGCCTCATTTGGCCGGACTCGACCATGGACAAAGGATCACAAAAGCGCTTCACTAGCGGGCTTCTGGTATCAGCCTGATAGACACGACAAAGGACATAGCTTTCCCTCTCAGTCATTGCCTTGGCAACCTCGGACTCAGGCCAATCAAAATTCCCGTGCAAGCCAGACGTTGACTTCACCTCAATCCAAAGCGGACGCCGCCCGTCGTCCGTAACGGACCGAATGTCGTGGTCTGCAGTAGGGTCGTCGCGCGCTACCCAAATCACGGAAGACTCCAGATGCCCTAATCCCGCTTCGCGTAATCTCTCCAGTTCACGTAGGTAAACAATCTCCTCGCCCCGTTCACCAATACGGCGATCCCATTCCGGGTCCCGGGATGACCATCCACCACCACCGCTACCGCCACCAGCACCAACTGCCGAAGTGGATATGTGTGTACCTGAGACGGCAATCTCGCGCGTCACCACTTCATCGATGGGCGGAAGGGTCCGGCTTCTCGGGCTCGATTGAGTAGTGCCAGTTTGGCTAGACGAGGTGGGCGAACCCCCCCTAGTTTGGCTGGCTCGTCTCAGAAGATCGGTAGTCAAAGAATCCCCAATCTGTTCAGCCATAGATTCACCATCTTGGTCTTGATGACCCCCGCCTCCAGCGGTTTCACCTTCTACGTCCCATATTTCCAACGGCGCGTCCCTTCGCCATGATATGCCTCGTTGTGCAAGGTATTCGGTGATCTCTTCGGTCGTGTTGCATTCAAGCAGCCGGTAGATAGATGGAGCGATCAACTGAGCGCTGCCAGACGAACCGGTTACGGCTTCCGCCAGCGCCAAGGACACGGCATCCCGAAAGGCATTGCGCCTCTGTGTCCAAGCGACGTACAAGGTTGCACCATCCAAGAAATGACTCTGCTGGAGCTCAACACTGATGTCGCCGAGTTTGCACTCTTGTGAAACAAAGTCGACGAAAATCAAATACTCAACCCTTGGAAACTGGGTCGCCATGAGAGGCCCCGCAGCAAGACCTGGCCGGTCTGCAATCTCCCGGTTGACCAACGCTGAAAATGCCGATATGAACGAAGCTGAACCAAGCTGCCTTCGCGTTTTTGTTGCACCGAGCCTGTTTGGACCGTCCTTTGGACCACCGACCGACGGACGATGGAAAACGACTGCCTCGCTGAGCTTTTTCACGCCACACGCAAGGTAAAACGGCAGCACTGTCTGGGTCGAGTCCTCGGCGAACGAAACGCGTTCACCAAGTAATTCTGTCAGCTGAGGGAAGTCGTCAATGTATACATTCCCTGGATGCCGAAGGTGCCCATCCCTTCCTAAAACGAAGGGCCGTCCGATTCGTACCGCAAGATCCGAAACGTCATTTCGAAGTTCTGCGTATGCTCTGAGCAGACGGGAGCGGTCAGAGTTCGATACAATTCCGTCCGACCCGACTCGTTGGCTGATTGATGTGATTATCTTCAACCAGTCTTCTCGAACAGGGCGTGTCCTGCATCCGAGAGACCTTAAGGCTTCGGCTGTTCGGTTGGAACGAGGCGTTGCGACGGCTACGGCGTTGAGGAACAGATCAGGGTCCGCGGATCTCAGCAGTGTTTCCGACGGCGGAGAATAGCCCCATTGGGCCGAGACAATAGCCTCGTCGGCGTAGGCGGTGACTGGTAGTCGTTCCCTTCTCAGCGCCTCAACAAGGTTCGGATAAATGGACTCTGCAGTGCGGGTAGCCGACTCGCGGTTTTGCTCAATAACAGACGCGATGTCCGAAGAGAGTGGAAATACGAGGCATCCCATCCTCTCGTATAGCGTTCTATTCGTTCCTTCTACGTACGACACCCCATCACCCAGCACTTGCAGGACGTCATTGGTCCTGACATACAAGTCCCGCGGAGCTTCAAGACCACCGTTCGAGCTACGCAGGCATTCAATCTCCCTGAGACGCCGCCACTGAGGCCGCTTAATTAGGTGACGAAACCTCAACAAGGCGGCCTCGAACTGAGACGCCTTGTCAGGGTGCGTGCGAACCCATTCGGCAAGGTTTACGAGGTCTTCACCGTCGATTTCTTTCCGAAACGACAGACGACGGGCCAGATCCGTGTCTCTAGCGTATGACCTAGCCGGAAAGCTGAGAACGGGTCCGAGAGCCTGTGCCCCTCTAATGCCTCGTAATGAGATCTTTCTTGGCTCGGTCCATCGCCCAGCATGGTCAAGCAACACGGGCGAACTGCGAAGTACGCTCAGTGTCCGCGCATCAAACCTGCCACTTCGGGCAAGTATGACGTTCATCAACGCTTTCCTCTCCTCAATTGACGCTTGGCCATCTTTTGCCCGCCCAGCAGTCGAGCGAATCCATTCATTCATGTTGAATTTCTTCGCTAGCCTGGCAAGAACCCCGAAATCGGCGAGATCAGGATGAAGGCGCTGGCTCAAGGGGACAGGACAAGCCTCCCAACCGTCTGAAGGCACGACCTGCAGCGGCTCTGAAAGGGCTTGGAGGCTGCCGTCAGCAGCTAAGGTCGTGGGAGAGTCAAGTAAGTCCGACCTTTGGCTGGACGTCAGCCGAACCTTTTCGAGAGCGCGGGCAAACTTGACCTGCGTAGCAATCTGACGGATCTGACGCTCAAAGTCGGATAAGCTCCAGCTACCTTGGCCTTGGCTTTGTGGGCGAGTACGGAGGGTTGCCACATTAGTACCCGCGCACCTAAGCCTGACCAGCGAAGCTGGACCGAACCGCTCTGAACCACAACCCAATGCAAGTTCAACTAACCGTGGGTTCGTCGACAATTTCCCATCAAGGTATTGATCTGGTTCTAAGAAGGCATCAAACTCAGGCCTGTCGGGCAATGCCAGATCATCAGCGAAAGCGAACTTTACTCTTCCTCTGCTTCGTCCGCGCGTCGCCCAGACCATTTCGTTTTGCAGGCGATCAACAACCGCGTCAGCGTATGACTCGATTAACTGGTTGCCAGTCCCATGCTCCTCAGCCTGAAGGGCTAGGTACGCCCCCTCTCCGAAACGCCCATACCAGTCCGCGGTCAGAAGCCTCAAAGTGAGATCAACTGATTCCTCAATGAGCCACTGGTTCCATGAGCTCAACGAAGGCGACACAATATTTGCACGATTATTGTCCAGCTCAAAAGGCGCATTAAGACTCACGTGGTTGCCGGTCCGGGCCAGCGGGGCACCAAGAGGGTAATACACCAACCCCTCCGAGCTCGTATCGGGGCGGCCTCTGTTGAGCCTGAGCGACACGCCGATCCACACCGTACTTCTGTTGTGTCTGAAGTACTCGGGAAAGTCCTGCTGCCGATGAGCTTCGGGTATCCGAACTTTTGCTTGGTATTCCAGCTCTACCACCCTTTCCCGATGGTTGCCGCTTTCTCGCACAGCTTGTCGGCGAACCAGCCGAACCCCCTTTGCTGATGTAGGCACCTCTTCGGCTCGTTGTTTCCATGCTATGTGCAATCCATCATCGTCAGTAAGAACGACTCGCCGAAGACTCCGAGAACGCCCAGGATGAGCAAGCTTGATCAGCGTTTCCGTCAACGAAGCACTCGTCTCCTGTACCCATGAAGTCCGCTTCTCGGGAGTAAACGGCTCAAGAGATCCCCTCTTCTCGCGACGGTACGGAACTTCGATACGAACCCCACGCCGGGGCGCCGCCAACGCTTCGCCAGGCGGATACAGACTTCCTCGTTGCCAATGGAGGACCGAATATTTGTCATCGGAGTACACCCAAATCCCATCACCGACGGTGAACAACGACCGAAGGCCGAAGTTCTTCGACCCGATGCTGCTTTTCTTTGGCTCGATGTAGGTATCCGAGTTGGGAACCGGCCCAGTTCCCAGTATCACCCCGAGTCGTTTCCATCCAGCTGCGTCGATGGGATCACCGTTCCCGGTGATAACGAGTTCTTCGCGTCCGAAGTGGACACCGAGCTCGCGGCCTCCTGCGTCGTATTCGTTCTGGACCAACTCACGCAAAATATCAGTTGGAGTGTGGCTCCGAGCAAATTGCTCAGCCACGCTTTCAGTCACCACCCACTGAAGCGGCAGATCGTCTATGGATTGTCTGGGTGTGCTCATGCCAGCTGGTCTATGACCCATCATTCAGGAATAGCGAAGGTACAAACGGTCAGTGCCGGTTCCGGGCGGCTTTAAAATAACACGAGGTACGCCCATCCCGCGATTAGCCATTGCGCGTAACGGGTGACTACATGAACATCGCGCACTCCCTCAATCACCGTTCTGCAAAACAAACCGTGCAGGGCCGGTGCCAAGAACCGGATCCTAGCCGTTCTCTCCACACGCGAACTGGCCACCATCAGCGTACCCGAGTACATTGCAAACGTCGGAACCAAGCGGGTTAGGCAAATCCCAGTGTCGTCGAGTTACACCATATCCAGCGACGTTGGCGTACTCTGTACCGACACTTCTCTTCCCCTAAAAAGGCGCTGAGGCTTCCTGAACGCCATGTGGAAAGCCAGAGGCGACACCGCCCACCGTTGCCGGACCTACGCTATGCACGCCGCCAAACTCGATGACGACGCCAACCGAACCGCAGTGCCGAAGCTCCACAACCACTCACATGTCCAGCAACTGCTGCTGAAGTGCGGCATCAGCCCCAAGTGGCTTGACGGCAAACAGGCCAGCTTCCTTTCCCGCCGGACGAGACAATGCGGAAACACGCCGGCGTTCACGCGGTATGCGTTCGAGATATTGGGCCACGACCCCGACGCCTAATCCCCAATCCACCGAAAGGATGAGGGTGTCGGTGCGGTAAAGGGATAAGAAAGTGCTCCCGGCTTCGGAGATAATGGTTTTTGAAACAGAAAACCACCCTGAAACGAGGAGCACCCATCGGATGCTACCACGCGAGCAGTCAGACCGCATCCACGTTGCCTTCGACGATCATCGCCTGGTGGCCAATGTTGGACTGCTTTTGCCCATCACCTTGGCCCACCACCTGGGACTGGGTGAGTTGGTGGACCGCCACGTTGATCTGGGAGATGCGCCGGGTCGGGCCAATGGGGGAGACAAGCTGCTGACGCTGGTGGCGTCGGCGCTGGCCGGTGGGGACTGCATTGACGATGCCGACGCGCTGCGGGCTGGGGGTACCGAGCAAGTGCTGGGCTGCGCGGTCAAGGCACCGTCCACGCTGGGGACCTTCCTGCGCAGTTTCCGCTGGGGCCACGTGCGTCAGTTGGATCGGGTGGGCCGGGCGGTGCTGGCCAGAGCCTGGGCGGCTGGCGCCGGCCCGGGCGATGATCCGTTGACCATCGACCTGGACGCCACCGTCTGCGAGACCTACGGACTGTGCAAGGAAGGCGCACAGCGCCACAACTACGCCGGCCAGCGGGGCTATCACCCGCTCCTCGCCGTCGCTGCTGGAACCGGCGACGTGCTGATGTGTCGACTGCGCATGGGCCGAGCCAACACGGCTCGGGGCGCCGCCAATTTCCTGCGCGAGACGGTGAGCCGAGTGCGTTACGCCGGGGCCACCGGACAGCTGACCATGCGGGCCGACAGTGGCTTTTACAACCACGACATCGTCGCCGCCTGCCGGAAGACGAAGGTCCACTTCTCCATCACCGTCCGCCAGCACACCCAGTTGCGCAACCTCATCGAGGCCATTCCCGAGGACGACTGGACGCCCATACCCTATTGGATGGAGGGCGCCGCCGACGTGGCCGAGACCACCCATGTCCCCTTCGCGGGCGAGCCCGACGCTGTGCCGGTGCGGCTCATCGTCCGGCGGGTGAAACCCACGCCCCACTCCCAGTTGGCCCTGCTTGCCAAATACAGCTATCACGCCTTCATCACTGACCGAGACGGCGACACATTGGATCTCGAAGCTGACCACCGTCGCCACGCCGAGATCGAGAACGCCATCCGCGATCTCAAGTATGGCGTGGGGCTCAACCACCTGCCCTCGGGCCGCTTTCCCGCCAACGCCGCCTGGCTGGCGGTGCAGGTCATCGCCCACAATCTGGCTCGCTGGACCACGCGCCTCGGGCTGGGCGAGCCGGTGGCAACCACCAAGACCCTGCGCCGACGCTTCTTCGCCTTGGCCGGACGCATCACCCGAAAAGCACGCAGTCTCACCTTGCATTTACCCCACAGCTGGCCCTGGCAAAACCAGTTCAGCTCCGCCCTGGCCCGATTGCGCGCTCTGCCACTCCCTTCCTGACGCCGCCCTCGGACTTTCACCTGTCTACCACACCCAACGCCAGGCCGGTCAGCGCCCAGGCTGGGCCCCTGACGGTCGCCGCTGGCGGTCTGGGGTCGAAAATCGCGCCCAGCCCCCTACCACAGGCCGTCAAAATCCCTCTGGCGTGGCCGCTACACTCCGCATTGTCCATCTACCGACATCAGGCCACCGCCAGCACGTTCCCTGACCCCCAATCCCTCATCTGACCACTGCTGCAGTATCCCTTCGGTGGATTCGGGTTATAACACCCGAGGTCAAGAGACGTATTAATCCGCGCAGACCTGCGGCCTCGTCAGAGCCGTTCAGTCCAGAACCGGCCTTGGGGATGGACGATTACGAGCACATCTTGTCCGTCCTCACGAACATGGTCGTAGTAATGGAGCAAAGTCCGCGAGCGTTCAAAGGCATGGGCGAGGAAGACCTACGAACCCATTTCCTTGTGCAGTTGAATGGTCACTACGAGGGGCAAGCCACTGGTGAGACCTTTAACTACGAGGGGAAGACGGACATTCTCATCAAGGCAGAGGGGAAAAACATCTTTGTCGCCGAGTGCAAGTTCTGGACAGGACCAACAGGGCTAACGAAAGCTTTGGACCAGCTACTCAGCTATACAACTTGGCGTGACACCAAGACAGCACTGCTGGTCTTCAATCGCGACAGGTCGATGTCTACGGTCCTCAAAGGGGTCGACGAAACCGCCATAGAACACCCTAACTTCAAGGTGAAGCAAGAAACAGTGCTGGAAACGGAATTTCGCTATGTATTCGGACATCGCGACGATGTAAACAGGGAAATCACAGTAACCGTGCTCGTTTTCGATGTACCAACGTGACCACTGACAGTCCCAGATTTTTAGAATCTCCAGAGACTACCATGTCTGAACATCGCCATTGCAGCACGCAATCGGGAAACCAGAGTTGCCCGACCGCACCATCAAAAACCATCCTGACGTGATGAACAAGTGCGTCAGGGTGTGGCGGCAGGCCAACCGCCACCAAGTGCAGGCACCCCACTGCACTGGGAAACGAAATTCGTCACCCTGTTGGTTATTTTCTGCTAAGGCTCAGTACAGCCCAGAGTTTCGTAATTTTCTTGGGATCCACATATCCCCCACAGTGGGCCAGTTTTACGCTATGCTGTCGGGCGCGCCGCTGGCGCGCCAACCAAACGGCAACGATGCTGGACATCATGAAAATACTACAGGTAATTCACGGCTACCCCATGCGCTACAACGCCGGCTCCGAGGTGTACACCCAGGGGCTGTGCCAAGCGCTGGCGGAACGAAACGAGGTCCACGTCTTCACCCGCCAGGAGAACGCCTTCCTGCCCGAGTACGCCATGCAGCGGGAGACGGACCCCGTTGACCCGCGGGTCTCGCTGCACGTGATCAACATGGCTCGCGCCCGCGACGGCTACAGCCACCGGGCCGTCGATGCCGCCTTCGCCCACCTCCTTGACGAGATCCAGCCCAACGTGGTGCACATCGGCCACCTGAACCATCTTTCGACCTCCCTGGTCTTTCCGGCGAAGGAACGAAACATTCCCGTGGTCTTCACCCTGCACGATTACTGGCTGATGTGCCCACGGGGCCAGTTCATCCAGATGTATGGGGACGCCGACCAAGAGCCCTGGCCGGTCTGCGACGGACAGGACGACCGGAAGTGCGCCGTGCGCTGCTACCGCCGCTACTTCGGCAATGATGAGGAAGCGTTCGAACGCGACGCAGCCTACTGGACCGGCTGGGTGAACCGGCGCATGGCTCACGTCAGGCGGGTGTGCGACGCGGTGGACCTGTTTCTCGCGCCAGCCCGCTACCTGCTGGGACGGTTCCGCGACGATTTCGGCCTCCCCGAGGACAAGCTCATCTACCTCGACTACGGCTTCCACCGGGACCGGATGGCGGGTAGAGACAGGCAACAAGACGAGGCCTTCACCTTCGGCTACATCGGCACCCACATCCCGGCCAAGGGAGTGAACCATCTCATCGAAGCCTTCGGTCAACTGACCGGCCGGCCCAGGCTGCGCATCTGGGGGAGGGACCGGGGCGTCGAAACGGCTGGGCTGAAGCGGATGGCCGAGGCGCTGGGCGGCGACGCCGGCGACCGCGTGGAATGGTTGAGCGAGTACCGCAACCAGGACATCGTGTCCGACGTGTTCGACCGCTGCGACGCCATCGTGGTTCCCTCAATCTGGGCCGAGAACTCGCCATTGGTCATCCACGAGGCACTGCAGGCCGGCGTGCCGGTAATCACCGCCGACTACGGCGGCATGGCCGAGTACGTGGGCCATGACGAGAACGGGCTCCTGTTCAAGCACCGGGACCCGGGGTCCCTCGCCGTTCAGATGCAGCGGCTGGTGGACGCGCCCCAGTGGGCGCAGCAACTGGGACGCCGGGGCTACCTGCAATCCGACGATGGCAACGTGCCGGACATGGCCGAGCACGCGCGGGAGATCGAGCGAATCTACGCCAATCTCCTGGACAGGCGAGAAACCACATGACTCCTCAGCGTCCAACAACCGGGTTCGACATGCCAGCCGCCCATAGTACGGCCTTCAATGGGCCGTGGCGCATCACCTTCGACACCAACCCCGACGACTGCAACCTGCGCTGCATCATGTGCGAGGACCATTCGCCCTACAGCAGCACCCAGCGCGACCGCCGCATAGCAGGGTTGCCCAAGCGCCGCATGGACATCGGTCTGATCCGGCGGGTTTTGGCAGACGCGGCAAGCAACGGGTTGCAAGAGATCATCCCGTCGACCATGGGGGAACCGCTCCTCTACCGCCACATGGACGAGATCATCGACCTGTGTTCCGAGTACGGGGTCAAGCTGAACCTGACCACCAACGGGACGTTTCCCGGACGGGGTGCTCACGCCTGGGCAGAGCGCATCGTGCCGGTTGGTTCCGACGTCAAGGTGTCGTGGAACGGCGCGACGAAAGAAACCCAGGAGCAGGTCATGCTGGGCTCCAATTGGGAGCGGGTCCTCGAAAACGTCAGGACCTTCATCAACGTCAGGGACGCCCACGCCGCCGCCGGCGGCAACCGTTGCCGGGTGACCTTCCAGTTCACGTTCATGGAAGTCAACTATGCCGAGCTGCCCGCCGTGGTCGAATTGGCAGCTGAGTTGGACGTGGACCGCGTGAAAGGACATCACCTGTGGGTGCACACCGCCGAGATGAACAATCAATCGATGCGGCGAGGTCGCGAGGCCATAGCCCGCTGGAACGACGCCGTGGCTTTGGCCACGGACGTTGCGGAGCGCTGTCTCCTCCCTGACGGGCGCCGGGTCCTGCTGGAAAACATCTTCCCCCTGGATGAGCATGCAACCGAGGACATCGCTCCCAGCGGTGAGTGTCCCTTCCTGGGCCAGGAAGCGTGGGTGGCCGCCGACGGCAGGTTCAACCCGTGCTGCGCTCCCGACTCGCTGCGCCGCACGCTGGGGGACTTCGGCAACCTCAACGACCTGAGCCTCGGCGAGGTCTGGGAAGGTCTCCCGTACCAGCAATTGCGGAATACCTACATGGACCGTCGCCTTTGCCAGGGCTGCAATATGCGCCGGCCGGCTGGCGCGTAGGCTAACGTTACGATTGGCCGCTTTTCTGACCAGCAGCCGCAGGAGATGTCATGACCGAACCCAGCTGGAAGGACGAACTCGACCGGAACGGATTTGTACACCTACCGGGAGTGCTGGACGCTGACAGCGCCGGCAGGCTGGCCCTGCTGTCGCTGCGGTCCATAGAGGATTACGCCGCTTCCGAGGACTTGATAAGAACCCGAGACGGGATTCCGGTAAAGCTCCTGCACCCGCTGGGGAAATACCGAGAATTCCTGTCAATGCTGGGCCGCAGCGAGGTGCGCGACATTGTGGACGTGCTGTTGCCACCGGACGATTCCGTGCTCACCTGGGAGGACGTGCTGGTCAAGCCGCCTGCCATCGGAGTGGAGGTGGGAGTACACCAGGACATCGGCCTCGACCCGACCCGGGACACCGTCCACAGCTTGGGCATATCGCTGAACGGCGACGACGACAACCCGGTCCATTTCCTACCCGGCAGCCACCGGCTGGGTCCGCTCACCACGCCGGCAGTGCAGGCCCTGTGGCGGGATTGTCGAGAACAGTTCCAACCGGTGGTCACCCGCGCCGGCGACATCGTCATACACAACGTCCATGTCCTGCACTACTCAGATGCCAACCAGTCGGACCGGCCGCGCGCCACGTGGTACCTGGAATTCCGCAGTATGCGCTCCCTGCTGGAGAAAGGCCCCTGGAGCGGCGATTGGGTTCACCGAAGACGGGCCATCTGGGCATTCGCGCGGGCCGTTGGAGGCGACGTTGCCACCACGGAAGAACCCGAGCCGGTGCAAGATTATTTGCACCGATTGCGTGCTGGAGCAGCTTCCCTGCGAGTTCCACAGGTGACCGAAGCGGTGCAGTACGACGGCTCCAGCCCATATAACCACTTCTCCAGCTGGAACGACGACTGGAGGTCCAGCCGGCTGGCCCCCGACGGGACCCATCACGTCCGGACGAGTGACGGACGGCCCCTGTACCGGGCAAGATTTCACGAGGTGCTGAAATTCCATGCACCCGGCCTGGCTCCGGTACTGGACTCGTCCGGAGCCTACCACGTCACGCCCGACGGACAGCCGGCCTACGAGTTCCGGTACGTACGCACCTTCGGCTTCTACGAAGGCATCGCCGCGGTTCAAGCCACTGACGGCTGGCGCCACATCGGTCCCGACGGCGCGGCGCTCTACCCGGAACGCCACTCCTGGTGCGGCAACTTCCAGGAGGGCCGGTGTCCCGTGCGCGACGGCAACGGTCAGTACTTTCACATTCTACCCGATGGTCGCCCAGCCTACGCCGAACGATACCGGTACGCCGGAGATTTCAGGGACGGCTACGCCGTCGTTCAGGACGAGGCCGGCCGCCATACCCACATAGATCCGGACGGCCATTTGCTGCACGGGAAATGGTTCCTGGACCTGGACGTGTTCCACAAAGGCCATGCCCGCGCCGCGGACGTTGATGGCTGGCATCATGTCGATACCATGGGCCGTCCGCTGTACGAGGCCCGTTTCGGCAACGTGGAACCCTTCTACAACGGTCAAGCCAGGGTGACGGGCCACGACGGCTCCCTGAGCGTCATCGGAGAGAACGGCGATACTGTGGTAGTCCTGAGAGAACCGGCCAGAACCCCGCTGGAAGAGTTGTCGGGCGACATGGTGGGCGTCTGGCGCACGCAGGCCATCCGCGCCGCCGTTGAACTGGGGGTGTTCGAACTGCTGCCGGCGTCGTCTGCCGAACTCGAGGCCAGGCTGGAACTGGCTCCCTCCAACG